>NZ_JAWQFO010000001.1:395944-892249 GCF_033436665.1 Roseobacter sp. FCG-D35
GGATCGTGCCGCACGCCCGCGCCACCGAACTCGAGCGCACAGTGGCGGGCTTTCGCCTGCGTACAGCGAAGGGCACGATCCGCGCCGGCAAGGTGATCCTTGCCACCAACGGCTACAGCGGCCCCCTCTCGTCGTGGCACCGGCGGCGCGTGATCCCGATCGGTTCCTACATGATCGCGACCGAGGTGCTGCCGCAGGGTCTCATGGACCGCCTGCTGCCGACCGACCGGATCCTGTCGGACACGCGAAGGCTGGTCACCTACTACCGCCCCTCGCCGGACCGGTCCTGCATCCTGTTCGGCGGGCGCGTATCGCTGTCCGAGACCGACCCGGACGTCACCGGCCCACGGCTGCTGGCCGACCTGCGCCGGCTCTTCCCGGAGCTCTCAGACACGCGCATCCGCCGCTCGTGGTGCGGCACCGTGGGCTACACTTTCGACACGCTGATGCACGCGGGCGAGGATCGCGGACTCTATCACGCGATGGGATACTGCGGCTCGGGGACCGGCATGGCCGGCTATCTGGGCATGAAGATCGGTCGCAAGGCGGCAGGGCTCGAAGGCGGCGACACCGCCTTCGACCGCATTCCCTGCCCGACCCGGCCGTTCTATTCCGGCAGCCCCTGGTTTCTGGCGCCTTCGGTTTTGGTCTACCGCATCCGCGACCGCTTCGGATGGTAGCTCAGCTATAACGCACGCCTTGGCGCGCCAGTTCGGTCTGCACCGCCACGATGTCGACCTCCGCCAGATCGCGGTTCGAGCGCACCGCCTGGGCGGCGGCGATCCCGGCCCCCTGCCCCATGACCGCACAGCAGGACATGTTGCGCGTCGCGGCATGTGCGATGCGGTCACCACCGCTGGACCGTCCCGCGACGACGAGGTTGCGGATCTTTTTGGGCAGCAGCGACCGGAACGGGATCTGCATGTAGCGTCCGGTAGTCGGCAGGATAAGGATGCCGTAGCCATCGATGAATTCGGGATAAATCCCGATCGAATCCTCGAACCGGCCCTCTTCGCGCACGTCAGTTTCGGTCATGTCGTAAAGCGCGTCGATCTTGCGCGTGTCCCGGATGCCGATGCTCATGCCGAAGTTGCGCAGCCGCGCGTTTCCGCAGCCCGGCATGTAGCGTTTCAGCGCCTCGATCGCGTGACCGACCTGGCGCCGCCCCTCGATTTCGCCGCGCGTCAGCGAGTCGGGATCGGTGCCGTCCACGCCGTCGAGCTGGATCAGGTTCATGTAGGTCAGCTCGCCGGTGTCATGCATCGCCCCCCAGGTTCCTGCGATGGTCGTCAGGTGCGCCGGGATCAGCCCGTCGCGGATCGCGGCGTCGAAGGGTTTCTTGATGAAGGGCGAGAACATCGCGTCTTCCTTGCCCGAGGTCTCGATCACCCATTCGCCGCCCCCGCCCCAGTCCTTGTAGGTCTGCGGATCGTTCTGGATCCCCGCCATGAAGGTGCGCTTGTCCACCCCGGCGAGGTGGAACATCACCGAGGCCGCCATCATGCCCTCGGGCGGCGTCATCCGGGTCGGCGCGCCGGCGCGGTGCGCGACGTCGGCATCACCCGTGGCGTCGATCACCACCTTGCCGAGGATCGCCTCGCGTCCGGCCTTCGACTCGGTGATGATCCCCGTGATCGCGTCGCCGTCCATCACAGGCGCGACAAACTGCCGGTGCAGCATCGGCTGCACCCCGGCCTCCTCGACCAGCCGGTCGGCGACGATCTTGAATCCCTCGCTGTCGAGTTCGTAGCTGAGCGACTGGCTTTCGGGCACCGCCGCGCCCATGTCCTTGGCGCGATCCTCGAATTCGCGCCCAATGCCGCCGGCCTCGACGGTCTGTTCGTGCCGGTACCAGGCAAAGCCCTCCACGCCGACAACCGTGATGTTGCCGCCCATGCAGCCGAAGCGCTCGACGAGCACCACCTCGACCCCGGCCCGGGCGGCAGCAAGGGCGGCGGCAAGCCCGCCGGGACCCGAGCCCACGACGATCACGTCGGTTTCGCGGATCACGTCGATCTGGCGTTCCGGTTCGGTGATGCGGCGCATGGTGGTCCTTTCGGCTGCGAGTCAGAACGGGTCTGGCGGCCACACAATCCCATCGCACGGCCCGGGGAAAGCGCAAATTCCCCCCGTGACCGATGCGCGGCGCCCGCAAGACGGCCCCTTGCAAGCATCCCCGTGTCGCGCCACAACCCGCAGGAACGCATCTTCCGCGGAGGGACGACGATGACACGCAACGGAGGCCGGCTGCTGGTCGATTGCCTGCTCGGACTGGGCGCCACGAAAAGCTTCGGCGTTCCCGGCGAAAGCTACCTCGCCGTGCTCGACGCGCTGCACGACACCGCCGGACGGCTCGATTTCGTGCTCTGCCGGCAGGAAGGCGGCGCCGCCTTCATGGCCGCCGCCTGGGGCAAGCTGACCGGCAGCCCGGGGATCTGTTTCGTCACCCGCGGGCCGGGGGCCACCAACGCGTCGATCGGCATTCACACCGCGATGCAGGATTCGGCCCCGATGCTGGTTTTCGTGGGCCAGGTCGGCACCGACATGAAAGGCCGCGAGGCGTTTCAGGAACTCGACTATCGCGCGGTCTTCGGCACGATGGCGAAATGGGCGGTCGAGATCGACGACGTCGCGCGCATGCCGGAGATCATCGCGCGCGCCTGGAAGACCGCGACCGCCGGACGGCCGGGACCGGTGGTCATCGCCCTGCCCGAGGACATGCTGGTCGCACAGACAGATGCCGCGCCGGTGTCAGCCCCGTCCGAGGTGTTCGAAGCCGCCCCGTCGCCGGCCGCAATGGCCGGTGTCGCCGAGATGCTGCGCGTATCGGAGAGACCGCTGATCCTGCTCGGCGGCTGCAACTGGAACGAGCCCGGGCGCGCGGCGCTGCAGAGCTTTGCGGAAAGCTCGGGCATTCCCGTTCTCGCCGCCTTCCGCTACCAGGACCAGTTCGACAATGCTTCGCCGGTTTTCTGTGGCGAGGCCGGCGTCGGGATGCCTGCGCATGCCAAGCGCCTGCTGAGGGAGGCCGACACGATCCTCGCCGTCAACGTGCGCTTTGGCGAGATGACGACCGACGGCTACACGCTGCTCTCGGTGCCCGAGCCGCGCCAGAGGCTAATCCATGTCCATGCCTCGGAGGCGGAAATCGGCAAGATCTACCGGCCCGCGCTCGGTATCCAGTCCGGGCCCAACGCCTTTGCACAGGCGTTGCAGCCCGTCGAAGGCGGCTGGTCCGACTGGTGCGCGACGGGTCGACGCGACTTCGAGGCGAGTTTCGACGCTCCGGCCCAGCCCTCGCCCGTGGACATGGTCGCGGTCATGGCGCACCTGCGGGACACCCTGCCCGAGGACGTGATCCTGACCAACGGCGCAGGCAATTTCGCGGTCTGGCCCAACAAGTTCTTCCGCTTCGGGCCGCACAGCCGCCTGCTGGCCCCGCAATCCGGCGCGATGGGCTACGGGCTTCCCGCCGCCATCGCAGCCAAGGTCGCCCATCCCGACCGTACGGTCGTCTGCTTCGCCGGCGACGGGGATTTCCAGATGACCTGCCAGGAGCTTGCCACCGCGGCACAGGCCGGAGCGCAACCGGTCGTGCTCGTGCTCGACAACGGCATCTACGGCACCATCCGCGCGCATCAGGAACGCAGCTACCCCGAGCGCGTCTCTGGCACGACAATGACGCACAACCCGGATTTCGCGGCCCTGGCGCGAGTCTACGGCTTTCACGGCGAGCGCGTCGAGCGGACGGAGGATTTCGCTGCCGCCTTCGATCGCGCCCTGGCCTCGGAAACCGGGGCGGTCCTGTCGCTGGCGATTTCGCCCGAGGCGCTGACCCCGCGCGTGACGCTGTCGAAGATGCGCGCCGACGCGCTGGCCCGGACCGAGCCGGCCTGAGAGGATGGCGCAGGTTCTGGGTAGGCTCGAGGACCTCGACACTCTGCTGTTCGATCAGGTCGTCGACGTGCGCTCGCCATCGGAATTCGCCGAGGATCACGTGCCCGGTGCGATCAACCTGCCGGTCCTCTCGGACGCCGAGCGGGCCAAGGTCGGGACGATCTACGTGCGCCAGGACCGGTTTCTCGCCCGCAAGATCGGCGCCGCGCTGGTCTCGCGCAACGCCGCGACCCATCTCGAGGGACCGCTGGCCGACCGGGACGGCGGCTGGCGCCCGCTGGTCTACTGCTGGCGCGGCGGGCAGCGCTCGGGCTCTTTCACGACAATCCTGAAACAGGTGGGCTGGCGCGCCGACACCATCGAGGGCGGCTACAAGTCCTATCGCCGCTGCGTGGCCGAGTTGCTCTACGATCGGCGCGTGGCACCGCCGGTCGTGGTCATCGACGGCGGCACCGGGACAGCCAAGACGCGGCTCTTGCACCTGATCGCCGACGAGGGCGGCCAGATGCTGGACCTCGAGGCGATGGCCGAGCATCGCGGCTCGGTCTTTGGCCCGACAGGCGAGGCGCAGCCGAGCCAGAAGATGTTCGAAAGCCGTCTTGCGGAAAGCCTGCGCCGGCTTGATCCTGCGCGCACGGTCTTCGTCGAGGCCGAAAGCAGCAAGATCGGCCAGCGGGTGATCCCGCCTATGCTCTGGCAGGCGATGGGCTCGGCGCGACGGATCCGGATCAGCGCGCCGCTTGCAGCGCGCGCGAGGCATCTGGTCGAAAGCTACCCCGACATGGTGGCCGATTCCGACCGGCTCGACGCGGTGTTGGGCAAGCTGGTGACATATCACGGGCATTCGCAGGTTGCCGACTGGCGCAAGCTGGCGGCGCAGGGGGCATACCGGGATCTGGCCGCGACGCTGATCACCACGCATTACGATCCGCGCTACCAGCGCATGACCCCGTCGGACGGCATCGAGACGCTGGAGCTGCGGGATCTGTCCGAGCCGACCCTGCGCGACACCGCGCGACGCTTGCTGTCCACCTGAACCGATTTTTCGAGGACCGGACATCCATACCCGTTTTCTTGCAAGAAAACGGGCCGGAGTTTTGCAAAACTCCGGCGCTCAATCCGAACCGCTGCGGATCGATGGCGGGCCGGTTTCCAAGCGTCCCACGACCGCTGCCGCATGACCGGCGTTGCGCAAGCTGGCGACCAGCGGACGCGCCGCGTCGGGATCGACCGCCGCCAGCAGTCCGCCGCTGGTCTGCGGGTCGTGCAGCAGCGCGCCACGCGCGCCTTCGGCCCCTGCGACGGGGGCCGCCGCCCGGTTCGCCGCCCAGATCGTCGAGCGTATCCCCGCTTCCGCGAGGTCCAGCGCGCCGTCGTAGAGCGGCACGGCATCGAGGTTTATCTTCGCGGCCAGCTTCGAGGCGCGGCAGATCGCCATGAGATGCCCGGCCAGGCCGAAGCCGGTGACGTCCGTCATCGCATGCGCATCCGACAGGATCCGCGCGGCATCGTCCTGCGGCCGGGCCATTGCCGCCAGGACCCACGCCACGTCCCTGCCCCGGGCCTTGCCTTGCATCTCGCCCGCGAGCAGCGTGCCGGTGCCGATCGGGCGCGTCAGGATCAGCGCGTCGCCGGGCCGAGCGCCACCATGGGTGATCGCCGCGCCGTCGAGCAACCCGGTGATCGAGAATCCGATCGTCATCTCGGCGCCCATGGTCGAATGACCGCCGACGATCTCGGCACCCGCAGCTCCCAGAACCGCGCCGGCCGCCTGCATGATTTCGGACATGGTGCGCGCCTGCAGTGCCTCCGACATGCGCGGCAGGATCACCGAGACGAGCGCCGCCTGCGGGGCCGCGCCCATCGCCCAGATATCACCGAGCGCATGCACCGCCGTGATCCGCGCCATCAAGCCGGGGTCGTCGGTAAAGGCGCGCAGGTGGTCCGTCGTCAGCACTTGCCGCACACCCCCCGTGTCGAGCACCGCCGCATCATCGCCCGGACCCGAGAGCACGTCGGCGCGGCCGGGCTGGTCCAATGCGTCCAGCACCGCGCCAAGCGCGCCGGGCGCCACTTTCGACCCGCAGCCGCCACACAGGGGGTCGGACCTCTCGCCCAGGGTTTCGATAACACTTGCCGCGACCTCCGCAGGCAGTGAAGATTGCCGCATTTCCGGAAAGGTCTGGAACTTTTCCATGAACGCCCGGTCGATCCGGTCCTTCCAGCGCCACAGCACGGGATGTGCGACGCTGCGACCCCACTTCTCGGCAATGGCGGATTTGTCCCCAAGAGAGATCAGCTTGAGGTAATGGCGCTGCGGGTGGAACGGACGCGTCTCGCGCCCAGACAGAACCGCGCGCAGGTTGTCGAGAAGCGGTTTCGCCGCCCGGACCGCGAAGACCCCGGCCTTGGGTCGCGGCGCGGCGTCGAGATGCGCGCAGTCGCCCACCGCGAAAAGCGAGTCCTGACCGACCACCCGCAAATCCGCGCCGGCCCGGACGAAGCCGTCCTCGGTGACCGGCAATCCGGTCTGCGCCAGCCACGGATGCGCATAAGCACCGGCCGCGCCCACGGTGAAGCGGCTCGGCACATGCCGGCCGTCCGCGAGGGTCACGCCATCTTGCCGCACACCCGCGACCTCCGCGCCGGTGATCGCCGTGACGCCCAGGCGCTCCATCGCCGCGGCGAGGCCACGCCGGGCCGACGGCGTTGCACTCAGGAGGTCTTGCCCGGCCTCGATCAGCGTGAGCTTCGGGGTCGCACGGGCCACTTCGCGCAGCGCAAAGGCCATCGCGAGTGACAATTCGGCCCCCGCGACCCCGCCGCCAATCACGGCGGCCTCAGCCGGGACATCGCCCGCGGCGACGCTCGCCAAGTACGTCCGCCAGCGATCCGCGAAGATATCGAGAGGCTTGGCGGCCACGGCGTGTTCGTCGAACCCCGCGATGCCCGGGATCCGCCCATGGATGCCGACGTCGATCGAGGCCACGTCCCAGGCAATCTGGCCGCGCCCCGCCACGCTGACCGTCCGCGCCTGCGGATCGATCGCCGTCGCCGCACCCAGGATGAGCCGCGCCCCGGCAAAGCGGGCAAGCCGCACGAGGTCGATGTCGAGTTCCTCGCGCCGGTAGTGGCCAGCGACATGGCCCGGCAACATCCCCGTGTAAGGCGCCGCCGGGTTCGGATCGATCAGCGTCACGCGCACGCCGGGCAGCGGGTTCATGCCCCACATGCGCAGCACCAGCGCATGCGCATGCCCTCCGCCGATCAGCACGAGGTCACGCGTCAGCGGTATCTGGATCTGCATACTGTCGACCTTCGGCTGACCTTTCCGCGCGATGGGCTCGGCGAATTCGCGCGCCTGCTCTTGAAGCTCAAGGCGGGTTCATCCCCGTGCCGGCAGGAGCTTGCCGGTGCATGCGCCGAAGCCCACGCGGTAGCCGTTCCCTTCCGCCGCGCCGCGCAAGGTCAGGGTGTCGCCATCCTCGATGAAGCTACGCGTCGTGCCGCCGTCGAGTTCGATGGGCTCCTTGCCGCCCCAGCTGAGTTCGAGCAGCGAGCCGCGGCTCTCCCTGTCGGGCCCCGAGATCGTGCCGGAGCCCAGCAAGTCGCCCACCCGCATCGGACAACCCGACGCGGTGTGATGACAAAGCTGTTGGGCGGCGGAATAGTACATCTCGCGGTAGTTGGTGCGCGACAGCACCTGTTCCGTGCCGCCCTCGGGCGTGATCGCCACCTCGAGCGCGATGTCATAAAGCGATGGGCCATCTTCCTTGAGATAGTCGAGCAGTTCGATCTCGCGCTCGGGCGTCGGCACGCGGAAAGGTTCCAGTGCGGCCGCGGTCACGATCCACGGACTGATAGAGGTCGCCGTCGCCTTCGACTGGAAGGGTCCGAGCGGCTGGTACTCCCAGGCTTGGATGTCGCGCGCCGACCAGTCGTTGAGCAGCACGTAGCCGAAGATATTGGCCGCGGCCTGGCGGATATCGATCGGCCCCTCAGAGGCGGTCCCGACGACGGCCCCCAATTCGAGTTCGATATCGAAGCGCTGCGAAGGGCCGAACCGGGGCGCATCGTCATCCGGTCCCTTCAGCTGCCCCGTCGGTCGGCGCACGTCCGTCCCGGACACCACGACCGAGGACGCGCGTCCGTTATAACCGATCGGAATGTGCAGCCAGTTCGGCGGCAATGCGTTCTCGGGCCCGCGGAACATCGAGCCGACGTTGAAGGCGTGGTTCCGGCTGGCGTAGAAATCTGTGTATTCCGACACCCGGAACGGCATTTGCATCCGGACCTGCGCCATCGGAACCAGCGCCGCCTCGACCTGCGCGCGGGTTTCCGTCGTCTCGGAAAGCAGCGCGGTCAGTTCGGACCGCAATGCGGACCAGGCTGCGGGGCCGAGCGCCATGAACGCGTTCCAAGTGCCGGTCGTCAGCGTTCGCTGGAACGACAACACGCCCGCCTCTTCCAAGGCCGCCACGTCGAGAATGCTGTCGCCGATGGCAACCCCGCAGCGTCCGGGCGCTCCGCCAAGGGAAAACACGCCGTAGGGAAGATTGTTGAGCGGGAAGTCGGTGTCGGGCGCATTCGCGCTTTCGAGCCAGCTTGTGATCAGGGACATCGGGACGGTCTCATCTTGCGGGTGTTCGAGGGGTGGGCGCGGCCCGGCGACAGGCCACGCCGCGTTTACTTGTCCTTGCGCCGCTGCAACCAGCGAATGCCGAGAAAGAGCGCGATCAGAAGGACGATCCAGAAAATCAGGTCGAATAGAGCTGTCATGCGCGCAGACTACCGGTTTCGGCGGGCGGCGTCGAAGTGTTTCCGCGCGATGTTCGTAGCCCGCGCCTGCACGCGTCGGCCGCGCCATTCGCCCAAGATGTCACCGGTCTCGCCAGCGTTGCGCCGTCGGCACCCGACCGTAGTCGAGGTAAAAATCGTCGAGCTGCGGCGGGGCGACGCCGGCATGCTGCAGCTGGACATGCGCCTGCCCGCGATGATGCACCTGGTGCTGGAAGAGATGCAGAAGCAGATCGTCCACACGTTCCCACCGTGCGCCCGCATCGCGCGGCGTTTCGCGGCTCTGCCCCAGCGTCGTCGCGTCAAGATCGCGGCATAGCGCGACGAACCGCGCATCCTCGACCGCCTGAGCCGCGGCAAGCGTCCCGGCGCCGCGCGTCTCGGGGGTCTCGATCTCGGCGTAGGGCGTCGGTGTCCCTTCGAGTGCGGCAAGGTAGTAGCGATCCACGGTCAGAATGTGGGCCATCGTGACCCGCAGCGAGGGAAAAAAGCCGGGACGCGGACCGCAGAACGCCGTCTCGGGGAGCCGTATCAGCGCATCGTACAGGGTTTCATTCGCCCAAGCGTTGTTGCGCGCCATCATCAGATAGGGATGCGCCGTATCCGTCATCTCGCGTTCACCGGTGTCGGCGGCCCGGCAAGGGCGGCCATCTCGACAGTTATCCGATGCGTCCGGCATGGCCGCAAGCGGGATTGCGACGCCACCACGTCGATAGGTATCGTCCGGAAACGAGCACGCCCGCCATATCCTGGGGAGGAAACGACGGGCGCTCAAGGCCGCGGCAGCGGCCTGGATTTCCGGGACGGCCACCGCACACCGGCGCCCGGACAGTCTATAAAAATTGATCGCCTCCTCCCCCGACGGTGGCCGGGACCCTTGGCGCTCTAGTCACTAGCTACTGAAAATGCATTGAGCTATGCGGCGTCTACTAATTACCGGTGACGATCTCTCGTCCTACTCGTTACCCCGGCCGGACCGCGAAACACGGTCCGACCGGATACCAAACTCAGGCCGTCCGGGTCTGGGCGACGCCGCAGATGTCGTTGACAAAGGTCATGATCCGCAGCTTCAGCCGATCGTCCTTGATCGCGGAAAGCGCGTCGAGGATCTGCGCGTCGGTGTCGCGCGCGGCCTGGGCGTCGTCTTCGGACTTCATCCCTTCGAAGAAATAGGAAGTGGGAACGTTCAGGACCTGTGCGAGATCGAACAGGCGGCTGGCCGCGATGCGGTTGGTTCCCATTTCATATTTCTGAACCTGCTGGAACGAAATGTTCAGCTGTTCGGCGACTTCGGTCTGCGACATCCGGCGATGGCGACGGATCTGCTTCAGCTTCTGGCCGACGTGTATATCTACGTAATGTTTCACTGACTAACTCCTCATTTGCATCTGAAATCGGTTTTCCCGGAATGCGTTGATTCCAGCAATTTGTTAGATTTGTATTTTTTTCGTTTGAAAATGTACTCGTCTTGCGTGAGAGATAACCCCTGAATGGATTATAAATCTACCATCCGCGTTGAAAGATAAGGACGATTCCTAACTTCACTACCTGGAAGCGCGCGAATACAACCGCTCCTTTACCGCAAAAAGGTGGATTCACCGGTCAACAACACTCGAAAAATCGCGCGATTTTTTCGATTTTGGCCACTAAACCGCAGGATGAAATCACCAGACACGGCGCGGAATCGGGAAACACGCTGGCGTTGCACGGCGCTCCGTTGCCGCGATGGTGACAATCACGACTCAGGATCGCGGGCCGTCCGACGCGGCCGGACAAGTGAGTCGCTTAAAGCTCCAGGAAATGACCGAAACGACCGCGTGGCATCTGCCCATCTGCCGCAACGGTCGCAGGCGCCCCGCCATTTGCCTAGGACGGCAGCCGGAGGTTAACGGAGGAAGACGTGCTGCGCTGAAACCGGCTGGCGACAAACTCGCTCCGGAGGCTTGGTGCGGGTGAAGGGACTTGAACCCCCACGCCTTGCGGCGCCAGAACCTAAATCTGGTGCGTCTACCAATTCCGCCACACCCGCACGCGCGCCGGGATCGCCGGCTGGCCGGTTCCTACCAAAGTGGTTTCACGCTGGCGAGGGCAAATCGACGCGACCGGGCATTGTCAGGCTTCGAGGTCGCGCAGAACCCGCGGCAGGATTTCCGGCAGGTCCTCGGCGATGAGACCCGGACCGAAGACGCGCGCGCACTCGACGTGAAGCCAGCTGGCGGTTTCGGCGGCGGACCGAACGTCCCGGCCGCGTGCCAGCAGGCCCGCGATGAACCCGGCCAGCACGTCGCCGGCCCCGGCGGTGGCAAGTCCGGGCGCGGCGCGGTCGTAGCTTGCGGCATGGATCGAGGCCGCCCCGTCCGGTAATGCGATCACCGTGTCAGGGCCTTTCAACAGCACCGGGCAGCCGACGTCGCGCGCCGCCTCGCGTGCCGCATCGAGGCGCGACATCGCCGGTCCCTTTGCCGGGGCGGCCGAAAGCCGCTCCGCGATGCCGGGAAACAGGCGCGTGAACTCGCCGTCATGCGGGGTCAGCAGGCAGTGAGCGTGCAGCGCCGCGCGCAGCGAAGGGGATCGCGACAGCAGTGTCAGCGCATCCGCGTCGAGCACGGTCGGACGCCGCGCGGCGAGGACCTCGGCCAGAAGCCCCTCCTGGATGCCCTCGAGCCCGAGACCCGGGCCAGCGCAGATTGCGGTGATACGCCGATCGTCGAGCAACGCGCGCAGCGCCGAGGCATCCTCGCAGCTACGTAGCATCACGGCAGTGACCTGTGCGGCAACCTCCTGCAAGGCGGCAGGCGGCACTGCCAGCGTCACGAGGCCGGCGCCGATGCGCAGGGCGCCGCGCGCCGCCAGTCGCGCCGCACCGGTTCGTGCCGGCCCACCGCTCAGCACCAGCGGATGCCCGTGACTGAACTTGTGGCCCGCGGCCTTGCGCAGGGTGCCGATGTCGATGGTGTGCCGGGTGACGAGACGAACAGGCATCAGCGCGTCCCACTGTCCGGCAGGCCGATGTCACAGACGGCCAGTGTGCCGCAATGGGCCGGCCCTTCGGACAGATAGTGCCCGAGTTTGGCGCGATGAAACGTCACTGTCAGGTCCGCCGTGACTGCGCTGCCCTCAGCCCCGCCGATTACCCGTCCGCTGTCTGCGCAAAGCCCGGACGGGATGTCGAGGGAAAGGACACGCGGAGCGTTTAAGAAGATGCGGTCCAACGGCAGCGTCACGGGACGGCTCAGCCCGGTGCCGAACAGAGCATCGACGGCCAGGTCCGCGCCCGCGGCCAGCGTCTCGTCGGACGCGGCAGCAAGATCGCCGACCGTTCCCGAATTGACCCAGATGTCGTGGTTTCGCGCCGCATCGGCGGGCAGCGCATCCGGATGGCCCAGCAGCCAGAGAGAGATCGACAAGCCGCGAAGCGCCAGCAGCCGCGCCACGACGAAACCGTCCCCGCCGTTGTTTCCCGGCCCGCAGAAGATGGCGGCATGTCCGCCTGCCGCCAGCGCCGGCCAGTGCTGCAACGCCGTCGCCACGGCGCCTGCCCCGGCGCGCTCCATGAGCTCGAGCCCGGTCACGGCCCCGGACCCGATCGCCCGGTCCTCGGCATTGCGCATCTCGGCGGCGCTCAGCAGGTGCACGTTCATTCCCCTTCGACGGTCACCCTGCCGCAACCCCGAGGTGAGGTCGAGAGGCGGTTCGCACGGGCTGCGCGGGTCAGAGGTCGGCCGGGGCGGACACGCCCGACCGAGCGCCTTCGCCTGACATCGCGCAGAGTCGGAGCGCACGATTCAAAAACGCCCAAACATTAGTCGCTTCGCCCGAAAATTGGTCGCGGACGTGTCAAATCGCTTGCGCCGTCGAGATGCGACCGTGAGGCCGCATGGACCCTGCAGGGACGAGATGATCTGTCGGGCGAGAACGCGGTAGGAGGAATCCGATGAAGAAGATCGAAGCTGTCATCAAGCCGTTCAAGCTTGATGAGGTCAAGGAAGCCTTGCAGGACGTCGGCGTGCAGGGGCTTTCGGTGATCGAGGTTAAGGGCTTCGGTCGCCAGAAGGGACATACAGAGCTCTATCGTGGTGCCGAATACGTCGTCGACTTTTTGCCGAAGGTGAAGATCGAGATCGTCCTCGACGACGACATGGTCGACAGCGCCATCGATGCCATCATCGGCGCGGCCAAGACCGAGAAAATCGGCGACGGCAAGATCTTCGTATCGACCGTCGAACAGGCCATCCGCATCCGCACCGGCGAGACCGGTTCGGACGCGCTCTGACACATCATTCCAAAACGAAAAGGGACCAGCGAGAATGAGCAAAGAGCTTCTTAAGATGATGAAGGACGAGGAGGTCGCCTATGTCGACATCCGCTTCACCGACCCGCGCGGCAAGCTGCAGCACGTCACGGTAATGGCGGACCTCGTCGACGAGGATTTCCTCGAGGAAGGCTTCATGTTCGACGGCTCCTCCATCGCCGGCTGGAAGTCGATCGAAGCCTCAGACATGAAGCTGATGCCGGACCCGGACAGCGCCTACATCGACCCGTTCTACGCCGAGAAGACCGTCTGTCTGCACTGCTCGGTGGTCGAGCCCGACACCGGCGAGGCCTACGAGCGCGACCCGCGCGGCACGGCCGAGAAGGCCGAGGAATACCTCAAGTCGACCGGCATCGGCGACACCGCCTACATGGGGCCCGAGGCCGAGTTCTTCCTGTTCGATAACGTGCGGTATTCCAATACAATCAACAAGGTATCCTACGAAGTTGATGCATCGGACGCGTCCTGGAACACCGACACCGACTACGAGATGGGCAACATGGGCCACCGCCCGGGCATCAAGGGCGGCTACTTCCCGGTCAACCCCACCGACGAAAGCCAAGACCTGCGCTCGGAAATGCTGTCAACGATGAAGCGCATCGGAATGAAGGTCGACAAGCATCACCACGAAGTGGCCTCGTGCCAGCACGAGCTTGGTCTGATCTTCAACACGCTGACCAAGCAGGCCGACGAACTTCAGAAGTACAAGTACGTCATCCACAACGTGGCCCACGCCTACGGCAAGTCGGCGACCTTCATGCCCAAGCCGATCTACGGCGACAACGGCACCGGCATGCACGTCAACATGTCGATCTGGAAGGACGGCAAGCCGCTCTTTGCCGGCGACAAGTATGCAGACCTGAGCCAGGAGGCGCTCTACTACATCGGCGGGCTGCTCAAGCATGCCAAGGCGCTCAACGCCTTCACCAACCCGTCGACCAACTCCTACAAGCGTCTCATCCCGGGTTTCGAAGCTCCCGTGCTGCGCGCCTACTCGGCCCGCAACCGCTCGGGCTGCGTCCGGATTCCGTGGACCGAAAGCCCCAAGGCCAAGCGCGTCGAGGCCCGTTTCCCGGACCCGTCCGCGAACCCCTATCTCGCCTTCGCGGCGCTGATGATGGCCGGGCTCGACGGTATCCAGAACAAGATCGATCCCGGCGAGGCGATGGACAAGAACCTCTACGATCTGCCGGCCGAAGAACTGGCCGACATCCCCACGGTCTGCGGCAGCCTGCGCGAGGCCATCGAAGAGCTCCAGAAGGACATGGACTTCCTGCTCAAGGGCGATGTCTTTACCCGCGATCAGATCGAAGGGTACATTGAGCTCAAGATGGAAGAGATCGAGAAGTACGAGCATACGCCGCACCCGGTCGAGTTCGGCATGTACTACAGCTGCTAAACGCAGCACCTTCCGTCTGAAAACTCAAAGCGCCCCCCAAAATCGGGGGCGCTTTTTCCGTTTTGGCAACATTTCGCTCAGCACACGTGGATTCGCGTCGCTTAAGTGGAAGAATACTCCCGCCGTAGTAGAATTTAGACAGTGACAGCCGACGGTTTGTCGGACCCGTGTGTTTCGGGGGGTATCGGGTATGGTGAAGGTGACGCAGGACTCCGGCAAGACAGTGAAAGAACGGCAGACTCGCGAGGCGATCGTGGAGGACCTGCTAAACGAGACCAACTGGGAGCAGCGGCTCGAGGATGCCCGAGCGCGCCGTGAACGGTGTCTGGCCGACCGCGGGCCTGACCCTCAGACCGCTCGCAAGGCTACGACGGACTCGCCGCCGGCCCCGCCTTTGTCACCTTCGCGCCCCTCTCTGCTGCGAAGATTGACCCGCGACGTGATGACCGTCGTGGTCTGCAGCCTTTTTCTGGGCTTCGGCTTCGCACTCGGCCTGGGTGCGACCAGCGCCATCGGGATGCTCAGCGAAGAAGATGCGTCGGCCGGATCGGACGCGGACGCTGGTCTGTCGCTGTCTGAGGCAGCGCCGCGCGTCAGCGGCGGCGGCCAGACGCCCAGGAGTGCCGCATTGCCTCGACAGGACGCACCGGCCGTCATCGCGGATGCGCCGGTCGAACCGGACGTCGCGGAGGTGTCACGGAATGCCACCTCCGACTTGACAGCTATCGATATCGTCATTGCGCGTCCGCCTCCGCGGGCGGCTGACAACGACACCGCAACCGGAGCGGCGCAGGAAGATACCGGCGAACCCTCGGCTGCACCTGATGGCCAGGACGATGCGGACCCCGTGCTGTCGGCGGACTATGAAGCCGCGGGCGGCGATGTCGATGCCGTCGCCCTGCATCTCTATGCTCCGCGCAGCGTGCCAAAGGCGCGCATGATGGCGAACGTCGAGACCCTCGAACGGACCGGTTTCCCGGTTGCCAGCCCGCAGCGCGTCAACGTGCGGATCTCCGAACCGCACCTGCGCTTCTACGATTCGCGCGATGCCGGGCTTGCCCGGTCTATCGGCGCGGAGATGGGGATAGAAACCCGCGACTTCAGTGCCAGCGGCAATGGACGTCAGGGCCTGATCGAGGTCTGGCTCGACGGCAAGAACCAGCCGCGTCGCAATCGCGCCGTGAAGTCGCGCAACACGGTCGGCTCGGCGCGGGCAGAATTCATGACCGACCTGCGCGACCTGCGCCGGCATCTCGCGGAAAATCTCGGCCGCGCGCCCTAGGTCAGACTGTTCGCCATTCGGTCGTCAGCGCTCACGCGCGGCGCGAAATACCGCAACTTTGACATATTTCGGACGCATCGACTCCGCCTTTGCGCGCCAAATTCGCGGCAAGGCGGTAAACCGCGTGGACAATCGGGGTCGATACGATGAACCAGAACGGCGCATTTCTCGAAGCGGGACTTCTGATCGGAGCAACGGACCGGATCGACCTGGGGCTCGCGGCAGACCTCGTGGACAAGTATCTCTCGCGCTTCGGACACCCTACCGTCGAGCGCATGTCGGTGTCGCGCACCGAAAAGGAAATCATCACCCGGGACTTCGCCTTGCTGCTTTACGTGAAGCTGCCGGAACTGCGCGAGGAAACCGACGAGGACGGTCAGCTTGTCGAGATTGAACCCGACGCGCCCGAGGTTGTCGTAGTCATGGATGTCTTCGCCGCGGACGATAGCGAGGATGCTGAGCTCATCGACCCGGAGCCGCTGATGGCCGGGATCGTCGACGGGCTCGCGCGCCACGTCTCCGCGCACACCGTGCGCTGGCTCGATCCGGCCACTCTTCTGCCCACCGATGTCTTCTGCGCGGCGCTGGGGACTGATGCGGACAGCCAAGCAGAAGATGCGTTCGACTGGGCGGCGATGGGCGACGAGACGCTCGCATCGGTGGCGCGCACGCTCGATCCCACGGCGATGCCGAGCGCCGAGGCGCCGCCGATCCTGCTGCTCGACAAGCCGATCCGCGACGAGGCGGACCTTGCCTTGGGCCGCCCGCACCCCCGCGACCCGGCGGACGCCCATTTCGCCGCCGTACCCGCATTCATGGCCAAGGCCCGCTGGGCACGGGTCCGCTTTCCGCTGGCCCACGGCGCGGGACTGGCCGCAACGGCACTGGGGTTCTTCGCTCTGGTGAATGCACCGCGCATGGCCAGCGCGCTTGACGCGGCCACCGGTATCCTGCCCTGAGACCGCGGCGCGCAATGACAATCGCGTCAGGACGGTAAAAAGGCAGGACCTCGAACCGGCAAGCTGTTCACAAACCTGCCAGTTTGCGCCACGATAGCGGGAAGGCACAGCACGTCCACAGTCAGCGCAAGGGGCTTTCACATGCGATCGACCATTCGAAACGTCCTCGTCGCGGCCGGTTTCGCGGCCATGACCGGGCCGGCCCTCGCGGCGAGTTGCGGCAATACCTCCAGCGGTTTCGAAGGCTGGAAATCGGCTTTCGCAGCCGAAGCGCAGCGCGCAGGTGTCGGTCAGCGCGGATTGCAGGCGCTGGCCTCGGCACGCTACAGCCAGACTACGATCAACGCGGACCGCAATCAGAAGTCCTTCCGCTACTCGCTGCAGAAGTTCATGCAGGTGCGCGGCTCGGCCACGATCGTCGCACAGGGACGCAAGCGCAAGGCGAACAACGCGCGCTTGTTCCAGGTGCTCGAGCAGCAATACGGCGTGCCCTCGGGCGTGCTGATCGCGATCTGGGGTATGGAGACCGCCTTCGGTGGTTTCATGGGTGACACGCCGGTCGTTTCGGCGATCACTACGCTGGCCTACGATTGCCGGCGCTCGGACTTCTTCAAGCCCCATGCCCTAGGTGCGCTGACGCTGGTCGACCGCGGCGCGATCACCGGCGACACCCGCGGCGCCAAGCACGGCGAGCTCGGGCACACCCAGTTCCTGCCTGGCAACGCGCTGCGCTACGGGGTCGACGCCACCGGCGACGGGCGCGTGGATTTCTACAATTCGGTCGACGCGCTGGCCTCGACGGCGAATTTCCTGCGGTCGAAAGGCTGGCGTCCGGGACAGGGCTACCAGGAAGGTCAGCCCAACTTCGCGGTCATCAAGCAATGGAACGCGGCCACGGTCTACCAGCAGGCCATTGCGATCATGGCGGCCCAGATCGACGGCTAGGTCGTGCGCACGACGTAGCTGTGGATGGTGAAGACCACGGGCTGGGTGCGCGGCATACGCAGGATCGACTGGCGTTCCGAGCGGATATAGTTGCCCTGCCCCGTGGTCTTGCGCTCGGGCTGGTGCAGGTCCGGATCGACGTAGGCGAGCCGGTTGAAGCGCCAGAGCGGACGACCCGGCTGCACCCCGTCGAACAGGCGCTGAACGCGGCGCGCGATGCCTGCGTCGTATTCCGGAACCGGATCGTGGATCGCGGTCAGGGGGCGTCCGGCCTTCTCCGACAGTCGCCAGCTTGCCGGAAAGCACAGGCACGCACCGGTCAAAACGTGTTCGGCGCCGCGCTTTTCGAGCAGGCAGATATCCTCCTGCAACGTCCGACCTAGCACTTCGAGAGGCGGCAGATCGCGCGACACGCGCGCGCCGTCGGGACAGGTGATCGTACCGTCATCGATCCTGAACTCGCGTGCAGTCAAAAGCTTCAGTGCTTCGTCAAGGATTTCATCAGCGGCATTGCCGGCGTCCGCATCCTGCCAGAGCACATCCGTGCGGCGGGTGTCGAGCAGCTGGCGCCGGTAGGCCATCTGCGCGGTATAAGCATCGTCGACGCGCAGCCAGCCGTCCGGCGCCAGCGGAGCGACTCCGGGCAGCGGCCGCGGGCCGTCAAGATCGTCCGGAAGTGCGTCATGCAGGATCTCGGTCATGCCCCGCCTCTAGACCGGCTGCCCGGCAATGTCATGGGCCAAAAACGACGCCGGCGGGCGTCGGTTTCACGCGGGCCGCCCTGGCGGGACGCATCGCAGACTTGGCGTCAGTACCGGGAGCCGCGCGATGAACCTTCACTACCGCGATCACCGCAAGATCGATCCGCTGGGTGGCGACACTTTGCGCGACGGATCGCCCAACGACATGGACCGGATCGAGATCGGCCCGACCCAGCTGGCCCTTGCCGAATGGCGCGCCGCCGGGCTCGACCTGCCCGACCTGCCGGCGATGCGCGCCTACCGCCATGCCCGGCTCACCCGCGCGATCCAGGATCGCGGCTATGCCGGACTATTGATGTTCGACCCGCTCAACATCCGCTATGCCACCGACAGCACCAACATGCAGATCTGGAACACCCACAACCCGTTCCGGGCGGTTCTGCTCTGCGCCGACGGCTACATGGTGATCTGGGATTACAAGAACGGCATGTTCCTGTCGCGGTTCAACCCGTTGGTGCGCGAACAGCGCACCGGGGCGGATCTGTTCTACTTCGACCGCGGCGACAAGACGGATGTCGCCGCCGATGTCTTCGCCAACGAAGTGCGCGTCCTGCTTGCGGAACACGCGGGAAAAAACAAGCGCCTCGCCGTGGACAAGGTGATGCTGCACGGGCTGCGCGCGCTTGAGGCGCAGGGCTTTGACGTGCGCGACGGCGAGGAAGTGACCGAAAAGGCGCGCGCGGTGAAGGGCCCCGACGAGATCCGCGCCATGCGCTGCGCGGTCCATGCCTGCGAAGCCTCCGTGCGCGCGATGGAGGATTTCGCGCGGGCCCACATCGGCGACGGCACAACCTGCGAGGACGACGTCTGGGCGGTGCTGCATGCCGAGAACATCCGCCGCGGCGGCGAGTGGCTCGAAACCCGGCTGCTGACCTCAGGCCCGCGCACCAACCCGTGGTTTCAGGAATGCGGGCCGCGGGTCTGCCGGCGCAACGAGATCCTCGCCTTCGACACGGATCTCGTCGGCTGCTACGGTATCTGCGTCGACATCTCGCGCACCTGGTGGATCGGCGAGGCCAAGCCGCGCCCCGACATGATCTACGCCATGCTGCATGGGATCGAGCACATCCGGACCAACATGGAGATGCTGTACCCCGGCGTGGCGATTCCCGAGCTTTCGGCCAACACTCACGTGCTCGACCCGCAGTTCCAGAAGCAGAAATACGGCTGCCTGATGCACGGCGTGGGGCTTTGCGACGAGTGGCCGCTCGTGGCCTATCCCGACCGCGCCGTGGCGGGCGCCTACGACTATGCGCTCGAACCCGGCATGGTGCTTTGCGTCGAGGTGCTGGTCTCGCCCGAGGGTGGCGATTTCTCCATCAAGCTCGAGGATCAGGTGCTGATCACCGAGACGGGCTACGAGAACCTGATCACCTACCCGTTCGATCCCGCGCTTTGCGGCGTCTGAAACGGCAGTCACGTCCCCGGCATCGCGGCTTGTGTCCGGCGGGGCCCGGCGGCACTCTCTGAGCGAGAGGGAGACCTGCCATGCCGACCGAACGCCTGACCTTTGCCGGCCATGACGGCTCGGAGCTTGCCGCGCGGCTCGACCTGCCGGACGGACCGCACCTTGCCACGGCGCTTTTCGCGCACTGCTTCACTTGCGGCAAGGATATCCCGGCGGCGCGGCGGATATCCTCGCGCCTCGCGGCGATGGGAATCGCCGTGCTGCGCTTCGATTTCACCGGGCTGGGGCACTCGGGCGGCGAGTTCGGCAACACCGGCTTCACCTCGAACGTCGACGACCTGAAAGCAGCGGCGACGTTCTTGCGTGACCGCGGCATGGCGCCTGCTCTGCTGATCGGCCATTCGCTGGGCGGAGCGGCCGTACTGAAAGTCGCGCCGGAGATTTCCGGTGTACGCTCCGTGGCCACGATCGGGGCGCCGTTCGATCCCGGTCACGTCACGCATAATTTCGCCGAAGCCCTGCCGGAGATCGCCGATAAGGGCGATGCCGAAGTCAGCCTTGGCGGCCGCCCCTTCCGGATCACCCGCACCTTCGTCGAGGATGTCTCGCAGGCCTCGCTGAGCGACGCTGTCGGTCGGCTCAAGGCTGCGCTGATGGTTCTGCACGCGCCGCGCGATGCCGTCGTGGGGATCGAGAACGCCTCGCAGATCTTTACGAGCGCCCGGCACCCGAAAAGCTTCGTGAGCCTCGACGACGCAGACCACCTCGTCACCCGCACCGAGGATGCCGAATACGCCGCCGAGATCATCGCCGCCTGGGCCGGGCGCTACATCGACCTCGAACCGCCCGCTCCGCCGCCGGGCGCGCCGGAAGGGGTCGTGCGGGTCTCCGAAGTCGACCGCGACGGCTTTCTGCAGGACGTCAACGCCGGTCCGACCCATCACACGCTGGCAGATGAGCCCGTCTCTTTCGGTGGCAGCAATCGCGGCATGACGCCTTACGGGTTCCTGTCGGCGGGACTTGGCGCGTGCACGTCGATGACAATAAGGATGTACGCGCGGCGCAAGGGTTGGCCGCTCGAGCATGTCTCGGTCGACGTCTGCCACGACAAGGTTCACGCCGAGGACGCGGACGCGGACGCGCCGGAAAAGGTCGATACCTGGCGGCGGCGCATCACGCTGACCGGCGATCTCGACCCCGAGCAACGCCAGAAGCTTCTGGAGATCGCCGACAAGTGCCCGGTGCACCGGACTCTGGAACGACGCTCGACCGTGATCACGGAACTTTTTGATTAGAAAAGAAAAAGGCGCGGTTCGAAGACCGCGCCTTTTTCCATTAGTTTTCCTGATCGGTCAGGTACGAGCGTCGCCCACCGCTTTCCAGATCGCAGGGAAGAGCAGCGCCGCCAGCGCCAGTTTCACCGCGTCAAAGGGCAGGAAGTTGACCATGCCCCACTGCATGACCCAGGCTGCGCCCTTGTCGGCGAGGAAAAGGTAGGCCATCCACGGCAGGCCGAAGGCGTAGACGATCGCGTTGCCGATCAGCATCGCGAGGGCCATGCGGCCGACCGAGCGGTCCCAGCCGCGGCGCGCCAAGGCGCCCATGACGCCGGCGGCGACGACGAAGCCCACGAGGTAGCCGCCGGTCGCGCCCAGCATGTAGCTCAGCCCGTAATTCTCGGCGCTCGACGATGTGAAGACGTTGAAGCCCAGGACGCCGATGAGAAGGTAGCCCAGCAGCGTGACCAGACCCAGCCGCATGCCGAAGGAGGCGCCGATGCTCAGCACCACGAAAGTCTGCAGCGTGGCCGGCACTGGCCAGAACGGCACCTTGATCTTGGCGGCGATGGCCAGCATCGCGATGCCCAGTACGACGAGGACCGCCTGCTTGACACGCAGGGCCGTGCCACTGCGGGGGCCGAGCGTTTCGGCCAGGACGGATCGGGAGGCGGTCATTTGCATCGCGTCAGAACTCCTTGACGATGGATTTCCATCTGAATGCCGCAGGTGCGAGCCTCGTTCAAGTCCCGATCACGTCCAGGGTTCGTAAACGCTGTGCATGCGGTAGTCCTTGCGCGGCCCGGTCACCGTCCAATCAACGCTGAAAACCGGCCAGTCGTCGAAGGCGTAGCGCACGGCGTAGCGGTCCGGGTCGCACCAGTGCTCGGTCTCGCCCCCGAAGACCGGGACCTTGTGGAAGAACCGGCCGTCGCTGAACCAGACGCTGAGATCCTGTTTCCATAGGTACTGGCGCTCGGCCCGCATCGGCTTTTGACCGGGAATGCGCAGCACGCCGGTTTCGACATAGGTGAAGTCCGCGCCATCCGGGATCCACACCGCCTCCCCCTCGAACAGGGCATCCGGCCCTTCGGCGTGAAAGATCTGCCGGTCGAGCCGCCAGTGTCCTTCGAATTCGTCCAGATGCCGAGCCGCGCGAAGCAGTGTGCTTTCCTTTCCGGAGAAATGCGTGTCTGAAAAAAACCGACTCATGGGGCCGGTTCAGCGAGAGTGAGCGCCCGAAAGCACCGGGTTGCTCCCGCCGCCTTGCCGGCCCCCGCACGACAGTCTAAGAGCCAGCCAACCCTCAGAACAATACCCAACCGCACGAGGTGCCGATGATCCCCCGCTATTCCCGCCCCGACATGGTCGCGATCTGGTCACCCGAGACCAAGTTCCGAATCTGGTACGAGATCGAGGCCCATGCCTGCGACGCGATGGCCGATCTGGGCGTGATCCCGCGCGAGAATGCCGAAGCCGTCTGGAAAGCGAAGGATGTAGAGTTCGACGTCGCGCGCATCGACGAGATCGAGGCGGTGACCAAGCATGACGTCATCGCCTTCCTGACCCATCTTGCAGAGCATGTCGGCAGCGACGAGGCGCGCTTCGTGCATCAGGGGATGACGTCGTCAGACGTGCTCGACACCTGCTTCAACGTCCAGCTCAGCCGCGCCGCCGACATCCTGATCGCGGACATGGAAGGCCTGCTCGCGGCGCTCAAGCGCCGGGCGCTCGAGCACAAGGACACCGTGCGCATCGGACGCAGCCACGGCATCCATGCCGAACCGACGACCATGGGCCTGACCTTCGCGCGGTTCTACGCCGAGATGGACCGGAACCTGCGCCGCCTGAAAACCGCGCGCGAGGAGATCGCAACCGGGGCCATTTCGGGCGCGGTCGGCACCTTCGCCAACATCGATCCCGCGGTCGAGGAGCATGTCTGCGAGAAGCTGGGGCTGCGGCCCGAGCCGATCTCGACCCAGGTGATCCCGCGCGACCGTCACGCGGCTTTCTTTGCGGCCCTGGGTGTGGTGGCGAGCAGCATCGAGAACATCGCCACCGAAATCCGGCACATGCAGCGCACCGAGGTGCTGGAAGCCGAGGAGTTCTTCTCGGCCGGCCAGAAGGGTTCGTCGGCGATGCCGCACAAGCGCAACCCGGTGCTGACCGAGAACCTGACCGGTCTCGCGCGGCTGGTGCGCATGGCCGTGGTGCCGGCACTGGAGAACGTGGCACTCTGGCACGAGCGCGACATCTCGCACTCGTCGGTCGAGCGCAACATCGGGCCCGACACCACGATCACGCTGGACTTTGCGCTGGCGCGGCTCACGACTGTCGTCGACAAGCTGGTGATCTATCCCGAGAACATGCTGGCCAACATGAACAAGTTCCGCGGCCTCGTGATGTCGCAGCGCGTGCTGCTGGCGCTCACCCAGGCCGGGGTCAGCCGCGAGGACGCCTATCGTCTCGTACAGCGCAACGCGATGAAGGTCTGGGAAGAGGGCAAGGACTTCAAGACCGAGCTTCTGGGCGACGCCGAGGTGACCGCGGCGCTCAGTGCGGAGGAAATCGAGGAAAAGTTCGATCTCGGCTATCACACCAAGCATGTCGACACGATCTTTGCCCGGGTCTTCGGCACCTGATCGCGCTCACGCCATGCGTCCGCGCGAAATCGACCACGGCAGTTGACGCAAGGTCATGCCCTGCTAGGCTTCAGGGTACGAGAACCATGAGAAGGAGACTTGCAATGACCATGAGGACACTCGCCGTGTCGCTTGCGCTCTCCCTGGCACCGCTGGTGGCCCAGGCGGAATGCTTCGGCCATGAACGGCAGGTCATGAACTGCGCGGACGGTACCGTGTACGACGCGAACACCGGAACCTGCGTCGACGTAAACACCTGAGCGCGGGCAATCGGGTCGGGTGAAACAGGCCCGACCCTGATGCCTGACCAAGAACGAGGCGCGCCGTCTGGCGCGCCTTTGTCGTTGCGAAGCTGTACCGTGCGAGAGGATTTGCAGGAAACGCTCGGCGGTCGAGACGGCGGAACGAGGGGGCTGTCTGCCCCCTCGCGCTCCCCCGAGGATATTTGAGAACCAGAGAAATGCAGGATACCGCGCGCATTCGTCGTTCTGTGCGAGAAGATGTTGTACGCGCACCAGCGTGTTGCGCCAATCTTTACCATTGCCTGCGAGAAGGTGCGGGTAGTTTTCGGAAGGTGGGCAAGATGACCGACATGGTCCCCATGGCACCGTTTCCGGCCTTGCCGGGTGCGGAAGAAACCGCTCCTCCCCCGGTCAGCCTCAGCCGCCGGGCCAAGGCGGCCATCGTCGTTCGGCTGCTGATCAACGAAGGCGCCGATATTCCACTCGAGGATCTCCCCGAAGAGCTGCAGGCAGAGCTGACCAAGCAGATGGGGGCGATGCGCCTCGTCGACCGCAACACGCTGGCCAGCGTCATCGGCGAATTTGCCGACGAACTCGAGGCGGTCGGATTGTCATTCCCGGGCGGCATCGCCGGCGCGCTCGATGCGCTCGATGGGCGCATCTCGCACCAGACCGCGGAGCGACTGCGCAAGGAGGCCGGCGTGCGCCGCTATGGCGATCCCTGGGCACGCTTGTGCGAACTTGGGGCGGACAAGCTGCTTCCGGTCCTCGAGACGGAAAGCGTGGAGGTCGCCGCAGTGCTGCTGTCGAAACTGTCCGTGCCCCGCGCCGCCGAGCTTCTGGGCAGGCTGCCCGGCCCGCGGGCACGCCGGATCACCTATGCCGTCAGCCTGACCAGTGCCGTCAGCCCCGATGCGGTGGACCGGATCGGTCTCGCGCTGGCGATGCAGCTTGATGCCGCCCCCAAGGCCGCCTTTGCCGATGGTCCCGTAAAGCGCCTCGGGGCAATCCTGAACTCGACGCGGTCGAATACTCGCGACGAGGTTCTCGAAGGGCTAGACGAAGCCGACCGGGGGTTTGCAGACGAGGTCCGCAAGGCGATCTTCACCTTCGCAAACATCCCGCAGCGCATCGCCGCCCGGGACATTCCGCGTATTGCCCGCGACATCGACCAGGCAGAGCTTGTCACCGCTCTGGCCGGAGCGCCTGCGGCCGGACTCGGCGCCGCCGCCGAGTTCATCCTCGAGAACATGGCCGGCCGGATGGCCGACCAGTTGCGCGAGGAGATTGAAGAGCGCGGCACGGTCAAGCCGTCCGAGTTCGAGGAAGCAACCACAGCCCTGGTCCAGCGGATCCGCGATCTCGAGGCCTCCGGTGACCTTCTGCTGATCGTCGAGGAGGAGGACGCTGACTGACCGGGGGTCGGTTCAAGGTGGCGCGGTGCGGGTCTGGCGATCCGGAGCGGGCCGAAAGTCCGGTGCTGTCGCAAAAAAAATGGCACAGTCACGAGTTATCCAGTTCCTCCTTTCCTGGGCGCGGGCCATGCCAGGCAGCCACCTGCTTTCGTCGCGAGACTGCGCGACCTGCAGGATGGCACCAATCCCGGGCTGACGCGGCCCGTGTTTTGTGTCGACTGCCTGCGCCGTCCGTCCTGTGCCGGTACCCGGCCGTTCCAGCCAGGCAGAACTGGCCGGGTGAGGAATGCAGCTGGTCTATGCAGGCGATCGGCTTGAAACCGCGCTTGTGCGCCGCAGACAATCGGGATTCGGTCGGCGTGAGAAACGATCCGGGCGTCGTCGGCCGGTGAGATAACAGCGCGACCCGAGGTCAGGTGCGCGTTCTAAGGAAATCCGGTCCAATACAACTGGGTAAAGCGGGGTTCGCGCCCTTCGCCGCAGATGGACACCGATTGCCCGCGCAGGAAGGCAGCATTTCGCGCCGAGACCGGTCCGACACCATAGGAGGCAGCTGCACGAAACCGGCCCGGAACCATTCGGCGCGCCGCGCCAGAGTGGCCGGACGACTTGCATGTGCCAATGACGACCTTGGCCGGTCTTGCCCGGCAGCGCCGTGGCCGCTAGGTCTTCGGGGGCGATCGGTGCGGTGCGCCGGGCCACAGTCGCGCGAGGACCAGTCAGCAATCGGGGCGGCCGTGCCGAAAACAGACGAGACCACAGGCAGACGCGCGGGCCATTACCTCAGCAACCTCGTCGTCGTCGGCGTGATCCGGCTGGCACTCGCCCTGCCCTACGCAACCCGGGTCGCCTTCGTCGGGCGCGTCATGCGCCACGTCATCGGGCCGCTGGCCGGGTATCGGCGCCGCGCCCTGATGAATCTCAAGCTGATCTGGCCCGAGAGGCCCGACGCCGAACGCCGGGCCATCGCCGAAAACTGCCTCGACAACATGGGGCGCAGCTTCATCGAGAACTATTCCAGCGCGGAATTTCCGGTCCGCATGGCTGACCTGCCGCTGGAAGGCCCGGGGGTCGCAGCGCTCGAGTCCGCGGCGCGCGAGAAGCGGCCGGTGATCCTGGTGACCGGGCATTACGGGAACTACGAGGCCGTGCGCGCGGCGCTGGTCGGGCGCGGCTTCGATGTGGGCGGGCTCTACCGCAACATGGCGAATCCCTACTTCAACGACCATTACGTCCAGACGATGCAGGCCTTCGGCGGTCCGGTCTTCCCGCAGGGCCGCAGCGGCACCGCGGGGTTCGTCCGGCACCTCAAGAGCGGCGGCCAGCTGGTGCTGCTTTTCGACCAGCATGTGTTTCGCGCGCCGCTGTTCGATTTTCTCGGCCAGCCGGCCAACACCGCCATGTCGGCAGCCGAACTCGCGCTGCGCTATGACGCGCGCCTGATCCCGTTCTACGGCATTCGCCAGCCCGACGGTCTGAGCTTTCGCGGGGTCCTTGAAGCACCGGTGCCGCACAGTGATCCGGTGACGATGACCCAGGCGATGACCGACAGTCTCGCGGCGCGTGTCCGCGCGGATCCCGCGCAATGGTTCTGGGTGCACAGGCGCTGGCGGCCCGCCGGAAAGAAACCGGGCTAGCGCGCCTCGGCCGCGGCCAGGATCGGGCCATTGCCCGCCACCTGGATCAGCACCACCACTGGCAGCTCTCCGGCGGCTTCTGCCTCCATTTCGAGCGGTGCGGCCCCGTCCCACTGCCCGAGCACCGTCCAGCCTTCGGTCACGTTGACGTATTCGATGGACTTGCCCGCGTTCTCGCCCCGCGTGATATGCGCCGCCCGTTTCGGGGCGTAGCGCACCAGATGAACATCCATCGCGTCGGAGAGGTCCGCGACAGGCGTGGCGAGGATCATGACTCGCGCGCCGTCGCGTTCGAGGTCGAGCGAGACCTTCGCCGGTTGCGCCATGTGTTTCTCGATGGCCTTTTCGAGTTTCGCCGCTCTTGCGCCGACGATATCCGTCTCGCCGTTGACGATCATCTGCGGCGTGTAGATCGAATGGCGCCCCGCGAGCATCGCGTATTGCTTCTGGCGCGTGGTATAGCGCGGATCGGCGAACTCGTCTTTCCAGCCGATGTAATCCCAGTAGTCGACATGCAGCGACAGCGCGATCACGTCATTGCGTTCTGCAAGCGCGCCGAGGATCGCATCCGCCGGCGGGCAGCTCGAACAGCCCTGCGAGGTGAAGAGTTCCACCACCACCGGCGCATTCTCTGCCGATACCGGCGCGGACAGCATGCAGAGCGCCGCGCAGGCCTGCAGTAAACGTTTCATTTGATTCCCCGAGACGTATGCAAAAATGCCCTCCTTGCATATTGGCGCGGTCATGAAATGACCAATCAAGGTTTCTTGAAACTGCCAACCGACAGCCTTCCAATATTCGGTACACAATAGTATACCGCGACACGACTCATCCCGGATTTGAGTTGATCCCGCCTGCCCCATCGGGCAATGAACAGGCAAGCGACCAACAGATCTCCAGCCAAAGGAGCCATGAGATGCCCATCACCGTCGGCCACGATTCCTCGAAGACCCGCAAGACCCTGACCGTTGGCGACCAGTCCGTCGCCTACTACTCGATCCCGGCTGCGCAGGAGGCGGGCCTGGGCGATTTCTCGGTGCTGCCGGCGGCACTCAAGGTGGTGCTCGAGAACATGCTGCGCTTCGAGGACGGCAAGACGGTCAGCGTCGACGACATCAAGGCCTTCGCGGAATGGGGCGCGAAGGGGGGCAAGAACCCGCGCGAGATCGCCTATCGCCCGGCCCGCGTCCTGATGCAGGACTTCACCGGCGTGCCGGCAGTAGTCGACCTGGCGGCGATGCGTGACGGTCTGGTGGCGCTCGGTGGCGATGCCGACAAGATCAACCCGCTGAACCCGGTGGACCTGGTGATCGACCACTCGGTGATGATCGACGAGTTCGGCAACCCGCGCGCCTTCCAGATGAACGTGGACCGCGAGTACGAACGCAACATGGAGCGTTACACCTTTCTCAAGTGGGGGCAGAAAGCGTTCAACAACTTCCGCGTGGTGCCGCCCGGTACCGGCATCTGCCACCAGGTGAACCTCGAATACCTCGCCCAGACCGTCTGGACCGACACCGACCAGAACGGCGACACGGTGGCCTATCCCGACACGCTGGTCGGCACCGACAGCCACACGACGATGGTCAACGGGGCCGCCGTGCTGGGCTGGGGCGTCGGCGGCATCGAGGCCGAGGCGGCGATGCTCGGCCAGCCGATCTCTATGCTGATCCCCGAGGTTGTGGGTTTCGAGCTCACCGGCAGCATGATGGAAGGCACCACCGGGACCGACCTCGTCCTCAAGGTCGTCGAGATGCTGCGTGAAAAGGGCGTGGTGGGCAAGTTCGTCGAATTCTACGGCGCCGGTCTCGACAACCTGCCGCTGGCGGACCGTGCGACCATCGCCAACATGGCCCCCGAATACGGCGCGACCTGCGGCTTCTTCCCGATCGACGCCGAGACTCTGCGCTATCTCGAGATGACCGGGCGCGACAAGGATCGCGTGGCGCTGGTCGAAGCCTATGCCAAGGAGAACGGCTTCTGGCGCGGCGACGACTATGCACCGGTCTACACAGACACGCTGCATCTCGACATGGGGACCATTGTGCCGGCAATCTCGGGCCCGAAACGCCCGCAGGACTATATCGCGCTCGACCGCGCCGCGACCGCGTTTCACGCCTACGTCAAGGGCCAACGCTCGGCCAAGGATGCCTCGGAAAAAGCCGAGGTGCGCTGGGAAGGCGAAGGCGGGCAGCCGGAACCCACTGAGATTCCGGGCGACGAGGGCAGCCATCAGCGCGGCTACGTGTCGACGGACGACGGGGCCTACCAGATGCATGACGGCTCGATCGTGATCGCCTCGATCACCTCCTGCACCAACACCTCGAACCCTTACGTGATGATCGGCGCCGGTCTTGTTGCGCGCAAGGCGCACGAGCGCGGCCTGACGCGCAAGCCTTGGGTCAAGACCTCGCTGGCGCCGGGCAGCCAGGTAGTCTCCGCCTATCTCGAGGCGGCGGATCTGCAAAAGGACCTCGACGCCATCGGCTTCAACCTCGTGGGATACGGCTGCACCACCTGCATCGGCAATTCCGGCCCGCTGGCGCCGGAAATCTCCAAGTGCATCAACGACAACGACCTGATCGGGGTCTCGGTGCTGTCGGGCAACCGCAACTTCGAAGGCCGGATCAGCCCGGACGTACGCGCCAACTACCTCGCCTCGCCGCCGCTTGTGGTCGCCTACGCGCTGGTTGGCGACATGAACTTCGACATCTCGAAGGAACCGCTGGGCCGGGACAAGGACGGCAAGGACGTCTACCTCAAGGACATCTGGCCGACCCAGCAGGAGATCGCCGATCTGGTGCAGAAGACCGTCACCCGGGACGCCTTCCTGACCAAGTATGCCGACGTCTTCAAGGGCGACGAGAAGTGGCAGGATGTCGAGACCACCGACAGCAAGACCTACGACTGGCCGGCGGCCTCGACCTACGTGCAGAATCCGCCCTATTTCCAGGGCATGGGCAAGGAGCCCGGCACGATCACCAACATCGAGGGCGCCAGGGTGCTCGCAATCCTCGGCGACATGATCACCACCGACCACATCTCGCCGGCGGGTTCGTTCAAGGACACGACCCCCGCAGGCAAGTACCTGGTCGAGCGCCAGGTCCCGGTCCGCGAATTCAACTCTTACGGCAGCCGGCGCGGCAACCACGAGGTGATGATGCGCGGCACCTTCGCCAACATCCGGATCAAGAACGAGATGCTCGACGGGGTCGAGGGCGGCTACACCAAGGGGCCGGACGGCACGCAGACCTCGATCTACGATGCCGCGATGGCCTATCAGGAGAACGGCACGCCGCTGGTGATCTTCGGTGGCGAACAGTACGGCGCCGGGTCGAGCCGCGACTGGGCGGCCAAGGGCACGGCGCTGCTGGGCGTCAAGGCGGTGATCGCCGAGAGTTTCGAGCGCATCCACCGTTCGAACCTGGTCGGCATGGGCGTCATCCCCTTCGAATTCACCGGCGGTGACACCCGCAAATCGCTGAACCTTCAGGGCGACGAGACGGTATCAATCTCGGGGCTCGACACGATCGAACCGCTTCAGGAAGTGCCCTGCACAATCACCTACGGCGACGGGTCGGTGAAGGAGATCACGATCAAGTGCCGGATCGATACGGCCATCGAGATCGAGTACATCGAACACGGCGGTGTGCTGCACTACGTGCTGCGCAACCTCGCCGCGGCCTGATCTTCCGGCCGTCGACGCACGAAGCCCCGGTGGAAACGCCGGGGCTTTATGCGTTCAGGTGCATCGGTGGATCGCGGAAAAGAGTTTCATGCCTCCGGCGGGGATATTTCCGAACCAGAGAGGTGGGGATCAGTTCCGGAGGGCGTCCTCGAGCGCGGGCAGGAAGCGCTGTTCGTAGTCCGAGCCCACAAGCGGGCCGGCGAAGCGGAAGAGCACGGTGCCCTCGGCGTCGAGAATGAAGGTCTCGGGCGGCGCGGTGACACCCCAGTCGATGGCGGTGCGGCCCCGCGGGTCGAAGGCCACGGCGGCGAAAGGATTGCCGTCGTCCGCGAGGTAGCTCGTCGCCGCGCCTTCCTGATCCTTGAAGTTGACGCCGATCAGCGGGATGCCCTCGGCCTGCATCTCGAGCAGCCTGGGATGTTCGGCGTGACAGGGCGGGCACCAGCTGGCCCAGAAGTTGACCAACGTGACTTCGCCGCGCCGCAAATCCTCCGGCGTAACCGCGGGATAGCCCGGAAGCGCGACCTCGGTCACCGGCGGCGCCGGTTGCCCGACCAGGGTCGAGGGCAGGCCCTCGGGGTCGTCGCGGAACATGCCGACGGCGGCCAGTGCCACGAAGCCCGCGAAGATGAGCGGCGGGGCGATCATCAGCGGCGAGACCTTAGCCATCCTGCCGCCCCCTGCCCTCGATCCGGTCGAGTTCTGCGCGCACCTTGCGCCCACGCCGCAGGGTCAGGCCCACGAGCAGAGCCAGCAGCACAAACGAGGCGCCGTAGGCCGACAGCACGGCAACGGCATATTTGCCGAGGTCGGGGATCATGCGCGGGCCTCGCGTGCGAGCAGCGCACGGGCGCGGCGGACCCGGATCTCGGTGCCGGTGCGGTAGAACACGAGCGCCACGAACAGCAGGACGAAACCCGCGATGCAGACCAGCAGCGGAAACCAGAACACGTCGGCCACGTGTTCTTCCTTGTCGAGCGAAAGCGAGGCGCCCTGGTGCAGGCCCTGGTTCCAGAAATTCACGGCATAGCGCGACAGCACCGCGAAGACCGAGCCCACGAGACAGAGGATCGCGGTGAGATCGGCGGCGGTGTCGGGATCCTCGACCGCCTCCCAGAGCGCGATGTAGCCGAGATAGAACAGGAACAGGATCAGGAACGACGTGAGGCGCGGATCCCAGGCCCACCAGGTGCCCCACATCGGCTGGCCCCAGATGGCCCCGGTGGCCAGAGCGATAAGCGTCATCACCACGCCGACCGGGGCCGCCGCGCGGGCGGCAAGCGCGCTGACATGGTGCCGGCGCACCAGCCAGACCAGCGAGGCGACAAGCATCATGAACCACGCGTTGATCGCCATCAGCGCAGAGGGCACGTGCAGGTAGATGATCTTGACCGTCGAGCCCTGGCGGTAGTCGTCGGGGGTGAAGAAGAAGCCCCAGACCAGCCCGGCGGCGAGACACATCGCCGAGAGCCACCAGAGCGCGGGCAGGATGCGCTCGCTCAGGCGCAGGAACTTCACGGGGTTGGCGTATTCCCAGAGAGACATGCAGCCTACCTAATCGCGGCGCGCGCGGCGCTCAATGGCCAAAGTGCCGCCCTCACCGCAAGTTCACCCGCAGGACGAGCGCGGCGGCGAAGGGCATCAAGGCGATGACGCCGCAGCTGATCCCGGCCAGCAGGGCCAGCGGGGTCGCGAGGTCGAGGCCCGCCGCGCCGCGTCGCGCCACCTCGGCCCCGAAGATCAGGGTCGGGACGTAGAGCGGCAGCACCAGCAGCGACATCAGAAGACCACCGCGCTTGATCCCGACGGTCAGGGCGGCGCCGAAAGTTCCGATCATCGAGAGCGCCGGCGTGCCGAGCAGCAGCGAGAGCACGAGCCAGGCGTAGCCCGGCAAGGGCAGGTTCAAAAGCACCCCGAGGACAGGGGCGGCCAGCACCAGCGGCAGGCCGGTGGTGATCCAGTGTGCCAGCGCCTTGACGCCCAGCACGCCTTCGAGCGGCAGCGGCGCGGTAGCCAGAAGGTCGAGCGATCCGTCATCCCAGTCGAGCGCAAGGATGCGGTCGAGCGACAACAGGCAGGCTAGCAATGCGCCGAGCCAGAGGATGCCGGGCGCGATGCGGCCCAGAAGTTGCGGCTCGGGCCCTACTCCGAAGGGCACCAGGACTGTGACGATGAGAAAGAAGGCCAGTCCCAGCCCGAAGCCGCCACCTGCGCGCAGGGCCAGCGCCAGGTCACGGCGCAGAAGCGCGATCACAGGAACGCCTCGTCGCTGGCGCCGGCGTGGGTTCCCGGCGCCGCGCGAAACCGAGAAAGATCGAGCGCCCGGGCTTCGAGCCCGAGATCGACATGGGTGGCGATCAGAGCGGAGCCACCCTGCCCCAGATGCGCGCGTATCGCCTCGGCGAAGAGCGCAACAGATCTCGCGTCGAGCGACACGGTCGGTTCGTCGAGCACCCAGAGCGGTCGCCCGGTCACCAAGAGCCGCGCGAGCCCGAGGCGGCGTTTCTGACCGGCGGAGAGCGTTCCGGCCAACCGGTCCCCGAGGCCGGCGAGATCGAATGCGGCGAGTGCCGCGTCGATCGTCCTTTGCCCGAAGACGCGGGCCCAGAACGCGAGGTTTTCCTCCACGGTGAGCATCGCCTTCAACCCGTCGGCATGGCCGGCGTAGGCAACCTGGTCTTCGGCGCCGGAAACGCGGCCCGAGAGCGGTGGCTGCAGCCCTGCGACGGTGCGCAGAAGGGTCGTCTTGCCGACACCATTGGGTCCGCGCAGGACCAGAGCCTCGCCTGCACCGAGACGGAAAGACACGCCGGTCAGGACCGGAAAGCCACCGCGCGCGACGCAGAGATCGGAGACGTCGAGGGTCATCTGGGGTTTGCAGTCACCTGAGCTTCGCGATCACACCGGGATCAGGGCCAGCGCCACGCGGCGGCCTTCGCTCAGCAGGATATTGTAGGTCCGGCAGGCGGCGGGCGAGGCCATCACCTCGATGCCGAGACCGGCGTCCTCGAGGCGCGCGCGCAGAGCGGTGGGGATATGTGCCGTCTCGCCGCCCGTACCGACGAAGATCACGTCCGCCGCGTCGGCGACCGCGAGCAGCGTCTCGGCGTCCTCATAGCCGCCCCAGGGGCAGGTCCCGGCCTGGCTGGTCAATACCGGGCCGTCGAAGACCTCGCCGCCGATGCGAAAAAACCCGGGGCCGTAGCCGTCGACGGGCCGCGCGTCGGTGAATGTGATCTCGTTCAGACGCATGGTGCAGTCTCCGTCAGTTCCAGATCGGCAGGCCGACAATAGCCGATGTGGCGATGATGATATAGGCCACCACGCGGTAGGCACGATCGAAATCCGGCCGGAAGATCGCGGCGCCGGCGAGATTGCCCAGAACATTCGGGACCGCAAGCAGAAGACCGATCCAGACCGCCTCGGCGTAGAGGGTTCCGTTCTCGGCGTAAACGCCCATCAGGACGATGTCGTAGAGAAACAGGAAGGCCATCGTGGTGCCGCGCACCACGTCCGCGGGCAGCCGGCTGGCGAGGTAAAGCAGGATGAGCGGCGGGCCTGGAAGACCCGCGACGCCGCCCAGCACGCCGCAAAGACCGCCCGTGACCAGCACCAGCGTCGGGGTCATGGCGCCGCGGTACCGCAGGCCCGAGATCAGCAGGCCCAGCATGACCAGCGCAAGAACGCTTACCGCAGAGCGGAAAAGGTCGGGATCGAGCGTGATCAGAATCGCAACGCCGATCGGAAGGCCGAGAACCATCGCGCCTGCGAGCCGCGCGAGATCCGGCAGATGCACCGTGCGCACGGCGCGGCGCAGGATCGGCAGAGGTCCGAAGAAATCCGCGATGGTCATCGCCGTGATCGCCGCGATCGGCGGCAAGAACACCGCGCTCACGGGAAGCAGAACCAGCCCCGAGCCGAAGCCCGCGAACCCGCGCACCGTGCCCGCTGCGAAAGAGGCAAGGGCCAGCCAGATCAGACCTTCCGTCGCAAGCGCGGCGGAAAGCGCGTCAGGCATCCACGTTCGAGAACTGCGTTCCGGCGTTGGCGTCTGGCTTGGACCAGTCGCGCTTGACCCCGAGGTAGAGCAGGATGGCCGAGGCCACGAAGATCGACGAGTAGGTGCCGACAATCACGCCCCAGATCATCGCGAAGACGAAGCCGCGGATGACGTCGCCGCCGAGCACGTAGAGCGATACCAGCGCCAAGAGCGTGGTCAGCGAGGTCATGATCGTGCGGCTCAGCGTCTCGTTTATCGACAGGTTCAGAACTTCTTTCAGCGGACGCTTCTTGTACTTTCGCAGGTTCTCGCGGACACGGTCGAAGACCACCACGGTATCGTTCAGCGAATAGCCGACGATGGTCAGCAGCGCCGCGATGATCGCGAGATCGAACCGGATCTGGATCTCCGAGAACACCCCGATGGTCAGCACTACGTCATGCACCAGTGCCAGCACGGCCCCGAGCGCGAACTGCCATTCGAAACGCAGCCAGATGTAGACCAGCACAGCCGCGATGGCGAGCGCCACGGCGATGACCGCGGTCTGGATCAACTCGCCCGATACCTTGGGACCGACGGATTCCACCGACACGAACTCGATATCCGGCCGGACCGTGCGCAGCGCCTCCTGGACGGCGGTGATCAATTCGGCCGAGACGGCCTCCTGGTCGTCCTGGGCCTGGATGCGGATCATCGCGACGTTCTCGTCCGGACCGAAGGTCGGGTCGAAGATCTCGGTGATGGTGATGTCGCCAAGCTCGAGCGGGTCGATCGCACCACGGTATTCCCCGATATCGACCGGGCGCGGGCTTTCGGTCCTGATCGTCGTCCCGCCGCGGAAGTCGATCCCGAAGTTCAATCCCTGCACCATGAAGGAGCCGAAGGCGACCACCATCATCACCGCGGAAATGCCGAGCCACAGCTTCCAGCGGCTGAAGAAATCGAAGGACGTTTCGTCTTTGACCAGTCTCAGGCGCATGTCAGACCTCGATCGTCTTGGGGCGGCGGCGTTCGAACCAGATGATCACCAGCAGGCGCGTCACGAAGATCGCGGTGAACACGGAAGTGATGATTCCCAGCCCGAGGGTGATCGCGAAGCCACGGACCGGCCCCGATCCCATCGCGAAGAGGATGATGGCGGTGATCAGCGTGGTGATGTTGGCGTCGACGATGGCCGACATCGCCCGCTCGTAGCCGAGGCTAATCGCGCGCGCAGGTCCCTTGGCAGTTCTCAATTCCTCGCGGATTCGCTCGAAGATCAGTACGTTGGCGTCGACCGCCATGCCGACGGTCAGCACGATCCCGGCGATGCCCGGCAGTGTCAGCGTGGCGCCGATCAGGCTGAGCAGACCGAAGATCAGGCCGATGTTCACGATCAAAGCGACGTTGGCGAAGAACCCGAACAATCCGTAGCTCAGCCCCATGAACACGAGCACCGCGGCAAAAGCGACCATCGTCGCAACCTTGCCGGCGTCGATGCTGTCCTGGCCCAGTTCCGGACCGATGGTGCGTTCCTCGAGGAAGTCGAGCCCCGCGGGCAGCGCGCCGGCGCGCAGCAGGATGGCGAGGTTCGTGGACTCTTCCACGCTGAAATTGCCTGTGATGATGCCCGAGCCGCCGGGGATATGGCTCTGGATCACCGGGGCGCTGATCACCTCGTCGTCGAGCACGATGGCGAAGGGCGCGCCGATATTCTCGGCGGTATAGTCGCCGAACTTGCGCGCGCCCGCGGTGTTGAAGCGGAAGTTGACCGCCGGACGGCTGCTCTGGTCGAAGGCGGGCTGCGCATCGACCAGCTCTTCGCCGGTGACCACAGGTGCGGATTCGATGACATAGAAGGTGCCGGGCTCGTCGAGCGAGGGCACGATCTTGTTGCCGATGCCGGGATTGACGTCGCCGTCGCTGCCCCGCGACACGACCGGGTTGAAGGTCAACTGCGCCGTGGTGCCGATGATTTCCTTGAGCTCGCCGGCAGAACCGATGCCAGGCACCTGTATCAGGATCCGGCTGGCGCCCTGCCGCTGGATCGTCGGCTCACGCGTTCCGACTTCGTCGATCCGCCGGCGAATGATCTCGAGGCTCTGCTGCACGGTCCGCTCGTCGGTGGCGAGCCGTTCGGCCTCGGTCAGGTTCACGATGATCGTGTCGCCCTCGGCACGCGCCTCGATGTCGGTGACTCCGACACCGGTCAGCGACGTGACCGGGTTCGCGAGGCCGCGCACGACCTCCAGCGCCCGGTCCATACCTTCGGGCTGCGAGATCTTGACGCGCAGCTCGTCTTCGGGGCCGGGCTGAAGGCGGATCGTGCCGACGGTGGACCGTTCCGGCCGAAGCGCGTCGCGGACGTCGGGCCAGAGCACTTCCATGCGGCTGGCATAGACGTCCTCGACCTGGACCTCGGCCAGAAGATGCGCGCCGCCGCGCAGGTCGAGACCGAGGTTGACGAGGCCGGAGGGCAGCCAGGATGGCCACTGGCCGGCCTGAGCTTCGAGTTCGGGCGACGACGACCCCAGCTCGATTGCCGCAACGGCGTCATTGTGCTGCTCGACGCGGGTATAAAAGGCATTGGGAAACGCCATCGCGAGACCACCGACGCACAAAAGCACGATCAGGACGCGTTTCCAGGTTTCAAGCTGAATCATAATGGCGCCTTTTCAGCGTCTTGGAGCGTGACGTTACTTTGCGGGCTCGGTCTTGGAGATCACCGTGGCGATGGTGTTCTGGATCACCCGGACCTTGACGCCCTCTGCGATCTCGAGCTCGAGTTCGCCGTCGTCCTTGACCTTCGAGACCTTGCCCACGATGCCGCCCTGGGTCACCACCTGGTCGCCCCGGCGCAACGCCTTCACCATGGCCTGATGTTCCTTCATCTTCTTCTGCTGCGGCCGGATGAGCAGGAAGTACATGATTGCGAAAATCAGGATGAGGGGAACGAACTGGGCGACACCTTCCATGGGGCGATCCTTCTTGTGGCTGGCTGGGGGCGGCTGCCCGAATTTCGGCAGAACCTATGGGCTGCGGCGGTGCAGCGCAAGGTGAAAGCAAGCCGCGTTTCGTCGGGTTTTTCGAGACCGTCGCACGGCGCATTTCGGATTCGGGCTTGGCCTCGTCCCGCCCGCGCGCCATCATGGCACCGTCGCGTGTCCGGCTAAGAAACACCGGTTCCGCGTAACCGCCCGCCCACCCTGTCATGCGGCCCCGGGACCCGATGAAACGTCATTGCCTCGCCTCCCTGCTGTCGCTTGTCTTCGCCCTGCCTCTCGCAGTCGGGGCCGGGGCGCAGGACGCGTCGACGGCGGCCGAGGCACAGGCACCCGTGCAAGTCCTCATGTTGCCGCTTCTCGAACCGGATGAGCGCGCGCGGTGGACGGCCATCGGAGCGGTCAACAGGGCCGGGTTGACGACACGGGCGGGATGCACCGGCACCTTGGTGGCGCCTGACCTCGTGCTGACGGCCGCGCACTGCGTGCCGAACCAATGGGGACCCGACGCGGCCGGCGGCCACAGGGTATTTGTCGCGGGCCTGGATGTCGGCGGGCACGTGACGCACCGGCGCTCGGACGAGATCACCCAGCACCCGGTCTATCTGGCCGCGCGCGGCACCATGCGGTTCGGCTTCGACATCGCCGTCTTCACGCTCGACACGCCGATCCCGAGCGATCTCGTTGCGCCGCTCGAGATCGCACCGCGTGAGGCCGAGCGCGCGGCCGACCGGTTCGGCATTGTCGGCTATGCGCGCAAACGCCCCTACGCGCTCTCCGGTCGTTTCGATTGCCTGCCCGTCCCGTCGCCCTACCCCGGCGCGATCGTCACAGACTGCCCCGTGGTCAGTGGCAACTCGGGCGCGCCGCTACTGGTCGAGGCGGACGGCAAATGGCGTGTCGCCGGGGTCCTCGTGGCGACATTGGGCAAGGTCGGACCGGGGCGGTCGATGGCCATTCCCCTGCCCGACTGGGTGCGCGACCGCATCGACGCCGCGCGCGAAGCGGCGGGCGGCTGACGCGCGGCACGCTGCGACACGATCCCGGTTACGGTCCGCCGCCAGATCGGTCATAAGGGCGCCGGAACGACTCAGACCGGGACCAGAGCAATGCACGACATCCGCGCGATCCGCGAAAACCCTGACGCCTTCGATGCCGCCCTCGCGCGGCGCGGGGATGCGCCGGTGTCGTCCGAGATCCTGGCGCTCGACGAAGCCCGCCGCGCCCGGATCACCGAGGCCGAACAGGCCAGGGCCGACCAGAACCGCGCCTCGAAGGAGGTCGGCGCCGCCAAGGCCAAGGGCGACGAGGCCGAATTCGAGCGACTGCGCGCGCTGGTGGCCGAGAAGAAAGCCGCCGTGGCGGCGCTCCAGGCCGAGGCGGGCGCGTTCGATGCGAAGCTAACGGACATGCTGGCACGTATCGCCAACCTCCCGGCCGAGGACGTGCCCGAGGGGGCCGACGAAGAAGACAACGTCGAGGTAAATCGCTGGGGCACGCCTGCCGAGTTCGACTTCACGCCGAAGGAACATTACGAAATCGCCGGTGTCGCCGCGTCGATGGATTTCGAGACCGCCGCCAAGACCTCCGGCGCGCGCTTCGTGATGCTGAAAGGTGCTGTGGCACGCATTCACCGGGCGCTGGCGCAGTTCATGCTCGACACCCACACTGGCGAGAACGGGCTGACCGAGATCAACGCACCCGTGCTCGTGCGCGACGAGGCGATGTACGGCACCGACAAGCTGCCGAAGTTCGGCGACGACAGCTACCAGACCACCAACGGCTGGTGGCTGGTGCCCACCTCGGAAGTGACGCTGACCTACTCGGTCGCGGGCGACGTGCTGGAGGCCGATGACCTGCCGGTCCGGTTGACGGCGCATACGCTGTGTTTCCGGTCCGAGGCGGGATCGGCGGGCCGCGACACCGCCGGCATGCTGCGCCAGCACCAGTTCGAGAAGGTCGAGATGGTCTCGATCACCCATCCCGACACCTCTGACGACGAACAGAAACGTATGCTGCGCTGCGCCGAGGACATCCTCGAACGGCTCGGCATCCCCTACCGCACGGTGATCCTTTGCACCGGCGACATGGGGTTCGGGGCGCGGCGCACCTTCGACATCGAGGCGTGGCTGCCTGGCCAGAACGCCTATCGCGAGATCTCGTCGGTCTCGACCACGGGCGACTTCCAGGCGCGGCGCATGAACGCCCGGTTCAAGCCCGCCGATGGCGGCAAGCCGCAATTCGTACACACGCTGAACGGCTCCGGGCTCGCCGTCGGGCGCGCCCTGATCGCGGTGCTGGAAAACGGCCAGCGCGAAGACGGCTCGGTTGTCCTGCCCGAGGCGCTGGCGCCTTATCTTGGCGGCAAGACCACGCTCGGCGCGGACGGGACGTTGTCCTAGCGCGCCGGCACCACCTCGTAGCCCGGTTCCTCGGGTTCGTCGTCGATCAGTTCATCAGGAAAACCGGGCGCGGTCACGCTGAGCCCGGTCGCCTCTTCCAGCCGCTCGATGATCCGGTCCGATTGTGCCCGTTCGCCATAACGGCGCTGCCCGTCCGCGATGATCTCGATCAGCAAGGGTGAGATTTCCAGCGGCACGCCGGCATCGTCGGCGAGTTTCTGAAAAAGGCCGATGTCCTTTTGTACGAGGTCCATGGTGAAATTCACGTCGCGGGCGCCCGACAGGATCAGCTTGCTTTCCGTCTCATGCACGAAGGACGTGCCAGAAGATATTGAAATCGCTTCGAAAGCGGTCCCCAGATCCACGCCAGAGGCTTTCATGACGGTCAGCGCCTCGCAGAGTGTCAGCAGGTTGGCCGTGGCAAGGTAGTTGGTCATCACCTTCAGCACCGAAGCCGATCCCAGCGGCCCGGTGTGCAGCACGCGCCGGCCCATCACCGTGAGCAGCGGCAGGATGCGCTCGAAGGTGTCGCGCTCGCACCCGGCGTAGATCGAGATGTTGCCGGTGTCCGCGCGGTGGCATCCGCCCGAGACCGGGCAGTCGACCGCGGCACCCCCGGCCGCGAGGACTTCTTGCCCGATGCGTCGCACCTCGTCGGCGTCGGTCGTGGACATCTCCATCCAGATCTTGCCCGGCCCGACCTCGGGCATCATCTCGCCCAGCACCGCGGCAGAGGCGGCGGGCGACGGCAGGCAGGTGATGACCGCGTCGCAGGCCGCCATCATCGCGGGGGGCTTACCGCCGTCGTGCGCACCCGCGGCGACCTTCGCCGCGACCAGCGCCGGGTCGAGATCGTGTACACGCACCTCCAGCCCGTTGCGGATCAGCGAGCCGCAAAGCTTGCCACCCACGTTGCCGAGCCCGATGAAACCGATCTTCATGTCAGCCGCTCCCCGCTTGCCTGTCTTGTAAGCGTCGGGGGTGGCCGGCGACGGGTCGCGCCTGTTTGCGACGCCGCGCGCTCAGACCTTCCGAAGCGCCAGGACCGCGTTCATGCCGCCGAAGGCAAAGGCGTTGGAGAGCGCCACCGTGACCTTTGCCTCGCGCGCCTCGTTGGGCACCACGTCGAGCGCGCACTCGGGGTCCGGTTCCTCGTAGCCGATCGTGGGCGCGATCACGCCCTCGCGCAGCGCCATGATGCAGGCCAGAAGCTCGACCGCCCCGGTGCCGCCGATCAGATGCCCGTGCATCGACTTGGTTGATGAGATCATCAGCCGGTCGGCGTGCGGCCCGAAAACATCGGCCACCGCGGCGCACTCGGTCTTGTCGTTGGCGGCCGTGCCGGTGCCGTGAGCGTTGATGTAGCCGACCTCGTCCCGGTCGATCTGCGCGTCCGCAAGTGCGCCTGCCATCGCCCGTGCAGCGCCGTTTTTGGATGGCATCACGATATCGGCGGCGTCCGAGGACATCGCGAAGCCCGCGACCTCGCAGAGAATGTCCGCGCCGCGTTTGCGCGCGTGTTCGTATTCCTCGAAGACGAAGATGCCCGCGCCCTCGCCCTGCACCATGCCGTTTCGGTTGGCCGAGAACGGTCGGCAGGCGTCCCGCGACATCACCCGAAGGCCTTCCCACGCCTTGACCCCGCCGAAGCAGAGCATCGACTCAGACCCGCCGGTCACCATCGTGGGCGCCATGCCCGAGCGGACCATGGCAAAGGCCTGCGCCATCGCGTGGTTGGACGAGGCGCATGCGGTCGAGACCGTAAAGGACGGGCCCTTGAGGTTGTGCTCCATCGACACGTGGCTGGCGGCAGCATTGTTCATCAGCTTCGGCACCACGAAGGGATGGACCCGGTTCTTGCCTTCCTCGTAGACCGCCCGGTAATTGTCGTCCCAGGTGCTGACGCCGCCGCCGGCAGTGCCCAGCACCACGCCCGACCGCGCCGAAAGCTCGCCGTGAAACTCCAGCCCCGACTGGCCGATCGCCTCCTGTGCCGCGGCCAGCGTGAATTGGGTGAACCTGTCGTAAAGCGAGATCTGCTGGCGATTGTAGCGCCCCTCGGCCTCGAAGCCGCGCACCTGCCCGCCGATCTGGATCTGCAGGCGTTCCACGTCGCGCATCGCCAACGCGCCGATGCCGCAGACGCCGTTCTTCATCGCCCGGAGCGTATCGGGAACGCTGTGGCCGAGCGCGTTGATGGTTCCCGCCCCGGTAATGACGACACGTTTCATGTAGCGTCAGCTCTGCTCGGCCTTCAGCCTTTCCACGCCGGCCACGATAGTGGCGACCGAAGAAATGTCGAAATCGCTTTCGGCAGGCGCGTTGGCGTTGAACGGCACCGAGATGTCGAACGCCTCCTCGATGGCGAAGATGCTCTCGACGATCCCGAGGCTGTCGATGCCAAGCTCTTCGAGCGTGGTCTCCATCGTCACGTCGGAGGGCTCGAGCACCGCCTGTTCGGCGATGATCTCGATGACGCGATCGCGAACGGAAATGTCTGCGACACTCATGGGGCTCTCCTGCGTTCCTTGGCGGTCGATCTAGTCATTGGACCCGGGTTTGAAAACCGCTTTCCGCAGTTCGGTGACATCCTGCAGCATCTTCGGCAACCGGCGCAGCGCCTTGTAGATCTCGAAATGCGTGTCCATCTTCGTTGCCGGATAACCCATCATCACGCGGCCGGCCGGGACGTTCGACACCACCTTCGATCCGCCGCCGGTGATCACCCGGTCGCCCACGAAGATGTTGTCGTTGATGCCGGTCATGCCGCCCAGCACGACGTTATTGCCAATGCGTGACGATCCCGCGACACCGGCCTGACCGCAGATCAGGCAGTCGTTCCCGACGATCACGTTGTGTCCGATCATCACGATGTTGTCGAGCTTGGTGCCGTTGCCGATCCGGGTGTCGCGAATCGTGCCATTGTCCACCGCCGAGTTCGCGCCGATCTCGACATCGTCGCCGATGCTGACAGCTCCGAGCGAATGGATGCGCGTCCAAGGCTGCGCGGCATTCTCCTGCTGGTCACCCAGCGTGTCGCGCGCCGCCTCGACACCCGAGGCTTCGGCCGTGACGAAGGAAAACCCGTCGCCGCCGATCCGGGCACCGGGATTGGCGATGAACCGCGCGCCGATGGTCGCGCGCGCGCCGATGCTGACCTGTTCGCGCAGAAACGCATCCTCGCCCAGGGTCGCGTTCCATCCGATGAAACACTGCGGTCCGATGACCGAGCGCGCGCCGATCCGGGCGCCGGCAGCGATCACCGTGAAAGCGCCGACGCTGACGTCTTCCCCGAGGTCCGCCTCCGGATCGATGACGGCCGTGGGATGGATGCCGGGGGCGAAACCCTGTCCGGGATCGAGCCGGCGCGACAGAGCGGCGAGCGCAAAGCGCGGGCGTTTCGGGATGATCGCCGCTTCGAGCCCAAGCGCCTGCCAGTCGGCCCCGGGCCAGAGCATCGCCGCGCGCGCCCGGCCTTGCCCCAGCGCCTCGGCGTACTTGGCGTCCGAGGCCATGGCGAGTTCGTCCGGGGCGGCCGATTGCGGCTCGGCCACGGCGCGGATGACGATGCTGCCGTCGCCGTGACAATCGGCGCCGATCCCGGCTGCGATCTCGCTGACGCTGTGGCTCATGTCACCCCCGATCTTCGGGGTGGATTTAACCCTGAACGCCGCGCAGCGCCACCCCCGCCTTCGACAGCGCTTCCCAGATCGCCGCGTCGCGCCCGTAGATGTCGCGCCGGAACTGCGTCTGGCCGCGTACCGTGGTGAAGGCGGTGCGATAGATCAGGTGAACGGGCAGCGGCTTTTCGAGGCTCACGCGCTGTTCGTTGCCCGTGCTCAGGCGTGCGTTGAAGTACCCTTCGGGATCGACCTCCTGCACTGAAAGCAGCGCATGTGCGAAATCCTGCGGATCGGCCAGCCGGATGCACCCGTGGCTGAAGGCGCGCACCTCGCGGTTGAACAGATCCTTCGACGGCGTGTCATGCAGGTAGATGTTGTAAGGGTTGGGGAACATGAACTTGACGAGCCCCAAGGCGTTGCGCTGCCCCGGCGGCTGGCGCATCGCGAAGGGGAAGTTGCGCGCGCTGTACTGGGCGAAATTCACCGCGTTGCGATTGACCACACGGCCGCGCCGGTCGGTCACGTAGATGTGGCCGACCGCGTGACGGTTGGCGCGCAGCTTGGGCAGATATTCCTTGGTCACGATCGAGCGTGGCACGTACCAGCTGGGGTTGATGACCATGAACTCCATGCTGTCGGAGAACTCGGGCGACTGGCGGTCGGGCTTTTCCGAGCCGATCACGGCGCGGGTGGAAAACACCTCGCGTTCGTTCTCGATGATCTTGGCGGTGAAATCGGTCAGGTTGACCAGGACATGCCGCGCGCCGCGGTCGCGGTTCAGCCAGCGCTCACGCTCCATCGCGACGATCACCGACTGCAGGCGCGCGGCCATGCCGACGTTGATCTCGGCCATCGTGTCGGCGCCGGCGACGCCGTCGGGTTCCAGCCCGTGGTCGCGCTGGAAGACCTCCACCGCTTCCCGCATCGCGGCGTCGTATCTGCTGCCGAGACTGCGCGGCAGGTATCCCATCGCTTCGAGCCGGTTGCGCAGTTCGATGACGCCGGGACCGCTGTCACCGGGTTCGAGCTTTCCAGCGGTGACCACCGGACCCCAGCCGCCGCGTTCCAGCTGGCGCTCCATCCCGAGCTTGGCCCGCATCAGGGCGACATATTCCGGGCTTGTCGGCACCAGCGCGCGAAACGCATCCCGGGCCGGCAGCCGCGCGACGTCCGCCAGGATCTCGGACCGCTCGCGGTAGGGCACCTCGCGCTTGACGGCCGAGACCACCCGAGAAGGCACAAGGACCCCGGTCTGCAGATCGCGTGCATAGGCAAGAAAGACCCGCGTCAGCTCGATCTCCAGCAGTCCGAGATCGCGCGGACTGCGCGCTGCCGCGATCCGGGCGGTCAGACCATCGACGTCGTACCGCGCGGCCGGAAGCCCGTGGTGATCGGCCGTGCTCAGCGCGCGCAGCAGCATCGCGCGCCGGTCGCGGTCGTCCTCCTCATCGGTCCAAAGCGCCGCATAATTGTTGTCGCGGTAAAAGGCTGCGACATCCGCATCGCGCACAGCCGCCTCGGCGACGGCCTGCTTGAAGGCGGTGACCTGCGCATGAACCGGCGCAGGGCGCACGACGAGCGATGCTGCAAGACAGACCACGGCGCAGGACACGAGCAAATTTCGACAACTGAAGTTCATGTTTTTCCTGTCAAATTTACGATGTCACGATTTTCTCTCGAGTTAGGCCCGCCACGCCATTCAAGTCCATTCACATTTGCGATGCCGTTAACTGCGGCCGAACTTCTGATGCAAAGGCGCATCTTTCGGGCGAAATGCCCCCGCCGAAAGCCGCCTGTCAGATGCAAAAATGCGCAATAATTTGCCTAAAATTGTTCCGAAACCAGCCCGCCATAATTCAGGGGTTGGTTAACGAATCATCGTATGTAATATCGGCGTTGCATCTGGGGACAAGATGACACTCCCGTGTAACATCACGGGCCGAGCAGGCTACGGGACGGACAGAAAATGAAATTCGACAGCTCTACGGGCATCAGTCGCCGTGCGATTCTTGGTGCCTTCGCGGCGACGGCGCTGGTCGCTGCCCCCAACTACTCCAAGGCAGCCGGTTTTCTGCGCGGCGGCGGTGACATCCGCCGGATCCGCATGTACTCGGGCCGAACCGGCGAACGCATCGACATGATCTACTGGATCGAGGGGCGGTACGTTCCCGACGCGGTCAAGGAGATCAACGCCTTCATGCGCGACTGGCGCAACAACAAGGTCCACAGCATCGACAACCGGACCATCGACATCATGGCGGCGGCCCACAACCTCATGGACGTGAACGAGCCCTACATGCTTCTGTCGGGTTACCGCAGCCCGGAGACCAACGCGATGCTCCGTCGTCGCAGCGGCGGCGTTGCGCGCAACTCGCTTCACCTGAAAGGCCAGGCAGCCGACCTGCGCCTGTCCTCGCGGTCGGTCAACCAGATGGCGCGGGCGGCGCAAGCTTGCCGGGCGGGCGGTGTCGGTAAATATCACGGCTCCAACTTCGTCCACATGGACTGCGGTGCAGTGCGCAGTTGGGGTGGCTGAGCACGCCGCGCGCGCCTTCGGAACCGTCGAAACCATCGAAACTCTTTTGTCACTACCCGGCTTTCTGCCGGGCTTCAGTCGTTCAACCCCTGCATCGATCTTAGAGTTCCCTTGATCTGAAAGTTTTTGTCGCGCCGCGCGGCTTTTGGACCGACGGACCGCGAATTGATCCTGAAACCTGGGTATCGCCTATCAGGAAACCGATGCGACTCGCGCTGCTTTGTGCTATCATCGATTGCAGAAGCCAGTCTGTCGCGCCTCCCTAACAGAGATGCTTTCGATGCAGAGCGCGCAAGTGAGATGCTTCTTGAAACCGCCGCCAAAGTGCGGCGGTTTTCATGTCGGATACCGCTGACCCTTCCGCATCATACCCCTTGCCTTCCGTGTATGCAGTGATATGCGTTGATCTGCGACTTTCTGCGGAGTTCTGCATGACACTGAATGCACCCGGCGGCCGGCAGCGCCACCTTGCGCGGCGCCTGCACGATGGCGACGACCTCTCGATTGCCGAGATCGCGGAGGAGTTCGGTGTTTCGCTCGACACCGCGCGGCGCGACCTCATCGCGCTCGAGGCGGCCGGCGTTGCACGGCGCGTACATGGCGGAGCGGTTCCGCGAAGGTCGCCGGACCGACCGATGCCTGAGAAGATCCGCGACGACCCGGGCACCCTGGCTCCGCTCGCCCGTGCTGCCGCCACCCATCTCGAACAGGCCGACACAATTCTCGTCGATGGCGGGCTGACCGCGTTGAGCGTCGCGCGCATGATCCCGGCCCGTCCCGGCCGGATGATCGCCACACCCTCGCCCTGGGTAGCCATCGCCAGCCTCGAAGCCGGTCATCCCACCCATCTTCTCGGCGGGCAACTCAATGCGTCGGGCGGCATCGCGACCGGCGCCGATTGCAGCGCCCAGCTTGCCGCCTTCGCAGCCGATGTCGCGGTACTCGGTGCCTGCGGCATCGACACGGAGTTCGGTCTCAGTTCGGACGATCTCGCCGAAGCCGCGACCAAGCGCGCGATGGCGGAATGCGCGGCACAGGTAATGGTCGTGACGTCGGCCGCGAAACTCGGCGCACGCGCGCGGTTCCGAACGCTTGCACTGTCCGAAATCGACCTGCTCGTCACCGATGCGACCCCCGAGATCACCGCCCGCTTCGAGAGCGCCGGACTGGAGGTTCACCATGCATAAGCTGCGCTCGCCCTGGGCCGCGGTCAGCGCCGCGTTCTTCTTCAACGGCGCACTTTTCGGCGTCTGGGCCTCGCGCATTCCCGCCTTCGTCGCGCGGCTCGAGCTCGAGCCGGACACGCTGGGTCTGCTCCTGCTGATGCTCGCGGGCGGTGCCATTGCCTCTTTCCCCTTCGCGGGCACCCTCACCGACCGGCTCGGTGCATGGCGCCTGACGCGCTGGCTCGCGGCATGGTATGCGCTGACCCTCGTCCTGCTGGCCTTCGCTCCGTCGGTCTGGGTGCTGGCGTTGCTGCTGTTTCTCTTCGGCATCGGCCACGGCGGCATGGACGTCGCCATGAACGCCTGGGCAGCCGAGGTCGAACGCGCGCTCGCGCGGCCCGTGATGTCGACGTTCCACGCCATGTTCAGCCTCGGGGCTGGGATCGGCGCGTTGAGCGGTTACCTCGCGGCGCTCGGTGACATGAGCGTCGCCATGCATTTCACGCTCGCTTCGGTGGGGCTGGCCGTCGTGACCGCGTGGATGACCGCACGCCCCTGGGCCGGGCGCGCCACGCCCCACTCCGGAGCCGTCTTTGCCCTGCCCCGGAAATCGCTCCTGATCGTCGGGCTCGTCGCCTTCGCCACCTGCGTCGGCGAGGGCGCGATGGCGGACTGGAGCGCGGTCTACCTCGACACCGTGCTCGAAACTACCAAGGCGCAGGCCGCCCTGGGATACGCGGTGTTCTCGGTGGCGATGGTCGCTGTCCGTCTTTCAGGCAGCTTTCTGATCGCTGCCATCGGTCCCGTCCTCGCCGCGCGCCTCTCCGGGGCTTGCGCGCTCGTCGGCGCTCTGGTCGTCGTGGCTGCTAGCGGTCTTGCCGTCGCGCTCGTCGGTTTCGCGCTGCTCGGCGTCGGCTATGCGGTCATCATGCCGCTCGCCTTCTCGCGCGCGGCCGCCGATCCCGAGGTTCCGCCCGGACAGGCAATTGCTAGCGTGGCGACGCTGAGCTATGGAGGCATGCTGCTCGGACCGCCGATGATCGGGTTCCTCGCGCATCTCACCGACCTTCCGACCGCCTTCCTGATGCTGTCTGCGCTGGCGCTGGTCACGATCGTCTTCGGCTCGGTGCTGAGCCTGCGCAACTGAAGGATGAACGGAAATCCGGTAAGGGGGATGGTGGGTCGTGAGAGGCTCGAACTCCCGACATCTTCGGTGTAAACGAAGCGCTCTACCAACTGAGCTAACGACCCGTGCAGCGGGTCTTAGCGCGAACCGGGCGCGGGCTTCAAGCCCCTATCGCAAGGCGTTCCTGGTGCCCGTTTTCGAGCCGGTAGACCACGCCCTGCCCGCCCGTCATCGTATCTATGTCCGAGATGCTGCGGCCTACCACGATCAGGCGCAACATGCGGCTGGTGACGCCGTGTGTGACAAGGATCGCGGGCCCGTCGAGCGCATCGAGAAAGCGCGTGCAGCGGTCATGCAGCGCCACGAAGCCCTCGCCGCCGGGAGCACGGTCGTAGTGCATCAGCGAGCCGTCGCTGTCGCCCAATGTCATGCCGCGGGCCTCGAGTTCGTCGAGGCCCGTGCCGGCCCAGTCGCCGACCCCGATCTCGCGCAGCCGCCCGTCGGTTCGGATCTCGGGCACGAGCCCGATCAGCGCCAGCGCCGCGGTCTGGAACGCCCGGCCCTGCGGGCTGCAGATCGCGCGGTAGCCGACGAGGTCGCATGCCGCAAGGATATCACGCTGTTGCAGCGCCTCGGCACGCCCGCGCTCGGTCAGCGGCGAGTCGAGATGCCCCTGCAGGCGCCGCGCCGCGTTCCACTCGGTCTGGCCGTGCCGCAGCACGTAGAGCGGCGGATAGAGGCTCACCGGTCGTCTCCGGGGCTTTCCGGCGCGTCGTAGTCGCGCGGTTTCACCTCCTCGGATGGAGCGGTTTGGTTAGCGTCCTGCGGCTTACGCGCAAAGTCGCCTTCCGCAGCCGCGATCCGCAGTGCCTGGCTGCTGCCGTCCTTCGCCTCGCCCAGCCAGATCGTGCGTTGCGGGAAGGGTATCTCGATGCCGCGTTCGTCGAAGACCTGTTTCAGCACCGCGTTGTAGGCGCGCCCGACCCCCCATTGCTTGCCCGGTATGGTCTTGATCCGCGCCCGCAGTACCACGGCGTTGTCGCCGAAGCTGTTGAGCCCGAACCATTCCAGCTCGTCGACGATGTCGCGGGCAATCTCGGGATCCTCGCGCAGCTTCGCAAAGGCCGCGTGCATCGCCTCTTTGGCCTCGTCCACGTCCTCGCGGTAGGCGATGCCCATGTCGCAGACGAAATAGCTGAACTCCTTCATGAAGTTCGACACCAGATCGACCGAGGAGAACGGCACGATGTGATAGACCCCATGCACGTCGCGCAGTGACACCGAGCGGATCGACAGGCGTTCGACCACGCCTGTCGTGCCGCTGGCGGTGACCACGTCGCCCACGTTGATCGCGTTCTCGAACTGGATGAAGACGCCGTTGATGATGTCCTGCACCAGTTTCTGCGATCCGAAGCCGATGGCAAGGCCCAGAACGCCGGCCGAAGCCAAGAGCGGCCCGATGTCGAGGCCGATCTCGCTGAGCACGAACATCAGGGTCAGGACCATCAGCGCGATCGTCGCGGCATTGCGCAACAGGGTAAGCAGCGTGGTTTCGCGCGCTGTCGGCACCGTGCCGTACTCGGGGTTGAGCTTGTAATCGACGAAGGAGGTCAGGGCCAGCCAGAGCGCGAAGGCGACCAGCAGGATCGCCGCGACCGTCATCAGCGTCGTGGTCACGCTCAGTCCCGCACCGCCCTTGAGCCAGGCGCCGATGTCCAGCACCCCGATCGTCGCAAGCGCGAAGACGACCACGAGAAAGGCCAGAACCAGCCTTAGCACGGCAAAGACCCGTGGCATCACCCGGTTGAGCCGGTCCTCGAGCAGCGGCAGCTTGTCGGTCATGTCGCCTGGCAGCGAAACACCCCGCGCGACGGCGCGCGCCAGCCAGCCCGACAGCAGGGCCGCGAAGACCACGGCGACGAGGATCTTCCCCGAGGCGATGAGGGCGGCGAAAGTCCGGTCGTCGGATTGCGTCATCACTACCACGAACATGCCGGCGAGATAGGCCAGCGCCGCCCAGTGCCAGTAGCGGCTGATCGCCGCCAGCGTGCGGGTGACCGGACCCGGCGACGGCGCTGGTCGGTCGTCCAGCGCCTCCTGCGCCTCGACGCTTTCCTCCTCGGCGGCGGCATGCAGCGCCCGCTCGGGATCGGCCGCCGCCTCGAGCCAGCGCGCCACCTCGCGGCGCCGGCGCAGGACCACGTAGACGAGATAGACCAGTACGATCACCGACAGGATGGCCGAAACCGCGGCGCCTGCCGCCGGGCTTGCCGAGCGGTTCACGATCGGCACGACCAGCAGGTGCCCGTAGCCGAGGATGCTGACCACGACGCTGGAATAGCGCGTCAGCGCCCCGGCGGCGCGGTCGCTGACCGGAACGATGCGAAACTCCGACACCGCGGGCGAGAGCACCGCACGCAACGCGACCTTGAGCAGTTCGACGAAGAGGAAGGCGTTGAGATAAAGCGCCTGGCGGAACCCGATCTGACCCGGCACGCCAAGCACGAAGAGCGCCACCACGTACCCCAGCGCCCAAGCCAACAGTACGATCAGCACGTCGACAAGCACCGACCCGGCATAAAGGCCGACGCGATGCACGACATTGGTCCCGGCCGCCCGGACGCCCAGGGACCGGTAGAAGCCGCCCGCGAACCAGCGCAACAGAACGAACAGCGCCACGGTGGAGAGGATGATCAGGCCAAGGCCCGGCAGCGCCTCGACCAGAATGTTCAGGCTTTCGGGATCGAGCCCGTCGAAGACCGAGCGCCCGTCGGTGACGCTGTCACGCAGGCTGATCAGGGCGGCCGCGGTATCCTCGACGGCGGTCTGGGTCGCGGTCGCGATGCGGCTGCCGAACGACAGGATATCGGGTCCCGCGGCGGGTTCCTCGTCGGATCCGGCATCGGCGGTGGCCTGTTCGAGTTCGGCGATCAGCGTATCGCGCGCTTCCGGGTCCTTGAGCACCTTGAGCAGCGCATCGAGCGGCGCGCCCTGCTCTGCCGTGTCCCCGTCCTGCGACGCCGCCTCGGACAATCCGGCCTGCGCGACGGCCGAGCCGGGAAGCGCGAGGCAGGCCATGATCACCAGTAATGCCGCGCCAAACGCAACCAATCCCCTTGCCCCAAGCCGCATCATCACTCGCCTCGCATCCCCTGCCCGCAAGGCGGGCGTCTCTCACGTCGTTTTCGGGGTTATGAAGGCTCTGCAGTCGAATGAAAAGCCGTGCGGCCAACGCGGGAAACGCGACGAGTCATGCGGGTTTCCGGAAGGATCGCCATCCCGGCTCGCGACTACCGCACAGGAGGGAATGGTGGGTGATAAGAGATTTGAACTCCTGACATCTTCGATGTGAACGAAGCGCTCTACCACTGAGCTAATCACCCATGCGGCGGGGATTTAGCCAAAGCCGGCGCGTCGTGCAAGAGGCGCAGGCCAAAAACTTGCGGGCACCGTCTTCCAGGGTCGGATCGCGTAAACAAAAAACCCCGCGCCTTGCGGCGCGGGGTCGTAATCCTGGACCGTGCTTCGGATCAGTGCGCCGTGGCGCCGTCGCCCGATCCGCCCTTGGCCGCCAGAGCAGCCGCCGCCGCGGCATCCTCGGCCTCCTGGTCCCATTCGATCGGTTCGGGCGTGCGCACCAGCGCATGCTCGAGCACCTCGGAGACGTGGCTCACCGGAATGATCTCGAGCCCGCTTTTTACGTTGTCGGGGATCTCCGGCAGGTCCTTCTCGTTTTCCTGCGGAATCAGCACCGTCTTGATGCCGCCGCGCAGGGCCGCCAGCAGTTTCTCCTTCAATCCGCCGATGGCCGAGGCATTGCCGCGCAGCGTCACCTCGCCCGTCATCGCGATGTCCTTGCGGACCGGAATCTGGGTCAGCACCGACACGATGGCAGTGACCATCGCGAGACCGGCCGAGGGCCCGTCCTTGGGCGTCGCGCCGTCCGGCACGTGAACGTGGATGTCCAGCGTGTCGAACTTCGGCGGCTTGACCCCGATCTTCGGCGAAATCGAGCGCACGTAGCTCGACGCCGCGTCGATCGATTCCTTCATCACGTCGCCCAGCTTGCCGGTAGTCTTCATCCGGCCCTTGCCCGGCAGGCGCAGCGCCTCGATGCTCAGAAGCTCACCGCCGACCGAAGTGTAGGCCAGCCCGGTCACGACACCGATCTGGTCTTCTTTCTCGGCAAGGCCGTAGCGGTGCTTGGGCACTCCGAGGAAATCGTCGAGATTGTCCTCAGTGACGTTCACCACCTCGGCCTCTTTCTTGACGATCTTCGTCAGCGCCTTGCGCGCCACCTTGGCGATCTCGCGCTCGAGGTTCCGCACGCCCGCCTCGCGGGTGTAGACCCGCACCATCGCGGTCAGCGCGGTATCATCGACCGAGAACTCCTTGGCCTTCAGCCCGTGGTTCTTGATCTGCTTGGGCACCAGATGCTGCTTGGCGATCTCGCGCTTTTCGTCCTCGGTGTAGCCCGCAAGCGGAATGATCTCCATCCGGTCGAGCAACGGCCCCGGCATGTTGTAGCTGTTCGACGTGGTCAGGAACATCACGTTCGAAAGGTCGTATTCCACTTCGAGATAGTGGTCGACGAACGTGTTGTTCTGCTCCGGGTCGAGCACCTCGAGCATGGCCGAGGCCGGGTCTCCACGGAAATCCTGACCCATCTTGTCGATCTCGTCGAGCAGGATGAGCGGGTTCGTGGTCTTTGCCTTCTTCAGCGCCTGGATGATCTTGCCGGGCATCGAGCCGATGTAGGTCCTGCGGTGACCGCGGATTTCGGATTCGTCGCGCACGCCACCAAGGCTGATGCGGATGAACTCGCGTCCCGTGGCCTTGGCGACAGACTTGCCGAGCGAGGTCTTGCCCACGCCCGGGGGGCCGACGAGGCACATGATCGGCCCCTTCAGCTTGGCCGAGCGCTGCTGCACCGCGAGATACTCCACGATGCGCTCCTTGACCTTCTCGAGGCCATAGTGATCGTCGTCGAGCACCTTCTGTGCCCGGCCGAGATCCTTCTTGACCCGGCTTTTGACGCCCCACGGGATCGACAGCATCCAGTCGAGGTAGTTGCGCACCACTGTCGCCTCGGCGCTCATCGGGCTCATCGACTTGAGCTTCTTGAGCTCCGCTTCGGCTTTCTCGCGCGCTTCCTTCGACAGCTTGGTCTCGGCAATCTTGGCCTCGAGCTCGGCGACCTCGTTGCGGCCATCCTCGCCATCTCCCAGCTCCTGCTGGATCGCCTTCATCTGTTCGTTGAGGTAGTACTCGCGCTGCGTCCGCTCCATCTGGCTTTTGACGCGGGTCTTGATCTTCTTCTCGACCTTGAGCACGGACATCTCGCCCTGCATCAGGCCGTAGACCTTCTCGAGCCGCTCGCTGACGATCAGGGTTTCCAGCAGGTCCTGCTTTTGCTGAACATCGATGCCGAGGTGACCCGCCACCAGATCGGCCAGCCGCGCGGGTTCGGTGGTTTCACCGACGGCGGCCAGCGCTTCCTCGGGGATGTTCTTCTTGACTTTGGAATAGCGTTCGAACTCGTCGGCAACGGTACGCTGCAGCGCCTCGGTCGCAGCAAGGTCGCCCGGCATCTCGGTCAGGTACTCGGCCCGCGCCTCGAAGAAGCTGTCGTTGTCGAGATACTCGGTGATGCGCACGCGCGCCTGACCCTCGACCAGCACCTTGACCGTGCCGTCGGGCAGCTTCAGCAGTTGCAACACGTTGGCCAGCACGCCGGCCTTGTAGATGCCGCTGGAATCCGGGTCGTCCACGCTGGGATCGATCTGGCTGGCGAGCAGAATCTGCTTGTCGTCGGCCATGACCTCTTCGAGCGCCCGAACCGACTTGTCCCGGCCGACGAACAGCGGGACGATCATGTGCGGAAACACCACGATGTCGCGCAGCGGCAGAACCGGGTAGGAAGGGTTGAGCTGTCTGGTCATTCTGTTTCCTTTGTTAGCAAGAGAGCTCCAGCCCCGGTTTTCGGCAGCTCCGGCTCTCTCCGTCTCGGCCTCATAACGTGGGCCCTCGACACGGGGTTTTCAAGCGCATCGGTCCCTTCGGCCTTGAGTCAGTCTGCCGCCTGGCCGCAGGCACCACAAGTCCGATCCTGTGGTTTCGCTGCCTGTCGGCACAATATCCTGTTTCACAGCCCGTGCATCGCGGAAACGTGAGGCGAACCGCCCCGGCAAGGACGTCGGGACGGTCTCAACTGGAAACGCGCCAACCGAAGCGCCGGGCAATGCGACGGCTGCCGTTTTGCTCAGTCGACCACTCCAGCGTTAACATTCCCTTTAGATCCGGGGTGTAGAGCGCCGTTTTACAGAGGTTCGATGTCGCCGGCCGCGCGCGTCTCATGAAACTTCGCCTGCCAGGCCTCGAAGCTGCCGCTCGCGATCGCCTGCCGCATGCCGTCCATGATCTCCTGATAGTAATGCAGGTTGTGCCAGGTCAGCAGCATCGAAGAGATGATCTCCTGGCTGCGAAAGACGTGATGCAGGTAGGCGCGGCTGTAGTTCCGGCAGGCCGGACAGGAACAACCCTCGTCCAGCGGGCGCTGATCGTCCTGGTGGCGCGCGTTCTTGATGTTGACCACGCCGCGCCGGGTGAATGCCTGGCCCGTACGACCCGAGCGCGACGGCAGCACGCAGTCCATCATGTCGATGCCGCGCGCCACGGCCCCCACGATATCATCGGGCTTGCCGACGCCCATCAGGTAGCGCGGCTTGTCCTCCGGCAGCATGTCGGGCGCGAAATCGAGACAGCCGAACATCGCCTTCTGCCCTTCGCCCACGGCAAGACCGCCCACGGCATAGCCGTCGAAGCCGATGGCGGTCAGCGCCTCGGCGCTTTCTTCGCGGAAATCACGTTCCAGCCCGCCCTGCTGGATCCCGAAGAGGGCATGCCCGGGCCGGTCGCCGAACGCCTCGCGCGACCGCGCGGCCCACCGCATCGACAGGCGCATGCTTTCGGCGATCCGATCCCGGTCTGCGGGCAGCGCCGGACATTCGTCGAAGCACATCATGATGTCCGATCCCAGAAGGCGCTGGATTTCCATCGAGCGTTCCGGCGTGATTTCGTGCTTCGAGCCGTCGATATGGCTGCGGAACGTCACGCCGCGCTCGGTCAGCTTGCGCAGCTCGGCAAGGCTCATCACCTGGAAGCCGCCCGAGTCGGTCAGGATCGGCTTGTCCCAGTTCATGAACCGGTGCAGGCCGCCAAGCCGGTCGATACGTTCCGCCGTCGGCCGCAGCATCAGGTGATACGTGTTGCCGAGCAGGATGTCGGCGCCGGTGGCCGCGACGCTTTCCGGCATCATCGCCTTGACCGTCGCCGCCGTGCCCACGGGCATGAAGGCCGGCGTACGGATTGCGCCGCGCGGCGTCGAAATCCGGCCACAGCGCGCCTTGCCATCCCGGGCAGCGATGTCGAACTGGAACGTGCTCATTCCGCCCCTCTGCAGCAATTCGAGCGCGCGGCCAAGACCCTATTGCGCCGGTGCCGCCGAAGCTGACCACAGTTTTCAACTATTGATGGAATCAGCAAACGGAAGCTCAACATGCAAATGCAACGTGCAAGTTATTGCATGAACGGTTAACCTTTGCGGGAAGTCCCGTAGTCCCGGAGGTCAAAGAAATGCGCGAAGACAGGCACATTGACGGCGTGACACCGGCGCGGATGCGACAAGACGGAGCGTCATCCGGGGCAGTGGCGGGACTGCCAGGACAGCGTGCCGACTCCGCATGACAGTCGTGCAGGATTTCATCACGCTCGAGCTGCTGGCGAAACGCCTGCGCGACGAACTCGGCTCGATGGCTGTGGTCATCGCCGAACTTGACGGTGCGTCGTTCGACCTGCACGCAATGGTTGGCTTCAAGCTGCCCGAAAGATTTCCACGCGCGAACATCCCGATACCTTACGCGATCAGCACCCATGTCGTGGAGATGAACTATCCGCTGCAGATCGACGACGCGAACAGCCATCCGTTGATCCCCAACCATCCGGCGGTAAGGGAACTCGGGATCGGCGCCTATCTCGGTGCACCCATGCATCGGCCCGATGGAACGGCCTTCGGAACGGTCGCCGCGCTGCACCGGCACCGGCGCAGCTGGCAAAAGGAGGACCTGTTCCTCGTCGAGGGGACGGCACGCAAGGCCGAGGAGATCCTGAATCGGCAGGGTGCCTCGGCCGACGACTGAGCCGCAAGCTTGTCCGCGCGTCCCAGCGTCGCAAGGCGATCGACGGCGTGTCAGGTTACATTGCAGTCACCACTTGCATGCGATAGGGGTCGCAGCCCGACCGCAGCCCAGGAGCGCATCATGCCCGACCCCCTCAACTTCGGCTGGGAGGAGTGGATTTCCCTTCCCGATCTCGGCCTGCCCGCGCTGAAGGCGAAGGTGGACACCGGTGCGCGCACCTCGGCGCTGCACGCGAGCGAGATCGAGGTCTTCGGTCCCGCCGCGAAACCCAAGGTTCGGTTCCTCGTTCACCCTGTTCAGAACCGTGACGACCTGTCGATCGCCTGTTCGGCCCCGATCGTGGATCGGCGCGAGGTCACCTCGTCCAACGGCGAGGCCGAGACGCGCTACGTGATCTCGACCCGGCTCGAGGTCAGCGGCCAAAGCTGGCCGATCGAGGTCACGCTGACAAACCGTTCGGGCATGACCAGCCGCATGCTGCTGGGACGCCAGGCGCTCAACGATCACATCTCGATCTCGGCCACCGAGAAACGCCTGCAACCGGATCTCAGCTACGACGTCTACCACTCGGCCGCCGTGCGCCGCGAAGCGCCCAAGCGCGCCCTGCGCATTGCCGTGCTGAGCCGCGAGGATAACTATTCCACCCGACGGCTTGTCGAAGCCGGCGAAAAGCGCGGCCACGCGGTCGAGGTCATCGACACCGCGCGCTGTTACATGGCGATCAACGCGATGGCGCCCGAGGTGCATTACGACGGCAAGCGCCTGCCGCGCTACGATGCCGTCATCCCGCGCATCGGTGCCTCGGTCACGACCTATGGCTGCGCGGTGATCCGGCAATTCGAGACCATCGGCACCTACTGTGTGAACGGCTCTGCCGGTATCCTGTCGAGCCGGGACAAGCTGCACGCGCATCAGGTGCTGGCCTCGCAGCGCATCGGCATGCCGGTCACTGCCATCGCCGCCTCGCCCAAGGACACGTCAAACCTGATGCAGTTGGTGGGAACTGCGCCGGTGATCGTGAAACTGCTCGAATCGACGCAAGGCAAGGGCGTGGTGCTGGCCGAGACCCGCAAGGCCGCCGAATCCGTCGTCGACGCGTTCCGGGGCCTCAAGGCGAACTTCCTGGTGCAGCAATTCGTGCGCGAAGCCGCCGGAGAAGACATCCGCTGCCTCGTCATCGGCGGCAAGGTCGTGGCCTCGATGAAACGCACCGGGGCCGATGGCGATTTCCGGTCCAACCTGCACCGCGGCGGCACGGCGACAACGGTGCGGATCAGCAAGATCGAGCGCGAGACGGCAGTTCGCGCCGCCCGCGCCTTCGGTCTGGGTCTTGCCGGTGTCGATCTCTTGCGCGCCTCCGACGGGCCGAAGGTGCTCGAAGTCAACTCCTCGCCCGGGTTCGAGGGCATCGAAAAGGCAACGACGCGCGACATTGTCGGCAAGCTCTACGACGAGGTCGAGGCCCGTGCGAAACCGCGGCCGGCGCGGCGACGGCGCGTCGCCTGACGTTCGGCCGGCGGTACTGGACGCTGGTGCGGGTAAATCCTATATAAAAGCTAAGGTAAAAAGGTAGAGGTAAGCATGTCCCAGTCTCCCGAACCGCTCGAAGGCGCGCCGCTGATCGCGCCTTCAACGACGGATCACCCGCTTTACGACGGCGTGGTGGAGGCCTGCCGCACGGTCTACGACCCGGAAATCCCGGTCAATATCTACGAGCTCGGCCTGATCTATACCATCGACATCAGCGACCAGAACGAGGTCCGCGTGGCGATGTCGTTGACCGCGCCGGGCTGTCCGGTCGCCGGCGAAATGCCGGGCTGGGTTGCCGATGCGGTGCTGACCGTCCCGGGCGTCAAGGACGTCGACGTGCAACTCACCTGGGAGCCGCCCTGGGGCATGGAAATGATGTCCGACGAGGCCCGGCTCGAACTCGGGTTCATGTAGACGGAACGCGTCACACGTTAGAGATGTGCCCGTCACAGTAGCTTCATGTATCGCAGGTAGCGTCCGCGGCGCAGGACCAAGGCTTGTCGGCACTTCGTTCCCGGGTTCCGACACCCCCCGTTCTTGGCTTGCAAGGGTCCCGGGCGCTCCCCCAGGCTCCCGCCGCACACCGGACCAGACCTTTGGCCGCCTGCCGCCACCGCCGGCAGGCGGCCATTTTTCCACAGGGCCTTGAGCCGGAGCCGGCCACGACATACCTTCTTACGCAAAGGAGCTGTTCCATGTTTTCCATCCCCGGCAAGCAAGCCGTGACCCTGACCCCGAAGGCCGCCTCGCAGGTGGTCAAGCTGATGACATCTGGCGGCCACGCCGGGTTGCGCATCGGTGTCAAGAAAGGCGGCTGCGCGGGCATGGAGTACACGATGGAATACATTGACGCAGCCGACCCTATGGATGAGGTGGTCGAGCAGGACGGTGCGCGGGTGATGATCGCGCCCATGGCGCAGATGTTCCTCTTTGGAACCGAGATCGACTACGAGACCTCACTGCTCGAATCGGGCTTCAAGTTTCGCAATCCGAACGTCACCGAGGCCTGCGGGTGTGGTGAGTCGATCAAGTTCGACGAAAAGCTGTCGACCGGAACGTGACCGGTGGCGCTGACGCCGGAACAGATCGACCATGCGGTCGAACTCTTCGAAGGCGTCGGCACGATCACCACGCGCCGGATGTTCGGCGGCATGTGTCTTTACATCGACGGCACGGTCTTTGCCCTTCTGCGCAGCGACGGTACGGTCCTGTTGAAAGCGGTCAACACGTTCCGCGACCGCGTCGAGGCGGAGGGCTGGACCCGCTGGGAATACACCCGCGACAACGGAACCCGAAGCGCGATGCCCTACTGGGAACTGCCCGAGGCGGCGCTCGACGATCCCGACGAGGCGCGCGCTCTGGCCCGCGCGTCGCTGGCCGCGATGTAGCGACGCGGGGTTCCAGCCCGCTACATTGCCGCCTCGCGGACGGAATGCTACGACTTCGCACGAACACGCGCGGAGGACGGCATGAGACGCAAGCTGGCGGCAGGCAACTGGAAGATGAATGGCAGCCGGGAGGCGCTGGCCGAGTTGCGCGACCTCGGTGCAACGCATGCCGACACCGCGGTCGAGATCCTTGTCTGCCCGCCCTTCCCCTACCTGCTTGCGGCCCGCGATCTGACCGGTACCGGCCCGGTCGGCATCGGTGCGCAGGATTGTCATGTCGAACCGAAAGGGGCGCATACCGGTGACGTGTCAGCGGCGATGATCGCCGATTGCGGCGCAAGCCACGTGATCGTCGGCCATTCCGAGCGCCGCGAGGCGCATGGCGAAAGCGACGAGACGGTTCTAGCCAAGGCCGAGGCGGCACAGGCGGCGGGCCTCGTGGCCATCGTCTGTCTCGGCGAAAGCCTCGCCCAGCGGGAGGCCGGCGAAACGCTCGACGTGATCCGGACCCAGTTGGCGGGATCGGTTCCGGACGGCAGCACCGGCGAGACCCTGGTCGTTGCCTACGAGCCAATCTGGGCCATTGGAACGGGCAAGGTGCCGACGCTCGACCAGATCGCGGAGGTCCACGCCGACCTGCGTGGGCATCTCTGCGAACGTTTCGGCGACGAGGCCGGCAATAGGTTCCGCCTGCTCTACGGCGGCTCGGTCAAGCCCGGCAACGCCGCCGAGATTTTCGGCGTGGGCGATGTCGACGGCGCGCTGGTCGGCGGTGCCAGCCTCAAGGCGTCGGATTTCTCGCCCATCGTCGCGGCGCTTGAAAACGCCTGAACGCGCGGGTTGGCCCGCGCCCCAGAGCTATTTCACGATGATTTCCGGCCCCATCATAAGGGTCGGCAACCACGTGCTGAGCGTCGGGACGTAGGTCACCAGGATCAGGAAGACGAAGAGCACGGCGAGGAACGGCAGCGCCGCCTTGACCACCGCCATCATCGGCATCTTCGCGACACCCGAGGTGACGAAGAGGTTGAGGCCGACGGGCGGGGTGATCATCCCGATCTCCATGTTCACGACCATGATGATCCCGAGGTGAATGGGATCGATGCCCAGCTCGATGGCGATCGGAAAGACCAGCGGCGCCACGATCACGATCAGCCCCGAAGGCTCCATGAACTGCCCGCCGATCAGAAGGATCACGTTGACGATCACCAGGAACATGATCGGGCCCAGCCCCGCCGCCAGCATCGCGTTGGCGACGTGCTGCGGGATCTGCTCGTCGGTCAGCACGTGCTTGAGGATGAGCGCGTTGGCGATGATGAACATCAGCATCACCGTGAGCTTGCCGGCCTCGAAGAGCGTGTGCCGCGTGTCGCGATGCACGAAGGCGGTAACCAATGCGATCGGCTTGTCCAGAAGCGTCTTGTTGCGCTGGCCCTCGGGTGTGTGCAGCGGCCCCATGTCGCGGTAGATGAACGTCGCCACGAAGAAGGCGTAGACGGATGCCACGGCGGCCGCTTCGGTGGGGGTGAAGATGGCCCCGGTGACACCGGGGATGCCGTAGATGCCGACCATGATGATGACGATCAGCATCAGGCCCCAGAACGCGTCGCGGAAGCTGTCGAAGATCTCGCCCCAACCTTGCCATTCGCCCTTCGGCAGGTCGCGCACCCGTGCCATGATGTAGATCGTCACCATCAGCATAACGCCGGCCAGGATGCCGGGGATGACGCCCGCAAGGAACATCCGGCCTACGGAGACGTCCGTGGCCGAGGCATAGACCACCATGACGATGGAGGGCGGGATCAGAATGCCGAGCGTGCCGGCGTTGCAGATCACCCCGGCGGCGAAATCCTTTGAGTAACCGACCTTGACCATCGCCGCGATGACGATGGATCCGATGGCGACCACGGTTGCCGGCGACGAGCCTGAAAGGGCTGCGAAGATCATGCAGGCCAGAACGCCCGCGATGGCAAGGCCGCCGCGCAGATGCCCGACGCAGGCGATGGAAAAGCGGATGATCCGCGCGGCCACACCGCCCGTGGACATGAAGCTCGACGCGAGGATGAAGAACGGGATCGCGAGTAGCGTGTAATGTCCTGCCATCGCCTGGAAAAAGCTTGCGGCGATGGCCCCGAGCGAGGTGTTCGAGAAGGCCAGCAGGAAGACCATCGAGCTGAGGCCGAGCGAAACCGCGATCGGCACGCCGACGAACAGCAGGCCCACGATCATCACGAAAAGAAGGACGACTTCCATCTGTCAGCGCTCCGGGTGCGTGCCCGAGAGGGCTTCGATGTCTTCTTCGGCCTCGTGGCTCACGATCATGGTGTCCTGACGCCCGGCCAGGACGCGGATGAAGGCTTGCACGAAGCGCAGCAGTATGAGCGCGCAGCCCACGGGCAGCATTACATAGGGCACTACATCGGGCAGCTTGCTGTAGGCGTCGCCGTCATTGATCAGGTCCGGCAGGAAGCCCAGCAGCATTTCGGGGAACGGGATCTGATCGGTTTCCATGAAGGCGCGCGACCGTGTCTCGACAAAGCCGGTCGGGAACCACCGCCCCGAAGTCACATCGAGACCCGCGAACGGCGCCCAGTAGTCCCAGGCGCCTTTCATCAGCAAAAGCGCGTAGATGACGCAGATGCCCGCAGCCAGGATGGCCGCGATGCGGCGCGGACGGTCGGGGAGCACGTTGGTCAGAGCATCGACGCCGAGGTGGGTGGTCTTTTTCACGCCATAGCTGATCCCGAAGATCACGAGCCAGGCGAAAAGCGTCGCTACGACTTCGAGGCTCCAGATAATGCTCGAGTTGAAGACGTAACGCATGACCACGTTGACGAAGCTCAGCGTCACCATGATTCCCAACATGATCGCGATGAGGTTCTCTTCGAGCCGGTCAACGAATGTGCCGAAAAGCCCTGGTTCCTGTCCGTACTTGTCCTGCATGGTCTGCCCCTCCCCACGGCCCCTCCCCGTCGGAGCGGCAGAACACGGGCGGCGCGCCGCCCGTGTCCGGTGTGATCACGCGATCAGTTCTGCGCGTTGAATTCCTGCGCGGCAGCGATGTTCTCGGCGCCCACGTCGCCCTCGAACTGCTCCCAAACCGGCTTCATCGCCTCGACCCACGCGGTGCGTTGCTCTTCGGAAAGTTCACGCACCTCGCCGCCGGCGTCGATGATCGCCTGCTTGGCTTCCTGGTTCACCTTCTCGGATTCCGCATTGCGGGTCACCGTCACCTCTTCGAGGATCGTCAGGAACTGGTCGCGCACGCCCTCGTCGAGACCGTCGAGCCAGTCGACCGAGGCCACGACCATGTAGTCGATGATGCCGTGGTTGGTCTCAGTGATGCCGTCCTGCACTTCAAAGAACTTCTGGCCGTAGATGTTGGACCAGGTGTTCTCCTGCCCGTCGACAACGCCGGTCTGCAGCGCACCGTAGACTTCCGCGAAGGCCATCGGCTGCGGCGAGGCGCTGAGCGCTTCCATCTGCGCCACCAGCACGTCGGACGGCTGCACGCGGAACTTCAGGCCCGAGGCGTCCTCCGGCATCATCAGCGGCTTGTTGGCCGAGATCTGCTTCATGCCGTTGTGCCAGAACTGCAGACCCTGCAGGCCGCGCTTGGCCATCACGCCCTTCATCTGGTCGCCGATCTCGGAGTTCTGGAAGGCGTCGACGGCGGCGATGTTCTTGAACATGAAAGGCAGATCAAACAGGCGATACTGCTTGGTGAAGCTCTCGAACAGCGACAGCGACGGCGCGGCAAGCTGGATGTCGCCGGTCAGCAGCGCCTCGAGCGCCTGCTCGTCAGTGTAGAGCGTGGAGTTCGGAAAAACTTCCATGCAGGCCGAGCCGTTCATTTCCTCGTTCACCCGCTCCTGCAGCAGCGAGGCGGCGATGCCCTTGGGGTGTTTATCGGTATTGGTGACGTGGCTGAACTTGATGACGATCTCGCCGTCCTCGCAGGACGCGGCGACGGCGGTTGCGCTGACGCTGAGCGTCAGGGCCGCCAGGGCGGCTTTAACGATTTTCATGAGTTTCCTCCCAGAAACGTTGTTCGGTTTTGTCTTCCCGGCGCCCTGAACCGGACGCGCTGACAGCCATCAAACACGCATCCGGCGCGCAAAACAAGAAACTTGCCCGACCACCAGGCAAGGCAAAGAATTCATAATAAATACAGTGAAAAAAGAGCATTTTCTAAAGCAAAAATCGACGCCCGCGCCGCACCCCGGTGCGAGAATCCACACAGCCACGCCCCCGCCTGTGCGGAATCTCGCACAACTCAGGTTCGGTAGTCCTCGGCGCGCAGTCCGTGGCGCGACAGCTTGTCATAGAAGGTCTTGCGTGGAAGCTTGAGCGCCTTGGCGGCTGCCACGGCCTGTCCGGAGGCGCGGCGCAGCGCCTGTTCGAGCAGCGACCGCTCGACCTGCGCCATCTGCTCGGCAAGGCCCAGGGACGCATCGGCCCTGCTTTCGTCCCCGAGCCCCAACGCAAACCGCATGGCCTCGGACATCAGCGATCGCGCGTTGCCGGGCCAGTCACGTGCCATCAGACCGGCGATGACCTGCGGCGAGATGTCAGGCGCCTTCAGCCCGGCCTGCTCGCTGGCCTGCGCCACGTAGTGCTGGAACAGCACCGGAATGTCCTCGGGCCGTTCGGATAGTGACGGCACGCGCACCGGCATCACGTCGAGCCGGTAGTAGAGCTCGGCATTAAACTGCCCCGCCTCGACAGCGGCGCCCAGATCTCGGGTCGAGCCGGCGATCAGGCGCGTCGCGACGCCCACCTCAAGATCCTCGAGCAGAGCAAGCTGGGTCGCGGGCGGCAAATGCGCGATCTCGTCGATGAAGAGACTGCCGCCCTGCCCGACCTCAAGCGCCTCGGCAAGTGCCGCCTCGTCGAGCCCGGCGGCGGCGCGCTTGACGAAGGGCGCCTTGGAGCGCGCCGAGCTGAGATGCACCACCTCGGCCACCTTCGAGATGCCCGCCCCCGGCGCGCCGGTGATCAGCACCTCGGCCTCGGTGCGCGCCGCCCGTCGCACCCGGGCGCGCAACCCTTCTGCCAACTGCGAGGTGCCGAAGAGCATCCGCGCCGCCGGGTCTCCGGTCTCGACCATCGCGCGCAGGTGGCGGTTGTCGAGCACAAGCCGCCGGGTCTTGAGCGCGCGCTCCAGCACCGCCAGCAGGTCGTCCGGATCGCAGGGCTTCTCGAGGAAATCGAAGGCCCCTTGTCCCATCGCCTCGACGGCCATCGGGATATCGCCCTCGCCGGTCAGCAGGATCACCGGCAGATCGGGATCCTGTCCGCGCGCGTAGCCGAGCAGATGGAAGCCGTCGCGCCCGGGCATCCGCATATCCGACAGGATTACCCCGTCGAAGGCGGGCGTGATGTGATCCTTGGCCGCGACGAAAGATGCGGTGGCGACCGGCGCCAACCCGCCCAGTTCGAGGGTCTGGACCAGCGCTTCGCGCACCGCGGCATCGTCGTCCACCAAAAGCACGCGACGGCTCATGCCGCGACCTCCTGCGGTTCCATGCGTTCGAGCGTGACCGTGAACTGCGCGCCGCCTGCGACGTTCTCGCCGCGGATGTCGCCGCCGAAGCTTTGCACGATGCCGTAGCTGATCGACAGGCCCAGCCCCATACCGTCGCCGCTGCCGACGGTCTTGGTGGTATAGAACGGATCGAAGACCTTGTCGGGCACGTCGATCCCCGGCCCTGTATCGCGGAAGCTCACGGTGAGCGGATCACCGGTCGAGATCGCGATCGTCAGCACCCGCGTCGCGCGCCCGTCCATCGCGTCGGCGGCATTGGCGATGAGGTTGACGAAGACCTGGCCTAGTCGCACTTCTCCGCCGCGCGCCCAGACCGGCGTGTCGGGTGGGTCGTAGTGCAACGTCACGCCAACGCTCTCGCGTCGCGCCGCGGTCAGGTCCAGCGCCGACTCGAGCACCTTGGCGACGTCTATGCGCCCTTGCGGCACGCTTTCCTGTCGGGCGAAGGCACGCAGGTTGCGGATGATGCGGGCCATGCGGTGCGACAGGTCGGAGATGCGCGCTAGGTTCTCCGCCGCGCGGGCAGGCTCGTCACGTTCGAAGAACTTCACCGCGTTGTCCGCAAACGACCGGATCGCCATCAGCGGCTGGTTGAGCTCGTGGCTGATCCCGGCGCTCATCTGTCCCAGCGCGGAAAGCTTGCCGGCGCGGACTAGATCCTCCTGCGCCAGAGCCAGTGCCGCCTGCGCTGCCTCGCGCTCGCGCGCTTCCTCGATCAGCCGGGCGTTGGTCTCCGACAGCGCACGGGTACGGTCCGCCACGCGCGCCTCGAGCTGCGCGTTGGCGAGCGCGAGGGTGCGCCGGCGTTCTGTGGCGAGAAACAGCAGCGCGCCAAAGGCCAGACAAAGTGCTGCGACCGCCGCCGCCTGCAGCCGCGCAACCCGGGCGGCCGGGGTCACGTCGAGCAACAGCTCGCCGGTCAGCCCGATGATCGGAAGCGGCCGAACGAGATGCAATGCGCGTGCCGGCAGGTAGGGGCCCCAGTCCATCTCCCAGATCTCGTGGCCTCCGAGGACATGCACGTCGACTGGCGCCTCGCGCGCACCGGTTGGCACGATCCCCGACCCGCCTTCGTCGCGCTGCCACGAGGCGAGTTCGCTGCGGTTGCTGACGATGACCCGGCCCCGCGCATCGGTAAAGAACACCGCGCGGTTGTTGCCGCGCCAGCCGTCCTCGATGGCCTCGATGTCGGCAGCGACGACAATGACGCCGTCGACCTTGCCGTCACGGCCGAAGCTCGGGGCGGCATAGGCATAGGCGCGCGCGTCGAGCGGCATGTCGGCGCCATGTCCGCGCCCCAGCGCGCCGTGAAAGGCGCGCCGGATGATCGCGCTTGCGCTCAGATCGGCACCGGGCGCGCCGCGCGCCGCCACCGAGACGCGGCCGCTTCGGTCGACGAACATCACGTCGAGTGCTCCGGTCTTGTCCGCGCCCTCCTGGAACAGCTGCCGCGCGGCGTCCGCGCCCTGCCCGTCGACGAGATCTCGGATCACCGGGTGATCGGCCAATTGCACGGCCAGTACACGGTAGCGCTGCAACGGTCCCATCAGTCGGTCCGCAGCCAGCGCGAGGTCGGCCTCGCCCTGCGCGGCGAGCTGGTCCAGCCCCTGCCGGTAGCCATAGCGGAACACACCCGCGGCGACGAGCGCGACGAGGGCGAGAAAGCCGATGACGAGCATGGCACGGTGCGCAAAGCCGTTCATGGCGCGAACCTACAAAGCGTCCCTTGCCTTTTCCAGTGTGGCGGTGCTTGAAGGGCGCCATGAACAGGTTCCGCCAGTCCCCCCGCGACCCCGGTTTCGTCCAGAACCCGTACCCGCTCTACGCCCGCTTGCGCGCCCAGGCGCCCGTTCAGTTCTGGGAGGATTACGGGATGATGGCCGTTTTCGACGCGGCCACCGTGCAGGCCCTTCTGCGCGACCGAAGGCTGGGCCGTGCTGTGCCCGAGGCGCTGCGCAAACCCGTGCCGGACCATCTGCGGGATTTCTACGCCGTCGATCATTTCTCGATGCTGGACATGGAGCCACCGTCGCACACGCGTCTGCGCGGCCTAGTGCTGCGCGCCTTCACCTCGCGCCGGATCAAGGCGCTGGCCCCCGAGATCGAGGCGGTCTGCGCGGACCTGCTCGAGACCTTCCCCGATCACCCGTTCGACCTGATGCCAGCCTATTGCGCCGAGGTGCCGGTGCGCATCATCGCGCGCCTGCTGGGCGTGCCGGAAACCGCCACGCCCGACCTTCTGCGCTGGTCGAACGCGATGGTCGCGATGTACCAGGCCCGGCGTGGCCGCGCGGTCGAGGAGACGGCGAACGCCGCGGCACGGGATTTCACCGGCTTTCTGCGTGACCACATCGCGCAACGCCGGAAGGATCCGCGCGACGACCTGCTGTCCGAGTTGATCGCGGCCGAGGAAGCCGGAGACCGCCTGTCGCCGGAGGAGATGATCGGCACCTGCGTCCTGCTGCTCAACGCCGGCCACGAAGCCACCGTGCACACGCTCGGCAACGGGGTGAAGGCGCTGCTCGAGAACGCCACGCCGGCGGACGCCTTCGCCGACAACGCGATCGCCGGGACGGTCGAGGAGATCCTGCGCCATGACCCGCCACTGCACATCTTCACGCGCTATGCCTACGAGGACATCGAGGTCGGTGGGCATAGACTGGCAAAAAACGAGGAAGTCGCTCTGGTGCTCGGCGCGGCAGGACGCGACCCGGCGGCTGTCACCGAACCGGACCGCTTCGATCCGTTCCGGCCCGCAAAGCCGCATGCTGCCTTCGGGGGCGGGCTGCACTTCTGCGTCGGCGCACCGCTTGCGCGGCTGGAAATGCAGATCGCGCTTCAGGCGCTGTTCGCGCGCTACCCAGGCCTCGCCCTGACCGAGGCTCCGGAATATGGCGACCTCTATCATTTCCACGGCCTGAAACGCTTGATGGTGCAGGTCTGATCCGTGCTCAGAGCGGCAGCGCGGTCGTCGACTTGATCTCTTCCATGGACAAAAGCGCCGTGACGTTGAACACCCGCACCTCCGAGATCAGCGCCTGGTAAAAGGCGTCATAGGCGCGGGCGTTCTTGACCCGGACCTTCAGGATATAGTCGATGTCGCCGGCAAGGCGGTGCGCCTCCTGGACTTCCGGGCGCTCCTTCAGCGCCTTGAGAAAGGCGGCCTGCCACTCGGCCTCGTGCTCGGAGGTGCGGATCAGCACGAAGAAACAGGCCTCGAATCCCAGCGCATCAGCGTCGAGCACGACGGTCTGCTGGCCGACGATCCCCGCTTCGCGCATCTTGCGAATGCGATTCCACACCGGGGTCTTCGAACTGCCCACGCGAGCGGCGATATCGTCGAGCGACTGGCTGGCATCGCGCTGCAGCTCCGCGAGAATTTTCCGGTCGGTCTCGTCTATCCGGACACTCATTCGTCTTTCCTCGCGCCTTTGGACCGCTGGTCACGCATGTCGTTAAGTTTGGAACATATGTTCTTATTCACGGCGTGATCTGGCGCCTTGGCGGGAATATTTCCTATATTGCAGGTCAAGTCAAACGACACCGGGCCTTGGGACCATGGATCACTTTCCGATATTCATCCGCACGAAGGGAACGCGTGTCGTGCTGTCCGGAGGCGGCCCGGCGGCGCTGGCCAAGCTGCGGTTGCTGCTCAAGACAGAAGCGGCGATCACCGTTCACGCATTGGATCCCGCGCCGGAGATCCGCGGCTGGCACGAGTCGGGCGGTCTCGCGCTGGTCGAACGCCCGCTTGAGCCGGGTGACGTCCGCGGTGCGGCGCTGTTCTATGCCGCCGACGAGGACGAAGGCGAGGATGCGCGCACAGCGGCGATCGCCGAGGCCGAGGGCGCGCTGGTCAACATCGTGGACAACCTCCACGACAGCGCCTTCATCACCCCGGCCATCGTCGACCGCGATCCGGTCACCGTGGCCATAGGTACCGAAGGCGCGGCACCGGTTCTGGCGCGTGCGATCAAGGCCGACCTCGAGGAACGTCTGCCCGCAACGCTGGGCACGCTCGCGCGCATCGGCAAGGAATTTCGCAAGGTGGCCGAAGCCCTGCCCTTCGGCCGCGCGAGGCGCGACTTCTGGCGCGACTACTATTTCCGCGCCGGACCCGAGGCGATGCAGCGCGGAGAGGCGGCGGTCGAAACCGCACTCGACACCCTGCTTGGCGACCATCTGGAGCGCAAGGCGCGCCCCGGACATGTCGCCTTCGTCGGGGCGGGTCCGGGTGATCCGGAATTGCTGACCCTGAAGGCGCGCAAGGCACTGGACGAGGCCGACGTGGTGATCCACGACCGGCTGGTGCCCGGCGCGATCCTAGAACTCGCGCGCCGCGAAGCGGTGCTGATCGACGCCGGAAAGGAAGGCTTTGGCCTCTCGACGCCGCAGGAGCAGATCAACGACCTGATCGTCGAACATGGACGCGACGGCGCGCAGGTGGTCCGGCTCAAGGGCGGCGACGCCACGATCTTCGGGCGGCTTGACGAGGAGATCGATGCGGTCGATGCCGCCGGGATCGACTGGTCGATCGTGCCGGGCATCACCTCGGCCTCCGCCGCCGTGGCAGCTATCGGCCAGAGCCTGACACGGCGCGGGCGCAATTCTTCGGTTCGTTTCCTCACCGGGCACGACACGAAGGGTTTTGCCGATCACGACTGGAAGGCGCTGGCGCGACCCGGCGAGGTCGCCGCGATCTACATGGGCAAGAAGTCCGCGCGCTTCATCCAGGGCCGGCTGATCATGCACGGGGCCGATCGACAGACGCCGGTCACGCTGGTCGAGAATGCCTCGCGCCCTGAGCAGAGCGTGCTGGAAACCACCCTCGATGCCTTGCCGGCCGCGCTCGCCGCCGCCGAGATGAACGGGCCCGCGCTGACCTTCATCGGCCTTGCCCCGCGCGCGGCGCTGGCGTCGTCGAACCGTCACGCGACTGGCTTAGGCAGCGCGCATGACCCCGAATTTTCAGCCCAGGAGGCTTTGTGATGCCGAAACCCTTCACCCCCAAGGTCGTGACCGCCAACGCGCTCATCGAGGGCGACGTGATCTACCAGACCGCCGACGGCTGGACGCGCGATCTCGCGCAGGCCGAGGTGTTGACCGACGAGGCCGATGCCGACCTGCGCCTGATCGAGGCGAGCCAGCAGAAGGCGGATGTCGTCGGCGCCTACCTTGCCGACGTCAAGATCGAGGGCGGACGCCCCGTGCCAACCCATTTCCGCGAGGCGTTCCGGGCCAAGGGCCCGTCGAACTACGCCCACGGCAAACAGGAAGCGAAAGAGACGAGGACCAATGTATAACTACTCCGATTTCGACGCAGCCTTCGTCGCCGAACGCAATCGCCAGTTCCGCGCCCAGGTCGAACGCCGGGTGGACGGTTCGCTGACCGAGGACGAGTTCAAGCCGCTGCGGCTGATGAACGGGCTCTACCTGCAGCTGCACGCCTACATGCTGCGCGTGGCGATTCCCTACGGCACGCTCTCGAGCCGGCAGATGCACAAGCTCGCTGACATCGCCGATCGTTGGGACAAGGGCTACGGCCATTTCACCACGCGCCAGAACATCCAGTTCAACTGGCCCGAACTGCGCGACGTGCCCGACATGCTCGACGCGCTGGCCGAGGTGCAGATGCACGCGATCCAGACCTCGGGGAACACCATCCGCAACGTGACCGCGGACCATTTCGCCGGGGCTGCATCCGACGAGATCGCCGATCCGCGCCCGGTGGCCGAGCTGATCCGGCAGTGGTCGACCGATCACCCGGAATTCCAGTTCCTGCCGCGCAAGTTCAAGGTCGCCGTGACCGGCTCGCCCAACGACCGGGCCGTGACCAAGGCGCATGACATTGGGCTGCGCATGGTCGAGCGCGACGGCGAAGCCGGGTTCGAGGTGATCGTCGGCGGCGGGCTGGGCCGGACCCCGATGATCGGCAAGGTGCTGCGGGACTTCCTGCGGCGCGAGGACCTGCTGCCCTATCTCGAGGCCATCGTGTCGGTCTACAACGTGCTCGGACGGCGCGACAACAAGTACAAGGCGCGCATCAAGATCACCGTGCACGAAAACGGGCTCGACGACATCCGTGCGCGCGTCGAGGAGCGCTTCGCGCTGCTGAAACCGCAGTTCTCGGGCGTCGACCAGCAGATGCTGGCGGCCATCGAGGCGGATTTCGCGGCTCCCGAGTTCGTCGAGAAGTCTCTCGCCGGATTCGAGGCCGCCTACACCAACGATCCGGTGTTCCGCTCGTGGGTCGACACCAACGTGACCGAGCATCGCGCGCACGGCCATGCCATCGTGTCGATCAGCCTCAAGGCCCACGGCAAGACCCCGGGCGACGCGACCTCGGACCAGATGCGCGCAATGGCGGATCTGGCAAAGGCACACGGCTACGACGAGTTGCGCATCAGCCATGAGCAGAACGTGATCCTGCCGCACGTACACAAGGCGGACCTGCCAGCGATCCATGCGGCGCTGAAGGCGCACGGACTTGCCACGGCCAACATCGGACTGATCTCGGACATCATTGCCTGCCCGGGCATGGACTATTGCGCGCTGGCCACGGCCCGCTCGATCCCGATCGCCCAGGAAATCGCGACGCGCTTCGACGAATTGAAGCTCGAACACGATATCGGACCGCTCAAGATCAAGATCTCGGGATGCATCAACGCCTGCGGCCATCACCACGTCGGCCATATCGGCATTCTCGGGCTCGACCGCGCCGGGGTCGAGAACTACCAGGTTTCTCTGGGCGGAGACGGGACCGAGGACGCGGCCATCGGCGAACGCGCCGGACCGGGTTTCTCGGCCGACGAGATCGTGCCGGCCATCGAGCGGATCGTGGAAGCCTACCTCGACGCGCGGACGGAGCCTGCGGAAACCTTTCTGCAGACCTATCGCCGGGTCGGCATGGCGCCGTTCAAGGCCGCGCTCTACCCGGAGGCCCGGGCCGATGCCGCTTGACCATTCGGACCCGGCACCAGCGGAGGATGCCGAGCGCGTGGCAGGCCTGCGCGCTATGGCCGCGCGTCTGAACGCCGAGTTGCGCCACCACGGTGCTGTCGACGTTCTGCGCGCGGCGGTGCGCGAGATCCCCGATCTCGCCCTCGTCTCGAGCTTCGGGGCCGAGTCGGTCGCCCTGCTGCACCTCGCCTCGATGGTGAAAAAGGACCTGCCGGTGATCTTCATCGACACCGAGATGCTGTTCGCGGAAACCCTGGTCTACCAGCAGGACCTGTCCGAGCGCCTCGGCCTGCGCGACGTGCGCATCATTCGCGCCGAAGACATCGCCGAAAAGGATCCTGACGGCACGCTTCACCAGCGCGACACGGATGCCTGCTGCTTTCTGCGCAAGACCGTTCCGCTGAACCACGCGCTCGAAGCCTTCGGTGGCTGGATCACCGGGCGCAAGCGGTTCCAGTCCGGATCGCGTGCGCAGCTCGACTTCTTCGAGGTCGAGACCCCCGCCGACGCGCCCGCCCGGCTCAAGGTCAATCCGCTGGCCTTCTGGGAAGCCTGGGACGTCGCCGACTACATCACCGAGAACCGCCTGCCCCGGCATCCGCTGGTCGCCAAGGGCTATCCGTCGATCGGCTGTGCGCCCTGCACCACGCCTGTCGCCGAAGGCGAGGATCCGCGCGCCGGACGCTGGCGCGAAACCGACAAGGACGAATGCGGCATACACTTCGTGGATGGCAAGCTGGTCCGAACAGGAGCATCGACATGAGCATCATCGTGACCGACGCGGGCTTTGCCCCCGACGACTGGACCACCGGCTACGCGCAGCTTGGCGCGGCCAACGACACCGACGCGCTCGACGTCGCCTCGGATGCCGACGCGCAGGCGATCCCGCTCTGCGGCGGTCTGAAGATGATCCGGGTCGACTTCCCCTCGTCCGCCGACGGGCGCGGCTTCAGCATCGCGCGGACGCTGCGGCTGCGCGGCTACACCGGCCGCCTGCGCGCACGCGGGCACGTTCTGGCCGACCAATACGCGATGGCGCGGCGCTCGGGCTTCGACGAGGTCGAGATCTCGGACGAGCTTGCCGCACGTCAGCCCGAGGATCAGTGGCAGTTCCGGGCCGACTGGCGCGCCCATGACTACCAGGCGCGCCTGCGCGGCTGATTGCCCCCTTCCAAACCGAGCTAGCAACTTCTAAAGAGGGCGCGGCGCCGAGCCGCGCAATGACACATGACCGAGCAGACACCCGTGACCCAGGCGACCGCCAGCAAAGTTCCGGCCCTACCCGACGCGCAGACCGTGACCCAGGTCCAGCACTGGACCGACCGGCTGTTCTCGTTCCGGGTGACCCGGCCCGCTTCTCTGCGCTTCCGTTCGGGCGAATTCGTCATGATCGGGCTGATGGGCGACCCGGACCCCAAGACCGGGCGCCAGAAGCCGCTGCTGCGCGCCTATTCCATCGCCTCCCCGGCCTGGGACGACGAGTTGGAATTCTACTCGATCAAGGTGCAGGACGGCCCGCTGACCTCGAAGCTGCAGCACATCCGTCCCGGCGACCAGATCATCCTGCGCCCCAAGCCGGTCGGCACGCTGGTGCATGACGCCCTACTGCCGGGCCGGCGCATCTGGTTCTTCGCCACCGGCACGGGCTTTGCCCCCTTCGCCTCATTGCTGCGTGAACCCGAGACCTACGAGAAGTTCGAGGATGTCGTCATCACACATACCGTGCGCGACGTGGCCGAGCTTGAATACGGGCGGCGCCTGATCGAAAACCTCAAGGCCGACGAGATGATGCAGGAACTCATCGGCACCGAGAACCTCGCCAAGATCCGCTACTACCCGACGACGACGCGCGAGGAGAGCCCCAAGATGGGCCGGATCACCACCCTGCTCGAAGATGGCACCGTGTTCCGCGACCTCGGCATCGATGGCATCTCGCCCGAGACGGACCGGGCGATGATCTGCGGCTCGCTCCCCTTCAACCTCGACATCAAGGCGATCCTAGAAGGTTACGGCCTCGAGGAAGGGGCGAATTCCGATCCCAAGCATTTCGTGGTCGAAAAGGCCTTCGTCGGCTAACGCCGGCAGGGCAGAGGCAGGGTTTCGTCCCGGTCCCGTCTGTACCATAGGCTTGCCTGCCCTGCGCCGGCGTTTCGCTTTGTCATGAAAGAAAACCCCGGGCTTTGGCGGTTTGGCTGCAGTTACGCCAGTTCGCTCCGGAAAACTTCCGCGCATAATGGGAAACGGCGGCCCAAATGGACCGCCGCTCCGTTCCGACCTCGAAGTCGTCCATCAGTATCCAAGCGCGTCCTTGACGCGGTCGAGCGCGGCTTCGAGCAGTTCGGGACTGGCCTGCGCGGCCTCCAGAGCCGACGTCAGCGTCTGCTTCTGCACATCGTCGAGCGTCGAGCCTTCGATGATCTCGCGCGCGCGGTCCATGTCGAAATTGTCGACGGTCAGAGCCTCGGGGGCCTCCGCCGCGTCGGGATCGGTCGTTTCGGCCACTTCCGGCGCTTCGGCGTCCGAACCGGCGGTCACGCCGTCGGCCTCGGCGTCGGTGTCGGGCGCGAGACGTTCGGAATCGACCGCTTCCTCGGCGGCTTCGCCCGGCGTCGCCTCGAGGTTCTCTGCCGCATCCTGCAGGTCATCCGCAGCGCCTTCCAGCGCCTCCTGCGTTTCCTCGGCAGCGTCGGTCACCGCTTCACCGGCAGCAGTCGCAGCCTCGCTTGCAGCCTCTGCTGCGTCTCCGGCCGCCTCTTCGGTTGCTGCCGCCGCGTCTTCCGCGGCCTCTTCGGTCGCAGTGCCCGCATCCTCGGCAGCTTCTTCGGTTGCGGCAGCCGCGTCCTCCGCGGCCTGCTCGGTCTCGGCGGCCGCCTCTTCGGCGGCTTCCTCGGTGGCCGCCGCGGCGTCCTCGGCAGCCTCTTCGGTCTCGGCGGCGGTTTCCTCTGCCGCGGTTTCGCTGTCGGTCGCCGCGTCCGAGGCTTCGTCGACCGCTTCCTGTGGCGTCTGCCCGGTGAAGAGCAGGTAGGCGCCGAAAGCGACTACGACCGCGACAATGATCCAGATGACGTTTTTCATGATCCTGTTCCCGAATTAGGCACACGCATCGCGCGTATCGAACCTCTGTATGTCATGACAGATGGTCCGCAACCCGGGAAGTGGCAAGGCAAAAATTGTGCCGTATCGGCCTCGAATCGCCTAAGTTGCTGCTTGAAGTGACCCCCTGCCCGGTTTAGCTTGGCGCCTCAGATTTGTTCACAGAAAAAGGACGACCACCATCGCTCGCAGACCCCACAACGCGCCGCCGACCCGTGACACCGGCCCGCGCGTGAACGACAAGATCCGCAGCCCGGAAATCCGTCTTATCGGTGCAAATGGCGAAAACGTCGGGGTCGTGTCCCCGGAGCGCGCACTGGAAATGGCCGAGGACGCCGGGCTCGATCTGGTCGAGATCTCTCCGAACGCGAAGCCGCCCGTCTGCAAGATCATGGATTTCGGAAAATACAAGTACGAGACCCAGAAACGCGAAGCCGAAGCGCGCAAGAAGCAGAAGACGATCGAGATCAAGGAAATCAAGTTCCGCCCGAACACGGATACCAACGATTACGACGTCAAGATGCGCAACGTCTTCAAGTTCCTCGAGAACGGCGACAAGGTGAAGATCACCCTGCGGTTCCGCGGCCGTGAGATGGCCCACCAGAACCTCGGACGAGAACTGCTCGAGCGCGTCGCCGCCGACACCAAGGAGATCGGGCGCGTCGAGAATTTTCCCAAGATGGAAGGCCGCCAGATGGTCATGCTGATTGGCCCGCTGCCCAAGTAAGCGGGCAGGTCTGGTCAAACGCGAACGCCTCCGAATTCCGGAGGCGTTTTTCTTTGGCGAGAAGGAAAGGGCCGGCGGTGGAAGCCGGCCCGGCTCGTTCTGCCGCCCTCAGGCGTCGGTCTGGCGCAGCAGACCGGTGATGTTGCGCACCACGGCGCGCCGGTTGCGCACTTCGGCATCCTCGGTCCGCACTTTCAGATCGCTCTCGCCGTAGCCCTGCACGATCATGTTCTCGGCCGGCACGTCGAAATACTCGGTCAGGGCCAGCGCCATCGACTCCGCGCGCCGGTCCGACAGCGCGAGGTTGTAGGCCGCATCGCCCACCGCGTCCGTGTGCCCCTCGACCAGCACGACCGTCCGCGGGTTCGCCGCGATCAGCTCGCGCAGCGCCTCGCCGATCCGCGCAAGGCTTTCTGCCTGCCGCGGCTCGATGGCGGCCGAACCGGTCGCAAACCGCACAGAGTCGAGCTCGATCTCGGGCGCCAGATCGCGCACCGCCGAAATCTGCCGCACCTGCCGCAGCGAAAAGCTGCGCCCGGTCTCCTGGATGCGTGCGGCTTCCAGGGCGCGTCGCAGCGCGTCTTCGTCCGTGGCACTGACGCTGCCTTGCGGCCGCGCCTGCGGCAGTTCCGAAGTCACCACGTCGACCTCACCTTGGGTATCGTCGAACAGCACGACGGCCTCGCCCTCGGGCGTGATCAGCGTCCGACTAAGCAACGAACCGTCATAGTCGCGGATGGTGATCACCTGCGAGCCGTCCGGCTGGTTGACGATGGTCCGCGTCGAGCCGTCCGAGAAGGTTTCGGTCCGCATCTCGTTGCCCGGACGGCGCAGCAGCGCATCGTCGTTCTTGAGCACGTATAGCTCACCGTCACGGTCCACGACGACGCGGTCGTCGGCGGCACTGACCACCTCGTCGCCGTTGTTGAGAATGCTGCCGACGGCATAGGCGCCAAGCCCGGCGATCAGCGCCTGCTCGAGATAGCTCAGACCGTCATCGTCGTCGCCGCCGTCATCACTGTCGCGGTTGGCTTCGGCGCGCCGGTCCTTGCGCAGATCGCTCTTGAAATCCTCGCTGCTCTTGCGGGTGTTCTTCTCGGTCAGCTTCTCGGTCTTGACCTTGGCGTCCTTGCTGTCGCCCTCCGCCGCGGCGGCAGCCGCAGCCTTGCGCTTGCGCTTCTTGGCCTCGGCGCGGCGCTCCTTCTTGAGCTTTGCCTTCTCCTCGGCCGACATCTTGCTGCCGTCTGTCGCCTTAGGTTCGGCATCGCGTGCCTGCGCCTGCTTCTGCTCCTTCGACTCTCCGCTAGTGTTCTCCGATTTGGCCGCGGTCGACGTGGTCTCGGATGACTTGGCATCGGAAGACTCCGCCTGGAGCGATTTCTTGTCGTCCTGAGACGCTTGGGCCGCCTGCGCGTCGTCGCCTTGGGCACTCTCCGCGGGTTTGTCCTGCGCGGCAGCCTGTTGCTCCTCGGCTTTCTTCTCAGCCCGGGCCTCCTGCTTTTCTGCCTTCTTCTCGGCGCGGGCCTCTTTTTTCTCCGCCTTTTTCTCGGCGCGGGACTGCTTCTCTTCGGCCTTGTCCTCGGCGGTCTCCGACGCGCCCGTCGCGGCCTCGACCGCGTCGCCCAACTCGTCCGTCGCTTCGGTCGCTGCGGCCTCGAGCCGCTTGCTGACCTTCTTGTACTGCTTCTCCCCCTTCACGACGCGGCCGTTTTCGAGCGCGCAGGGGAAGACCCGCTTGTCGGCGTCCGCCAGGCAGGCCGCGGCTTCCGCTTGTGCCGATGCGATACCCGCGGGAAGGCTCAGCATCAGGCCAAGCGTCAGCGACGTGGTGGATTTCAGAATGCGTTTCATGGCGATGTCCTCGCGATACTTTCTACTCTGCTCGGCGCGGCTGCACCGAAGCGTCGAAAGGACATCTGCGCGCGTGGCGCCTGTTATGCGATATCAGCCAGACACCCCGCGCACTGGCATCCGATAACCAACGGGGCCGCGCATGACAGAACGCCATGCGCGGCCCGATGTTCCGTTGGCGGAAGCGCCGGCTGACCTACTTGGCTGCCGCCACGGCGCGTTTCGTCAGCACGCCGACCAGATGCGCACGGTAGGCGCCGCTGCCGTGCAGGTCCGATATCATGTTGTCGCCCGACACGCTCAGCCCGTCCACGGCCTCGGGCGCGAAACTGCCCGAAAGCTTCTCCTCCGCCTCGCTCCAGCGGAACACGCCGTCGTTCGAGGCCCCGGTCACGGCCACGCGCACGCCCTCGGCGAAGCGCGCGACGAAGACACCCACCAGCGGAAAGCGCGAGGCGGGCTGCGCGAACTTCTGGTAGTTCGCCGCCTGCGGGATCGGCAGCTTGACGGCGGTGACGATCTCGCCTTCCTCGAGCGCGGTCGTGAACATGCCCTGGAAAAAGTCGTCGGCCGCGATTTCGCGCCGGTCGGTTACCACCGTCCCGCCCGAGGCCAGCGTCGCCGCCGGATAGCAGGCCGACGGATCGTTGTTGGCAAGGCTGCCGCCGATGGTGCCGCGGTTGCGCACCGCCGGGTCACCGATCCGCGCGGCCAGCGCCGACAGCGCCGGATAGCTGCCGGCGGTCTCGGCCACGATCGCGGCATGCGTCGTCCCGCCGCCGATCTTCAGGGCATCGCCCTCCCGGCTGATCCCCTTGATCTCGTCGATGCCGGTAAGCGACACCAGCACCTCGGGGCTCGCCAGGCGCTGTTTCAGCGTCGGAATCAGCGTCTGCCCGCCGCCCAGGGCCTGCGCCTCTTCACGTCCCAGCGCCTCCACCGCCTCGGCGACGCTCGAAGGCTTGACCAGTTCGAAATTGTACATCTGTAGATCCTTTCCCGAAGGCCCGCGATCCGTCGCGACTGCTGCCTTCTCTGGTTCCTAAATATCCCGGGGGTCCGGGGGCAGCGCCCCCGGGTCCCGCCGTCTCAGCCCTGCATCGCCGCCCAGACCCGCGCCGGCGACAGCGGCATGTCGATGTGGGTGACGTTCTTGCCGCCAGACTGCAGCGCGTCCACCACCGCGTTGACCACGGAAGGCGGAGAGCCGATGGCTCCGGCCTCGCCGCAGCCCTTCACGCCCAGCGGGTTGTGTGTGCAGGGGGTCTGGCACGAGTGATCGACCTGGTAATAGGGCAGATCGTCGGCACGTGGCATGGCGTAGTCCATGTAGCTGGCGCTCACCAGCTGGCCGCTCTCGTCGTAGGCGCAGTTCTCCAGCAGCGCCTGCCCGATGCCCTGGGCAAGCCCGCCATGCACCTGCCCGGTCACGATCATCGGGTTGATCACGTTGCCGAAGTCGTCCACGGCCGTAAATGCCTCTATCGTCACCTTGCCGGTCTCGGGGTCGACTTCGACCTCGCAGGCATAGGCGCCCGACGGATAGGTGAAGTTCGACGGGTCGTAGAACGCCGTCTCCTCCAGCCCCGGCTCGATATCCTCGAGGGGATAGTTGTGCGGCACGTAGGCCGCGAGCGTCACGTCGCCCCAGGCCACCGACTTGTCGGTCCCCGCCACGCTGAACGTGCCGTCCTTGAGCTCGATGTCGCCTTCCGAGGCTTCCATCAGGTGCGCCGCGATCTTCTTGCACTTGTTGATGATCTTCTCGGTCGCCCGCACCATCGCCGACCCGCCGACCGCGATCGAGCGCGAGCCGTAGGTGCCCATGCCCATCGGGGTGTTGGCGGTGTCGCCATGCACGATCTCGACCATCTCCGCGTCGATCCCGATCATCTCGGCGATCACCTGCGGGAAGGCCGTCTCGTGCCCCTGCCCGTGGCTGTGGCTGCCGGTCATCACCACAAGGCCCCCGGTTGCGTTGACCCGCACCGTTGCACTTTCGTAAAGCCCCGCCCGCGCACCGAGCTGCCCCACGAGGTTCGAGGGCGCGATGCCGCAGGCCTCGATGTAGCAGTTGACGCCGAGCCCGCGCAGCTTGCCGTCAGCTTCCGACTTCTTGCGCCGCGCCTCGAAACCGGCGAGGTCGGCCATCTCCTCGAGCTTGTCCATCGTCGCCACGTAGTCGCCGGTGTCGTATTCCACCGCGACCGGTGTGGCATAGGGGAACTCGGTGATGAAGTTCTGCCGGCGCAGGGCGATCGGGTCGAGCCCCAGCTCGCGCGCCGCCTTGTCGATCACCCGTTCCAGCTGGAAGGTCGCCTCGGGCCGCCCTGCGCCGCGGTAGGCGTCGACCGGCACCGTGTTCGTGAAGACCGCCTTCACGTTCACGTAGATCAGCGGGGTCTTGTAGTTGCCCGCCATCAGCGTCCCGTGCAGCCAAGTCGGCACCGAGGGCGCGAAGGTCGACAGGTACGCCCCCATGTTCGCATAGGTCTCGGTGCGGAGCGCGGTGAAGTTGTTGTCACCGTCGAGCGCCAGCTCGATCTTCGTCACGTGGTCGCGCCCGTGCGCATCCGACATGAAGGCCTCGGACCGGCTCGACGTCCACTTGACGGGACGATTGCAGGCCTTGGCCGCGAAGGTGCAGAAGGCTTCCTCGGCATAGTGGAAGATCTTGGTGCCAAAGCCGCCTCCCACGTCCGGGGCCACGACGCGAAGCTTGTGCTCGGGAATACCCAGCACGAAGGCGCCCATCAGCAGCCGGATCACGTGCGGGTTCTGCGAGGTCGTATAGAGCGTGTGATCGCCGGTGGCGCGGCTGTACTCGCCCACCGCCACGCGCGGCTCCATCGGGTTCGCCACCAGCCGGTTGTTCTTCAGCTCCAGCGTGGTGACATGCGCGGCCTTCTCGAAGGCCTCGTTTACTGCTTCGCGGTTTTCCTCAACGAACCCCCAGTCGTAGCAGAGGTTGCTCGAAAGATCGTCGTGCACCTTGGTCGCGCCATCTGCGAGCGCGGCCTTCATGTCGACCACCGCCGGCAGCTCGGAGATATCGACCGAGATCGCCTCGGCCGCGTCGCGGGCCTGTTCCAGCGTGTCGGCGACCACCGCCGCCACGATCTCGCCGACGTGGCGCACCTTGCCTTGCGCGATTACCGGGTGCGGCGGCTCCTGCATCGGATCCCCGTGCCGGTCGGTGACCTGCCAGCCGCAGGGCAGCCCGCCCACGCCTTCGAAATCGGCGCCGGTGAAGATCTTGACCACCCCCGGCATGCCCTCGGCGGCGCTGGTGTCGAGCCCGTCGATGGTGCCATGGGCCACGTCGGAGCGCAGGAAGAAGACATGCGCCTGGCCGTGAATGTTGATGTCGTCGGTGTAACGCCCGGCTCCGGTCAGGAACCGCACATCCTCGCGCCGCTTTGTGCTGGCGCCGATGCCTCCGTCTTTCGGCATGTCTTTCCTCCCTGATGTCCTTTTGCCGCGAGCTGCGGCCTGCCGCTCTTACTCGGCGGCGATAGCGCCCACGTCCTGGCCGGATGCGGCCATGATCGCCTTGACGATGTTGTGATACCCGGTACAGCGGCAGAGGTTGCCCTCGAGGTAGTGCCGCACTTCCGCCTCGGTGGGCTTGGGGTTGTCCTTTAGCAGCGCCGCCGCCGACATCACCATCCCCGGCGTGCAAAAACCGCATTGCAGCCCGTGGTGGTCCTGGAACGCCTGCTGGATCGTGTTGAGCGAGCCATCGGAATTCGCCTGGCCTTCGATGGTGGCCACCTCGGCGCCCTCGGCCTCGGCGGCGAACATCGTGCAGGCCTTGACCGCCGCACCGTTGACATGCACCACGCAGGCTCCGCACTGGCTCGTGTCGCAGCCGACATGGGTGCCCGTCAGACCCAGTTGATCGCGCAGGAAATGCACCAGCAGCGTCCGGCCTTCCACCTCGCCCGACCGCTCGGTCCCGTTCACGGTCATTGTGACCTTCGACATCCGATCCTCCCTTGAAACTCTTGTCGTTCTTCGCGCGATGTTAACCACGCGGCAGGAAGGATGAGAACCAAAATCTGGCGCGCGACGGGGAATTGCCACCAAAGTCCAGTCCCGCCGCCCCGGCGCGGGTCAACCCTTTCCGCGCCCTGCGCGCGGTTGCGGGCGCGTCGGGATTTCCTTGAGCAATCCGCCCACACCCATGCCGGAGATGTCCGCGTCGCTGACCGGGATGCCGCACAGCACTCGCGCCAGCACCCAGTCCGCCCCGTTGAGCGCCGGAGACCGCGCGCACCCCGGCAGACCGATCACCGGTCGCCCGTCGAGATCCCCGAGAAACAATAGGTTGCCGGGGTCGACAGGCATTCCGAACCGCTCGATCCGCCCGCCGGCCAGACGCAGCGCCGCCGGCGCCACGTCGTCGATGTCGGAGGTGGCCGAGCCGGTCAGGATCAGCGTGAGCCCCGCCTGCCCTTCCTTCAGGCACTCGGCCAGAGCGGCGGTGTCGTGCGGCACCGTTCGCACATCGCCGAGTGCAAGCCCGAGAGCCTCGACGCGCCCGGAGATCGCCGCGCGCCCCTTGTCGCCCGCGCCGCCGGGGATTTCCGTGACGATCAGGTCCACGTCCCCGATCACCGGTGCGGCCAGCCGGATGCCCTGCCCCGCAGCGGCGCAGCTCGCGTCGAGATCGGTTTCCGGCACGGCGTAGGAGATGATCTTGATCGTCGCCACCATCCCGCCCGCGCCCATCTGCTGGAACGGCGGCACCGTGGCCAGCGTGATCATCGGATGCACCCGGTTGACCGCTTCCAGCGCCGGAACGTCGAGCACGGCCACCCCCGGCCCCTCCGCCAGCAGGTTCACCCGTCCGGTGAAGGGCTCGGTGAGGCGGAGACCGGCCGCCGCCGGATCGGGAACAAGGGCTTCGGCCAAACGCCGGGCCGCCGCGTTCTCGTCGACGTCGCTTTCGGCCAGGCGCGCGACGATGACCTCGGCGACTCCCGCCGTCTTCAGCGCCACGAGATCCTCAGCGCCGAGCACCCGGCCCTTGCGCAGGCGCTTTCCCTCGACGGCAACGGAATGGGCCAGCACGGCACCTTCCGCATCCGCAGTCGCGACGGGTCCGAACCTCATGCGCCGCGCCGAAGTACACGGGTCATCTCGGCCAGGATCGACACGGCGATCTCCTGCGGGCTCGCCGCCCCGATATCGAGGCCGATGGGCCCGTGGATGCGCCCGATCTCGGCCTCCGAGAACCCTGCCGCCGTCAGCCGCTCGACGCGCTTGGCATGGGTGCGCGTCGACCCGAGCGCCCCGATGTAAAAGCAACCCGAGCGCAACGCAATCTCGAGCGCCGGGTCGTCGAGCTTGGGGTCATGGGTCAGCAGGACCACCGCCGTCCGGCTGTCCACGCCAACCGCTTCCAGCGCCTCGTCGGGCCAGTCGGGCAGGATCGTCTCGCCCGGAAAACGCGCCTCGGACCCGAAAGCGCCGCGCGGGTCGATGACAACCGGATCGTAGCCGGCGATGCGCGCCATCGGCACCAGCGCCTGCGCGATGTGCACCGCGCCGACGATGGCCAGCCGCAGCGGCGGGTTATGGATCGCCACGAACGTCTTTTGGTCCTCTTCGAAGCCCGAGCGGTCCATCGCGAAACGCTCAGGGTAGCCGTCTTCGAGCAGCTTGCGCCCGCCGCCGCCAAGCCCGACCTCATAGGCCACTGGGCGCCGAGCGCCGCGGCGGTCGACCAGATCGCGCAGCAGGTCCGCCGGCAGGACGTCGCCCACCGGTTCGACCAGCACCCTGATCGTGCCGCCACAGGCAAGCCCCACGGCAAAAGCGTCGTCGTCGCTGACGCCGTATTCCAGCAGCCGCTCCTCACCTTTCTCGAGCGCGTCCTGCGCCTCCATCACCACAGCGCCCTCGACGCAGCCGCCCGAGACCGAGCCCTGCATCTCGCCGTCGCCCGCGATCACCAGCTGCGCGCCGACCCGGCGCGGGGCCGAGCCCCAGGTCTGCACAACGGTGGCGAGCGCCGCACCGCGCCCCGCCTCGTGCCAGGCCAGCGCCTGTTCCGGGGCGTTGTCGATCGCTTCCATATCCTCTCTCCTCCGCCCGCACTATGAAACAGGTGCGCGTCGCTGTCTTGCGCAAAACATGCCGTCTTGGCCCCGCGGCCCGTCAGGCGGGATCGCCCGGCACGGGACGGGTCAACGCGTCGGACCGCAGCCGCCCGTCGCGCAACAGGTGCTGCAGCGTGAAGGCCACCGATTTTGCGTCATCAAGCGCATCGTGACCGCGCAGCGGCGTATGCGCGATGTCGAAATGATCGGCGAGCCGGTCACTGCGCAGCTGCACGATCTCGTCATGCGGCACCCCCGCGGCGAGCAGCAGGCGCGCGGCATTGCCGAACCGGGTCGCCGGGATCGGCGGCGTGATGCCTGCGACATAGCAGCTGATCGCCAGCATGTTGAACTCGTCCTTGCCCCAGGACCAGAACGGCGCACCGCCGGCGAACGTATCGAGTTGCCCAAGTGCCTCGGCGAGCGGCAGGCCTTCGGCGTCGAGCACCGCTTCGGTGATGCCGGTCAGGCGCACGAAGAGCGGGTCGAGCGGCAGCCGCGCGCCATCCCGGCCCCGTGGCAATACGTGCCAGCGCGCCGCCTCGAGGATCGGGAAATCCTTGGACAACCCCAGCCTGACCGCACCGATCTGGGCAATCACCGGGTCGGGATCGCACGGGCCGCACCAGAAGCGCTGCGGCGCACCCGGCGCGGTCAGAAATTCGCAGTCATAGAAGATGGCGCTGTCCATTCCGCCCTCCGCGCGGTCCATCCGGTGCGACGGTAGGCGCAGGCTTCGCAGTTTGCAATCGGCACCCCGCAGAGCCGGGAGACCGCGCCATTTCGGACCTTGTTCCCGCCGCCCATGCCCCTTACATCTAAGGGGAAAAGAAAGCGGAGCCGCCCTACATGCCCATGCAAGCCAACGACATCGAGGACCTGATCCGCGCCTCCTTTCCGGACGCCCGCATCACGATCACCGACCTGGCGGGCGACGGCAATCACTACGCGGCCGAGGTGATCGACGCCTCGTTCAAGGGCATGAACCGGGTCCAGCAGCAGCGCGCCGTCTATGCTGCGCTGAAAGGCAAGATGGACGGCTCGCAAGGCGAGTTGCACGCGCTGGCCCTGACCACGAAGGCGCCCGAATGACGCTCGGCATCGTCATCCTCAGCGGGCTTGTCCTGCTGCTGGCGGTGTTGCGCGGGCTTCAGGCGCTGCGACACACCGAAGGCACCGAGCGCGGCAGCGAGCCGGGCAAGGGCTACCACGTGATCGAGGCGGAATACTTCTCGGGCGGCGGCGGTGGCGGTCATTCGACCAGCTACAAGATCCCGCGCGACCCGCAGGAATACGCCAGAACATTCATACCGAAGGACGCACCGAAATGACCCAGACCACCGACGCGCAGACCGCGATCAAGGACACGATCGAAGCCAACCCGGTTGTGCTTTTCATGAAGGGCACCAAGTCGATGCCGCAATGCGGGTTCTCCAGCCGGGTCGCCGGCGTGCTCAACTACATGGGCGTGGAGTTCCAGGACGTGAACGTGCTTGCCGACGAGGCGCTCCGCCAGGGCATCAAGGACTTCTCGGACTGGCCGACGATCCCGCAGCTCTACGTCAAGGGCGAGTTCGTCGGCGGCTGCGACATCATTACCGAGATGACCCTTTCGGGCGAGCTCGACACGCTCTTCGAACAGCAGGGCGTTTCGTTCGACAAGGATGCCGCTGACAAGATCCGCGAAGCGAACGGCTGAGCGGTAGCTCTTCGAAACTTTGAAACGGCGGCGCACCCGTGCCGCCTTTTCACGTTTCGGGCAAAGGCCTGCGTTAGCCATCGGTCTCGATTACGTCGCCGTCCCAGCCTTGCGCGGCCTCCCCGCAGATCGACAGGCTGGGAGCATAGATCGACGGATCGTCGAGCGAGGCCGCGTGGACGTAGATGCGATCTTTCCTTCTTTCGCTGCGCCGCGTCAGCGGGGCACCGCAGGTCGGGCAAAACCCGCTGTAGGTGGCCAGCCCGGACCCGCCCTGCATACGGTAGATCGTGCAGTCCGCGCCGATCTCGAACGTTTCCAGCAGGAGTGGCACCATCTCGGAATGCCCCGTCCCGGTCAGCTGCTGGCAATCGCGGCAGTGGCAGCGGAACATCGGCGCGTCGAGCCGCTCGCCGCTGTAGCGGACAAGTCCGCACTTGCAGCCGCCGGTAATGCTGTCGCTCATGTCCCCTCCGTTGTCTCAGGATAGACCGTCACGGCGGCGCTTGTCAGCCACACACACGGTACCGCAGTGCCCGGGACCCGGCGATCCATGTAGCACGAACTGATCTTCTGTCAGGCTCTCGCCGCTCGGAAACGCCGCCGGTCGCCACAGTTTCGACCGAATCCCCCCACACAACCCAAAGTTAGGAAAGTGTCGTGGGAGCAATCATGCCGAGAACAACCGTCGCCGCCCTCATCGGGCTCATCCTCCAATCCACGGCCGTCTTCTCGGACACGACGGGCGTGGTCACTCAAGACGACCTGCGCACGGCGATCTACGCTGGCGATATCGACGCGGTCGAGGCCGAACTCGGGAAGGCCCGTTCGGCCTTCGAAGCCGGAGACCTCGACGAGGATGGCATGCGCCATCTCTTCGAGGTGTTCGCGGTGACCCACCCGGACGTGTCCGCCTTTACCCGAGACTGGCTTGACGCCGAACCGTCATCGCCGCTTGCGATGGCCGCGCGCGCCTGGGTTCTGCATACCGCCGGTTGGATCGTGCGCGGTGACAAATACCTTCAAGACACGCATCCCGAGGCAATGGAGAACCACTCGCGCCTGCATCACGAGGCCATGCAGCTCGCGCGCATGGCGTATGAGGCGGACCCCGATCTGATCCCGGCCTCGGATGCCGTCGTCATGCTGGCCAACACCGGGGGCGACAAGAACTTCGCATTCGAAGTCTTCCAGCAAACGATGGAGCGGATGCCGAATTGGGGAACCGTCACGCGTGCCTTCGGCTTCGCGCACCCCGGATACGGTGGCAGCTACGAGATCGGCGAGGCTCTGTGCGATCACTACGCGACGAAAGTCGATATCGGCGACAGGGATGCCGCCGCCTATTGCAGGATCCAGTGGCTCGTCGACAAGAGACAGTATCAGAACTGGCCGGCAATGGCGCTGGCGATGATCGAAGAGTTGGACGACGATCCGTGGCTCGAACCCTATCGGTTCATTGCGCAGCTGAACAACCATCCGATGAGCCGCGCGGATGCCGAACGGGTTCGAGACCAAGTCGAAGCCGAAGGGTTCGAGTCGCTTCACTGGGCGAAATACTACGATTACAACGTCGGCCATCGGTGGGGCTTCGAACTCCAGACCGACAGGACGCTCGAACACGCGAAAGTTCGGGCGCTCGCCGCGCTCGAACACGATCCCTACAATCCCGTGCTGCTCGATACTGTGATACAGCAATCATACCGGGTGAAACGCACCGAGGTCAGAAACGGCGACCAGCTTGTCGAGGTCGAGCTCATCAAGACGCCGATCCGTGATTTACCAAGCCGGGACGAGAAGATCGCCTTCATGAAGCGCAAGCTCGTCGTGGCGCCTTATGACCCGGAAAACTGGAAAGAGCTTGCACGGGAACTGAAGCACCAGAGCGTTGAGGCTGGCCGCGAGGGGACCGACCTTGTCCGCTGGGACAGATACAGACAGAACGCTGTCTACTATGGCATGCATCGGATCGACCATCTGGAGTCCTTTGCAGAAGAGAAGATCTGGCAACTGGCGCAGTTCACCGAGGTGCCGGCCATCGTAGCGGGGGCGAACGGCTGGGACAGTGCAGTGCGCGAGATCGACCGAAATTCAAAGCTCGTCTGTCCGATCGTGCGGCTTGGTATCCTGATGACAGCGGTGCGGGAATACCAGGGTCTGCAATCCCGGTTCGATCCGGCGATGCAGGCCGTCGTCGACGGTCTGACGACGGAAGTCGAAGAGAACGGCGCGTGCCATGCCCTGTTCGACGCGGCGCTTGAAGACCTTGCCTATGAGGCGGTTCCGCTGGATGTTCTGGACCTCGAAAATCCGTTTTCCGACAAGGGTTTCTAGCGCAGCGTTCCCTGTAAGACAGCCGACAGCGGCGTGCCGGATGGCCGGCAGCTGTCGCATTAAATCCCTGGAAGGCCTTCGGTCTGAACATTGCCCCGCTGACGAGCGACCGAAGGACCGAGACCTACCGGCAAGCCTTTCTGTCGAAGAGCAGTCAGCCCGGCGGCGAATACCAGATCGGCGAGGTATAGGCGCGCTCCTGCTGGGATGTCGGCGCGCCTTCGGGGATCTCGATCCCGTAACGGTAGGCGTCGTAAACGTACCAGGGCGGCGTCGGGATCTCGAGCACGCGCACATAGTAGAACGCCGGGCGGTCGGGATCGAAGTCCGGGTCGGTCCAGATCGTCGCCAGCTCCGAGGCGCCGATGGTGTTGGTCCAGCTTGCCGAGGCCACGTCCACGGTATCGCCCACGGCGGGCACCTTGCCGTCCTTACCCGCCGCGCGGCCGTCCGACCAGGCCACGTCGTAGACCTTCTCGTCGGTCGTGCCGTCCGCGTTGAGCCAGCCCTTCACGATCTGGATACGGTCGAGATTGGCGCCGACCGGGTCGCGCAGTGCCGCGACCATGAAGTTGGGCGCCGCGGCCCCATCCGGTGCGCCCATCAGATCGGCCCCCATCGGAACGCCTTTCTCGTAGCCCGCCGTCGCCGGGATCCGGGAATTCAGGTCCGCGTCCTCGTACGCCCAGCCTCCGAAGAAGCGCACGACCATTCGCGGCCCCGTTGTGGCGTAGATTTCCTTCCGCGCCATGGCGTCGAAAATGCTTTCGCGTGTGTTCTCTTCGGCCCAGACGGCGGTTAGGCCCGACGCGAGCATCTGCCAGGCGAAGAGTTCGCCGTTCTCGGTCTTCATGAACGGGTGCTGCAGGCGCTCGGCGGAGGGTTCGTACCCGGTGTGCTTGCCGAAGAAGTTCTCTTCCTCGGCGGTGACGAGGCCGGTGTGGCTGTCGGTGGCCCCGCTGAGCCCGAACTTGTAGGGGTTGGTCCCGAACTGCGCCTCGAGCGCCAGCCCGCTTTTCAGGGCTTCGCGGGCGTACTCGCGCGCCAGCATGTCCTCGGTCTTGGCCTCCGTGAGATCGAGGTTGCCGACGTCCCAGTTGTAGTAATCCGCAAACTCGTCGTTGGGGCTGAGGAACGGATGCGCCTCGCCGTCGCCCTTGATCTGCGTGATCTCGTAGAGCGGCTCCCAGCGCGCGCGGGCCTCGACATAGTCCTGCGTTACCTCCGAGCCATCGAAGCGGGTATCGACGGGAAACATCACCCCGTTCGACAGGTTGCCGTTATGCGCGAGGGCCAGGGCCGCGCCGTTGGTCTTTTCCTCGTAGGCCTCGAGATAGGCGTAAAGGTCCATCGGATCCGGGCTGCCCCAGGGCGGCGTCATCACCATCGGTACGATCTGCCCGACCCGCGCCGGGCCGTCGCGGAAGATCACGTTGCGATGCATGTTGTTTCCGGCGACAAGCGAGGTCCACTCGAACCCCAGCATCGGTGTGAAGACACCGGGATCGTAGAAGCGTTCGGCGGTGCGCAGGTTGTCCGACCAGATTGTGGCATAGCGCCGGGCTCCGGGCATGTAGCCGTTGAAGAGATCGACGTCGATCTTTCCCTGCGACACGGTCCCGATCAGGTTGAGCGCGGTATCCACCGCTTCCTGTCCACCGGCGCGGAACCCTTCGGACCACCGGCGCCCCTGCTCGTAGCGGGTGACCGACGGGTTCGCCGCGAGGGCATCGAAGATCATGCCCATGCCGTCCGAATGATCGGTGATTGCCAACCAGTCGAGGGGGCGCGACAGCCGGACCGGCTGGCCGGACGAGGCCATGACCTCTTCGCCCCGTGCAAGGCGGTAGGCGTCCTCGTGGGTCAGGCGCGCGCCGAAGCCGCCGGCGTCCATGGATTGACCGGTGTGCAGGTGGGTATCGCCCCAAAGGGGCCATTCCGGAAAGGTCCGCCCGGCATAAGGCGAGTAGGCGGGCGCCGGATAGGTATCGGCAAGCTGCTCTTCGGTCGGCATCCACTCCTGCGCGGCGGAGGGCAACGCGGGCAAAAGTGCGGCCTGTGAAATCAGGGCCAGGGCCAGCGCCCTGCCAGTGAACCGAGTCTGTGCCATGTCTTTCCCCGTCCGGATACAGTCGCGCCCGACACTAATGGAAGCGGGGTCTCCCGACTTGACCTGGATCAAGGACAGCGCGGGCCAGACCTGCCTGCCGCACGACTCGACTGGAGCCGGGGAACCCGGGGCCGCCCTTGGCATGGCGCGACGACGGGGTCGGTTTGCGAAAACCTAGACGGCGCGGCAGCGATGCCGACGGCGCGACAAGCGCGCGCCGTCGGGAAGAACTTCAGAGCAGCGACTTGACCTTCTCGGCCACCGCGTCCGCGGTAATCCCGAACTTTTCGAACAGCTCGCCGGCCGGGGCCGAGGCACCGAAGCCCGTCATGCCGACAAAGCCCGCCTTGCCGCGCTTGCCGCGCTCGCCCAGCAGCCACTTGTCCCAGCCCATGTCCACGGCCGCCTCGACGGCGACACGCACCGGACCTGCGGGCAGGACGCGCTTGCGGTAGCTTTCGTCCTGCTCCTCGAACAGCTCCCAGCAGGGCATCGAGACGACGCGCGTGCCGATGCCCTCGGCCTGCAGCTTCTCGCGCGCTTCGAGCGCCACGGAAACTTCCGAGCCGGTGGCGAGGATGATCGCCTGCCGCTTTCCGTCCGCGTCGGCCAGAACGTATGCGCCCTTGGCGGTCAGGTTGTTGGTCTTGTGCTCGGTCCGCACGGTCGGCAGGCCCTGGCGGGTCAGCGACAGCACCGAAGGCGTCGCCTGCGAGCTGAGCGCAAGTTCCCAGGCCTCGGCGGTCTCGATCGTGTCGGCCGGCCGGAAGACGTAGGTGTTGGGCGTCGCGCGGCTGATGGCGAGATGCTCGACCGGCTGGTGGGTCGGGCCGTCCTCGCCCAAGCCGATGCTGTCATGGGTCATCACGAAGACGGTCGGCACCTGCATCAGCGCGGCCAGACGCATCGCCGGGCGCGCGTAGTCGGTGAAGCACATGAAGGTACCGCCGTAGGGCCGGATGCCGCCGTGCAGGACCATGCCGTTCATCGCCGCCGCCATGCCATGCTCGCGGATGCCCCAGTAGACGTAGCGCCCGCCGCGGTTGTCGATGTCGAAGACGCCGAGATCCCCGGTCTTGGTGTTGTTCGATCCGGTCAGGTCCGCCGAGCCGCCGACGGTCTCGGGCAGGATCGGGTTCAGCACTTCGAGCGCCTTTTCCGAACTTGACCGTGTCGCGATCTTCGGCGCGGATTCAGACATCTGCTTCTTGAACGCCTTCACCGTGGCGCCGAGCTTTTTCGGAACCTCGAGCGCGAAGGACCGCTCGAAGGTCTCGCGCTTGGACTTCGGCAGCACCGCGAGGCGGCCTTCCCACGCTTCACGCGCATCGCGTCCGCGCGTGCCGATGGCCTCCCAGCCCGATTTGACCTCAGACGGCACTTCGAACGGCCCCGCGGTCCAGCCATAAGCGTCCTTGGCCGCCTGTGCCTGGTCGAGGTCGGTCAGCGCGCCGTGGCCCTTGGACGTGTCCTGCGCGGCGTGGCCGAGCGCGATATGCGTCTTGCAGGCGATCATCGTGGGCAGATCGGATTTCTTGGCCGCGACGATGGCCTTGTCGATGGCCTCGGGATCGTGTCCGTCTATCTCGATGACTTCCCAACCTGCGGCCCGGAAGCGGCCCGGCTGGTCGGTGGTGTCGGCCAGCGTCACGGGGCCGTCGATGGTGATGTTGTTGTTGTCCCAGAACACGATCAGCTTGGACAGCTTGTGCCGCCCGGCGAGCGTGATCGCCTCCTGGCTCACGCCCTCCATCAGACAGCCGTCTCCTGCGAAGACATAGGTATGGTGGTCGACGATTTTCTTGCCGTAATGCGCGCGCAGGATCTCTTCGGCCATTGCGAAGCCGACCGAATTCGCAAGCCCCTGCCCCAGCGGCCCGGTCGTGGTCTCGATGCCCTTGGCGTGTCCGTATTCCGGGTGTCCCGCAGTGCGCGACCCCCACTGCCGGAAGTTGCGGATCTCTTCCAGCGTCATGTCCTCGTAGCCGGTAAGGTAGAGCAGCGCGTAAAGCAGCATCGAGCCGTGGCCGTTGGACAGGATAAAGCGGTCGCGGTCCGGCCAGTCCGGCGCCTTGGCATCGAACTTCAGGTGCTTTTCGAACAGCACCGTGGCGATGTCTGCCATGCCCATCGGGGCGCCAGAATGCCCGGAGTTGGCGGCGGCGACGGCGTCGAGTGTCAGGGCGCGGATGGCGGTCGCCTTCGACCAGTGGTCCGGGTTTGCGGCTGCAAGTGCTTTGAGATCCACGGCGGGCTTATCCTTTGTCTGTGGCGGCATTTGCCGGGGCGGAATGGGACCCGCGCTGCATATCAGCCGATCCGCAAAGTGCAAGCCGAACCGAGCGATGCTCTGGTCCCGACATCAACTCCGCCGACCAAGGTGTTGTTTGCAATGGGGGGGCGCATTTGCCGGATGGGTTGGATATTCTCGGCTTCAAGGGCCAGGCCGCGCGATTCGCCCGATGGTGGCAGCAGCGGTCGGTCCACCGGAAACACGCTACGAGGTGGGCATGAGCGAGTTGGAACTGGAAGAGCTGCAGCGGCGCATCACAGGCGCGCTGGACCGCGTCGCGGGCGGGATCGAACGGCTCGGCGGCCCCGACGATGGGCGCATCGCCGAGCTCGAACAGGCGCTGGCCGACGAACAGACCGCCAATGCCCAGCTCGAGGAAAGGCTCAAGGTCATCGGCGAGCGTCAGCAGACGGCGCTGGCGGAAATGGAAGAGCGCGCCACCGCCGCCGAAGCGCGGATCGGCACGCTCGATCTCGATATCCAGCGCCTGCGGCAGGCCAATGCGGAACTGGCCGAGGCCTGCGAGACCCTGCGCGTGGCAAATGCCGAGGGCGTCGGCGATCCGGACCTGATCAATCGCACGGTGATCGCCGAACTCGATGCGATGCGTGCCGCGCGCGCCGTCGATTTGGCCGAAGTGCAGCAGATCATCGCCGCCATGACGCCGCTGCTCGATGATGCCGAGTTCGAGGAGGAGACCGCCTGATGCCCGAGGTGAAGATTTCCATCGGCGGCCGCCAGTTCGAAGTCGCCTGCCAGGACGGCGAGGAGCACTTCCTGCAGACCGCCGCCAAGATGCTCGACGACGAGGCGCAGGTGCTGTCCGACCAGGTCGGGCGGATGCCGGAATCGCGGATGCTGCTGATGGCCGGTCTGATGTTGGCCGACAAGACTGCGTCGGTCGAGGATCGCGTGGCCGAGGTGCAGGCCAAGCTCAACGAGGCCGAGGCCGAACTCGAACGGCTGCGCAACACCGAAGTTCCGCCCGAGCGGGTCGAGGTTCCCGTCGTCCCGCAAGGTGTCTCCGAAACCCTGGCCGAACTTGCCGCCCGCGCCGAGGCGCTGGCCGAGGCGGTCGAGGAAAGGACACGGTGAACGCACGCATCCTCGTCGCACTCGGGGTGTGGCTGACGGCCGCCACCGCTTATGCGGACGTACAACAGGTCGTTTACAGCTGCGAACGCGGCATCGAAATCCCCGTGGTCTACATCAACGGCGAGGACGCCGGCGCGCGACTTGCCTTGGCGGTTCTCGTCGTGGAAGGGCGTCTCGTCTCCCTCGAGGCGACGGAAACCGGATCGGGCGCGCGCTACGGCACGGGCGACGATCAGCCGGGGTATGTCTGGTGGACGAAGGGCGACAGTGCGAGCCTGAGCTGGCTGGAGTCCGAAAGTGGCGCCGAGACGATGCTCTTCACCGACTGCGCACAACGCTGATCCGCGCGCGATCGCGCAAACGCCAGAATTGTTCCCTGTTGCGCGCCGGAAACGCCCGCGATGGGCGAATTTTTGCCACCCCGACACGAGATCGTTGATTTTCAGAGCGCATTAACCAAGCTGCGGCACAGCTTCGAATGATAACGAAGCGTTTGGCAACAGGTGTTCAGAGGGACAATCATCTTGGGTGTCTCAAGACCGTCTTACAGCGGCCGCAATGTCGTGTGCGGCCTGCTTTTTCTCGCGACCGCGGCCTGCGGGTCGTCGATTCAGAAAGTGTCCGAAACCCCGGGCCTCGACCCCGAACGGATGTCGATGGCCTTGGCCGAGGTTCAATCGAAACATGCGCGCGGTCAGCGCGTCTGGTGCGTGCCCTTCGCCCGCGATGCCAGCGGCATCGAGATCCGCGGCAATGCCGAGACCTGGTGGGGCAAGGCCCGCGATCTCTACCATCGTGGCGATGACCCGGTCGTGGGGTCGGTGATGGCCTTCGCCTCCACGCGCGGCATGCCGATGGGCCATGTCGCCGTTGTATCGGACATTGTGTCGGATCGGCATATCCGGATCGACCACGCCAACTGGCACCGCAACCGCGTGTCGCTCAAGATGTCGGTCATGGATGTCTCGAAGGGCAACGACTGGTCGCGCGTCCGGGTCGAGACCCACCCCGGCAGCTTCGGAAAGGTCTACCCGATCAACGGCTTCATCTACCCGGTCGGCCCGGACGCCTGAGCGGCGCGCCCGCGCTCAGCGCACGAAGACCGCGCGCCAGGCCGGGGTGATGATCTTTTCGCCGATCGGGATGAGGACCAGCCCAAGCAGCAGCCCGAAGACCCCGTCGAGGGCTGCTTTCACAATCCATTCGGCAGCGCCGACATAGCTTTCAGGCAGGCTGTGTCCGACGGCCACCGCGATGTCGTGGATCCAGTGGCCAAGGGTGCCGAAGCCCAGTTCCTCCATCCCGTGTATGACGATGCTGCCACCGACCCAGAGCATCGCGGCCGTGCCGATGACGGTCAGCGCCTTCATGAAGCCCGGCATCGCCTTGACGATCCCGCGCCCCAAGGCGCGGGTCAGGCCAAGCCGGCCCTTCTCGCTCATGTAGAGCCCGACGTCGTCGGCCTTCACGATCAGCGCCACCGATCCGTAGACCGCGACCGTGATCATGATCGCCACCGCCGCCAAGGTCGCCGCCTCCATCCAGATGTTGGACTCCGGGATCGCCGACAGGGCGATGGTCATGATTTCGGCCGACAAGATGAAGTCGGTCTTGATCGCCCCCTTGGCCTTTTCCTCCTCGAGATGGGCCGGGTCCTCGACCACCTCTTCCTTCTTCGGAAAGTCCTCGTGCCCGTGCCCGCCGACCCCGAGCGCATGCGCGACCTTCTCGGCGCCTTCGAAGCACAGGTAGCAGCCGCCGACCATCAAAAGCGGCGCGATGCTCCAGGGCGCGAAATTGGCCAGCACCAGCCCCGCGGGCAGCAGGAACAGAAGCTTGTTCTTCAGCGATCCCTTGGTGATGCGCCAGATGATCGGCAATTCGCGGTCGGCGGAAAACCCGGCGACGTACTTCGGCGACACCGCGGCATCGTCGATCACCGCCCCGGCCGCCTTCGACCCGGCCTTGGCCGCCTGCCCGATCACGTCGTCTACCGAGGCCGCCGCCACCTTGGCGATCGAGGCCACGTCGTCCAGCAACGCCAGAAGTCCACTCATTCATCCGCTCCCAACCTGCTGTCGTCTGCGCCCCGACGTCACCTTTCCGGTCACTGTCTCGCGGACGCACCGAAAATTCAACCGCAGGCGTAAAACCCGTCAGGCGCCTGCATCGACTGTCACACGCTAACATCGCATTTATCGCTAACATACGGAAAAAGCGTTGTTTTATTCATTCCGCATTCCAGCCACGATGGATATAGAACCCCGGATTCGATAGACCAGAGGAAGACCGCATGACCGTCAAAGTCGGCATCAACGGGTTCGGGCGCATCGGCCGCTGCACCCTGTCGCATATCGCCAGTTCCGGCCGCAACGACATCGAGGTCGTCGCCGTCAATGCCACCGGGCCGGTCGAGACCGCGGCGCATCTGCTCAAGTACGATTCCATCCACGGGCGTTTTCCCGGCGCGGTCACGACCGGTTCCGACTGGATGGACATCGGGCGGGGGCCGATGCGGATGATGTCCTCCTACAGTCTCGACGATCTCGATTGGACGGGCGTCGACGTGGTTCTCGAATGCACCGGCAAGTTCAACGACGGTGGGACGGCCCGCACGCATCTCGACCGCGGCGCCCGGCGCGTCCTCATTTCGGCCCCGGCGAAGAACGTGGACCGCACCGTGGTCTTTGGCGTCAATCACCGCGATCTCGTTGACGCGGACGTCACGGTCTCGAACGGGTCTTGCACCACCAATTGCCTCGCCCCGCTGGCCAAGGCGCTCGACGAGGCAATCGGGATCGAGCGTGGCATCATGACCACGATCCACTCGTATACCGGCGACCAGCCGACGCTCGACCGGCGCCATGACGATCTCTACCGCGCACGCGCCGCCGCGATGGCGATGATCCCGACCTCCACCGGTGCCGCGAAGGCGCTGGGCGAGGTGCTGCCGAACCTGAAGGGCAAGCTCGACGGCACCGCCATCCGCGTGCCCACGCCCAACGTCTCGGCGGTGGACCTGACCTTCGAGGCGACCCGTGAGGTGACCGTCGACGAGGTGAACGCCGCGCTCGAGGCGGCAGCCTTGGGCCCGCTCGGCCGCGTTCTGGCCTACGATCCCGAGCCCAAGGTTTCGATCGACTTCAACCACACCGAACACAGCTGTATCGTGGCGCCCGAACAGACCAAGGTCGTCGGAGGGCGGAGCGTGCGCGTGCTGGCCTGGTACGATAACGAATGGGGGTTCTCCGCCCGCATGGCGGATGTCGCGGTCACCATGGGCCTGATGGGCTGAGATCCCCGCGCTTGCGGGGCGGTCCGCGCGCTGGCACAAGGGGCGCGGGTTCCGCGCCCCCGAAAGCGCGCGCTGACACCTGGGAACGGGCGCGTGATCCGACAGCCATGACCAACCGCATCGCCTTTCTGCTCGGCCTCGTGATCGCGTCCGGCATCGCCATCGACATCTGGGTTTTCGAAGCCGCGAACCTGCTGTTTCTCGCCCGCAAGTTCTCCGATCTTCTCGATTGGATGGCATTCTGGCGCTGAGCCCTCGCTGTCAGCCGAACCGCTCCATCAGCTTGTCATGCACCGCCGGCGTCACGAACTTGGTCACGTCGCCGCCCAGCCGCGCGATCTCCTTGACCAGCTTGCTGGCGATCGCTTGGTGCTCGGCCTCGGCCATCAGGAACACCGTTTCGATGGAATCGTCCAGTTGCCGGTTCATCCCGACCATCTGGTACTCGTATTCGAAATCCGCAACGGCGCGCAGGCCGCGCACGATGATCCCCGCCCCGACGTCTCGGGCGCAGTCGATCAGCAGGTTCTCGAACGGGTGCACGACCACCTCGGTCCCGGTCAGTTTGGACAGCCGCGCGCCTTCGGTCTCGACCATCTTCACGCGCTCTTCCAGCGAGAACAAAGGTCCCTTGTCGCGGTTGATCGCGACGCCGATGACCAGCCGGTCCACCAGCGCCGCGGCGCGCCGCATGATGTCGATATGCCCAAGCGTGATCGGATCGAACGTGCCGGGATAGAGACCTACGCGCATGCGGTTTTCCTGTCTTGGACGGTTTTGCGCAAACGATCACTTCGGCGGTGAAAACGCAACCGCAGCCCCGGCGCGCGATGGGGTCAGTGCCCCATGATCATCCCTTCGAGCGCATCTTTCTCCATCGCCAGTTCGGTCAGACGGGCCTTCACCACGTCGCCGAGCGAGATCAGACCCACGAGCTTGCCGTCCTCGACCACCGGCATGTGACGAAAGCGCCCGTCCGTCATCTTCTGCAGGATGTCCTGAGCCTGGTCGCCGTGGTGGCAGGTCACCAGTTTTGAGGTCATGTACTTTTCGACAGTGTCGCCCAGACAACCGACGCCCCGCGCGCCCAGCTCCCGGACGATGTCGCGTTCCGACAGGATGCCCTCGGCGACCGTGCCGTCGGACGAGATCACGACGGTCCCGATCCGGTTCTTCGACAGGATGCCCGCCGCCTCCGAGACCAGTGTCGACGGCGGCACCGTATAGACCGAATCGTCCGACTTGGATTTGAGGATTTGAGAGACCAGCATCCGAACCTCCGGGCATCGCTTAAATCTGACCCAGCGTCACCGCTATGTCCTTTCAAGTCAAGAGACTGGGACCCCGACCTATGGCGCAGTCGGCACCGCGCGCGCGGGTCCGATCTCAGTCTGGCGACAGGCTTTCCTCGAGCCGGGCCACCTCCTGTTTCAGCCCTGCGCCAAGCGCCTCGGCGAACCGCCCGAGCCGTCGGTCTCGGCGGTCGTCGGCATGGCGGATCAGATAGAAGCTGCGCTTGAGGCTCAGCTGATCCATGAGAATGCGTCGGACGCCCGGTGCCGCCGGAAGGGCGAAATCGTGAACCACCCCGATACCACCGCCCTGCCGCAGCCAGTTGAGCTGCACCGAGACCGAGTTCGAGGCCAGCGGGACGCGGGTCACGCCAAGCTCGCCGAGATAATCCAGTTCGCGGTCGAAGATCATGTCCGGGATATAGCCGACCATGCGGTGCCCCTTGAGGTCCGATAGCCCGGCGATCTTGCCTGCCGCTGCGAGGTAGCTCTCCGACGCGGCCAAATGCAGCCGGTAGTCGGCCACCTTCTGCACGACAAGCCGCCCCGCCGTGGGCGCGCTGACGCCGATGGCAAGGTCGGCCTCTCGGCGGGACAAGTTGAAGACGCGCGGCAGGGCGACGATCTGGATGTCGAGATCGGGGTTGCCCTCGGCGATCGCAGCGCAGACCTGCGGCAGCAGGAAGTTCGCAGCGCCGTCGGGCGCCCCGATCCGCACCTGTCCCCGCAGCCTGTCGCCGTCGTCGGGCAGCCCCGCCGTGGCCGAGCGCAGCACCTGTTCGGCGGCCTCGGCGCGCGCCAGCAGGTCGCGCCCGGCCTCTGTCAGCGCATAGCCCTGCGGCGATTTGGCAAAGAGCGTGGCCTGCAGGCTGTCCTCGAGCCGCGCCATGCGTCGCCCCAGCGTTGCTGGATCGAGCCGCAGGATCTTGCCCGCCCCTGACAGGCTCTGCTCGCGCGCGACGGCGAGAAACAGGCGCAGGTCATCCCAGTTTGTCTGCATATCGCCTCTCCCCGTGACTTCATGATATTGCAATTTTGCAAAACGATTTTGACGACTTCACCCTTTATGCTGCCTTTTTGCAAGGATAGGGTCACGCCCGAACCGGCCACCTTCACAAGAGGCCGATCCCATCCCGGCACCGCGCCGTGCGGCGCCGCAGCACAGGAGAGACCCCGGACATGCAGGAACTCACGCATTATCTCGACGGCGCGCACGTCAAGGGCGGCTCGGGCCGCTTTTCGGACGTCTACAATCCGGCAACCGGCGAAGTGCAGGCGAAATGCCCCCTGGCCAGCACCGACGAGGTCAACGAGGCCGTGCGCCTTGCCGCCGAGGCGCAGCCGGCCTGGGCCGCGGTCAACCCGCAGCGCCGGGCGCGCGTGCTGATGAAGTTCGTCGATCTGCTGAACCGCGACATGGACAAGCTGGCCGAAGCGCTGTCGCGCGAGCATGGCAAGACCCTTCCGGACGCCGCCGGCGACGTGCAGCGCGGGCTCGAGGTGGTCGAGTACTGCATCGGCGCGCCGCAGATGCTGAAGGGCGAATACACCGACAGCGCCGGCCCCGGCATCGACATGTACTCGATGCGCCAGCCGCTCGGCGTCACCGCCGGCATCACGCCTTTCAACTTCCCGGCGATGATCCCGATGTGGATGTTCGCCCCGGCCATCGCCTGCGGCAACGCCTTCATCCTCAAGCCGTCCGAGCGCGATCCGTCGGTGCCGTTGATGCTGGCCGAACTGATGGAGGAAGCCGGGCTGCCAAAGGGCATCCTGCAGGTCGTGAACGGCGACAAGGAAGCGGTGGACGCCCTGCTCCACCACCCGGTCGTGCAGTCGATCGGCTTCGTCGGCTCGACCCCGATCGCCGAATACATCTACGCCACCGGCTGTGCGAACGGCAAACGGGTGCAATGCTTCGGCGGCGCCAAGAACCACATGATCGTCATGCCCGACGCCGACATGGATCAGGCTGCCGACGCGCTGGTCGGTGCCGGTTACGGGGCCGCCGGCGAACGCTGCATGGCGATCTCGGTGGCCGTGCCCGTGGGCGACGAGACCGCGGACCGGCTGATCGAGAAGCTGGTGCCGCGGATCGAAAAGCTGAAGGTCGGCCCCTTCAGCGCCGGCAAGGACGTGGACTACGGCCCGGTCGTGACCGCCGCCGCCAAGGCCAACATCGAACGCCTCGTGCAGTCGGGCATCGATCAGGGCGCCAAGCTGGTCGTCGACGGCCGCGACTTCAGCCTGCAGGGCTATGAAGACGGCTTTTTCGTCGGCCCCCACCTCTTCGACAATGTCACCAGCGACATGGACATATACAAGACCGAGATCTTCGGACCGGTCCTGTCGACGATGCGGGCCAAGTCCTACGAAGAGGCGCTCGGCCTTGCCATGGATCACGAATATGGCAACGGCACCGCGATATTTACCCGCGACGGCGACGCTGCGCGCGACTTCGCCAACCGGATCAACATCGGCATGGTCGGCATCAACGTCCCGATCCCGGTGCCGCTGGCCTATCACACCTTCGGCGGCTGGAAGAAATCGGTCTTCGGAGACCTGAACCAGCACGGCCCGGACGCGTTCAAGTTCTATACCCGGACCAAGACCGTAACGGCGCGCTGGCCCAGCGGGATCAAGGAAGGTGGCGAGTTCAACTTCCGCCCGATGGAGTGACCGCGCGCCACCCCCGAACACGCCGATCCTCCTGTCCTGGATGACGGCGCAGGCGGGCCTTCGGGCCCGTCTTTTTCGCCCTGTGTCGGCGTCCCTTTCACATTTCTGCCACGATTGGAGACAGCGGGGCAGAAGCTTATTTCGACACGTTTTTCACGGTATCGAATCGGGGCTTCGAGTGCCGCGTTGCCGCGGCCCGGAAGACGGGATCGGCCAGCACAGCAAGGCCAGACGCCCCATTCTTCAACCAAAACTAGAGCATTGATCGACGGCGCAACATCAGCGGTCTTACCGCTACCACCATGCCGTGAATATTGACGCCCGGTTAACATAAGTGTTGGTGCCGTGGTGGAATTGTGGCAAACATACGGCGATGAACGCGACGGGCGTATATTGGGCGTTCAACCATTCGGGCCTCGGCCCATTTAAGGAAACAGAGAGGTGTTCTTTATGATCAACCTGAAGATAAAAACACTGGTGGGAGCAGCGGCCTTCGCGGCAACCGCCTTCATAGGGGGGACGGCATCCGCCGCCGTATTCACCTATGGTTTCGACGGCGTGACAAACAATTCGGTCTTGGATACGTCGATCGCCGAGTCGCAGGCCAGTGTCGAAGTCGAAGATCAAGGCGGCACTGCCGTTAGCTTCAAGTTCCTCAACACGGCCGTCCTGCCGATGTCGATCGTACAGATCTACTTCGCTGACGGTAGCCTCCTGGACTTCGCAAGCGCGGTCATCACCAACAGCGGCACGGCTTTCTCGCCGGGTTCCAGCCCGCCAAACCTGCCGGGCGGCACCTTCAGCGCGGACTACGCCACTGATGCGGACAGCAATCCGGGCGGCAAAGTCAACAACGGTGTCAAGGATGCCGGAGACAGCGTCACCGTGACCTTCAACTATGCTGGTTCCAGCATGATCGCGGACGTGATCAAGGGCCTGAACGACGGCACAATTGACGTCGGCATCCACGTGCAGGGCTTCGCAAGTGGCGGTTCCGAATCGCTCGAAATCACCGGTCGTTGCGACCCGATCACGGAAATCTGCGGACCCGGCGTGAACGTCATTCCAGTGCCGGCGGGCTTCCCGCTGCTGCTGACGGCGCTTGCGGGTGTGGGCATCCTGTCGCGCAGGAAGCTCCGCAAGACGGCATAACACCGCTCAAAACTGTGAAAAATCTGAGGCGCTCCTTGATGGGGGCGCCTTTTTCTTGCCCTGTTCCCCTCGCATAAGAGAGCCTGCGGGGGCTCCGAATCACACGAGCGAGAGACAGACTTCCAATGAAAAAAAGTGAGGCCGAAACGGGCGCATCCGCGCACGCGATACCTGATGCTGTGCCTCCCGCATTTGATGCCGGGATGGTCAACGCGTTCTTCAACGGCGGCGAAAAGGCCGTCGCACAGCTTGCCAAAAACTTCGACGACTTCGAATTCCCGGGCAGCGACACGGCCAGTTCCGTGCTGGCCGCACTCGAGCATCCCCTGCATGGCGATGCGGTCATCGACGATCCGGTGGACGATTTCGCACCGGAGGATGGTGCCTATGCCAAGCCGGCCCATGCCGGCGGCAACAAGGACGACGATGGCGCCGGCGTAAAGGGTGGCGGTCGCGGCAAGAACAAGGATACCGGAGGAGACACCGGCGGAACGGACAGCGGAGGCACTGACACCGGAGGCACCGACACCGGCAGTACGGACCCGGAACCGACGCCGGAGCCGACACCTGATCCGGAACCCGGCTATACCGCCGGAAATTACGTGAGCGGACTCGATACGCCGAACGGCTACAACATCGAAGTCGAGCTGATGGGCAACTGGACGAACGCCTATAAGCAGGCGCTCTACGACGTACTCGAAGAGATCAGCAATTTCGTCACGGGCGACCTGCCCTCACACAACGGCATTGACGACTTCAAGCTGCTCGCCGTCATCAACGCTATCGACGGCACCGGCGGCTACATGGGTGTCGGAGGCACGCTGGCCGAGCGTCCGGGCAGCTACTTGCCCAGCGAGGGCTACTTCCGGTTCGACGAGGCGGACATTCAGGCCAAGTACGACAGCGGCCTGTTCAAGGACATCGTCATGCATGAAGTTCTGCACGCGATGGGCTTCGGCACCATCGGCGAACAGCAGGGGCTGGTGAAAAGCATCGACGGGCAGATGCGCTTTGTCGGAGAGAACGCGATCGAAGCCTATCACAACGAGTTCCCGGAGATCGCCGCGAACGATCCGAACTCGCACCTGGGCGTGCGCATGACAAACGACGGTCACCACTGGCACCACAAGACCTTCACCAAGGAGATGATGACCTCGTCGCTTTACAACTCCGGCAACTACCTGTCCGAGATGTCCATCGCGGCCCTTGAGGACATGGGGTACGAAACCACATACGGTGACAACCTGATCATGGCCTGATCGCCAGACAGGCCCGGAAAAATGCGAAAGGCGGTCCTTGGGGGCCGCCTTTTCTGCTGATGCCAGCGACCGGCGGCGAGGCTTGATTTCCAGGCCGCTTTCCAGCAGGAATAAAACGGACGTTCAATTCCGACGCGGGAGGCTTGGCGACATGGACTTTGCACTGACCGAGGAACAGACGGCGATCTTCGACATGGCCCACGCCTTCGGGCAGGAGCACATCGCGCCGCACGCCCGGTCCTGGGAGGCCGAGGGCACCATCCCCAAGGAGATCTGGCCGCAACTCGCCGAGCTTGGATTCGGCGGGCTCTATGTCTCGGAAGAGTCGGGCGGCTCCGGCCTCACGAGGCTCGACGCCACACTGGTCTTCGAAGCACTGTCGATGGCCTGCCCTTCGGTTGCCGCTTTCCTTTCGATCCACAACATGTGCGCCAAGATGATCGACGCCTTCGGCAGCGACGAAATGAAGGCGCGCGTGCTGCCGGACGTGCTGACCATGAAGACCGTGCTCAGCTACTGTCTGACCGAACCGGGCTCGGGCTCGGATGCCGCAGCACTCAAGACCCGCGCCGAACGGACCAATGACGGCTACACGCTCAATGGCACCAAGGCGTTCATCTCGGGCGGCGGCTACTCGGACGCCTACGTCTGCATGGTGCGCACCTCCGACGACGGCGCGAACGGCGTCTCGACCGTCTACGTCGAGGACGGCACGCCGGGCCTCAGCTTCGGCGGGCTCGAGGACAAGATGGGCTGGCGCAGCCAGCCGACGGCGCAGGTACAGTTCGACGATTGCAGGATCCCGGCGGAGAACCTCGTCGGAGAGGAAGGCCGCGGATTCCGCTACGCGATGATGGGGCTCGACGGCGGGCGGCTCAACATCTCGGCCTGCTCGCTTGGCGCGGCTCAAACCGCGCTTTCGGCGACGCTCGACTACATGGGCGAGCGTAAGGCGTTCGGGCAAAGCATCGACCAGTTCCAGGGCCTCCAGTTCCGCCTCGCCGACATGGAGATCCAGCTTCAGGCGGCGCGCACCTTCCTGCGGCAGGCGGCCTGGAAGCTCGACCAGGGCGCACCGGACGCCACCAAGTTCTGCGCGATGGCCAAGAAGTTCGTGACCGAGGCGGGCAGCCGCGTCGTCGACCAGTGCCTGCAGCTGCACGGCGGCTACGGGTATCTCGCCGACTACGGGATCGAGAAGCTGGTGCGCGACCTGCGGGTCCACCAGATCCTCGAAGGCACGAACGAGATCATGCGGGTCATCGTGGCACGCGACATGCTGAAGAACCGATGAGTGACATCGACATCCGCAAGAGCGGGCGCGCCGGGCGGATCACCCTGACCCGTCCCAAGGCGCTGAACGCGCTCAGCTACGAGATGTGCCTGGACATCGAGCGGGCGCTGGACGCCTGGCGCGCGGATAACGAAGTGGCGCTGGTCATACTGGACGCCGAAGGTGACAGGGCGTTCTGCGCGGGCGGCGACATCGCCGAGATGTACCGCACCGGCACGCAGGGCGACTATGCCTACGGGCGGCGGTTCTGGGCCGACGAGTACCGGATGAACGCCAAGATCGAAGCCTACCCGAAACCGGTAGTGTCCCTCATGTATGGCTTCGTCATGGGTGGCGGTGTCGGAATCGGCTGCCACGGATCGCATCGCATCGTGGGCGAGACCAGCCGGATCGCGATGCCCGAATGCGGGATCGGCCTGGTGCCGGATGTCGGCGGCTCCTACCTGTTGGCGCGGGCGCCCGGTTTCGTCGGCACCTACCTCGGGACCACCGGGGCGCGAATGGATGCCGCCGATGCCCTCCGTGTCGGGTTCGCCGATTTTTTCGTGCCACAGGAAGCCTGGCCCGGACTGATCGCGGCGCTGGAAGAGCATGGCGACGCGCAGGTCATTCCTGCCGCGGCGCGGGCCACCGGTCCGGGTGCGCTCGCAGAAATCGCCTCTGAGATCGACGCGCACTTCGACGCGACCGACCTCGCCGCCATTCTGGAGAGTTTGCAAACGAGTGAGAGCGAGTTTGCAAAGAAGGCCGCAACGGCCCTGCGCGCCGCAAGCCCACTGTCCGTAGCGTGCACGATCGAGATCCTGCGACGCCTGCGTGCTGACGGGCCCAGCATGGCAGCAGCCCTCGATCTCGAGTATCGCTTCACGGCCCGCGCGATGGAGCACGGCGATTTCCTGGAAGGCATCCGCGCCGCGATCATCGACAAGGACCGTGCGCCGCACTGGCGACACGAGACCGCTGATGTCCCGACTGACGACGTCAGGCGGATGCTCGAACCGCTCGAGGATGGAGCGCTCGACCTGGCCGGGCGCGCAGGAACGGCCTGAAACCGCTGCATTTCACGGGCGAACGACCGCCGGCGCGCGTCCCGTCATGCAACCTTTCGCTGAGCGGACGGTTTTTTCCGCAAGACAAGAAGGAGTTCGACCATGCGTACCCGTTTCACCACTGTGACCTGTCTCGCCGCGGCGCTTGCGGCGTTCAGCCTCGCCCCGACCGCCGAGGCGGCCCCCAAGGGTTGCCCGCCGGGCTTGGCGAAAAAGGCCGTGCCCTGTGTTCCGCCCGGCCAGGCGAAGAAGGCGCAGCCGCGGGTGGATTACGACGGTTACCGGTACGGTCGCGGGGACGTGATCGATCGGGACTACGTGATCCTGGCGAACCCGGACCGCTACGGGCTGAACCCGCGCGATACCTACTATCGCAGCGGCGGCTACATCTATCGCGTCGACGAGGACACGCGGAAGGTTCTCGACCTCATCGGTGCCGTCAACGCGATCCTGAACTGAGAGTGAACGGCTGCCGCCGACTCGCGGCAGCCTATTCCGCCGCGACCTTGCCGCGCGACTTCAGCATCGGCTTGAGATAGTGGCCGGTGTGGCTGTCGACGATCTCGGCGACCTCTTCGGGCGTGCCTGTGGCCACGATCTGGCCGCCTCCGTCGCCGCCTTCCGGGCCGATGTCGATGAGATGATCCGCCGTCTTGATGACATCGAGATTGTGCTCGATCACCACCACCGAATTGCCCTGCTCGACCAGTTCATGCAGCACCTCGAGCAGCTTGCGCACGTCCTCGAAATGCAGCCCAGTCGTCGGCTCGTCGAGAATATAAAGCGTGCGGCCCGTCGAGCGTTTCGACAGTTCCTTGGACAGCTTGACGCGTTGCGCCTCGCCGCCTGACAGCGTCGTCGCCTGCTGTCCGACCTTGATATAGCCGAGGCCCACGCGCATCAGGGCGTCCATCTTCTCCCGGATCGACGGGACCGCCTGAAAGAAGGCCTGCGCGTCCTCGACGGTCATGTCGAGCACGTCAGCGATGCTCTTGCCCTTGAACTTCACCTCCAGCGTCTCGCGGTTGTAGCGCTTGCCCTTGCAGGTCTCGCATTCCACGTAGACGTCCGGCAGGAAATGCATCTCGATCTTGATGACCCCGTCACCCTGGCAGGCCTCGCAGCGCCCGCCCTTGACGTTGAACGAGAAGCGACCGGGTTTGTAGCCGCGTGCCTTGGCCTCGGGCAGGCCGGCGAACCAGTCGCGGATCGGCGTGAAGGCCCCGGTGTAAGTCGCCGGGTTCGACCGCGGCGTGCGCCCGATCGGGCGCTGGTCGATGTCGATCACCTTGTCGAGATGCTCGAGCCCCTTGATCGTGTCGCAGGGCGCGGGTGTCTGGCGCGCCCCGTTAAGCCGCATCGAGGCGGTCTTGAACAGGGTTTCGATGGTCAGGGTCGACTTGCCGCCGCCCGATACACCGGTCACGCAGACGAACTGGCCAAGCGGATAATCGACGCTGACGTTGCGCAGGTTGTTGCCGGTGGCGTTCTCGATCCGCACCCGCTTGCCGTTGCCTTTGCGGCGCGAGGCCGGCACCGGGATTTCGCGCGCGCCCGTCAGGTACTGGCCGGTGATGCTTTGGGTGTTCGCGGCGATATCGGCGGGTGTGCCGTGGGCCACCACCTCGCCGCCGTGCACCCCTGCCCCGGGCCCGATGTCGAAGACGTAATCGGCCTCGCGGATCGCCTCTTCGTCATGTTCCACGACGATCACCGTGTTGCCCTGATCGCGCAGGTTCTTCAGCGTCAGCAGCAGCCGGTCGTTGTCGCGCTGGTGCAACCCTATAGACGGCTCGTCGAGCACGTAAAGCACGCCGGTCAGGCCCGAGCCGATCTGGCTGGCGAGGCGGATGCGCTGGCTTTCGCCGCCACTGAGCGTGCCGCTGGAGCGGCTGAGCGTGAGATACTCCAGCCCGACATTGTTTAGAAAGCCGAGCCGCTCGCGGATTTCCTTGAGGATCGCGCGCGCAATCTCGTTCTTCTGCGCCGAGAGATACTCCGGCACCTCGCGGCACCAGTCATAGGCCTCGCGGATCGACATCTGCACGACCTGCCCGACGTGCAGCAGCCGGTCGGGCGCATCTGCGGGCCCGATCTTGACCGCCAGCGCCTCTTCGCGCAGCCGGTAGCCGCCGCAGGTGCCGCAGGGGCGGTTGTTCTGGTAGCGTTCGAACTCTTCGCGAATCCAGCTCGAGTCGGTCTCGCGATAGCGCCGCTCCATGTTCGGAATGACACCCTCGAAAACCCGGGTGACCTGGTAGACCCGGCCGCCCTCGTCATAGCGGAACGCGATCTCCTCGTCGCCCGACCCGTAGAGGAAGACCTGCTTGACGTTCTCCGGCAGGTCCTTCCACTTGGTCGACTGTTTGAACCCGTAATGCTTGGCGATGGCCTCGATGGTCTGCAGGAAATAGGGCGACTTGCCCTTGCGCCAAGGCGCCAGTGCGCCGTCGGCGATCTTCAGGTTCTGGTCCGGCACCACGAGCCGTTCGTCGAAAAAGAGCTCGACCCCAAGCCCGTCGCAGGACGGGCAGGCCCCGAACGGTGCGTTGAACGAGAACAGGCGCGGCTCGATCTCGGGGATGGTGAAGCCGCTCACCGGGCAGGCGAATTTCTCGGAGAAGGTGAAGCGCTCCGGCTCGCCTTCGCTCGGCGCGGTTTCGAGAATGGCGATCCCGTCGGCAAGATCCAGCGCCGTACGCAGGCTGTCGGCCAGCCGCGTCTCCAGCCCCTCGCGGATCACGATCCGGTCCACCACGACGTCGATGTCGTGGCGGAACTTCTTGTCGAGCGTCGGCGGGTCGTCGAGGTCGTGGAAAGTGCCGTCGACCTTCACGCGCTGAAAGCCCTGCTTGCGCAGCTCCAGGAATTCCTTGCGGTACTCGCCCTTGCGGTCGCGGATGATCGGCGCCAGCAGGTAGGCACGGGTGCCCTCCTCCATCGCCATGATCCGGTCGACCATGTCCTGAACCTGCTGCGCCTCGATCGGCTTGCCGGTGGCCGGACTGTAGGGCGTGCCGGCGCGAGCGTAGAGCAGCCGCATGTAGTCGTAGATCTCGGTCACCGTGCCGACTGTCGAGCGCGGGTTCTTCGAGGTCGTTTTCTGCTCGATCGAGATCGCCGGGCTGAGCCCCGAGATGTGGTCGACGTCCGGCTTCTGCATCATGTCGAGGAACTGCCGGGCATAGGCCGACAGCGACTCCACGTAGCGGCGCTGCCCCTCGGCATAGATCGTGTCGAAGGCCAGGGACGACTTGCCGGACCCCGACAGGCCCGTGATCACCACCAGTTGGTCGCGGGGAATGTCGACGTCGATGCTCTTGAGGTTGTGCTCGCGCGCGCCGCGCACTTCGATGTTCTTCAGTTCGGCCATCCGGGGCTCCCGTTAACACTTCCGTACATAAGATGGCGCGACGGATTCTCCAATCCGAAAATGAGAACGTTAGGCGAACAAAAAGGCCCGCCGCCCAAGCAGGCGACGGACCCTGTCAACTATTGGCAGCGATCAGGCCTTGCGGCGACGCAGCCATCCGAAAGCAAGCAGTCCGGTGGCAATCAGCGGAAGACCGGCGGGCAGTGGAATGGGGGCCAGTTCGGGCGCGGTGTTGGCCACGCCGAAGACTGCACCGGTCAGGTCGGGCGCCCCGAAGACCCCGGTCAGCGCACCGGCAAGATCGTTCGAGATCAGCAAATCGATGCCGTCAGAATCGATGTCGCCGAAAGTGAAGAACGTCACGCCGGATGCTCCGCCGATGATGTTGCCGGAGACCGTGGCCGCCATCGTGTCGATGAAGAAATCGCCGATCGAGGCCGAGACCGACGGATCGGCAATAGCCGACAGGGTCACACCACTGCCGTCATGCTCGATCATCGCGCCGGCGCCGGTCACGCTACCGCCGGTGATCGGGAAGCCGAAGACACCGCCCGAAAAGGTGGCGGTGCCGAGCGGCGCGGCGCTGAGCCCGAGACCCGTCACATCGGCGGTGACCTCTACTGTGGTCAGCCCGCCGGTGATCGTGCGGGCCTCCGCAGGCATGGATAACAGGCCGATCCCAGCGGCGACGGCGATCATGAAACTTTTCATCACTTACTCCCGTGTTGGAACATGACCGCGGTCTGCGGTCACGAACGGTACGGATGGTGTCGGGCGCCGGTTTCATGTTGTCACGCGTCCGTGAGTAAACGTTAACTGATGGCACGGCGGCGACGGCGCGATAGAAGGGCGTGGACCGCCACACCGAGCAGAAGCGCCATCGACGTCACCACCATAAGGGCGGCGTACCCACCGGCCGCAATCATCGCAGCCATGACAGGTGTGCCGAGCGTGTTGCCGATGTTACCCGCCTGCGCCATCGCGCCGTTGGCCTGCGCCTGCTCGGCCGGTCTGCCGTTGAGCTGCGGCACGGCCGCAAAGCTTGCACCCTGCACAAGTCCCATTGCGCCGGCCAGAAGCAGGCAGAGCAACGGGTCGCCGCGGTCGAACACCAGCCAGACCGAGAAGATCGCCGAAAGGGCGAACCCGGTCACGACAACAGTGACTGCCGAGACATGGCGCAGCAGGATGACGCCCAGCGTCATGGAGACCGCGATTCCGGCGAGCGGCATGGCGCCGAGGACGAAGGCGCGCTGCGACGGGTCAATGAAAGGTGGCAAGACGGTCAGCAGGGCAACAAAGCAAAAGGTGTAGAACACCCACCCCGCCGCAGGTGCCGCGATCGCGGCCGAGCGGTAGATGGTCAGGTTGTCACGCACGACTCCGGCCAGCGACAACGGCGCAAAGCGCGTGGTCACTGGCAGCGGCTCGAGCATTGCCGCCAGAAGCAGCGCAAAGGCCGCCATGTAAAGCGCATGCGCCGCAAACAGCGCGGGCACGCCCATCGCAGAGACCAGCGGCAGCCCGGCCCAGGCCAGCACCGCGAAGGCGACGCCGAAGAACGTGCCCCAGAGGGTCAGCGCAAACCCGCGATGACGCGGTGCCGCGACCTGCGCGATCAGCGTCGGCGCGGCCACGACGATGGCCAGGTGCGACATGCCCTCGACGACGCGGGATACCAGCAGCCAGCTCAGCGGCAGCCCGGTGGCCTGCAACGCCGACACACCCGCCCCGATCCAGAGCGCCCAGAGCAGCGCGCGGCGATAGCGGATGCGCGCGACGAGCAGACCCGCCATCGCGCCGAAGACGATGCCCACAAGCCCGACAAGCGACACCGCGAAGCCGATCGCGCTGCCGGCATCGGGGTAGAGCGTCGGCAACTGGTCGAAGATGACGCTGACCTTGCCGTATTGGGCGGCCGCGCCCAGACCCGCGCCCCAGAGCGCGAAGATGATCGGGAAAGAGGTGCGGGTCGCGTCAGTCATGCGGCCGCTATGTCAGACGCCGTCGCCGGAGGCAATCGTGCTGCACGCGGCAAGACGGCCCTGCGGCGCACGTGATGGCGGCGGCGGGATTGCTAAAGGTGCGTCGCCCATATTCATTGATTTTGGAAACAATGGGACGGCGGGAGACCGCGCTGCTCGGAACAAGAAAACACGGTTCTCGAGCCCCGAAGGCTTCACCCTGAGCGAGAAATAAAGTTTTTGATAAACAGTTACTTAGCTCCACCATTGTCAGGGTCGCATGAATTGCGCGACCATTCCGCAGGGAGTTTAAAGATGCATTTACGTTTGACCATCGCAGCGTTTCTCGCTGTTTCCGCAACCCAGACAATGGCGGCCACCGTGGCCGGGACGCAAGGCTACGGCCTTGCCGCAGGTGGAACCAAGCTTGTGCGTTTCGACAGCCTTGCGGACCTCGGGACGTCCCAGACGATCGACCTGTCAGGGCAGGTATCGGCAATCGCCTACCGCCCCGTCACCGGCGAGCTTTATGGATATGTGAACGGAAAAGGGAGCAACCCTGACGACATCGTCCTGATCGACCGCGACACCGGAATGCTGACGTCGACCGGCGTGAGCTTCACGTCAGGTACCGGGATCGGCAACACGGCCGAGATCGGGTTCGACTTCAACAACCAGATCGACGCCGAACGGGCGGTGTCGACCGATGATGACAACCTCGTGTTCTTTCCGTCCGACTTCTCCGACCCGGCACGTCAGAACACTGTCGACGCCTTTGCCGACCTCTTCTACGCCGCCGGAGACATCAATGACGGTCGGGACCCGATGGTCTTCGCCAACGCCTACACGAACGCGATCGACGGCGAAAAGGCGTCGAGCACGCTGCAATACGCCATCGACGCGGAAACCGATTCACTGATCAACCTCGACAACAACAACGGCACGCTGATCACCGTCGGTCTGCTTGGGCTCAACGTGTCGAGCCTCGGCGGGTTCGAAATCGTGTCAACGAAAAAGGGCGGTGACCTCGCGCTTGCGCTGCTGCGTGTCCAGGGCGGCGGTGCGGGACTTTACGAGATCAACCTCGGGACCGGAACGGCCTCGCTGCTTGGCGATCCGGGCCGCAGCGATTTCATCGGGTTCGCGGCACAGAACGCGCCGACCCCGGTGCCGCTGCCGGCAAGCGTGCTGCTGCTCGGCGCGGGCGTTGCGGGTCTGGGCCTGATGCGTCGCCGCCGGAAATCGGCCTGAGGGTTCGACAAGACGGGCGGGCGCCCTGGCGGCGCCCGTCCCACTCGTCAGAAGTGGATCGCCCGGCCGTAGGCGTCCAGGACGGATTCGTGCATCATCTCGCTCAGCGTCGGGTGCGGGAAAACCGTGGCCATCAGGTCTTCCTCAGTTGTCTCGAGCTGGCGGCCGACGACATAGCCCTGGATCAGCTCGGTCACCTCGGCCCCCACCATGTGCGCGCCCAGAAGCTCGCCGGTCTTGGCATCGAACACGGTCTTGATCAGCCCTTCAGGTTCGCCGAGCGCGATGGCCTTGCCGTTGCCGATGAACGGGAACTTGCCGACCTTCACCTCATAGCCCTGCTCTTTCGCCTTGGCCTCGCTCAGCCCGACCGAGGCGACCTGCGGATGGCAGTAGGTGCATCCCGCGATGCTCTCGGGCTTGACCGGATGCGGATGTCCACCGGCGATCATCTCGGCGACCATCACGCCCTCGTGGCTGGCCTTGTGCGCCAGCCAGGGTCCGGCCACGAGATCGCCGATGGCGTAGATCCCCTCGACGCCGGTGCGGCAGAATTCGTCGGTGACGACATGGGTGCGGTCGACCTTGATGCCCAGATCCTCCAGCCCGAGGTCCTCGACGTTGCCGACGATCCCGACGGCCGAGATCACCGTGTCGAAGTCGAGCGGCTCGGTCTTGCCACCGGTCTCGACATGCGCCGTGACCTTGCCCTTGGCGCGGTCGAGTTGCTTGACCGTCGCCTTCTGCATGATCTTCATGCCCTGCTTCTCGAACGCCTTCTTGGCGAAGGCCGAGATATCGGCATCCTCGACCGGCAGGATCCGATCCATGACCTCGACCACGGTGGTATCCGTCCCGAGCGTGTTGAAGAAGCTCGCGAACTCGATCCCGATGGCGCCGGAGCCGATGACCAGCAGCTTCTTTGGCATCCGTGGCGGCTTGAGCGCATGCTTGTAGGTCCAGACCAGATCGCCGTCGGCCTCGAGCCCGGGCAACTGACGCGCGCGCGCCCCGGTGGCCAGCACGATGTTCTTGGCTTCCAGATCCTCGCTGCCCTTCTCGGTCTTGACCGACACCTTGCCCTTCCCGGCAAGCTTTGCGTCGCCCATGACGACCGTCACCTTGTTCTTCTTCAGAAGGTGACCGACCCCGCCCGAGAGCTGCCCCGCCACCTTGCGCGAGCGCTGGACGACGGCGTCGAGATCGTAGTCGATCTTTTCCGCCTTGAGCCCGAATTCCTTGGCGCGGTGCATCAGGTGGAACACCTCGGACGAGCGCAGCATCGCCTTGGTCGGGATGCAGCCCCAGTTTAGGCAGATGCCGCCGAGGTGCTCGCGTTCGACCACCGCCACCTTCAGGCCCAGCTGCGCCGCCCGGATCGCCGCGACATAGCCGCCCGGCCCTGCGCCGATCACGATGAGGTCGAAGGATTTGGCCGCCATGTCAGGTCCTCGCAGGTTCAAGCTTCGCCGATATAGTTTACCGTTAAACTATATGCCGTCATGCAGCAACACGCCGATCGAGCGACCGGCGCATGGCTGCGATGCGGGAGGCGGCGCGCTCAGGCGGCCTGCGATTGAAGCTTCTGCAAGGTCGTGCGGTAACCGCCTTCGGCTTCGAAGCTCTTCTCCTGCTCGGACGTGCCGCGCGACAAGGCTTCGTTGCGATGCGGGAAACGCCCGAAGCGCCGGATCACCTCGCGGTGGGCACGGGCATGCACGAGGTTCGGCGCGCCTTTCGGCATCCGCTCGGCCATCAGCCGCACGCAGCGGTCCTGGTCGCAGAGGTTCTCCGAATGCATCAGCGGCGTGTAGAAGAAATGCCTCGCGGGCGGGTCGATCTTCAGATCCCAGCCGCGTTCGATCGCCGACTTCGCCGCGGCAAGAGCCGCGCGGTCGCTGGCGAACGCCTTTGCGGTGCCGCGGAACATGTTGCGCGAGAACTGGTCTGTCAGGATGATGTAGGCCAGCGCGCCGGTCGGATAGGTCAGCCAGAGCGAGTAGCGACCCTCGCAGGCGCCCTGCCACGCCTCCTCGAAGCGGTCGCGGATGGTCGCGTCGAGCGTGTCGCTCGCCTTGTACCAGCCGTCAGGCCCGACCTCGTCGAGCCAGAATTCCAGAATCTCCTGCGGACCGATCATTTTGCTGCTCCCATCGATCATCTCCACCTGCCCCATCTAGGCGTGCCTTGCGGCGGAACCCCAGTCACGATTTGCGACAATTGCGACAGGGGCGTGTTCATTCCGCGGCATTCTGCTGCTCGGCCTGCTGTTCGGCCTCTTCCGACCACACCTCGGCGACCGCGCCCAGCGTGACGGCGGTGGCGCTGGGGCTGACCGCAACATAGGCGCCGGCCTCCTGGGCGGGCACCGACCGGCGACGGGTCGCGCGCCAGGCGCCGTAGGCCACGAGCCAGGCAAACAGCAACCCGGTGAACAGGTAGAACCCGCCGGGGCCGACCATGTCCATCAGGTAGCCGGTGATGATCGGCCCCGAGATTGCGCCGAGCCCGTTGATGAAAAGCATGCCGCCCGAGGCCGCGGCCATGTCCTCGAGGTCGAGGAAGTCGTTGGTGTGGGCGATCAGCAGCGAATAGAGCGGGTTCGACATGCCGCCCACCACGAAGGCCGAGACCAGCAGCAGCCCGTAGTAATGGCCCAGCATCATGCCCAGGACCGAGCCCGCCGCACCAATGGCGGACACGATGATGATCAGCTGCCGGCGGTCCATGCGGTCCGAGATCCAGCCAATGGGATACTGCAGGATCACGGACCCGATGAAGAAGGAGGCCACGAAGGTCGAGATCTGCGGCACCGTCAGCCCGACCTTGCCGCCGTAGACCGCCGCCATGCCGAACTGCGCCGAGAACACGCCGCCGAGCAGGAACATGCCCATGCAGCCCAGCGGCGACACCCGCTGGAGGCGCCGCAGGCTCATCGCCTTGGTGGTGGCGAAGGCGGGCGTCGGGCTGATCGACAACAGGATCGGGGTCACCGCCACCGAGACCAGCACCGAAGGAATGACGAAGAGAATGAACCCGCTCGGGTCGGCGGCCAGCAGCAGGTACTGCGCCAGAACGATGCCGGCGGTCTGCACGATCATGTAGAGCGACAGCGCCTGGCCGCGGTTCTCGTTCGTGGCGGCGTTGTTCAGCCAGCTTTCGGCGGTGACGTAGACCGCCGAGAAGCAGAAACCGATCAACACCCGGCCCAACGTCCAGACCCAGACCTCGGTGAAGGTCGGGTAGAGGATCAGCACCGCCGAGATCAGCGAGGCGAGCGCCGCAAAGACGCGGACATGCCCGACGCGCCGGATCATGCCGGGGGCAAGTTGCGAGCCGCCCAGAAACCCCGCGAAATAGGCCGACATGACGATCGACATCTGCAGGGTCGAGAAGCCCTCGATCTCGCCGCGGATACCCAGAAGCGTGCCCTGCATGCCGTTCCCGACCATGAGCAGCGCCATGCCGAGAAGCAGCGCCCAGGCGCTGGTCAGAACTTGCAGCATCTCGTCCCTCCTTGCCCGTCGGGGTCGTCACGAACACGTTCAAACTGCCGCCGGAGGATCGGGAATTCTGTCCCGTGGGCGACTCGCCGAAGTCTATCCGCGCTTCTCACAGCCCGCTGGAAAGAGCAAGGAGGCATCGCCGTAGGAAAAGAACCGGTAGCGCTCACGGATCGCGTGGGCATAAATCTGCCGCACACGCTCCTGTCCCATCAGCGCCGAAACCAGCATCATCAGCGTCGATTTCGGCAGGTGGAAGTTGGTCATCAGCGCGTCGGTGACGCGGAACTCGAAGCCCGGGTAGATGAAGATATCCGTATCGCCTTCCCAGGGTTCGATCGCGCCGTTCCGCGCCGCCGTCTCGATCAGGCGCAGCGCGGTGGTCCCCACCGGAATCACCCGGCCGCCGGCGGCCTTTGTCGCGGCGATCTCGGCCGCGGCCCTTGCGCTGACCTCGCCCCATTCGGCATGCATCCGGTGGCGCGTGACATCCTCGACCTTGACCGGCAGGAACGTGCCGGCGCCGACGTGCAGGGTGACATGGCTGAAGGCGATGCCCTGCGCCGAAAGCCGCTCCAGCAGAGCTTCGTCGAAATGCAGCGAGGCGGTCGGGGCCGCCACGGCCCCGGCACGGCGGGCAAAGACGGTCTGGTAGTCGGTCCGGTCGCGGTCGTCGGCGGCGCGGCGTGCGGCGATGTAGGGCGGCAGCGGCATCGCCCCGGCGTCGGCGAGCGCGTCGTCGAAATCCGCGCCGGTCAGGTTGAAGCGAAAGACACCCTGCCCGTCCTCGACCGCTTCCAGCACCGCCGACAGGTCGTCGGAGAACACCAGCTCTTCGCCGACCCGGATCTTCTTGAGCGGTTTGACCAGCGCCGCCCAGCCGCCCGACGCGCGCGGTTCGAGCAGCGTCACCTCGATCCGAGCGGCGGTGTCGCCCTGCGCGCCGCTGCGATGGCGCAGCCCCGACAGGCGCGCCGGGATCACCCTTGTGTCGTTCAGCACCAGCCGGTCGCCGGGCCGCAGCCAGTCCGGCAGGTCGGTCACGCGCGCGTCGGCAAGGCTGTCGGGCCCCGCCACCAGCAGCCGCGCCGAGGAACGCGGCGCAGCCGGCCTGGTCGCGATCAGCGTATCGGGCAGGTCGAAATCGAAGTCGCTCAGTTGCATCCGCGCGCTCTAGCGGTCCTCACCGGGACGGACAAGCCTTTGTGGCGCTGGGTCCTCTGCCGCTTCGGCGCGCGGCGCTTCGAGCGGCGGCACGATCTCGCCTTCGACCCGCGGCACCTCGGGCGGCGGCGCGCGAAAGATCTCCCGGAAGATGCCCGGCGCCAGCGCCGACAGCGGGTTGACCGACACGGCCGGCGCCTTGGCCTGCCCGCTGAGCGCATAGTTGAAACCGATCACGCCCTCGCCCTTGCGGGTAAAAAGACTGCCGATGCCGTTGATCAGGTAGACCGGCGAGATCACGCCCTGCATCTGCAACTGGCCCGAGCCGGGATAGAACACCCCGTCCATCGACAGGCCCATCGACGGGCCGACGGCGCTGGCCTGGGTCAGGGTGATCTGGGCCGGCGACAGCCGGAAGCGGGCATCGACCTCGGAAAAGGAGATGCCGGTGCCGCTCAACTCGTCGAGCAACCCGACGATAGAGATGGCGTTGAGCAATGCGGCCATCGCTGGCGCGTCCTGCACCGCCGTGTCGCGCACAGCGAGCGTGCCGTCGAAGGCGCCGCTGGTGCCGACCGGCACGAGGCTGAGATCCAGCGCGCCGCCCCGCGCCTGCTTGAGCAACCCCGCCGAGGCAAAGACCCCGCCCGCATCCTCGGATGTCAGGCGCACGGCGCTACGACCGTTTTGCGGCACGACCCGGCCGGCGATTGCCGTGCCGCCGTTGACGCTGCCCGAAAAGCTGCCGTCGAGCCCGCCGCGGCTGATGAACGCGCCACGCAGGTTCTGGATCGCGATGGTGTCGGTGATCTGCAGCCGGTCGAGCGTGACGTCGAGCGGCACCGAAGCGCCGCCACCGCCGCCCGGTCCGAACTCGGCCCGTCGCATGTCGAGCGTGCCGCCGTTGATGTTGATCCCGACCGGCGCGCCGGGGCCGCGCCCGCGGATGTCGAGCGGCGCATCGAGCCAGCCGCCGACGCTCACCCGGTCGAACCGGACCCTGTCGAGCCCGCCGCCCTCGCGCAGCCGGACCGACCCCTCCGCCGAGAGCCCCGGCCCCTCGATCAGAAGCTTGTCGACCTGCGGCACCGGACCCAGCGCGCCCGCGGCCATCAAGGTGCCGGGACGCGCGGCGGGTTTCGACCACGCGAGCGGCGGCACCGAAAGTGTCACCCCCACGAGGTCGGATTCGAGGCTGAAGGCCGGTGGCGTGTCCTTTTCGAGGTCGATGGTAATGGTCGCCGCGCCCGTGCCGCGCACCGTCCCGGGCGGCAGCGCGATCCTGAAAGTCTCAAGCGCCGTCTCCGACAGTTCCAGCGTGCCTTCGACCCGGCTGCCCACGCCGGGCTGCCCGAGTGGCTGCCGCCAGGTCGCGTCGAAGGCGACGCCGTCGAGCGACCCGGGACCGCCGATTTCGACCCCGTCGTTGCTGGCCCGCACCGCAAGTTCCGGTGCCGCAAGGGTCCGCCCCGGCACCAGCGCGTCCGTGGACACGTCCTGAAGCGTGCCCGCGAAGTCCCAGCGCACGTCTTCGGGTGGCACGCCCTTCATCAGGGGCAGCGCGATTGTGCCTTCCAGCACCGCCGTACCGTCGGCCAGGGTCACGGGCCGGTTCGCCTTCTGCATCACCCGCATCGGCGGCCGGTCGAGCAGCGCCAGAGTCGCGGTGACCGAGGCCCGGGTGCGCAGGCGGATCACGGCCGGTGCGCCCGGGCGGGCGCGCGTGTCCGGCACGATGAAGCTCGACCCCGCGATGTCGACCCGTCCGCCCTCGGGCGCCTCCACGCCGCCTTCGTCAACCGAGAGTACGAAGCGATTGCGCAGAAGCGAGGCATGCCCGCGTGCCTCGCGGATTGGCGGCATCGTCTTCATGAAACCGATATCGGCCTCCTCGAAGTTGAAGCCGAGGTAGAGGTCGGGCGGCTCGCCCTGCCGCGCCCGCACCGCCAGTTCGGCGTCGCGCAGACTCCCGGCCTGCAGGTTGGCGTCGAGCCAGGCTCGGGTCTTTTGCACCGCGCGTTCGGGCCAGAGCTCCAGCAGCCGGTCGCGCGAGATTTCGTTCACCGAGGCATCCGCCGAGATCACCCAGCCCTCGCGCCCGGCTCCGAAACTGCCCTGCGCGCTCAGGCTGCGCCCGGCGTCGCTGATCTGTAGCCGACCGATGCGGAGTTCGAAGGGCGCAAGCGTCAGCTTGAAGTCCATCTCGGCCGCCGCCACGCTCACCGGCTCGGGATAGAGATCGTTGGGGTTCAGGCTCAGATCGCTCAGCCGCACCTGCCCGACGAGATCGCGCTGCAGCCCGTCCGGATCCCCTTCCAGATAGGCCTGGCCTTCGAGGCGGCCGCTGACCCACTGGCTGCGCAGCGACAACTCGTCAAACCGCAGCGCATCGGCGCCCGGAATATAGCTGAAATAGCTGCGTGCGCCCTCGATCGGGATCGGCTTGGCATTCGGGTCGGGCTGGATCGCTCCGGCGCCGATCTGCAGCGTGGCGTTGATCGGCGCAAGGCTGCCGTCCTCCTCGACGCCGCCGCGCACCGACCCCGAGATTGGTGCCCGCAGCGCTTCGAGCCAGGCAAAGGCCGGACCGGCGGTGGCGATGTCGCCGGCGTCGAGGTCGCTCAGCGTCACCCCGAACTCGGACGCCTGCCGGTCGATGCGCCCCGAGTAGTTCGCCGCCAGGGTCGCCGCCCGCGCACCGCCGCTCAGCAGTGCGAAATCCGCCGACAGGCTCAGATCGACCCCGTCGCGTTCCAGGCTGATCCGCCCGCCATCCACGGTCCATCCCCGGCCCGAGATCCTGTCCTCGTAGCGCAGGGTCAGCGCGCGTATACCGACATGCTCGAGCGTCGACAGCCCCGGCCGCAGCAGCAGGTCATCGAACTCGGCGAGCATCTGCGGCAGGCTGTCAGCCTGCCGCGCCGGGGCTTCGAACCCGGTGCCCGCCGACAAGCGCACGCGCCCTTCGGCATCGCGCTCGAGCCGCGCGAAGATGCCGGTCAGGTCGATCGAACTCAGCTCGAGCCTGCCGTCGAGCAGCGGTTGCGGTGCGAGGCTGGCGCGCATCTCCGAAAAGGCAGCGATCTCCGTGCCCTGCGCGTTCAAAAGTCGCACGTCGCGGACCCGCGCCCGCGGACGCCACTCCTCGTCGATGACCAGGACGATATCGCCGAGTTCGATCCGCGTGTCGGGGATCAGCGTGCCGAGCCGCGTTTCGAGCTCTTCGCGCAGCCAGAGCGGCGCGAAGAGATCGCGTTCCTTGATCCAGACCAGCCCCAGGGCCAGCCCGCCCGCGAGCAGCACCAGCAGGCCGACCGTCCAGAGCCCCGCGCGCCGCGCGCGGTCACGCTTGCGCCGGGGCGCCGGTCTGCCTCGGGGGGCGTCCTGGGGATCGTCCTGCACGGTGCTCGCAGCCTTTGGCGGCCAAGGTTATCCGGTGGCTCCACGCCGAACGCGCTTCGCCCTTCCCTCTGACGGGGCCTGCCCTAATATGTCAGGCCGCACACCCGCTTTAAAGACGAGAGAGAGCCATGCCCGAAGTTTCCCAGCCCGCCCCGAATTTTACCCTGCCCGGCACCGAGGGCGAGATCACGCTCTCGGACCTCAAGGGACAGCCGGTGGTCCTGTTCTTCTATCCCAAGGACGACACGCCCGGCTGCACCAAGGAAAGCATCGGCTTTTCCGAGACCCGCGCCGATTTCGAAGCCGCCGGCGCGCGGGTCTTCGGGATCTCGAAGGACAGCCTGGCAAAGCACGAGAAGTTCATCGCCAAGCACGGGCTGCAGGTGCCGCTTCTGTCCGACGAGAACGGATCGGTCTGCGAGGACTACGGCGTCTGGAAGGAAAAGAGCATGTACGGCAAAAAGTTCATGGGCATCGAACGCACCACGGTGCTCGTCGACGCGCAAGGCACTGTCGCGCGGGTCTGGAACAAGGTGAAGGTGCCGGGCCATGTCGACGAGGTGCTCGAGGCGGTCCGCGCCCTGTGATCGCCTTGGCGCAAATGGCCGAGGCGGTTCTGCGGACCGCTGACGGCCGCGAGAAGACGGCCCTGTCGCGGCGCTTTGCCGCCGAGTGGCAGGCCGCGCGGGCGCAAGGGGCGCTGCCCGAGATCGGCCGCGCCGATCCGCCGCCGCATCCCGCGCGCCCCGACCGGCCCGAACTGCTGTCGCCCCGCGACGTGCCGCGCCGGCGGCCCGGCAGTCCGGAGGGACGCATCGCGCTGCTGCACGCGGTTGCGCATATCGAGCTCAATGCCGTCGACCTCCACTGGGACGTGATCGCGCGCTTCGCCGACACCGCCATGCCGCCCGGATTCTACGACGACTGGGTCCGGGCCGCAGACGAGGAATCGAAGCATTTCAACCTGATGTGCGACTGTCTTGAAGCGATGGGCAGTTTCTATGGCGCCCTGCCTGCCCATGCCGGGATGTGGCGCGCGGCCGAGGATACTGCGGACGACCTGATGGGCCGGCTCGCCGTGGTGCCGATGGTGCTCGAGGCGCGCGGGCTCGACGTGACACCGGGCATGATCGAGATCTTCCGAAAGGCCGGTGCCGAGGACGCGGTGAAGGCCCTTGAGACGATCTACGCCGAAGAGGTCGCCCACGTCGCCTATGGGTCGAAGTGGTTCCACTTCCTCTGCGGGCGCCACGACCTCGATCCCAAGGACGCATTTCACGTCCTGGTGCGCCAATATTTCCACGGCGCGTTGAAGCCGCCGTTCAACGAGGAGAAGCGCGCCGAGGCTGGCCTGCCGCCGGATTTCTACTGGCCGCTGGCCGAACAGGCCCGCTGACGCTACGCCAACCCGTTGAGATCGGCGGATTTTTGCCAGTATCGCGAAATCGAGCGCATGGATGGAACCCGAAGCGTCAACAGGGTTGCCGCATTGCCGCAGGCTCTCTAATCAGTTGCGGGAACCGTTTCCGGGTGGGGGACCCGGAGAAGGCGACGGGAAACGGTAGAGGGGCAGAATACGTGCGTACACGGCTGGCGATCAGGATCGACTCGGTGCTTGAACACTGGTTCCCGGAACGACGGGTCTTTCTCAAATCCGACAGCGACACGCGCTTCATCCGCCTTCGACCCGCCACCCAGCTTGTCACCGTCGCAGGATGCTCGGTCGTCGTCGGCTGGGCCATCTTCGCCACCGCGATCATCCTCATGGACAGCATCGGCGCCGGCAACTTCCGCGAGCAGGCGATCCGTGACCAGCGCAGCTACCAGGCGCGGCTGAACGAACTCTCCGCGCAACGCGACGGGCGCGCCGCCGAGGCGCTTGCGGCGCAGGAACGCTTCAACGCGGCCCTCGACCAGATTTCGCGGATGCAGTCCGACCTGCTGACCTCCGAGACTCGGCGGCGCGAGCTCGAGACCGGGATCGAGGTGATCCAGGCGACGCTGCGCGACACCATGCGCGACCGCGACACCGCCCGCACCGCCTTGGCCCAGCTCGAGGGCACCGCAGAAGACGACGCCGGCAACATCGTGCTGGCGATGGCCGAGCCGCCGGTGCCGGTCGATTTCCTGTCCGAGGCGCTGGCCCGCACCGCCGCCGAGCGCGACGAGATCCGCGCCAATGCCGAGGACGCGATCGAGGCGGCCGACGAGCTTGCCTTCGAGATCGCACTCATGAAGGAACAGAACGACACCATCTTCCGCCAGCTCGAAGAGGCGATGACGGTCTCGGTCACCCCGCTCGACAAGATGTTCAAGGCCGCCGGGATGAACCCCGACCGGGTGCTCGACCAGGTACGTCGCGGCTATTCGGGTACCGGCGGGCCGCTGACGCCGATCTCGTTCTCGACCCGCGGCGAGGAGCCCACGCCGGACGCGATGCGCGCCAACCGGCTGCTGGGCCAGATGGACCGGCTGAACCTCTATCGGCTTGCCGCCGAAAAGGCGCCCTTCGCGAACCCGCTGAAAGGCGGCTACCGCTTCACGAGCGGGTTCGGATCGCGCCGCGACCCGATCACCGGCGGCCGGCGCATGCACAATGGACTGGATTTCGCGGGCGCGCACGGCACTCCGTTGCATGCGACCGCCGACGGCACGGTGGTCAAGGCCGGCTGGCAATCCGGGTTCGGACGCGTGGTGCAGATCCGGCATGACTTCGGCATCGAAACGCTCTATGCGCACTTGGCGAAGGTTCGCGTGAAAGTTGGGCAAAAGGTCTCGCGCGGGGATCGCATCGGTGATATGGGATCTTCCGGACGTTCGACCGGGACGCACCTGCACTACGAGGTGCACGTCAATGGGCGGCCGGTTAACCCCATGACCTACATCAAGGCAGCGAGAGATGTTTTCTAAGAGCAAGATCAACGAACCCGGCCCGAAGCCGTCCGACGCGGACAAGCCCTCCACGAGCAGCGCGACCGCGTCCTCGCCGTCCTCTTCGGGCAGCGACTACAAGCCGAGCGCGCCGAAGCCCAAACCGCCCGCATCCGTGCTGTCGTCCGACCTGCATGTCACGGGGAACATGAAGACGACCGGAGACATCCAAGTCGAAGGAACCGTCGAGGGCGACATTCGCGCTCACCTGCTCACCATCGGCGAGACGGCGACGATCAAGGGCGAGGTAATCGCCGACGACATCGTCGTGAACGGCCGTGTGGTGGGCCGCGTGCGGGGTCTCAAGGTGCGTCTGACCTCGACAGCGCGGGTCGAGGGCGACATCATCCACAAGACCATCGCGATCGAATCCGGCGCGCATTTCGAAGGCTCCGTGCAGCGCCAGGACGACCCGCTGAACCCGGGTGCGAAAACCGCGCCGGTGGCCAAGCCGAATCCGGCCTCCTGACCCACGTTCGGATCTGATGATCGAAGGCGTCGGCCCGGCCGGCGCCTTTTTTCGTGCCCGACGCGCCGCGGTCGACGGAGCAAGGGGGCGCTGCCCCCGTCGCGCATGGCGCGAGTCCCCCGGGATATTTGTCGAACCAGAGAGGATAGCACCGAAAGCCCGGATCGCCTTGATCTCGGACAAGGACCGCGCGGCGGTGGCGGTCCAGACTGAGGCCAGCAGCAAGCGCCGGGACCGTCCGGCGACCGGAGGGGTCATGACCGTACTGATCGTCTTTGCCACCGTGGAAGGGCAGACCGGGAAAATCGCGGACGCCGTCGCGCGGACCGTGCGCGACACCGGGCGACAGGCCGTTCTTTTCGACACCGCGAAGCGCACGGCGCCGGTCTCGTTCGAGGGGGTACGGCAGGTGATTCTGGCGGCCCCGGTGCACGAGCGGCGCCATCCCGAGACCTTCGAGGTGTTTCTGGCGGCGCATCGCGCGTCTCTTGCAATGTGCGAGACGCTGATGCTGTCGGTGAGCCTCAGTGCCTCTTTCGAGGAGGGGCTTGAGGAAGCGGAGGAGTACGTGACCGAGATGGCGATGCGCACTGGTCTGACGCCGGACGAGACCATGCTGGTGGCCGGGGCGATCCGGTCCGATCGCTACGACTATTTCTCGCAACAGGTGCTGCGCCACGTGGTTCTGCGTGATCGCGACGTCGACCCGGGCGGGCCACACGAGTTCACCGACTGGGCGGCGCTCGCGAGTGCGGTTACGCGGTTCGTCGGCGCCGAGGATGCTGTCACCCCCGGCGCCTGATGCCGCCAGGCCGAAGGTGGCAGGCTTCAGTCGGTGACGGTGACCGTCTGCATCACGTCCGGCGCGCCGATCACCGCGCCGTTGGCCCCCTCGCCGCGTTTGATCGCATCGAGCACATCGAGCCCCTCGGTCACACGACCGACGACCGTGTACTGGCCGTTGAGGAAATACCCTTCGTCGAACATGATGAAGAACTGGCTGTTGGCCGAATTCGGGTCCTGCGCGCGGGCCATGCCGACCACGCCGCGGTCGAAGGGAATGTCGGAGAACTCGGCGCCGAGATCGGGGCCGTCCGAGCCGCCCATGCCGGCGCGCGACATGTCGCCGCCCTGCTTGCCGAAGGCGACATCTCCGGTCTGGGCCATGAAGCCGTCGATCACGCGGTGAAAGACCACCCCGTCATAGGCCCCCGCCTGCGCCAGTTCGGAAATGCGCGCGACATGGTTCGGCGCCACCTCCTCGAGCAGATCGATGGTGATGGTGCCGTTGGCTGCACCCGCGACTTCGATCTGCATCTCGCTGGCAAGAGCGGGCGTCGCCAGCGACAGCGCGGCGATCGCGACGGAAAGACTACGCATCTGCGGCCACCTTGACCGAGATCATCCGGTCCGGTTTCGCAGGCGGCTCGCCCCGGGCGATGGCGTCGACATGCTCCATGCCGGCGATGACCTGCCCATAGACCGTGTACTGGCCGTTGAGGAAATCATTATCCTTGAAGTTGATGAAGAACTGGCTGTTGGCCGAGTCGGGATTGGCCGAGCGCGCCGCACCAAGCGATCCGCGGGCATGCGGGATCTTGGAGAACTCCGCCGGGATGTTGGGCAGGTCCGACCCGCCGGTGCCGGCCATGCGGATGTTGAACCCGTCTTCCATGTTGCCGTGCTGCACGTCGCCGGTCTGAGCCATGAACCCGTCGATCACGCGGTGAAAGCAGACGTTGTCATAGGCCCCGGCGCGCGCCAGTTCCTTCATCCGGGCAACATGCCCGGGGGCCACGTCGGGCAACAGCTCGATCGTCACCGTGCCGTCCTTGAGCTCCATCAGGATCGTGTTCTCGGGGTCTTTGATCTCGGCCATCTGCGGCGCTCCTCATGCTTTGTCCTGCGACTACCTAATCTTCGCACCCGCGAATGCCAAGCCGCGCATTGACCCGCGCACGGATTGCGCCGAAACACGAGGGCAAGCGGCAAGCCGAAAGGATGGACGATGGCCTGGAAGACACTCGACGACATGGACCTCGACGGCAAGCGCGTGCTGGTGCGCGTGGACATCAACGTGCCGGTGGAGGACGGGCGCGTGACCGACACCACGCGGATCGACCGCATCGTGCCGACGATCGAGGACATCCTGTCGAAGGGCGGCACCCCGATCCTGCTGGCGCATTTCGGCCGGCCCAAGGGCAAGGTGGTGCCCGAGATGTCGCTGCGGGTCACCCTGCCCGCGCTGGAAAACGCACTGGGGCACAAGATGACATTCGTCGAGCGTCCCGACCCCGCCGCGCTGAAGGATCTCGACCACGGATCCGTGGTTCTGATCGAGAACACGCGCTTTGCCCCGCAGGAAGAGGCGAACGATCCCGGGATGGCGAAGTTTCTCGCCAGCCTCGGCGACGTCTATTGCAACGATGCCTTCTCGGCCGCGCACCGCGCCCACGCCAGCACGGAAGGCGTGGCGCACTTGCTGCCGAACTGCGCGGGTCGCCTGATGCAAGCCGAACTCTCGGCGCTGGAACAGGCACTGTCACAACCGAAGCGGCCCGTGGCGGCCATCGTCGGCGGGGCCAAGGTCTCGACCAAGATCGAGTTGCTGGAGAACCTCGTCGGCAAGCTCGACGTGCTGATCATCGGTGGCGGCATGGCCAACACCTTCCTGGCCGCAAAGGGCGCGCAGCTCGGCGCCTCGCTGCTGGAGCCGGACCTGATCGAGACCGCCAACGGCATCATGGCGAAAGCGGACAGCACCGGCTGCACGATCCAGCTGCCGGTCGACGGGCTGGTGGCGCGCGAATTCAAGCAAGGCGCCGGATACGAGACGCTCAAGCTCGGCCCCGACACGGTGCTGGAGGACGACCAGATGGTGCTGGACGCAGGTCCCGAAAGCGTGGCGGCCATCGCCGGTGCTTTCGAGAACCTTCAGACGCTGATCTGGAACGGCCCGCTGGGTGCCTTCGAGATCCCGCCGTTCGACACGGCCACCGTCGCGGCGGCAAAGCGGGCGGCAGAGCTGACGCGCGCGGGCCAGCTCGTGTCGGTCGCCGGCGGCGGCGACACGGTGGCCGCGCTCAACGCCGCCGGCGTTGCCGACGACTTCAGCTATGTCTCGACCGCGGGCGGTGCGTTCCTGGAGTGGATGGAAGGCAAGACCCTGCCGGGTGTCGCGGCCCTGAGCGGCTGAAAGCCGCGCAGGCCACGACACCGCCGTCAGAGCGGTGCCGATTTGCACCGGTTTCGCACGGCGTTGAATCCGTGTGCATCGGCGGGGATTCACACGGCGAATCGGCTGTGCAATAGTCGCTCCACGTCCACCAAGAGACGCCCGAGGCAGAGCATTCATGAACCGCACCGCACGTCCCGCGCTTGGAAGTTTCTTCTTCTTTTCCATCGCCTTCTCGGTCGCGACCTATTTCACCTTCGCCGCCGTGCAGGGAGATTACGGTCTGTTTCGCCGCGCCGAGATCGACGCGGAGTCGCGCACGCTTCAGATGCAGCTCGACGAGCTCAACGCCTCGGTCGCGCGCATGGAAAACCTCACGCAGCGGCTGTCGGACGACTACCTCGACCTCGACCTGCTCGACGAGCAGGCCCGCTCGGTGCTTGGCATGATCCGCTCGGACGAGATCGTCATCCGCTGACGCACGCGCCGCCGTTCTGACGCGGCGGCATTTGGCCCTCGCAATGCCCGCGCGAATCCGCTAATCAATAGTTTAATGCTAAACTATTTGCCCGGCGCGCCGGGCCAAATGAGGGAGGAGCCCCATGGCGACCCGCAAAGCCGCCGCGAAGACCCCCAATGTCTCCGCGGACGAGTTGAAGGCATATTACCGCGACATGCTGCTGATCCGACGCTTCGAGGAGAAGGCCGGCCAGCTTTACGGGATGGGCCTGATCGGGGGCTTCTGCCACCTCTACATCGGACAAGAGGCGGTGGTCGTCGGGCTCGAGTCGGCGGCCGAGGAAGGCGACAAGCGCGTCACCTCCTACCGGGACCACGGGCACATGCTGGCCTGCGGGATGGACCCCGGCGGCGTGATGGCCGAGCTCACCGGCCGCGAGGGCGGCTATTCGAAGGGCAAGGGCGGCTCGATGCACATGTTCTCGAAAGAGAAGCATTTCTACGGCGGCCACGGCATCGTTGCGGCCCAGGTGCCGATTGGCGCGGGCCTCGCCTTTGCCGACAAGTATCTCGGCAACGACCGCGTGACCTTTGCCTATTTCGGCGATGGCGCGGCCAACCAGGGCCAGGTCTACGAGACCTACAACATGGCCGAGCTGTGGGACCTGCCGGTGGTCTTCGTGATCGAGAACAACCAGTACGCCATGGGCACCTCCGTCAAGCGCTCGACCAAGTCGCCGTCGCTGTGGGAACGCGGGGCCGCCTACGGGATCGAGGGCGAGGAGGTCGACGGCATGGACGTGCTGGCGGTGAAGGCCGCCGGCGAGAAGGCCGTGGCCCACTGCCGGGCCGGCAACGGCCCCTATATCCTCGAGGTAAAGACCTACCGCTACCGCGGCCACTCGATGTCGGACCCGGCCAAGTACCGGACCCGCGAGGAGGTTCAGAAGATGCGCGACGAGCGCGATCCGATCGAGCACGTGCGCACCATGCTGCTCGACGGCAAGCACGCAAGCGAGGACGACCTCAAGGGCATCGACAAGGAGATCAAGCAGATCGTCAACGACGCCGCCGAATTCTCCAAGACCAGCCCGGAACCCGATCTCGACGAGCTCTGGACCGACATCTACGCCAAGGAAGTCCCGCAGGGAGAAGCCGTCTGATGCCGCATTTCGAGATTCACGTCGCCGACGTGGAAGCGGCGAAATCCTTCTACGCGGGCCTTTTCGGCTGGTCCTTTTCGGCGATGCCGGGCGGCGAGGACGTCGGCTATCACCTCATCGAGGCAAGCGACATCGGCGGCGACAAAGGCCTGACCGCCGGCCTCATGCGGCGCACGGATGCGATGCCCGCGCCCGGGTCGCCGATCCGCGGTGGCACGATGACCTTCGAGGTCGATGACTGCGACGACCGCTACGACTGGGCGCTGAAGAACGGGGGCGCCGAAGCCCTGCCCCTGCAGGACTACGAGGGCATCGGCCGCTGCGCCTATGTCGAGGACGGCCAGGGAAATGTCGTCGGAATGATTACACCCGAGGGGGACGCGTAACATGGCAACCGAAATCCTCATGCCGGCCCTGAGCCCGACGATGGAAGAAGGCACACTGGCCAAATGGCTGGTCAAGGAAGGCGATACCGTCTCCTCGGGCGACATCCTCGCCGAGATCGAGACCGACAAGGCGACGATGGAGTTCGAAGCCGTCGACGAAGGCACCGTCGGCAAGCTTCTGGTCGAGGAAGGCACCGAAGGCGTCAAGGTCAACACGCCGATCGCCGTGCTTCTGGAAGAGGGCGAAAGCGCCGACGACATCGACACGAGCGCGTCCTCGGGCGCCGCCAAACAGACCTCGGACGGGGACGACGCGGCGGACGAAAAAGACAGCAAGGACGACACCGACGCGGCCCCCACCACAGCCTCGGCCCCGCCGGACCCGGAGCCCGACGTCGAGCCCGACTGGCCCGAGGGCACCACGCTCAAGCAGCAGACCGTGCGCGAGGCGCTGCGCGACGCCATGGCCGAGGAGATGCGGCGCGACGAGAACGTGTTCCTGATGGGCGAGGAAGTCGCCGAATACCAGGGCGCCTACAAGATCAGCCAGGGGCTTCTCGACGAATTCGGCGCCAAGCGCGTCATCGACACGCCGATCACCGAACACGGTTTTGCCGGCATCGGCGTCGGCGCGGCTTTCGGTGGCCTGCGCCCGATCGTCGAATTCATGACCTTCAACTTCGCCATGCAGGCGATGGACCAGATCATCAACTCGGCGGCCAAGACGCTTTACATGTCGGGCGGCCAGATGGGCGCGCCGATGGTGTTCCGCGGCCCCAACGGGGCGGCCGCACGCGTGGCGGCCCAGCACAGCCAGGACTATGCCGCGTGGTTCATGCAGGTGCCCGGGCTGAAAGTGGCGATGCCCTACGCCGCCTCGGACTACAAGGGACTGATGAAATCCGCGATCCGCGACCCCAACCCGGTGATCTTCCTGGAAAACGAGATCCTCTACGGGCGCAGCTTCGATGTCCCGGACCTCGACGACTACACGGTGCCGTTCGGCAAGGCGCGGATCTGGCGTGAAGGCTCGGACGTGACCATCGTGAGCTTCGGCATCGGGATGAGCTACGCGCTGGAAGCCGCTGAAAAGCTTGCCGAAGACGGCGTTTCGGCCGAGGTGATCGATCTGCGGACCCTGCGCCCGATGGACACCGGCGCGATCCTGAAATCGGTCAAGAAGACCAACCGCTGCGTCACCGTCGAGGAAGGCTGGCCGCAGGGATCGGTGGGCAACTACATCTCCTCGGTGATCATGCAGGAGGCCTTCGACTACCTCGATGCGCCGGTCATCAACTGCACCGGCAAGGACGTGCCGATGCCCTATGCCGCCAACCTCGAGAAACACGCGCTGGTGACCACCGACGAGGTCATCGAGGCCGTGAAACAGGTCACCTACCGCTAAGGAGCGCGCCATGCCCATTGAAATCCTCATGCCCGCCCTCAGCCCCACGATGGAGGAAGGCACCCTGGCCAAGTGGCTGGTGAAGGAAGGCGATACCGTCGCGTCGGGGGACATCCTCGCCGAGATCGAGACCGACAAGGCGACGATGGAGTTCGAGGCCGTTGACGAAGGCACCGTCGGCAAGATCCTCGTGGACGAAGGCAGCGAGGGCGTGAAGGTGAACACGCCCATCGCCGTGCTGCTGGAAGAGGGCGAGAGCGCCGACGATATCGACACCGGCGGATCGGGTGCCGAGAAGGACGCCAAGGGCGACGCACCCGACCAGGCCCCGAAAGAGGCCGAGGACAAAGCCGAACGGCCTACGCAGAAGACCGAAAGCGAAGCGGCCAAGGCCGCCCCGCCCGCCCCGAAATCCGGGGACGGAGAGCGCATCTTCGCTTCCCCCCTCGCCCGGCGCATCGCCGCCGAAAAGGGGCTCGATCTCGCGTCGGTCAAGGGTTCCGGCCCGCGCGGTCGGATCGTCAAGGCGGACGTCGAGAACGCCAAACCCGAGGCGAAGAAACCCGCCGAAAAGAAGGCCGATGCGGCACCTGCTGCCGCAGCCGCGCCCGCCGGCCCCTCCGCCGACGCGGTGGCCAAGATGTACGAGGGGCGCGACTACGAGGAGGTCAAGCTCGACGGGATGCGCAAGACCATCGCCGCGCGCCTTACCGAGGCCAAGCAGCAGATCCCGCATTTCTACCTGCGCCGGGACATCGAACTCGACGCGCTGCTCAAGTTCCGCGGCGATCTCAACAAGCAGCTCGAAGGGCGCGGCGTGAAGCTGTCGGTCAACGACTTCATCATCAAGGCCTGCGCGCTGGCGCTGCAGTCCGTGCCCGATGCCAACGCCGTCTGGGCCGGGGACCGCATCCTGAAACTCGCCCCCTCCGACGTCGCCGTGGCCGTGGCGATCGAGGGCGGGCTCTTCACGCCGGTCCTGAAGGACGCCGAGATGAAGTCGCTCTCGGCGCTTTCGGCCGAGATGAAGGATCTCGCCAGCCGCGCCCGTGACCGCAAGCTCGCGCCCCATGAATATCAGGGCGGCAGTTTCGCGATCTCGAACCTCGGCATGTTCGGCATCGACAACTTCGACGCCGTCATCAACCCGCCGCACGGCGCGATCCTCGCGGTCGGCGCGGGCGTGCAGAAGCCGGTGGTCTCGGAGGGCAAGGTCAAGGTGGCGACAGTGATGTCGGTCACGCTCTCGGTCGATCACCGGGTTATCGACGGGGCGCTCGGCGCGCAGCTTCTGCAGGCGATCAAGGAAAACCTCGAGAACCCGATGGTGATGCTGGCCTGATCCCGTGACCTGGGACCGGGCCCTCCTGACGGCGGCGGTCACGGTCGGGCTGTGGCTGCTGACCCGCTGGTTCGAACTGATCGCCGCCTGGTACCGCAAGCGCGAGGAACAGAAGAATCTGATCCGCGCGCTTTACGCCGAGATCGACTTCAACACCCGGGACCTCGAGTTCTTCCTCGAGGTCTCGGCGGATATCGACGTGATCCGCAGGCACATGGACGAAAATCCGGACAGCCTGCCGCACATCACCGACGCGCATCATACGATTATCTACACGACCAACACCAACCGGCTGCATCATCTGAGCAATTCGCTGACCGCGCGGATCGTGCTGTTCTACGGATTGCTCGACAAGATCAAGGCGCAGATCGACGGGGTGAACCTGCCGAGCTTCTCGAAGATTTCAGTGGAGGGAAAAGTCATCACGATCACCCGCATCCAGTCGAACGTCGGCGAATGCCGGGACGCCGGGTTGCAGATCATCGGGGAATTCGAGGAAACCTATCCGCGCCTGAAACTGGCACGGCACGCCCGCCGCCTGGTCGAAACCAAGCAGGAGTAAGTCATACGACGATGGGATCGGGTCCGCAGATCATGGTCATTTCCTCTTTTCTGCCCACAATATAAGGGTTCTGGGGCAGATTTCCAAGCATATTGCGCGGGTGGGGTGAACGCCACGTAAGCGGCGCGCACCCGTGAGACATCATTTTTCCGGCGCGTTCGGCACCAGCATATGGTTCATCGAGATCGCCGGCTGGTCGCAGCCCGCCTCGCCCACGATCCGCGCCGGGATACCGGCTACGGTCTTGCAGGGCGGAACCTCTTCCAGCACCACCGATCCGGCCGCGATCCGGCTGCAGTTGCCGACCCGGATGTTGCCCAGAACCTTGGCCCCTGCCCCGATCAGCACGCCGTTGCCGATCTTGGGATGGCGGTCCTCTTCCTCCTTGCCGGTCCCGCCCAGCGTGACGGAGTGCAGCATCGAGACGTTGTCACCCACCACCGCCGTCTCGCCAATGACAATCGAATGGGCGTGGTCGATCATGATGCCCTTGCCGATCACCGCCGCCGGATGGATGTCGACGCCAAAAATCTCGGATACGCGCATCTGGATGAAATAGGCCAGGTCGTAATGGCCCTGCGTCCAGAGATGATGCCCGACGCGATAGGCCTGCACTGCTTGGTAACCCTTGAAATAGAGGATCGGCTGCAGCAGCCGGTGGCAGGCCGGGTCGCGTTCATAGACCGCAACGAGATCGGCACGCGCCGCCGCAACGAGACTCGGGTCGGCCGCGTAGCTTTCCTCGACGATATCGCGCACCACCGCCATCGACATCTCGTTCGAGGCCAGTTTGGCCGCGATCCGGTAGGACAGCGCCTTGTCGATGCTCTTGTGATGCAGGATGCAGGCATGGATGAAGCCGCCGATCAGCGGCTCGTCATGCACGGCCTTGCGCGCCTCTTCGGAAATCTGGTCCCAGACCGGGTCGATCGCCGTGACCTTGGAGCGTTTTTCAAGCATGGGACTGATCCTTTCGGCACCGCTTCTATCCCATGTAGGCATAAATTGCCAAACGCAAAGCCTTGATGCCGGCCATTCGCGTCCGCGATGCCTCGGGGCCGCTACCGCACCCGCCCCGACATCCTTGCGCGCTCCAGCCGGTGCGCGCGCAGCGCGTCTGCACCCAGCGACAGGCAGGCCAGAAAGTCGTAGTCGCCGGCGGCGGGTCTCGGACCGGCCCCGGTGGGTCCAACCGCCGATGCCAGGGTTCCGATGCCCCACAGGGGATGGCGCCGCCCGGTCCGCTTGCGAAAGCGGTCGGCGATCTCGGCGCGCTCCAGGATGTCCTGCGCGCAGGCCGCGCGCCGATCCGCGGGCACGCCGCAAAGCGCTTCCGCGACCGCCAGCAGGTCGGTCACGAGAACCGGTCGCATCAGCCCTGAACGACGACGACCGCGCGCGGCCCGGCGCCGAAGCTGGCCGACACCTGCGCGACTTCGACCGAAAACGGGGGCACGGCGCCGTCCGAGACCTGATCTGCCGCCGAATAGGTCCAACCTGCAGAGCTGCGCGTCACTTCGCGCAGGACCGACCCGTTGCGCAGCACCCGCACCGCGTAGCGCTCGTTTTCCTCGCCCAACGGAACCTCGGGCGTGTCCCAGCCGTCACCGTCGATCCGCGTGCGCCTGATCCAGCCCAGCGCCAGGTCGCCGTTGCCCTCGCGCAGCGCCGAAAGATGGGCCGGGCGATAGGGACGTAGCCCGTTGCCGGCGAAGGCCAGCACCTGTTCGACATAGCTCGGATCATTGAGGGGCCGCCGCGCCGGGCCGATCCGCCAGTGCTGTTCCACACCGCGCAGGTTGCGCCGGAAATCGATCTGCTCGGGGACGCCGTCCAGCAGCACGACATACGATCCCGCAGGCCAACTCACCGGCATGACACCGTCGCTGCCGCATTGGCCCCGCAGGCGGTCCCGCAACAGGTAGGTCCGCTTGGAGATCAGCTCCGCGCTCTGGAACTGGAACAACTCCCAGCCGTCCGGGCTGCCATCGCCAATCGCGGCGAGGTTGGCGCCGCTCAGTATCTCCTGCGTATCCACCGAACTGAGACTGCCCGAGATCAGCTGGACCTGCAGCGGCGCACCGCGGTCGTAGATGCCCGCGGGCGCCGCCTGAAGCACCGATTGCGTCACCCCGATGGTCGAACGCCTGCCGATCTTGTCCTGAAGCCTGAAGTTCGTGCCACCGCGTGACCGATAGAGCGCGATCCGGCACTGCCACGGGCGCGAGGTGACGGCGACATGCGGCGCATGCGTCTTCTCGTCGCCGCTCATCAGCGGCAGGTCCATGAAGAGCGGCAGCACCGGCGCCGGCGCCACAAAACGTCGCATCCGCGCCGGTTCGTCCACGAAGTCGGCGGGGTTGTAGACATCCGGCTCGATCCGGACCGCCTCGACGATCTGGTGCGCACCCATTTCCACCCGGTCGATCCGGTAGAGCGCCGGCCCCTCCTCGCCGTCCGCATCCAGCCGGACGACGTCGCCCGCGCCCAGCGAGGTCATCGACAGCGGCATGGCAAAGCGCAGCGTCTCGCGCGCGACGCGGGCTTCAGCCAGCCAGCGTTCGACCGTCTGGCGACCTTCCGCCCGCGTCAAGACCAACGGAAATTCCGACACCGCCACCGCATGCGTCGCCTCGTCGGGCAGGATCGACTCTTCCGAGGTGGTCTCGAACTCCGCATCCGCCTGCACGAAGCGCAACCGCACCCGACCGGTCATCTCGGAGTCCGAACTGCGGGTCTGCTCGAGCACCCCGTCAAGCTCCGGGCTCAGCGCAAGGCGGTCCCTGTCGAGCGTCACGGCACCGCGACCGTTGCGCATCCGGAACGACAGCATCCCGTCGCGTTCGACGGCGTCGAAGCCATAGCGCAGCATCAGCGGCTGCAACGCCGACCGGGCATCTCCAACGTCGGTCACCGCGTAGCCCCGCACCGTCCCGAAAAGCCGGCTGGTGTCGAAATGCACCAGCCCCGCGTCCCGGCAGACTTCCGCCACGACCGAGGCGAGGCTGCGCGCGGTCGTGCGCCCGTTCAGCCAATGCCCGCGATAGTAATTCGCCCCGTCGCCCCAGAGCTCGTCGTTGATCGGGAAATAGGGATAGGGCCGCGCATCCCAGGCCCAAATAAAGGCCCTGCTCATGTTCAGCATCCGCGCCCCGTAGACCGACGACACCGGGTTGTTCTGCCCGTCGGTCCAGTAGGAATACATCGCCCGCAGGTACTGCATCTGGATCAGGTCGTCGCGCAACCCGTTCGAGTGATATGGCAGGCTGCTTTCCGAGGATTTCGGATCGAGAAACTTGTTGGGCTGGTTCGTCCCTCTGTTGACTGCCGCACAGCCCAGCTCGGTGAACCAGACCGGCTTCGATTCCGGCACCCAGCCCGTCGGGTTCGCCTTTCGGATCCCGCCAACCCGTTCGTGGTGCAGGTTGGTCCACCAGTTGCGGATGTCCTTGTACCGATAGACCCAAGGTTCGCCAGCCAAGTCGTCGACGATCGGCGTCCGGACCTGCGCCTCCCGGGCCTCTGCCGAATGGTAATACCAGTCGTACCCCTCGCCGCCCTCGATGTTTCCGCGCAAGTAGTCGAGGTCGTAGACATACTCGGCATCGGCATCGAGATGCGCGTCCCCGTCGCGCCAGTCCGACAGCGGCATGTAGTTGTCGATGCCGATGAAATCGATGTTCGGATCCGACCAGAGCGGATCGAGATGGAAGAAACGGTCGCCGCTGCCGTCCTGCGGCTGGTAGCCGAAGTATTCGCTCCAGTCCGCCGCGTAGCTCAGCTTGGTCTCGGGCCCCAGAAGGCTGCGCACCTCGGCGGCAAGCGCAATCAGCCGCTCGACCGCGACAAAGCGATCCTGAGGCCCACGGATCTGGGTGAGGCCGCGCATCTCCGAGCCGATGCAGAAGGCCTCGACCCCGCCCGCCGCCCTGCAGAGTGCCGCGTTATGCAGGATGAAGCGGGTGAACGTCCATTCGTCCGGCCCGGTGTAGGCGATGTATTCGCCCGAAACCGTGAAATCCGCCGCCGTGACAGTGCCGAAGAAGGCGTCGACCTCGTCGATCGCGTCGGAGGTGCCGTCGGGGCTGCCCGCCACGCCCGGCGCGCGCGACGTCGTGATCCGTCCACGCCACGGCAGCTCCGGCTGGGTGCCACTTGGATCGTAAGGGTCGGTCAGACCGTTCCCCGCCAGCTGATCCATCAGGATGAACGGGTAATAGAGAACCTTGTGGCCCGCCGCGTCGATCGCCCGGATCGCCTCTATCACCGATTGGTCGGTCGGCGTTCCGCCATAGACGGGGCGTCCGCCCACCTGAGAGATCAGCGCGGCCCCTGCACGGTCGAGCCCGGCCACGCGCCACGGCATGTTCTGGCCGTCGTAGTCCGTCTTCTCGACCTTGGGCGCGATACGGCAATTCCCGCAGCGCAGGTCGTCACCGAACCACGACACCACCAGCGACACCGCGCGCATCTGGGGCAGATCGTCGCCAAGCGCATCGAGCGACAGCGCGAAATCCGCCCGCCCGGTCGGAGAGTTGACGTTGGCGCTCCATGCTGCCCCCGGCTCGCCCGAGTAATGCACCGGCGTAGTGGCAAGCGCGTACTCCCCAGTTCCGGGGATCATCGCCACGCCCTTCACCGACCACGTCGGATCGGCCTCGGCCCCCGGCGCGTCCGGCTGCTCGGGCCGCGACACCTCGAAGGTGAACTGCGGCACCCGGTTGCCGAAACGTTCCAGCGGCAGGTTCTCGAAGACGACATAGGCCGTCCCGCGATAGGCCGGCACCGTCCCCGCGCCCTCGACAGCCTCCATCGCCGGGTCCGGCAACTGGTCCTGCGTGCCCTTGTAGACCCGCAAGTTGAGCCCGTCCGGAGACACCTCCTCGCCGTCCGCCCAGATACGTCCCACCCGTGTGATCTCGCCTTCGCAGAGCGCCACGGCAAGGCTCACGAAGTAACTGTAGCTGCGCGTCTCCGGCTCGGACGGACCGCCCTTGCCGCCGCCGCTGGTCTCTGAGGTTTCCAGGAAGTCCGAGGCCCAGATGACCTGACCGCCGATACGGGTGCGGCCGTAGATCCGCGCGATCGCCGCGCCCTCGCCCGCGCCCGTCAGCCGAAAGCGGTCGACCCGGCCGGTCTCGACGACCTCGGACCCGTTGCCCAGCAGCCTCTGGTCGATCACCTGCCCGATGGTCGCCCCGATGGCACGTCCGATGACGACCGAGGACAGCCCCGCCACCGAGCCGCCGAGAGAGCCACCGATCGCGGCGCCGGCGGCGGAAAGTACGATCGTGGTCATTGCTCAAATCCCCCGGGAAACGCGAAACGCGCGACGATCCGGCGCCGCCAGGGCGCGCTCAGCGGGCTTTCGACCACGCCGTGCCCGGAATAGGCATGCACGAAGCTCGGAGTTTCGCCGGTCTCCGCAACGATGCCGAGATGCTTGGCGACAGATCCCGCGCGCATCCGGAACAGCAGCACGTCGCCCGCCGCAGCGTCGCCGATTTCCTTGCGCTGCAGATGACGCCGCGCCGCCGCCCACAGCTGTTCCTCGCCGCGCGGTTCCGACCAGTCGCGCGAATAGGGCGGCACCGGCTCGGGCTCCGCCCCCAGCAGGGCGCGCCAGACACCGCGCAACAAACCGAGGCAATCGGCCCCGGCCCCGTTCAGCGAACACTGGTGCACGTAAGGCGTGCCGATCCAGCGCCGCGCCTCGGCAACCACGTCCTCCCGCGCTTCGGTCATCGCCGGCTCCCGCCTTCGTTGAGCCCACCGGACCGTGGCACCGCCATCAGCCAGTCCTCGCCCGGGATGTCCGGAAAGCCCCGGAAATTGAGGAGGTTGTCGAACTTCAGCCGGCAGGTCTCCAACCGCTTGTCGCACCCGGCGATCAGCCTGACCTGCGTGCCCACACCCACTTCGCCCCGGATCGGCTCCCACAGCTCGATCACCCGACGCCCGTTCTCGATCCGGTCGTTCTTGATCGTGCCCCAAAGGCCATTGGCGGCCCCCGCCCGGACCTCGAGCCGGCCACGTGTGAACCAACCCTCGTCGAACCCCAGGCTGCTGTCCCAGCCAAAGACCCGCATGTCTTCGATGACTTCAGCCGGCAGCGTGTAGAAAAATCCCGGTGCGGTCACATCGAAGCCGCAGGCGGCGTCGCCCAGCACCGCCGTGCAGGGCCTTTGGTAGACCCGCCCCAAGGGTCGGTTCAGCGCCTCGGTCAGCCCGCGCAACTCGGCGCGAAAGGTGCCGTCGGTCCGAGTGATCTCGCCGATGGTGCCACGGAACTGCAACCAGCGCTCGGACACGTCGGCCCAATTGACCAGCCAGGCCCGCACCTCGGCCTCGTCGAAGCGTCCCTGCTCGATCTCGTCCTCGCGCACGGCGGCGGCGCTCAGCGCGCCCAACGCCTCGGTATTGTCGACCGAAAGGCCCGTGCTCTGGCTGAGGGCGTGCGCGGTCAGACCGGTCTCCGCGCGGAAGGAGATCCCCTCGAAGGTCAGGTCCGCATCGTGATCGGTAAACCCGAAGGTCACGCCATCCCGGCGCGTGATCGCCCAGCAATGCGCAACCGTCGTCAGGCCGCTCTCCACATGCGCCTTCAGCGCGTCAGAGCCAGCCATCAGACCCGCACCTCGGCAATGGGGACGTTGGGCACCTCGCCGGCCTGGAAGCTGGCCACGCTGGTCTGGATGCCATCCGTGTCAAACCGCACGGGCACGTCGAATTCGTAGCCCGCCCAAACCAGCATCCCGCTGTCCGGCGGTGCGGAAAAGCTCACAATGCCCTTGGCGAAGTCGACGCTGTAGTCGACGCCTTCCTGAAGTTCGTCCTGCTCGACGGCGACGCGCACCGTACCCTCGACGGGTTTCGCGATCGGGCGCACGTATTCATGCGACCCCGACCGGTAGGTCTTGGTCAGCTGAAAAGCCGACTGCTGGCCGTCGCCGACCCCGATGCGCTGATCGAAAGCCCCGATCTGCTGCGAGGGCAGACAGGAGCGGAAGTCCGACCAGTCCTTCCAGCGAAACCCGTAAAGCTGACCGTAGCGCGCCTCGAAAAACGCGATCAGTTCGGCCACGTCGTCCAGCGACTTCATGCCCACGCCCGCGTCGTAGCGCCGGCGCGAATGCTGCCAGGGCGCATTGCGCTCTTCGAAGCCGTTGCTGATCGTGACGACATCCGTGCGCCGCTGCGGCCCACCGACCGAGCCAAAGCTCAGCCGTGCCGGAAACCTGACCTCGTGAAAGTTCATGGCCCGTCCCTCTCCTGCCTTACCGGTTGCGCTGGCCGCGGTTCAGCGCACGGCTCATCTGCGCCGCGATCTGTCCCTGGCTGCGTCGGAACCCCTGCACGTCCGGTGTCGTGACGTTCATCACGATCGTCGGTCCCGCGCCGCCGGATCCGCGCACCCCGAGCTTGCCGTCGGGCCCGCGGGCAAGCGGCATGATCGCCTCGGGCCCGGCTTCACCCATCAGCCCAGTGCTGCCGCGCATTCCGAAATAGGTCGCCGAACTCACGACCCCGCCCGATGCGAACGGCATCACCCGGCCCTGGCTGAACGGCGCGCCGTCCGCGAAAGGCAGAATGCCCTCCATCAGCCCGCCGACGCCCTTGCTCAGCATGCCACCGAAATGGTCCGCGACCGGCCGCATCGCGGCGTTGTAGGTGGTGCTGATCATGCTCTCGGCCATGTTCGTCAGCGCGTCCGACAGGCGCAGTCCGTCGAAGATCACCCCGTCGAAGGCCTTGCGCAGCCCGCGGCTCAACCCGCGGTCCAGCGTTGTCACGTCATGGCTCGTCGCCTCGAGCGACGAGCGCATCCGGCGCAGCTCGCTGTCGAAGCCCGACACCAGGATGCTGGTCTGGCCCAGCGTCTCGTTCAGCCCCTCGCTGCGGGCCTCGAGATCCTCGAAACGTCCGTCATCGCTCATCGTCTGTTCCCTCCCCGTCATCAGGGTAAAGCGCCATCAGGGCCACCAGCCCCGTGCTCAGCAGCGGACCGCTCCGGCTCGGCGAGCCCAGCATCAGCTGCAACTCCGCCGGTGTCAGCGCCCAGAAGTCTTCCGGGCTCAGCCGCAGCCGCTGCAGGCCGATGCGCAGCAGATCCGCCCAGGCCAGCCGGCTCATGTCTCGGGCAGCGTGAAGGCCCGCGCCAAAAGCTCGGCCGCAGCCCGCGCGGCCGCCATCGGGCCCCCGGCAATCTCTGCCTGCGCCAGCCCGCCCTCGGGCAATTCGCCGCCGCCGCCGCGCAGTCCGGCCTCGAGCAGCGCGATGATGTCGCGGCTCGAAAAACGCTGGCTCTCGAAACGTCCCGCGAGGCCGACAAGCGTGTCCTCGCCGAGCGTGGACTCGAGTTCCGCCAGTGCGCCCAGCGTCAGCTTGAGCACCTGCTCATGTCCATCGATCACCAGCGCCACCTCGCCCCGCCACGGATTGGCCATGGTCCCGTCCTCAGACCGCGACGAAGCTCAGCGCGCCCGCGCTGGCAAGGCTCAGCTCGTAGGTCGCCTCGCCGTTGTGGCTGCCCGCGTATTCGATCGCCGTGACCTGGAACGGTCCCTGTACGATGCCGAAATCCGGGATCACGACCTGGAAATCCGGCGCTTCTCCATCAAAGAACAGTTGCCGCGCGCGTTCATCCGTCGCCGCGTCCCGGAACACGCCGGACCCCGAGATCGAGACCGAGCGCACGCCAGCGCCCGACAGAAGCTCGCGCCAGCCGCCCTGGCTTTCCAGGCTGGTCACGTCGATGGTCTCGGCGTTGAAGCTGACCCGCGTGGCGCGCAGGCCCGCGAGCGTCGTGAACTGGCCGTTGGCGGCCATGTCGACCTTCACGAGCAGGTCTTTTCCGTTCTGGGCTCCCATGAGGGCTTCTCCTGTGATGATGTATCAGTCGTCTTCGACGCGGGCGCGAAAGATCATCCGGATCTCGCGCCCCGCACCGGCATCGATGCGCCGCGCCTCGGCACGCTCGAAGCGCAGAAAGACCAGCCGTCCTCGGCTCAGCAACAGATCGGCATCGTGCAGCACGTCCGACACCGCGCCCGCCACCGACTTGGCCGTGGAGAACCCCGGCTGCGTCGTGACGACGGAAACGAAGATGCGGTGCAGCGCCCCCGATCCAGTCGCGTCCGAGGCATCCCGCACGCGCTCCGCGCCAAGGCTCACATAGGTCGCCGGCAGGATGCCCGACGGGACGGCGTCATAGATCGCACCCGCGACAAGCCCCGTCAGCGTCGCGTCTGCATTCAGCGCGGCATAGACGGCGGCCTGCAACGCGCCGGAAAGCGCATAGGTCATACCGCGACCTCCTCGGTGGCAAAGCAGGTCAGGTAACGCGTGTCCGCATCCTCTTCGGCCACGGCCTCGATCAGGAAGATCCGCTGACCCTCGCGGAACCTCTGTTGCGGCTGCGGCCGATCCGGAGACCCGAAAGGCGCGGCGCGCACCACGATCCGGAAGCTCATGCGCGATATCGCCGCCTCCGCCTGTGCCAGCTCACGCCCCGTCCGCGCCGTCACCTCGCCCCAGATCGTCCCCAGGGCCACCCAGACGCTGTCGAACCCGCCAGCCCCGTCCGGAATGGTCTCGGGCGTTTCCAGCACGAGCCTGCGGTTCAGCCGCGGCGTCATCGCGCCGCCCCCGCCCCGATGCGCAGCGCCCGGTATCGCTCGATCAAACTCGCCACGCCAAAGGGCATGTGGCCGTCAACGAACGCCGTTTCGTTGCGGTACTCGTAGTAATGCGCGGCCAGCAGCAACACCGCCTGCCGCAGGTCGGCCGGCAGGGCGGACCACTCCGCGGCATACCCGGCCGAAAACTCGATCTGCACCGATCCGCCGAAGGGGATCGTCGGCAGGCCCGCACCCGTCGCCCGAAGACGCGGTCGCTGTCCATCCCGTTCCAGCCGGTAGCTCTGGTCCGGGATGTCGGTCTCGCTCCCGTCGCGCGCCACCAGCGCCACGCGCGACACGACCGACACCGGCGCGACCGGCAGGACCTGCGCATCGCCGTCGCGCCAGAAGGTCAGCGTCCAGTCGAAATCGCGCTGCAGAAGAACCTTGCCCGTGCGTGCCTCCACCGCCGCCATCGCCGCGCGCAGAAAGCCCGCCAGCACGCTGTCCTGCAGCCCGTCCGTGCCGAAGCCGGTTCCAAGCCGCAGGTGTGTCTTGAAGTCCTCGACCGGCATCGCCGCATCCGGGAGCGTCGTTTTCTCGATCAACATCATGGGTTTCTCTCCACTTGTCTCCCTGCGCCGGCAAATGCCGGACGCGCGCGGACCCCGCGTTGCTCGGTCGGAGGGGAGCAGCTAGACAACGCGAACGCCTCGCGCGCGCCGGCCCGGGCCGGAACCCCGGCCCGGTCTCGGCGCACGCGCTTAGGCGAGGCCGAACTTCAGCAGCTTGATCGCGGCGAAATCGCTCACGTCGCCGCCCACGCGCTTCGTGGCATAGAACAGCACGTGCGGCTTGGCGCTGAACGGATCGCGCAGTACGCGCAGGTCGGGACGCTCGGCGACCGTGTAGCCGGCCGCGAAATCGCCCAGAGCGATCGCGAAGGAGCCGCTGGCAATCTCGGGCATGTCCTCTGCGATCAGCACCGGGTAGCCCATCAGGCGTGCCGGCTCGGCCGCGGCCATGCCGTCGCTCCACAGGAACCGCCCGTCGGCATCCTTGAGCTTGCGGATGCGCCCGGCGGTCTTGGAATTCATCACGAAGCTGGCGTTGGCCCGGTACTGCGCCCCCAGCGCATAGACCAGGTCGACGATGGCATCGGCAGTCAGGTCACCATCCACGCCCGTCGGCACATAGCCGAGGTTCCCCCAGGCCCAGACGTCGTTGTCGACCGCCGTGTGCGCAAGAAACCCCTTCGGCTTGTCGATGCCGTCACCGGCGACGAAGGCCGCGGCCTCGGCGCGGGCGAACTTGTCGGCGATCCGGCCCGCCAGCCAGCTTTCGATGTCGAAGGCGCTGTCGTCGAGCAGGCGCTGCGAGGCTTTCGGCAGGGCGCTCAGTTCATGCAGCGGGATCGTGATCCGGTCGATCTTCGGCGTATCGGTCTCGACGCTCGCGCCGCCCTCCGTGGCCCAGCCCGCCCCGGCATCGCCGTGGTCGATCAGCACGTCATAGCTTGTCGCCTCGACATTCACCACCGAGGCGATCGACCGGATCGAGGCGGTGGCGTTCAGTACCGACTTCACCGTCTCCGAGGTCTGCGGATCGACAAGATAGCCGCCGTCCGAGTTGACCGCCGTCGACAGCGACTTCGCCTCCATCTCGAGCCCGCGCAGCCCGTCGTCGTCGCCCGAGCGGAGATAGGCGTTGAACGCCTTGATGTGCGGTGCGCCCGCGTCGATGGCCCCGCCCAGAGGCGTGCGTTGCAGATGTGTCTTGCGGTCCAGCATGGTCAGTCGCTCTTCGTTGTGTTGAATCCTGGTTTCGATGTCGTCCTGGAAGCTCTTGAAATCCCGGACAAAGCCGGTGACGGCCTGCCGAACTTCCTCGGCTGGAGACGGTGCGCCCCCGGCCGCAGCTTTCGCTTCGGTCTTGCTCATAGGCATTTCCCTTTGGTCTGGGTGGTTCGCGCTCTGGTGAGCCCTGCAGCGCGTCAGCGTCGCGCCAGATCGGCGCGCGCACCCTCGAAGGTCGCGGCCATGTCGCGCAGGATGCGGTCGATAAGGTCCTCTCCGGACTTGCCCGCGACCCGCGCACTGGGAAGCATCGGAAAGGTCACAAGCGACACCTCCCAAAGATCCAGTTCGGTAAGGAGCCTTCGCCCCGCGTCGTTCTTGGCCGCCCGCCGCGTCCGGTAGCCGATCGACAACCCGTCGATCGCGCCCGCGGCGACCAGCGCTGCGGCCTCGCGCCCGCGTTCCACGGTCTCGAGCAGACGGCCCTTGACCCACAGGCCCTTCGCGTCCTCGCGGATCTCGTCCCAGACCCCGATCGGTTGCGCCGGGTCGTGCTGCCACAGCATCTTCACCCGGCGTCCGTTCCGCGCCAGCTCTTCGAGAGATGCCGCATAGGCGCCCGGTTGCACAATGTCGCCGCCCTGGTCCGGCGCACCAAAGAGGCTCGCATAGCCGCAGATCAGCGTTCCGTCGCGCACTTCCAGGGCGTCCCCGAACCGCGCGAACTTCCGTTCCAACCCGTTGTCTTCCGTCATCGTCCCACTCCTCGTCCCGCCCTCGCGGATTTTTGTTGCAGCGCGGCGCTCAGCCGCCGAACGGTCCGCCTTCCATCAGGAAGGACACCATTCCGCCGATCAGGCCCGCGAAGATCAGCCAGACCAACCGCGCGACATGCCCGTCGATCCGGTCGAGCCGCGAATCCACCTGGTTGAAGCGCTGCTCGATCAGCTTGCGCTTCTCCTCCGCCACGGCGAGTTCGGTCTCGAGCCGGTTCGCGGCCTTCTCGATGGCCGAGATCCGCGCGTCGATCCGCCGGAACACCGTCTCGAGATCGTCGAACGGGTAGACATGGTGCGTGAACCGATCGGGTGAGGCCTGCGTCATTCCCCGTCCTCCAGCGCCGGAAGCCCGAGCAACCTGCGTTTCTCATCGCGCGTCAGGAAATCGGCCTGCGCCACCCGCGCCCATTGCGCATCGCGCTCCGCGGCCAGCGCCGAGACCTGGTCAAGGTCCGGCTTCAACTCGACCGGCGCGCCGCCGAAGGCCGACAGCCAATGCGCCAGCGCGGCGGTGACCCGCGTGGCCAGCGGCAGCACGGTCAGGCGGTAGAAGGCGCGGTGCGCCTCCTGGTAGTTCGCGTAGGTCGCGTCGCCCTGGATGCCCAGCAGCATCGGCGGCACGCCGAAGGCCAGCGCGATCTCGCGCGCCGCGGCCTCCTTGGTCTTCTGGAATTCCATGTCCGAGGGCGAAAAGCCCATCGGCTTCCAGTCGAGCCCACCCTCCAGCAGCATCGGCCGCCCGGCGTTGCGCGCGCCCTGGTGGTGGCTCTCCATCTCACTGACCAGGCGTTCGTACTGGCCGGTGCTCATCGAGCCCTGCCCCTCGGCGCCGCGGTAGACGATCGCCCCGCTCGGCCGCGCGGCATTGTCCAGCAGCGCCTTCGACCAGCGGCTCGCCGCGTTGTGCACATCGAGCGCCATCGCCGCCGATTGTAGCGGGCTGAACCCGTAATGATCGTCCTGCGGGTGAAAGTTGCGGATGTGACAGATCGGCAATACCGCGCCGCTGGCGTCGAAGCGGTGCTTGCGCCCGCCGACGGCGTATTCGTAGGCGATGGGCCAGCCGTCCACCCCCGGAACCACCGACATCCGGTCCGACCGCAGCACATGAAGTTCCACCGGAAAAGCCTCGCCGTCGGTCACCGCCTCCACATAGCCGTTGCCCGACAGCAGAAGCTGCGCGTATAGCGCCTCGAGCAGCTCCGCCCGGCCCTGCATGGGGTTCGGGCGCGTCACCAGGTCGAGCATCGGGTGCTGCTCGTAGCGCTGTGTCGCGTCCTGCAGGATCAGCGGCAGGGCCGATGCGGCTTCCGCGATCAGCTTGACCGAGCGGAACCCGACAGGGTTGCCGGTAAAACCGGACCGCGTCAGCGACACCGTGTCCCGCGGACTCCAGGCGACGCGGCCCGTGCTCTGGTAGGCCACGATCGGCCCGGCGGCACTCGCCTTCTGCTCCGGTGCCTCTGCACGGTTTCCGCGTCTGAGGAAATCTAGAACCATCGCGTTGCTCCTTCCGGCCATGCGCCGGCTCGGCGGTCACGGCACCCTGTCGGTGCCGCCGCCCTGTCTGGGGATCGTCTCGGGTCGAACCGCGGGACGCCTGATGCGTCGCCGCCTGAATAGGCTTGCGAGAACCCTAGTCTAACCGCGTTAAGCGCCGTTAAAGCGACCGTACGCGGGGCGCGCGCCACTTGGCCGCCGGTTCGATCATCAGCTCGTGCAACGCCCAGACCAGCGCATCGACCCGGTCGGGCGACCCATCGCCTTCGTAGCCGGTGGTCGTCATCCGGCACATCTGGTCTTCCAGCGTTCCGAGCCCGCGCAGATGGCTGACCCGCCCCTGCTCGTAGAGCGCCGCCACCGGTTCCGCTCGCGCCACCTTGCCCCGGCTTGCATGAACCGCCTTGAACGGCACCAGCGGATCGACCTGCCGCACCACCTCGCCCACCATCTGGCCGCCCTGGTTCACTTCCGCCACCAGCCTGTCAGCCCCGTATTGTTCCATCGCCCGGATCGCAGCCCGCGCCCATTCCGCTGGCGACGCGCCGCGCACCGTGCAGTCGGCCAGCACCCAGGCCCGCCAGTCCTGAACCGGGCCGCGCATCCGGCATCCCGCCACCACGATCCCGCATTCGTCCGCCCGGCCACCCCCGGTCGTCGCCGGATCGAGCCCCACAACGATGCGGTCAAGCTCGGGCGCCGCCTCCGCCGTAATCGCCTCCAGCCCGGCAGAGGTCCAAAGCGCGCCCTCCGCGTCCTCCAGCAGCACCCCGTCCAGTTCCTGCCGACCGAGGCGCGTGCCCGCATAGCGCGCCCGCACTTCCGCAAGGAAAGATGCCGCGAGGTTGGCCGCGTTGGCTTCTGTCGGCGCGTGCGTGACCACCGTCGACGGTGCCTTCAGAACCTGTTTCAGGACGCCCACGTTGCGCGGTGTCGTCGTGACGCAAACCTGTGGCGCCTCACCCAGCCGCAATGCGAACTGCAGCATGTCCCAAGCCTCCTGCGCCTTCTTCCATTTCGCCATCTCGTCGACCCAGGCGGCGTCGAACTGCGGCCCGCGCAGACCTTCGGGGTCATGCGCCGAATGCACCGTCGCCACGGCGCCGTTTGGCCAGACCAGCCGCTTGCGCCCGGCCTCCCAGGCCGGCCTGCGATCAGGCGGCGAACAGGCCAGGATCCCGCTGTCTCCGAAGATCATCACCTCGCGCACCTGGTCGATCGTCTCGCCGACCAGCGCCACACGCCTGGCCCGCCCGGCATCGAGCGGTTTGGCTCCCTCGACCTGCGCACGCACCCATTCCGCGCCGGCCCGTGTCTTGCCCGCACCGCGACCGCCCATGATCAGCCAGCTCCGCCAGTCGCCCTCGGGCGGCAGCTGATGCGGCATCGCCCAGAACTCGAAAAGAAAAGGGAGAGCCAGAAGCTCTCCCTCGTCGAGTTCATCCAGGAACTTGTCCTGGATCGCTTGCGGCGCGGATGCGATCCAGCTTGCCTGCGATGTCAGCCCGCGCCTTGTCGAGATCGAGGGCGTAGTCGCCCTGGACGATCCCACGCGATTTGTTGCGGCATTCTGCAAGTCGGTTCTCCACTTTCTGGCAGGTCTCGAGCAGTCCGATGGCCGAAGCCAGCGTCTTGCCGTCGCCCGTCTTGTCGAGGTCTTTCCCCGTGCGAACCCGTTGCTTCAGGTCCTGCAATTCTCGTCTGAGGTCGCGAACGGAGTCGAACACCGAGTTCAGCAGGTCTTCGGTGTCCGCCGCCGCCACGTCCGGGGTAATGATGGTCATTCAGGTCACCTCTCATGCGCGATGCCCCCCCCGCACAAGAGAAAAGAAAAAGCGGCCTCCGGGTCACCCCGGGGCCGCTCGCCCACTTCCTCTAGCATGTCACAACTTATACGCGACACCGTACGCAATGTCAAGAAAATCCGGATGAACTCTTCCCGACAACCGTACGGTATCGTTAACCTTTTACGATCCCGAACCTTTCAAAATCTGAGCCGTCACGCCGTTTTCTCGGCGGTCAAACCTCAGTTGCTCGAGGTTTGCTCGGCCTGTTCCGCCTCGATCTTGCGCCATTCGGCCACGTTCGCATTGTGCTCTTCGAGCGTCTTTGCAAACGCGTGCCCGCCTGTGCCATCGGCCACGAAGAACAAGAAATCGGTGTCCTGCGGCTGGGCCGCCGCGGCGAGGCTCTCGCGCCCCGGATTGGCGATCGGCGTCGGTGGCAGACCCTGGATCACATATGTGTTCCACGGCGTCGCCTTGCGCAGCTCGCTCTGGCGCAAACCCCGTCCCAGCACGCCCTGTCCCTTCGTCACCCCGTAGATCACCGTTGGGTCGGTCTGCAGCCGCATCCCTTCGCGCAGGCGGTTGACGAAGACCGACGCCACCTGCCCGCGTTCTTCCGGCACCCCGGTTTCCTTCTCGATGATCGAGGCCAGGATCACCAGTTCCTCCGGCGACCCGACCGGCAGATCATCCCCGCGGTTCTGCCAGGCCTCGGCCACCAGCACCTCCTGCGCCGATTGCATCTTCGCGATCAGCTCGGCCCGATCGTCGCCCGGGCTCACCTCGTAGCTGTTGGGTGCCAGCGAGCCCTCGGGCGGCAACTCGGCGACGTCTCCTTCGAGCGCATCGATTGCCTTGAGGCTTTCCACCACCTGCCAGCTCGTCACCCCCTCGGCGAGCGCGATCCGGTACCGCGTGTCGGGCAGTTCACGCTTCTCGGAGTAAACCGCCGGGGTTTCTTCCTCGGCCGGCACGAAATCCGCGCGCTCCTCGAAACGGTTCGTCGTCGGGTCAAGCTCGCGCACTTCGACGTTCATACGGTTGATGCCGACCCGGTAGACCACTTCGGTCCCGCAGGTGCTCGCGCCGCCGCGCGTCACCACGTCGACGATCTTCTGCATCGAGGCCTGCGGCTCGACAAGGTAGCTGCCGGCCTTCAGCTCGTCGGACTTCTCGGCGTAATCCGCCCCCATCCGCATGATCGCCGCGGACGAGATCGCGCCCTCATCCGCCAGCTGCGCGCTGAGGCGTCGGAAGTTGGAGCCGCGCTCGACCTGAACGCACATCGCGTCGGCCAGGGGACCGGGGCCGGTGTATTGCGCGCGCCCCCACAGGATCACGCCGCCGAAAAGGAACAGCCCCACGATCAGGAAAGTGACCGCGTTCGAGGCGATGTTGCGCCACATCAGCTTGCCTTTCCGAAGATCACGCTCGCGTTGGTGCCGCCGAAGCCGAACGAGTTCGACAGCGCCACGTCCACCTTGCGCGCGCGCTTGGCGTTGGGTGCGAGGTCGATGGCGGTCTCGACCGCGGGGGTATCGAGGTTGATCGTCGGCGGTGCGACCTGGTCGCGGATCGCGAGGATCGAAAAGATCGCCTCGATTGCCCCCGCTGCCCCCAGCAGATGCCCGGTGGCCGACTTCGTCGAGGACATGGTGACATTGCTCGCGTGTTCGCCCATCAGCCGTTCTACTGCGGCCAGTTCGATCACGTCCGCCATGGTCGATGTGCCGTGCGCGTTGATGTAGTCGACCGCCAACGGCTCGAGCCCGGCACTCTTCAGCGCGTTCTTCATCACGCGTTCCATGCCGTCGCCGTCCTCGGCGGGCGCCGTGATGTGATAGGCATCGCCCGACAGCCCGTAGCCCAGCACCTCGCAATAGATCTTCGCGCCCCGCGCTTTGGCGTGTTCGTATTCCTCGAGCACCACGATGCCCGCGCCCTCACCCATGACGAAACCGTCGCGGTCGATGTCATAGGGGCGCGACGCCTTTTCCGGCTCGTTGCCGCGTTTGGTCGACAGCGCCTTGCAGGCATTGAACCCGGCAATCCCGATCTCGCAGATCGCCGCCTCGGCGCCGCCTGCGACCATCACGTCCGCATCACCGTACTTGATCAGCCGCATCGCGTCCCCGATCGCATGCGCCCCCGTTGAACAGGCCGTGACAACGGAATGGTTCGGCCCGCGGAACCCGTAGCGGATCGACACCTGACCCGAGATCAGGTTGATCAGGGCGCCCGGCACGAAGAACGGCGACACGCGGCGCGGTCCCTTCTCCTTCATCATCACCGCGGTATTGGCAATCGAGTTCAGACCACCGATGCCTGAGCCGATCAGCACACCCGTCCGCTCCTGGTCCTCGCGCTCGGTCGGCATCCAGCCGGCATCCTCGACCGCCTGCTGCGCCGCCGCCATGCCGAACAGGATAAAGGTGTCGACCTTGCGCTGTTCCTTCGGCTCCATATACGCATCCGCATGGAAGCTGCCGTCGGACCCGTCTCCCATCGGCACCTCGCAGGCGTATTGCGTGGCCAGTTGGCTCGCATCGAAGCGCGTGATCATGCCCGCGCCCGATTTGCCCTCGAGGATCCGCGACCAGCTGTCGTCGACCCCGTCCGCCAGCGGCGTGACCAGACCAAGGCCCGTTACAACTACTCTGCGCATCGCCATGCCCCTTCGAATTCCGTTTCCTGCTCATACAGCGCCGCGGGTCTTTTGTTCAAGACCGCGCGCCGCCTGCCGTCGGAACCCTGCCTACTGCGGCGGACTCCTGCGCTCGAAGAGGCGGACGGACGTGCCGTCGTACTCGGCATCGCGCAGATGGATGTAGCCCAGCCGCTCGGCAAGATTCAGCGAGGTGCCGTTGTCCGGCGCCACCATGCAGACAAGCCGCCCCGTCACCACCCGGTCGAACCAGTCATGCGCGGCCTTGGCGGCCTCGAACCCCAGACCCAGCCCCTGCGCGTCGGGCACCAGCACCCAGCCCGCCTCCGGAAAGTCGTCGAAGTCCTCGCCGAGATCGCGCTTGCCGTAAAAGAACCCGACCTGACCGGACATCTGGCTCGTGCGATGCTCCTGCACCGCCCACTGACCGAATCCGGTAATCTGCCAGTGACCTGCGTTGCGCAGGAACGCGGCCCAGGCCTTGCTGCGCGGCCAGGGCGATTTATCAATAAAATGAACGACTTCCGGCATGGACCAGATCTCGGCGTAGCGCCCGAAATCCTCTGGCCGCATCCCGCGCAGCGTCAGGCGGGACGTATTGATCGTGGGAATCACACGCGACATGAAACTGCCTCTCGAACCGACGGGGCTTTTCGCCCTCTGGCACGGAGGATTGCGCAGGCCGCGCGGCGTTTTCAAGCCCCGGCTTCAACTTCGAGTTGGGGCGTGGCAGAAAAAACGGCGCCCTTCCGAACAGGAAGGACGCCGCTGCATTCGTGTGCGCCGGCCGTGCCGACGCGCGAGCCGGCTCAACTGGCTTCGGAGATGAACTTGACCGCGTCGCCGAAGGTCTGGATCGTCTCGGCCGCGTCGTCCGGAATCTCGATGCCGAATTCCTCTTCGAACGCCATCACTAGCTCGACCGTGTCGAGGCTGTCCGCGCCCAGGTCATCGATGAACGACGCGTTTTCGGTCACCTTGTCTTCTTCCACGCCGAGGTGTTCCACAACGATCTTCTTCACGCGGTCTGCGATGTCGCTCATAATCAGTCCTCATTCCTTGGGCCGCACCGGACCCCTTTCGGTTTTCCCCCGCGCCCCGGTTCGTTCGGGGTCGCCTGGTGTTTGCCCCAAAGGGGGCGGCTCTGTCCCTGACGTCGCGCGGCCCTGCCACGCCTCCCCCCGGGGTTTCGGACGCCGATTGCTCAACGCCGGTTGAAATCTCCGCTCCCTTTAGCACAAGCGAAACGGATGGCAAACGCTTTGAGGGCGCCGCTCACAACATGGCCATGCCGCCGTTCACGTGCAAGGTCGTGCCAGTCACGTAGGCGGCTTCCTGGCTGGCGAGATAGAGCACCGCGGCGGCGATTTCGGTCGGCTCGCCCATGCGCCCGGCTGGAATTTGTTCCATGATTCCAGTCTTCTGGTCGTCGGTCAGCTTGTCAGTCATCGCCGTTGCGATGAACCCCGGCGCAACCGCGTTCACCGTGATGCCGCGGCTCGCGACCTCGTAGGCAAGGCTCTTGGTCATGCCGACCATCCCGGCCTTCGAGGCGGCGTAGTTGGCCTGCCCCGGGTTGCCGGTCGCACCTACCACGGACGAGATGTTCACGATCCGGCCCCAACGGTTCTTCATCATCGTCCGCATCACGCCTTTGCAGAGCTTGAAGGTCGCGGTCAGGTTCACCGCCAGCACCGCACTCCACTCGTCGTCCGACATCCGCATGAACACGTTGTCGCGGGTGATGCCGGCGTTGTTGACCAGGATGTCGACCGCACCCATCGCCTCGATCGCCTGCTTGGGCAGGGCATCGACCGCCTCGGGGTCCGAGAGGTTGCACGGCAGCACATGCGCCCGGTCTCCCAGTTCTCCGGCCAGCGCCTCGAGCGGCTCTGTCCGCGTTCCCGAAAGCCCGACCGTGGCCCCGGCTTCGTGCAGGGCCCGCGCGATGTCCGCGCCGATGCCACCCGACGCCCCGGTTATCAGGGCCGTCTTTCCCGTCAGATCAAACATGTCCCGTGTCTCCTCAGCCCGCCTTGATTGCGGCAATGTCGTCCGGTGTGCCGATATTGCGCACCGTCACCTCTTTCTCGATGCGCCGGATCATGCCCGACAGGGCCTTGCCGGCCCCGATCTCCCAGGTCTCGGTCACGCCCTGGGCCGCCATCCACTGCACGCTGGTGCGCCAGCGCACCCGGCCCGTCACCTGGTCCACCAGCAGCGAGCGGATCAGACCCGGATCGCTGACGCCCGCGGCCAGTACGTTCGACACCAGCGGCACCTTCGGCGCCTTGATCTCGACGGCATCAAGCGCAGCGGCCATCTTCGCCGCCGCAGGCACCATCAGCGTGCAGTGAAACGGGGCCGAGACCGGCAGCATCAACGCCCGCTTGGCCCCGGCCTCCTTGGCCAGATCCACCGCCCGCTCGACCGCGGCCTTGCTGCCCGAGACCACCATCTGCGATGGATCGTTCTCGTTGGCGAGCTGGCAGATCTGCCCCTGTGCCGCGTTCTGCGCGACCGCAGCCACCTGCTCGAACGCCAGCCCCAAGATCGCGGCCATGGCGCCTTCGCCAACCGGCACCGCCGTCTGCATCGCCTTGCCGCGGATCCGCAGCAGCCGCGCCGTGTCCGCGATGCTGAGACTTTCCGCAGCCGCCAACGCCGAGTATTCGCCCAGGCTGTGACCGGCGACGAAGGATGCGCCCTCTATGCCGAAGCCTTCGGCCTCAAGCGCCTTCAGCGCCGCAAGCGATGTCGCCATCAGCGCCGGCTGCGCGTTCTCGGTCAGCGTCAGCGTTTCGATGTCCCCGTCCCAGACCAGCTTGCTCAGCTTCTCTCCCAACGCGTCATCGACCTCGTCGAAGATCGCTTTGGCTGCCGGATAGGCCTCGGCCAGCGCCTGCCCCATACCGATGGTCTGCGCCCCTTGTCCCGGGAAGACATAGGCAATGCTCATGGTGAGCTCCCTCGTTTCGTTCCGTTGAACCGGCTTATCCAAAGCCGTCGCGTGGCGCAACGGCCGCTGCCTGGACGCCGGCGCAAAGGTCATACCGGGCCGTGGCCGCGCAGCAGCTGTGCAACAGTGAAGATTGCCCCCGGGGCCGGCGCGGTTACCTTCCGCGCGAACAGGTCATTCAGGATGCAGCTCATGCCGCTCACCAACAGCTCCGCCCGCTACGGGTCCGTCGCCCGCACCTTTCACTGGCTCACCGCGCTGCTGATCCTCGCGCAGATCCCGCTCGGGTTTTACGCCGACTACCTGCCCTACGACACCTCCGACGCGCTGGCCTTCAAGGCGACGATGTTCTCGCTGCACAAGACGCTCGGCGTCGCGATCTTTTTTGTCGCTGTGGCGCGCATCCTCTGGGCCGTGGCGCAGCCCAAGCCCGCGCCGCTGCACCCGGACCGCCGCGCCGAGACCTGGGCGGCCGAGACCGTGCATTGGCTGCTTTACGGATCGCTGGTGCTGGTGCCGCTGTCGGGCTGGGTCCATCACGCCGCCACCAGCGGTTTCGCCCCGATCCTGTGGCCCTTCGGGCAATCCCTGCCGCTGGTGCCGCAGTCCGAAACGCTCGCTGCGATCACCGCCGGGCTGCACGGTCTCGCCGCCTGGGTGCTGGTAGCAGCGATCGGCCTGCACGTGGCCGGTGCGCTCAAGCATGCGATCATCGACCGCGACGCTACCTTGCGCCGCATGACCTCAGGTGCCGCTGCCGGCCCCGCGGGCGACACGCGCCACGCCGTGGCAGGCCCGCTCGCCACGGCGCTTGCGGCCTGGCTCGCCGTGCTGGGCGCGGGATATGCCGCCGGGTTTTATGGAACAGAACACACCGCCGGACCTGCGCAGGCCCTGGCCGAGGTGCAGTCCGAGTGGCAGGTCGAAGAGGGTAGCGTCACCATCACCGTCAACCAGTTTGGGTCCGACGTCAGCGGCAGCTTCGCCGACTGGACTGCCGACATCTCCTTCGACCCCGACAGCACCGAAGAGCGCATGGGCGGCGTTCTGGCAACGATATCGGTCGGGTCGCTCACGCTGGGCTCGGTGACGCAACAGGCGCTCGGGGCCGACTATCTCGACGCGTCCGGCTACCCGACCGCGACTTTCGATGCCGACATCTTCCGTGCCGACGACGGCTTCGAGGCGCGCGGCGATCTCACCATAAAGGATGTCGCCGCTCCGGCGGTGCTGGCCTTCTCGCTGGAGATCATCGACGACGTGGCCGAGATGCAGGGCAACCTTACGCTCGACCGGCGCGACTACGGCGTCGGCGACAGCCTGCCGGACGAGAAATCGCTCAAGTTTCCGGTCGCGGTATCGGTCGCCCTCACGGCGCGGCGCGGCGGGCAATGAATAACCCCGCCGGCAGCCTCTGCCGGCGAGGGTCTCGCAGTTGCCGTGAAGGCGATCAGCCGTCCTGGGCCACCGCCTCGATGGAAATCTCGACAGAAAGCTCGTCTCCGACGAAAGGCGCAAAAAGACCGAGGTTGTATTCGCTGCGCACCACCGTCGTGGACGCGTCGATACCCATCGCCTTCTTGCCCTCGTTCGGCGGGAAGGGATAGGCGTCGGTGGTGCTGTTGAGCACGGCATCGAGCACCACGGGCTTGGTCACGCCGTTCAGCGTCAGGTCGCCGGTGATCTGCGCGGTATTCTCGCCGGTCACCTCGATCCCGGTCGAGGTGAAGGACACGGTAGGGTTCGCCTCGAGATCAAAGAAGTCGCCCGATTGCAGGAAATGCTCGTCGCGCGCCTGCCAGCCGGTGTAAAGCCGCTCGGCCGGGATCGTTGCGGTCACGCTCGAATTTTCGGGCGCTTCAGCATCGAAGGAAATCTCGCCTTCCCAGCCCGACAGCAGCGCCTGCGTGGTGGAAAAGCCGGCGTGGTTGTACGAGATCACCGCCTGACTGTGTCCGGGGTCGATCAGGTAGGTTTCCGCCTCGGCGAAGGCCGCGGTCGCGGTCGAGCCCATCAGGGCGGCAAGCAGGAAGGCTTTCATGGTCCGGTCTCCGGTTGGTTGCACTGAGAGATGAATTGGCGGAAACGTGTGCCGGCTCAATTCCGCGCGTCCCAACACCACTTGCGCGACAGCGCACAGGGCGGGCCTTGCGCCGGGCTGCGTCCCTGCCCTTGCGCCGACGCCGAAACCGTGTATATGGGCGCTTCCTTCTGCACATCACCTTACCGCGCAGTCTCTCGTGGCGGGACCGCAGAAGGCGACGGTCCCACCTATGAAATGCGCCCTGACAGAAATGAGGAGTACGCATGCCACTCTATGAGCATGTCATGATCGCGCGCCAGGACCTGTCCAGCACGCAAGCCGAAGGGCTGATCGAACATTTTGGCACCGTGCTGTCCGACAACGGCGGCAATCTCGTGGATCACGAGTACTGGGGCGTCAAGACGATGGCCTACAAGATCAACAAGAACCGCAAGGGCCATTATGCCTTCCTGCGCTCGGACGCTCCGGCGCCAGCCGTGCAGGAGATGGAGCGCCTGATGCGCCTGCACGACGACGTGATGCGTGTGCTGACCATCAAGGTCGATGCGCATGAAGAGCTGCCGTCGGTTCAGATGCAAAAGCGCGACGAGCGTGGCGACCGCCGCGACCGCCGTTGATCGAAAGCTTGAGAAAGAGGACATAACCCATGGCCGCAAAACCGTTTTTCCGCCGCCGCAAGGTCTGCCCGTTCTCCGGCGACAACGCGCCGAAGATAGACTACAAGGACACCCGCCTGCTGCAGCGCTACATTTCCGAGCGCGGCAAGATCGTGCCGTCGCGCATCACCGCCGTCTCGGCCAAGAAGCAGCGTGAACTGGCCCGCGCCATCAAGCGCGCGCGCTTCCTCGCCCTGCTGCCCTACGCCGTGAAGTAAGGAGTAGACCCATGCAAGTCATTCTTCTCGAACGCGTGGCCAAGCTCGGCCAGATGGGCGACGTCGTCAGCGTCAAGCCCGGCTATGCCCGCAACTTCCTGCTGCCGCAGGGCAAGGCGCTGTCGGCCTCCGACGCCAACATCGCCCAGTTCGAAGCCCAGAAGGCGCAGCTCGAAGCGCGCAACCTGGAAACCCGGAAAGAGGCGCAGTCGCTGGCCGATCGTCTCGACGGGCAGCAGTTCATCGTGATTCGCTCGGCCTCCGACGCTGGCTCGCTCTATGGCTCCGTCACCACGCGCGACGCCGCCGACGCGGCGACCGAAGCGGGCTTTTCGATCGACCGCAAGCAGGTGATGCTCGAGCCGATCAAGGAACTCGGCCTGCACACGGTGACCGTGGTTCTGCACCCCGAGGTCGACGCGACGATCACGCTGAACGTCGCGCGCTCGTCCGAAGAGGCCGAACTCCAGGCCGCGGGCAAGTCGATCCAGGAACTGGCCGCCGAGGAAGAGGCCGCCGCCGAGTTCGAGATCTCCGAATTGTTCGACGACATCGGCGCCGCGACCTCCGAGGATTCGGATCTGGTCGAGACCGTCGAAGGATCGGGCGACAGCTCCGAAGGCGATCAGCCCGAGCAGGGCGAAGACGCCCGGTCCTGAACCGACCTGCGACTCACGACAGAAGAGCGCCGCGCCCCCTGCGCGGCGCTCTTTTTCTTTGTCCGCACCGGACCTTCCGCTCCATACCGGACGGGCAGCAGATTCCCGCCGAAACCCGGCCGATTCGCGCCCCGCTTGGGCAGGAGCTTGCCGACGCCCAACGAGGCCAAGCGACCTCTGGGTTGTAACATAACCCCGCATTGCTAGGGTGCGCGCGTCATCAACAGCATCCGTGAAAACCCATGCGTGCTCACCTTCGTCCCGTGGCCATTGCGCTGGCCGTCATCACTGTGATCGGGGCTTGCACCCCTGCCCCGAAAGAAAAGGTGCGGGTCGAACCGCCGCTCTATCCCAATGAGACACCGGAGCTTCGGGCGCTCATCAACGAGTATGCCGAGGTCTACGAATTGCCCCCGTCGCTGGTGCACCGCCTGGCCATCCGGGAAAGCACCCACAACCCTGCCGCGCGCAACGGACCCTATTACGGGTTGTTGCAGATCCTGCCGGCCACCGCGCGCTCGATGGGGTTCCAGGGCCAGCCGCGCGACCTACTCGATGCGGAAACCAACCTCAAATACGCGCTGAAGTACCTCAAGGGCGCATGGATGCTGTCGGACGGCAACCACGCCACGGCGATCCAGTGGTACGCCCGCGGCTACTATTACGAGGCGAAACGGCGCGGGATGCTGGTCGAAACCGGTCTGAGGGCCGCGAAGGCCTCCTGACACGCCCGGTTCGGGTCGTCGCCGGGTGGCCGAACCGCCGGGCCGCTGCAGCCTCGGCCACGACCGGGACAGCGTGAGAATTGACGGTGCGGCGCCATCCCGCCGCACCGTTGCGGCGCAGCCGTCGATTCGAATGTCGAAAACATCTCAGGGTTGCATGGCGCGCTCGCAAGCAACTCGAGACTGTGCAGAGGCTTTGGAATCCGCAATATACGTGTGTTTATGTTCCAATTCCGTCATAAAATTTGACACAATCTTGCCGCAATCTTAACCTTACGGCAGTTGGGGCGATTTTCCCAATTGATTGACAAAGAGTGAGGCTTTGGCCTCGACGACATTTGGAGGTAATTTGATGCGTTTATTTGCAATCGCGGCTTCGGCTGCGCTGCTTCTCGCGGGGGCAGCGGATGCCAGCCACAATCGCGGGTCGGTGTTGATACCATCCGTCGATTCGTCCGGAAACCTTACCATCGAAGCGACGTCCTTCTGGCGCACCACCTTCGTGGACGCGGTCAACAGCGTGTCGATCACGGTGCCCGGCGGGGCGACATTCGGCCTGAACATGGGGCCAGACACGGTGAACACGGCCGACAGCCGCTTTACCCGGGTCGACGAGACGGCCTCGACCGACGTGTCGAACTTCGGCGCGGGTCTCTATACGATCTCTTGGTCGAGCTGCTGCCGCGCCGGCGGAATTTCGAATGCCGCCAACGCCAACATGGGCACCACCTCGACGATCTTCTGGGACGGCTCGAGCGCCACGAAGCCGGTGCAGTTCGACATCCAGAACATCCAGCCCAACGTGGTCCGCGGCTCCGCCTACTCGGACAATCTCGACGCAACCTCGCCCGACGGCGCGACGCTGAGCTACAACGACAGCTACACGCCGGTCGGCATCTCGAGCCAGGCTCCGGGGTTCTCGATCAGCAACACCGGCCAGATCACGATCCCGGCCACCGATACCGCGGGATATCCCGAGAACCCAACGGCTGGGAACCCGGGTGCGGACGTGGCCTTCTACGGACAGATCATCGCGACCGATGGTGGCAGACAGACGGCTTCGGTCCAGTTCGACTGGCTGTTCGATGCCGTGGCCGCCGGAAGCAACCAGGTGCCCGACGTAGCCGACGTGGTCGTCAACGCGACGGTCGGCGACATGATCAACGAGAACATCCTCGGGACCGATCCGAACGGTGATCCGGTGACGCTGACCTTCCTCAGCTTCAACGGTCCGGGCGGTGCGATCCCGGGATCGAGCTTCAACCCCGGCACCCCCGCAGCGAACATGGCCACCACCGGCAATTTCATGTGGGATTCGACCGGCTTTGCGGCCGGCACGTACATCGCCACGATCCAGGGTTCGGACGGCGCCCTGACCGACCAGGGTACGATCACGATCAACCTGACGAAAGGTGGGACACCACCGCCGGGTGTGATTCCGCTTCCGGCCGGGTTCGTCCTGATGACGACCGCGCTCGGCGGACTGGGTCTCCTGCGGCGGCGCCGTCGCTCCTGACCGGCCAGGAACCTGCGCCTCTCATGACCGGGCGGGCCGTTTTCGGCCCGCCCTTGTTCTTTGATACGACACGATTGCATTTTACTCTCAGGATATTTCGAGAAACGGAGTTCCCATGCGTACCAGTATGACCCGCAAGTTCACCATGCCGGTTCTGTTGCTGACGGCACTGGCCGGCCTGCCGCAGACCGTCGGCGCCCGCTCGGTCAGCAACGATATCGGCGAAGGCTATTTCGAGAACGATTACGGCTGGATGATCCTGCCCGGCCTACTGGCCCCGGCGGACGGCGACACTGCCGCCCTGGCCGAGGTGGCGCGACTGATGAGCGCCGACGACGAGCGCGCCGGACTTGCCTTGCAGAACTACATCGACCGGTTCCCGCGCGACCCGGCAGCCTTCGATCTTGCAGGCGTCGAATTGCTGCGAAAGGACGACCCCGGACGCGCCGTGGTCGCCTTCCGCAAGGGCCTTGCGCTTGATCCCGCAAACGCGTGGATGCGCGCGAAGCTCGGCGCCGCGCTTGCCATCGACGGACGCCAGGACCTCGCACGCAAGGAGTTCGAGGCGGTGCTGCAGCTTGATCCGGACAACCCGCTTGCGCTGAGGCACATGGCCCAGATCGCGGTGGCGGAGAACGACCTGCCGCAGGCTTTGCGCCATTCCCAACGCGCTTTGCGGGCCTTCGGGATGCCCTCGGGCACGGTCAATCAGGCGCATTTCGATCTCGCGGAACTCTACCTGCGCCTGCATCGCCACCGGGATGCGCTGGAGCTGCTGCGTCCGGCGGTCGACAACCCTGACCTCGCCCTGGCGCCGACCGCCAAGGTCGAGTTGTTCGGACGCTATCTCGATGCCGCGATGGTCGCCGAGGACAGCGCGGCGGCCCGGAACGCTTTCCAGAAGCTCCAGGGGATGGTCGACCCGAACGACCCCCGCGTCGCCCTCACCCACGCCCGGCTCCTGCGGCTCGAAGGGAACGTCGCCGCGTCGCTGGCTCTGCTCGACGAGACCAGCGCCAAACATCCCGAGCTTGCGGCGCAGCTTTTGCCGGACCGCGCCCTGACCCTTGCCGCAGCCGGCCGGCACAAGGAGGCGGCGATCGTCTGGTCCGGGCTCGCCGCGCAGGCGCCGGAGGGTCACGAGATCGACTACCTGCGCGAGTCGCTGCTGCAGGACATCGCCGCCGGCGATCCGGCCGGCGCCGCCGCGCGCGCAGGCGAGATCGCCGATCGGTCCCCGGATCGTTTCGAGACCCGGATGCTGGCGGTCGAAATCCTCGGCAAGACCGCTCAGACCGAAGCGGCGCTCGACGAGGCCCGGCGCATCGCGTCGGATTTTCCCGACAATGCCGAGGCCCATCGCATGCACGGGATCATCGCCGCGGCTTCCGGCGACAAGGCGGAAGGCCAGAGCGCGCTGGAACGATCGCTCGAACTCGACCCGCAGCAGCCGAAAACCTGGCTCACCCTGGCCGGCGTGGTCCACGGACACGGCACCTATGTCGGATCGACCGGACACGGCGATGGCGGTCATGACGAGGTCGAGGCTCTGCTCGAACGGGCGATCGCCGCCAACCCGACGGATCCCGACCTAAAGACGGAACTGGGCCTGATGTACCTGTCAGACGGCAGGCCAGAGGATGCGATCCCGCGGTTCGACGCGGCGCTCGTCGACAACCCTTCGCACATGGCCGGTCTGTCGCTCGGTGCGCTCGCGCGGGCCGATATCGACGAGGATCTCGCGACGGCGCGGAAGCTGATCGAAAGCGCACATGCGATGGCACCGGACGAGGCGATCAACCAGGACATCCTTGGCTGGACCATGGTGCGGCAGGGTGAAATGGACGCGGGGATGGACCTGCTGACCCGCGCGGCGGCGGCGGAACCCGACGACGTGACGATCCACTACCATCTGGGCGTCGCCCACCAGGCGCAGGGCGACACGGATGCCGCGCGGGAGCACCTGCTGCGCGCGCTTGGTGGGCCGAACTACGACCACAACGTCGCGAACGCCCGCAGCCGCTATATCGAGGTCGCGCCCGCGGCATCGGTGGAGGTCGTGCTGCAGCGCATCGACACTGGCCACGCGGGCACGCCCGCAGGTTCGATCCACGTCGCGCACGGGTCGGAGGGTGTCAGCTTCACGGCCGCGATCTCCGGCCTGCCGGAAGGGCCATATGCCGCGCATGTGCATGAATATGCCAACTGCAACCCCGCCGCAGATGGCACGCCGGGTGGCCTGGCCGGTGCACATTACGGTCACGAGATGGGTGAAGGACACCACGCAGGTCACGTGATGCCGGCGCAGGACACCGCGGTCGAGGCAGACGACGCCTCGGACACCGAAGCGGCCACCATGGCCGACAACATGGACCAGACCGACGCGGATCCGCATGCCGGCCACAAGATGGTCGCGGCGACGATGGAGATGCCCGACCCGGATGCATCCGCCCTGCCGGTAGGAGATCTGCAGGCGTTCCATGTCGGAGCGGACGAAACCTCCGACACCAGCTTCGTGCACGACCGGTTCACGCTCGAAGAGATCCGCGGACGCTCTCTGATGCTTCACGTCGGCGAGGACGTGGACGGCAAGAGCGGCCCCAAGATCGCCTGCGGCATCATCCGCTGACAGGCGACCCTCGAGTCCAAGCGTGGGTCAGGTCACGAAAAAGCCTGCCGGATTGTCTCCGGCAGGCTTCTAATTCTTGAGGCGCGGCCTCCTGCCAGGCGGTCGCACCGCCGACGACAGACGTTTCGGGCTCAGCCCTCTTCGTCGAGCGCGTCGACGGCCTTTTGCAGCTCGTCCTTGGTCACGGTCTTTTCCGACACCTTCGCCTGTTCGACGATGTGGTCGATGACCTTGTCCTCGTAGAGCGGCGCGCGCAACTGCTGCTGCATCTGCTGGTTGTTCTGCACGAACTCGAAGAACTGGCGCTCCTGCCCCGGATACTGGCGCGCCTGGCTCATGATCGCCTGTGTCATTTCGGCGTCTGACACCGAAACCTCGGCCTTCTGGCCAAGCTCGGCGAGCAGCAGGCCCAGCCGCACACGGCGCTCGGCAAGCTTGTTGTGCTCGTCACTCGGTTCGATCTCGGGATGATCGTGGCCCTGGTGCTCGGGGTTGTCCTCGTGCCAGAGCTGGTGCGCGATCTGCTTGGCCTCGGCCTCGACCAGCGACGGCGGCAGGTCGAAGCTGACCAGCTCGTCGAGCTTGTCTAGCAGGCCGCGCTTCATCACCGCGCGCGCCGCACCCGCGTATTCGGATTCGAGCCGCTCGGCGATCTGGGTCTTGAGCGCGGCGAGGTCGTCTGCGCCGAACTTCTTGGCCAGCTCGTCGTCGATCTCGGCCGCGACCGGCTCTTTCACGTCCTTGACGGTGCAGTCGAAGGTCGCTTCCTTGCCCTTGAGGTTCTCGGCCTGGTAGTTCTCGGGGAAGGTGACCGTCACGGACTTCTCTTCGCCTGCCTTGACGCCGACAAGCTGCTCTTCGAAGCCCGGGATGAACGAGTTCGAACCCAGCACCAGCGGGTAGTCCTCGGCGGCACCACCTTCGAAGGCCTCGCCGTCGACCTTGCCGACGAAATCGATCACGACCTGGTCGCCGTCCTTGGCCTTGGAGCCCTTCTTGCGCGACTTGAAGCCCTGCGCGGTCTCGGCAAGGTTGCCCAGCGCCTCGTCGATCGCGGCATCCTCGGCCTTGACCACCAGCTTCTCGATCTCGATGCCGCCAAGCTCGACCTCGGGGATGTCGGGCAGCGCCTCGTAGGACATCTCGACCTCGACGTCGTCGCCTTCCTTCCAGTCATCGTTGGTCATCTTGACCTGCGGCTGCATGGCCGGGCGGTCGCCGCTCTGCTCGAAGTGATCCGACATCGCGCCGTCGATGGTCTCCTGCATCGCTTCGCCCATCACGCGCTGGCCGACCTGCTTTTTCAGCAGCGCCATCGGCACCTTGCCCTTACGAAAGCCCTTCATCTGGATCTCGGGCTGCGCTTCGGCGAGCTTCTCGTTGACCTTGGCGTCCAGCTCCGCTGCCGACAGCGTGATCAGATAGCCGCGTTTCAGACCTTCGTTCAGCGTCTCGGTGACCTGCATAAGTGCTCCATAGCATCAAGGGTGCCCCGGACGGCCGGGACACGGGTATCGAAAATTTCCGCCCTTCTATGTGCAGGGACCGGCCTGCGCAAGGGGTCCCAGCGGGCGCGCGCGGCCTTTTGCGGCCGCGTTCCGCGCGGTCCGGCCACTAGGCGCGGCACACCGCGACTCCGCGTGCCGCCGAGGCGTCATTTCGACTTCCGCTGCATCGGACCTGCCGCTAGCCTCGGTGGGATCGCGGGGTGGATGCCGGAGAGATATGAAACTGATACTGCACGCCGGCGCGCATTTCACCGAGGAAGACCGCCTCATGAAATGCCTGCTGCGCAACAAGGAGGATTTCGCCCGGCGCGGCACCGCCGTGCCGGGGCCCGGGCGCTACCGACAACTGCTGCGCGACGCGATGTTCGCGCTGCGCGACGCGCCGGCAGCCACAGAGGCACACGACATCCTGCTCGACGCGATTCTCGACGACGAAAGCGCCGAGCGGCTGATCTTGTCGCATCCGCACCTTTTCGGCGCGCCGCGCGCCGCCTTGCGCAACGGGCTGCTGTATGTGACCGCGCCGGAGCGGCTGGTGCATGTCTCGGACCTCTTCCGTGGCGAGGAGGTTCACCTCTACATGGCGCTGCGCAACCCGGCGAGCTTTCTGCCGGCCTGTTTCGGCCAGTCGCCGCGCGAGGAACTGGCCGATTTCATGGACGGGGTCGACCCGCGCAAGGTGCGCTGGTCCGACATGCTGAACCGTGTCCGCGAGGCCCTGCCGGAACTGCCGATGACCGTCTGGTGCAACGAGGATGCGCCGTTGCTCTGGGCCGAGATCATCCGCGACATGGCCGGGCTTGAACCGGGCGAGAAGATCGTGGGCGCGTTCGATCTTCTGTCTTCGATCATGTCACCGGAGGGGATGGCGCGGTTCCGGGCCTACCTCAAGACCCACGACGCGCTGTCGGACGGCCGCAAGCGGCGCGTGATGCGGGCCTTTCTAGACCGCTTCGCCATCGCCGAGACGCTCGAAGAGGAAGTCGACATGCCGGGCTGGAGCCAGGACCTCGTGTCCGAGATGTCCGACCTCTACGACGCCGACATGGAGCGGGTCGAAGAGATTCCGGGCCTGCGCCTGCTGCTGCCCTGACGGATCAGCCGCGCCCGCGCCGCACCAGCGACCAGATCACCACGCCGACATAGCCCAGAGTCCCGACGACAAGGGTGATCCAGGGATAGGTCAGAACCGCGGCCCCGGCGAAGGCGAAGGCCACGAGAATGTAGCGCACGCGGTCCTGCGGGATGTGCAGCCGCTTGAACGACCAGGTCGGCACCTTGCTGATCAGCAGCGCGCCGATGATCGCCATGTAAAGCGACAGCAGGTGGCCGTGAAACGGTGCGCTGTCGAAGGCGAAGGACACGAACATCGGCAGCAGGACCAGCATCGCGCCCGCAGGGCTGGGCACGCCGACGAAATACGCATCCTCGCCGGCCTCGCCGGATTTCGCGCTCACATTGAAGCGCGCAAGGCGCAGCACGCAGCAGACCGCGTAGATCAGCACTGCGATCCAGCCCAGGCGCGGGGTTTCGGAGAGCGCCCAGAAGTAAAGCAGCAGCCCGGGTGCCACGCCGAAGTTGAGAAAGTCGGCGAGCGAATCGAGCTCGGCGCCCACCGCGCTGTCGCTGTCGAGCAGCCGCGCGAGACGCCCGTCGAGACCGTCGAGGATCGCCGCCAGCAGGATCAGCAGCACCGCGAACTCGAAGTTGCCCTGCAACCCGTAGCGGATCGCCGTCAACCCGGCGCAGATCGCCGTCACCGTCATCAGGTTCGGCAGGATGTTGGTCAGCGGAATGTCGCGCCGGGCCATCGCCTCAGCCCTCGTCGAGCCGCGCGATCACCGTCTCGCCGGCGACCATGGTCTGGCCGATGCGCACCCGGGGCTCGACCCCTTCCGGCAGGTAGACGTCGAGCCGCGATCCGAAGCGGATCAGCCCGAACCGCTCGCCGGCCTCGAGGAAATGCCCCTCTTCCACCCAGCAGACGATACGCCGCGCCACCAGCCCGGCGATCTGGACCACGGCGATCTGGCGCCCGTCGGCGATCTCGATGGCGACGGAATTGCGTTCGTTGTCTTCGCTGGCCTTGTCGAGCGAGGCGTTGAAGAACTTGCCCGGGCGATAGGCGACCGCACTGACCGTACCCTGCACCGGAGCGCGGTTCACGTGACAGTTGAAGACGTTCATGAAGACGCTGACCCGCGTCAGAGGTTTATCGGGCAGGCCAAGCTCGGCCGGCGGCACCGCAGGCTCGATCAGCGACACGACGCCGTCGGCGGGGCTGATCACGAGGTCATCGCCGATCGGGCTGATCCGCTCGGGGTCACGGAAGAAGTAGTAGCACCAGACCGTGAGGCCGACGCCGATCCAGCCCAGCGGTTCCCAGATCAGGAACAGAACCAGCGTGATGGCGGCGAAGACGCCCACGAAGACGCGGCCTTCAGGGTGCATCGGCTTGAGGAAGGTGTCGCGCATGCGCATCGGATGTGCCTTTCTGACGCCTGTTGGTGCCCCGCGCGCGCGTCACGCTCGCCCGGTACGGCCGGACCTACATGCCCAGTGCCTGCTTGTACATCTCGAGAACCGCCTCTTCTTCGGCGATGTCGTCCGGCTCACGCTTGCGCAGCGCGATGACCTTGCGCAGGACCTTGGTATCGTAGCCGCGCGCCTTGGCTTCGGCCATGACTTCCTTCTGCTGCTCGGCGATGTCCTTCTTCTCGGCATCGAGCCGTTCGATCCGCTCGACGAACTGGCGCAACTCGTTGGAGGTGACTCGATAGGTCGCATCCTGCTGCGATTCGAGAACGTCGTCGGTGGCACTGTCGCTCATGTCGGCTCCTTCATGCGGTCTGCTCACGGGGGATCGCGCCTGACTACAGCCACCACCCTTCCCCTGCAAGCGCCTTCGCCGGCCCGAGGCGGCGCACCGCCTTGCCAGCGGCGGGCGCTTTCGGTAGCCCGGGGTCATGGAATCCGAAGCGCCCTCCCCGATCCTCGATCTGCTCCTCTGGGGCGGTGCCGCCGTGTCGCTGCTGGGCCTCGCCGGCATCGTCTGGTGCATTCTGCGCGTCGCCCGCGCCAAGCGTGCCGGGCTTGAGGACGCCGAGATGAAGGCGCTCCTGCAACGCGTGCTGCCGGTCAACCTCGGCGCGCTCCTTTTGTCGGTGATCGGCCTGATGCTCGTCATCCTCGGCATCTCGCTCGGCTGACCCGGCATCCGGGGCTTGAAACATATTCAATAATTGATATGTAATAAGCGGATGGCGCGATGCGCCCGCAAGTAGATGTTATCGAAAGGGACAGGACGATGCCGACCGACTGGATCTGGGGATTGATCGGCGGCGGGCTGATCGGGCTGGCCGGAGCGGTCTACCTGCTCGGCAACGGCCGCATCATGGGCGCAAGCGGCATCGTCGGCGGGCTGGTCGACGGCAGCGCCCGCGACACGGCACTCGAACGCCTCGCCTTTCTTGCCGCCCTCGTCGCCGTACCTGCCGCGCTGCAACTCGCCGGACCCACCGGCGCCGATACCAACATCACCGGCAACTGGGCGGTCATCATTCTCGCCGGTCTTCTCGTCGGCATCGGCACCCGTATCGGCAACGGCTGCACTTCGGGCCACGGGGTCTGCGGTATCTCGCGCCTGTCGCCACGCGGCATCATCGCCACGCTGATCTACATGGGCGCCGGCGTGCTTGCCGTCACATTCGGTCGTACCGTTCTGGGGGTCTGAGCCATGCGCCTTCTTTTCGCACTCGTTGCCGGCGGCCTTTTCGGGGCCGGGCTGCACCTTTCGGGCATGACAAACACCGAGAAGACCCGCGGCTTTCTCGACGTCTTCGGCGCCTGGGATCCGACGCTGGCCTTCGTGATGGGCGGTGCTCTGATCCCGATGGCCGTGGCCTGGATGCTGTCGCGCACCCGGCAACCGCTCGCCGGTGGCCGTTTCCCCGGGCCTGCGGGGCGCGAGATCGACCGCGCGCTGATCGTCGGGGCCGTGCTTTTTGGCGTCGGCTGGGGGCTTGTCGGCCTCTGCCCCGGACCGGCCATCGCCTCGCTGAGCTACGGCGGCACGGGCGGGCTTGTGTTCCTGGTCTCGATGCTGGCCGGCATGTGTACCGCGCCGCCGGTCCGCAACCGTCTGGACAGAAACCCGGCGCTGACGTAACGGTTCGCGCCATGGACATTCGCCAGATCACGCCCCGCTTCTTCGCCGCCCCGCAGATCTCCGCCGAGGACATGCCCGAGATCGCCGCCGCCGGTATCACGATGATCCTGTGCAACCGGCCCGATGCCGAGGTGCCGCCCAGCCACCAGGCCGGGTCCATCGGCGCGGCGGCGGAGGCCGCCGGGCTGGGTTTCGCGCAGCAGCCACTGACCCATCAGACCATGACGCCCGACGTGATCGCGCGGAACAAGGCGTTGGCGGCGCAGTCCGAAGGACCCGTGCTGGCCTATTGCGCCTCCGGCACGCGTTCGACCATCGCCTGGGCGCTGGGGTCGGCGGGCGAGATGCCGGTCGACGACATCATCGCGGCGGCCCGCGGCGGAGGCTACGACCTCGAGAACCTGCGGCCCGCGCTCGAGGATCTGGCGCGGCGCTGAGCGCCGAGCAACACGACATCGAGGGGGAGAGACACCATGAAGATCGGCTTCATCGGCTTGGGCAACATGGGCGCGCCGATGGCGCGCAACCTGGTCGCGGCGGGTCACGCGGTGACCGGTTTCGACCTGGCGGCGCCCATGCCCGAGGGCGTGGCGAAAGCCGACAGTGCACTTGCGGCGGCGGACGGGGCAGAGGTCGTTATCACGATGCTGCCGAACGGAGGCATCCTGCGCAATGTCGCGGCCGACATCCTGCCCGCAATGTCCGAAGGCGCGCTGCTTGTCGACTGCTCGACGGTGGACGTGGAGAGCGCAAGGGCGGTCGCTGAGGATGCTGCCCGACGCGGGATCGAGGTGGTGGACGCACCGGTCTCGGGGGGCATCGGCGGGGCGGCCGCAGGCACGCTGACCTTCATGGCCGGCGGCTCGGAGGCGGCCTTCGCCCGGGCGGAACCGCTTTTTGACATCATGGGCCAGAAGGCGGTGCATTGCGGTGCCGCCGGAGCCGGCCAGTCGGCCAAGATCTGCAACAACATGATCCTCGGTGTCACCATGATCGCCACCTGCGAGGCCTTCGCGCTGGCCGACAAGCTCGGTCTCGACCGTCAGAAGATGTTCGACGTGGTCTCGACCTCTTCGGGGTCTTCCTGGTCGATGAATACCTATTGCCCGGCGCCCGGCGTCGGACCGACCTCGCCCTCCGACAACGATTACACGCCGGGATTCGCCGCGGAACTGATGCTCAAGGACCTCGGGCTCAGCCAGCAGGCGGCCGAGGCGTCGAATGCCGACACGCCGATGGGGGCGCTCGCGCACGACCTCTACCGGCGCTTCGTCGAGGACGAGGACGGCCGCGGCCGGGATTTCTCGGCCATGCTGCCACGCTTCGAGACCCGCGGACGCGGCTGACGCGCCCCGACAGGATCGGCCAGCGCCTTGCACGGCGCGTGCCGGTCACCCGGACGCGACGCCTAGCTGTTGGCGTCGAGGTCGGGCAGCGCGTCGAGTTCGGGCAGATCAGACAGATCCGGCAGATCGGGCAAATCGGGGAGGTCTGGCAGATCGGCCAGCGTATCCGGATCCGGCAAGTCCCCAAGCCCCGACAGCGCCCCGGGATCCGACGCTTCATCGGATGCCGTGGCAGTCTCGAGGTCGGGCAGATCGCCAAGCTCTGGCAACGTGTCGATGTCGGGCATCTCCGGCAGCCCTTCGGAGCCCGGACCGTCGAGGCTTGCAAGCTCTCCGTCGAGGGTCATGCCGTCCGCGTCGCCCGCAAAATCCGCCGCCTCATTCGCGGTCAGAGTGTGACTTGCCGGTCCGGACAGCGCGGACAGGCGCAGCGCGCGCCGTCCCTTGGCCTGCCCCAGCGTTCCACGGGTCAGCACGCGCCCGCCCGGCACGCAAAGCTCGACCTCCGGGAACGCGTCGTGTGGCAGCGGGACGCAATCGCCCGGCGACAGTGCGGAAAGCCGCGAGAACGGCATGCGGAAGCGGTGCAGCACCACCGACAGGTCGGCGTTGAGGGACAGCACGACCTGGTGCATCGGCGAGAGTTCGGTCGGCGCCTCCGCCTGCGGCGCGCGTTTGATGCGCGGTCTGGCGCGCTGGCGCCGCTCGGGCCTCGGCAGGTAGAGGGTCAAGGCGCCCTGGTGCAGGCCCCCGGCAATATCGATCGTGGTGCGCACGATCGCATAGACCGGGGCTTCGAGCGCCAGTTCGAGGAGCCGCTGGTTGTCGACGCGCGCGCCATAGGCAAACCCATCTAGCACCTCACGATCCTCGGCAGTTTCGAGCAGCGCCGTGGCGCCGGCGAGCACGTCATCGACCAGCGGCGCGCAGAGCGCCGCGTCGGTCGCGGTGAACGCCCGCTCGGGCGGCGTGTCGGGCAGCACCTTGCCGGTGGTCTGCTGCTGGATCAGCGCGGTGACGAGGTTCGCGTCGAGCACCGCAGCGCCCACCGTCCGGTCCGGTCCGTCGAGCAGCAGCATCAGACCACTCCCATCGAGACCTTCCATGGCGTCCACCGCCTCGGCAAGCTCCTTGGTGGCGCCGATCACCGCGAGGGCGAGGTTGAGCATCCGGTCCGCCGAGCGCGCCACAGCAAGACGCATCGCCTTGGGCACGGACATGGCCCGCGCCTGATGTTCCTCCCGGCCCGAGCGGGCCATGCGCTGCAATGCTGACATCGGCGGCTCACCGTCCCGTTTCGCAAGTCACCCGGAGGCGAAAGACTGTCCGGAAACCGGCATAGCGGGCATTGGTTACCATTGCCTTTCACCGAAACGGGCGCCGTCGCCTATTGCGCGGCAAGTGCCCGCGGGCGCGGCAGGATGACCCGGAAGGCCGTGCCCCCGGTGCCGTCCCGGTAGATCACGTCGCCGCCGAGCCGGCCCATGATCTCGCGGCATATCGCAAGGCCGAGGCCCGCGCCGTTGCTGTCGGTGGCGCCGATACGCGAGAACTTCTCGAACATCATTTCGCGGGCGTCCTCGGGGATGCCCGCGCCATTGTCGATGAAGTCGACCTCGACGCTGTCGTCGCCGGCCCGCACCTCGATACGCAGTTCGGGCACGTCGGCGGCGCAATACTTCTGGGCGTTGGTGATGAGGTTGATGAAGACCTGCGCAAGCCGGTCGAGATCGGTGTCGAGCGCGATCCGCTCGGCGGCGCGGTCGCGGACGATCGTCAGCGGGCGCGTCTCGCTGGCCTGCGCGGTGGTGATCGCGTGGTCGAGCACAGCGTCGAGCGTTCCGGACTGCCGGTTCAGCACCACCTGCCCGTTCTCCAGCACCGACAGGTCGAGCAGATCGTCCAGCAGGCGCGTCAGGCGGATCGCCTCGGTGTGGATGATGCCGGCGTATTTCGCCTTTTCCGCGGACTGCAACCCGTCGTGATCGCGCAGAATCTCGGAAAACGCGCGGATCGAGGTCATCGGCGTGCGCAGCTCGTGACTGATCTGGCTGAGAAAGGCGTCCTTTTGCAGCGACAGCTGGGTCAACTTGGCGTTGGCGTCGCGCAGCTGGGCCGCCGTCTGGCTGAGCTCGCGCGACTTGGCTTCGAGCTGGCTGGAATACTCCAGCATCTGCGCGGATTCGTCGGCCACCGCCAGCAGGTCGCGCACCGATACCGAGGTGCCGCCGACGATCTGGCCGATCATGGCGTGCGCCGTGGCCGCCCCCACCGAGCCGGCGAGCGTGCGCTCGAGGCGCTCGACGAACTCGGGCGTCGGTTCCGGCAAGTGCCCGTCAAGCCCCTGCGCGCGCGCGGCGTCCTGGAAGAACGTCCGCGCCTCGTCCGCGCCGAGGATCCGCTGGGCCATGATCATCAAGTCTTCACTCTCGGCCACCGAGGCGTTCCAGCCGCGCGTCGGGCCGGAATGGTCGAAGACGTTGACGAATTGCGCGCCCTGCAACCGTTCGATGGGCTGCGGAAAGGTCAGCATCGACACGAAGGCGAAGACCACGACGTTGAGCGACAGGCTCCAGAACACGGCATGCACCGTGGGATCGAGCCCGGGACTCCAGAACAGCTGTTGCGGGCGCAGCCAGCCGATGCCCCAGGGACCCTGTGACAGCAGCGCCTCGCCCATGAGCGCGCCGGGACCGAAGCTGGGCAGCAGCATCGCGTAGACCCAGACCGCGAAGCCCGTGACGAGGCCGGCCAGCGCCCCGGCGCGCGTGGCGCCGCGCCAGAAGATGCCGCCCACTGCGGCGGGAAGGAACTGGGCGACACCGGCGAAGGAGATGAGCCCGATGGCCGCCAGCGCCCCCGAGCCGCCCGAGGCGCGGTAGTAGACGTATCCCAGCGCGATGATCACGAGGATCGACAGGCGCCGCGCCATGATGACCACGTGACGCACGTCACCGGATTGCGTCGCACCGCCCTGCCCGATCGCGAGGAAGATCGGCATGACCACGTGGTTCGATACCATCGTCGAGAGCGCCAGCGTGGCAACGATCACCATCGAGGTGGCCGAGGAGAAGCCGCCGAGAAAACTCAGCATGGCCAGCTGCTCGCGGCCCTGGCTGAGTGGGACGGAGAGCACGAAAAGGTCCGGGTTCGATCCCGGCGGCAGCAGGTCGAGCCCGACCACGGCGATCGGCACGACGAAGAGGCTCATCAGCATCAGGTAAAGCGGGAAAGCCCAGCTTGCGATCTTGAGGTGGTTCTCGTCGTCGTTCTCGACCACCATGACCTGGAACATGCGCGGCAGGCAGAGGAAGGCGGCGGCGGAAAGAATGGTCAGTGTCGCCCAGCGGCTACCCTCGGTCTGCCAGACACCGATGGGCGAGGCGTCGATGCGGGCCAGCGTGTCCTTGAGCCCGCCGGCGACGCCCCAGACCACGAAAATGCCGACGGCAAGAAGCGCGATCAGCTTGACCACCGCCTCGACGGCCACGGCGATGACCACGCCGTGGTGGCGTTCGTTGGCGTTGAGGTTGCGGGTGCCGAAAAGCACGGTGAAAAGCGCCAGCCCCACCGCGACCCAGAAGGCGGCGGCAGCGGTGTCGATGGCGGCGGCGCTTTCCGATCCCGCGAAAATGCCCAGCGACAGTGTCACCGACTGAAGTTGAAGGGCGATGTAAGGCGTGACGCCGATCACGGCCATGAGTGTCACCACGATGGCGAGCGTGTTGGACTTGCCGTAGCGCGAGGAAATCAGGTCGGCGATCGAGGTGACGCGGTGACTGCGCCCGATCCGCACCAGACGCCGCAGCACCCACCACCAGCCGACCATCACCAGGCTGGGCCCGAGGTAGATCGTGACGTATTCCAGCCCCGAGCGCGCGGCATAACCGACGGCGCCGTAGAAGGTCCAGGCGGTGCAGTAGATCGACAGCGACAGCGTGTAGACCAACGGCGAGCGCAACAGCCACCCCGCGCGCCCCCGCACCCCGGCGCGTTCGGTGGCGAAGGCGACGCCGAACAGGAAGGCCACATAGGCCAGGCAGACGACTATCAGCGTATTGAGAGAGGCCATCAGCCGCGATCCTGCCGGGGCGGGTCAGGCTCGGTCTGCTGCGGCGCGCGGCGCAGCAGCACCCAGGCCAGCAGCGAGCCTGCGATCAGCACGATCCAGACCCCGAAGAGGTAGATCAGCGCCTCGGACATGGGCATCGGGTCCGGCGCATCCGCGCGCGGCCAGAGCAAGGGCAACATCCAGAGCACGAGGCCGATGACCGGCCAGAACCGCACTGCGTCCATCAGCCGGCGCACACGGTAGCCACGGCGCTCGAGAAACAGGGGCGAGCGTCCGCGCGCCACGGGCTCAGGCCCGCTGCTGCTGTAGGCTCACCAGGTCCCGCACCGCCTTGAGCACCTCGGCATTCGAGAAGGGCTTGGTCATGAAACGGCTCACGCCGGCTTTCTCGGCGAGGTCCCGGTCCCGGCTCTGGCCGCGGGCCGTCAGCATCAGCACCGGCAGTTCGGCCGTCTCGGGGTCGGCGCGCAAATCGGTCAGGATGTCGAAGCCGCTGCGTCCGGGCAGCATGACGTCGAGCACCACCAGATCGGGGGCCATGTCGCGGATTACCTCGACGGCATCGGCGCCGTTTGCGTGGGTGTCGACCTGCCAGCCGTCGCGGCTCAGCAGGAAGCGGATCGCCTCGATGATGTTGGCCTCGTCCTCCACCAGCAGAACGTGCTTGCCCATATGCCCTCCCGTCTGTCGCGCCGCCGACCCGGTCGGGCCGTCTCCCTCGGCGCGGTTGCGCCAAGTATCCTCCCATTCCTCAGGCGAGTCAAAACGTTGAGCCAGCCTGCGCGCCTGACGCGAAGGCACCGCCACGCGCCCGTTTCCGAGCCTGCAGCCCGGTCCATAGCTGCATCGGCTTGACAGCCTCGGGCGGCGGTTCCATGCCTGCCGCCATGCGCTGGCTGACCCTCGCCCTGCTCGTTCTTTATCCCGTCGCCTGGACTGCCCCGCTGCTGCGCGCGGGATTGCTTCCGTTCTTCTCGCTGTCGGAGATCTCGGTGGTGACGGGATTTCGCGCGCTGTGGGACAGCGATGTCTTCCTCGCCCTCGTTGTCGGTCTCTTCGGTTTCATAGCGCCCTACGCCAAGACCATTGGACTGGCTCTCGTGCAGTTTGGCCGTGCCCCGGCATGGCTGGCGCGGCCGCTCGCGCTCGTCGGGCGGCTCGCGATGGCCGACATCTTCCTCATCGCGCTTTACGTGGTGATCGCGAAGGGCGTCGGCGTGGGCCGCGTCGAGGTCGCCTGGGGGCTCTATCTCTTCACCGCGCTGATCCTGGCGTCGCTCTGGATCGGCTGGCGCACCGAGCGCGGGCAACGGTGACATTGGCGTTGCCCACCCGCCGCCTCTGAGGCATCTAGGGGCGCATGGCGAAATCTCCCTCCTACTCCTGCACGGCCTGCGGCGCAGTCCATTCCAAGTGGTCCGGGCGCTGCGAGGCTTGCGGCGCTTGGAATACCATCCAGCAGGACGCAGGCATCTCGACCGGGCCCGCGAAATCGCTCGGGGCCAAGCGCGGCAGCACGGTGACCCTGACCGACCTCGCGACGGAAGAGGCGCCGCCGCCGCGCGCACGGTCCGGGATTGAGGAACTCGACCGCGTGCTGGGCGGTGGCCTGGTCCCCGCCTCGGCGATCCTCGTCGGCGGCGATCCGGGCATCGGCAAGTCGACCCTTCTGCTGCAGGCCGCGGCGCAGTTCGCGCGTGCCGGGCTCAAGACGATCTACGTCTCGGGCGAAGAGGCCAGCGCGCAGGTGCGGATGCGCGCCAAACGTCTTGGGCTGGCGGACGCGCCTGTGCAACTGGCCGCCGAGACCAACCTGCGCGACATCCTGACCACGCTCGAGGCAGAGAAGCCCGGGCTCGCCATCATCGACTCGATCCAGACCATGTGGGCCGACAACGTCGAAAGCGCGCCGGGCTCGGTCAGCCAGGTGCGGGCCGCCGCGCACGAACTGACAAGTTTCGCCAAGCGCAAGGGCATTTCGGTGATCCTCGTGGGTCACGTCACCAAGGAAGGCCAGATCGCAGGGCCCCGCGTGGTCGAGCACATGGTCGACACGGTCCTTTATTTCGAAGGCGAGCGCGGCCACCAGTTCCGCATCCTGCGCGCGGTAAAGAACCGCTTCGGACCGGCGGACGAAATCGGTGTCTTCGAGATGACCGGCGCGGGGCTCGCCGAGGTCCAGAACCCCTCGGCGCTGTTCCTGTCGGAACGCGGCCAGCCGGCGGCGGGATCGGTGGTCTTCGCCGGGATCGAGGGCACGCGGCCCGTGCTGGTCGAGTTCCAGGCGCTGGTCGCGCCGACCCCGCATTCGCAGCCGCGCCGCACGGTCGTCGGATGGGATGGCGGGCGGCTTGCGATGATCCTCGCCGTGCTCGAGGCGCGCTGTGGCATCCCCTTCGCCGGGCTCGACGTCTATCTCAATGTCGCCGGCGGGCTGAAGGTCGGCGAGCCTGCGGCCGATCTGGCGGTGGCGGCCGCACTGCTTTCGGCGCGCGAAGACTCGGCCCTGCCTGCGGACACGGTGGTTTTCGGCGAGATTTCTCTTTCCGGTGCGTTGCGTCCCGCCGCCCAGACCGAATTGCGGTTGAAAGAAGCGCAAAAACTTGGTTTCACCTCCGCCATCGCCCCGGCAGGCGGCAAGGCGAGCGGCGTGCGGGGCATCAACCTCGCCACCATGTCCGACCTGACCGGCTTTGTCGGCGAGATCTTTGGCGCCGGGTGAGCGTCACAAGCGAAAGGCAAGAAGCGTATGGAAGGTTTCACCATCATCGACGGCGTGGTCGCGCTGGTCATCGTGCTGTCGGCCCTGCTGGCCTACGGGCGCGGGATCGTGCGCGAGATCATGGCGATCGTCGGCTGGGTCGCCGCGGCGGTCCTCGGGTTCCTTTTCGCCCCGCAGGTCGAACCCATCGTGCGCGAATTGCCCGTCGTCGGTGAATTCCTGTCTGACAGCTGCGAACTGTCGATCATTGCCGCCTTCACGCTGGTCTTTGCCGTCGCGCTGATTATCGTCTCGCTCTTCACGCCGCTGTTCTCGACCGTCGTGCAGCGCTCGGCGCTCGGCGGCGTCGACCAGGGGCTCGGCTTTCTCTTCGGCGTCGTGCGTGGCGTCCTGCTCGTGGCCATCGCCTTCTTCGTCTACGAAACCGTGATCACCAGCCAGTCCTACACGATCGTCGACGAGAGCCGGTCGTCCGCCGTGTTCAGCCGCTTCACCCAGCAGATCGAGGAAACCAACCCCGAAGAAGCCCTGGGCTGGCTGACCACGCGCTACGAGACGCTGGTCGCCTCCTGCAGCGCCTGACGGCGAACGAGGCGTCTGTGGAAACCTGAGATCTTCGCGACAACCCGCTGACATGACAGGCAAAATCGCGCCGACCGGTCGCGAAGGTTGGAAATCCTGTTGACCGGCTCGTGAAGTGGTCGAGTTCATTTTCGACAAAACGCAACCCGTCTATGCGGAAACCGGGGCCCTGATCCATGTATCGTCCGTACCCGATGCCGAGAGATGGCACTTCGAGCACCTCGGCGACGACCGGACCCACGGGCCCCCGACGTTGATGAAAAGGGCCCACGGCGCCCCTCTGCGTGCGTCACCACCCGAGACCGCGCGGTACCTGCCGCCCCGCTCCGTGGTCCCCTGACCGGCATCACCGACGCGCGCCCGCGCAGGCTGCGCCGTGCCACAGCGCCGCGTTCCCGACCCGTCGCGACTGATCCCGCGGCAGGCGTGTCTCCGGCGTCCGCATTTGCGCTGGCAATCGGCTTCGACTCGTGACAGTGGACACACCAATCCCTACATAGTGGACCAAGCCCACCGGATTCGGAGCGCGCCCTTGTCCAAGATCATGCCCCCCGCCAACCCGTTCGACACGTCCTACCTGCGCGACGCGGGCGATGGGGACAAGCTCAGCGAGGAATGCGGGGTCTTCGGTGTGCTGGGCGTCGCCGACGCGGCCAGTTTCGTGGCCCTCGGCCTGCACGCCCTGCAGCACCGCGGACAGGAGGCCGGCGGCATCGTCAGCTACGATGCCGCGGCCGGGTTCCAGTCCGCGCGGCGTTTCGGCTACGTGCGCGACACCTTCACCTCGCAGTCGGTGATGGAGACCCTGCCCGGATCGCTCGCCATCGGACACGTGCGCTATTCCACAGCCGGCAACAAGGGCCAGACCGCGATCCGCGACGTGCAGCCCTTCTTCGGCGAGTTCGCCATGGGCGGCGCCGCGATCGCGCACAACGGCAACATCACCAACGCCAACGCGCTGCGCCGGGAACTGATCGAGCGCGGCTCGATCTTCCAGAGCTCGTCGGACAGCGAATGCATCATCCACCTGATGGCCCGCTCGCTGCAACGCAATATCCCCGAACGCATGGAGGATGCGCTGCGACGGGTCGAGGGCGCCTTCTCGATCGTTGCCATGACCCGCACCAAGCTGATCGGCGTACGTGATCCGCTGGGCGTGCGCCCGCTTGTGCTGGGCCGCGTCGGCGCGGCGGGCGCCGGCGCCTGGGTGCTCGCCTCGGAAACCTGCGCGCTCGACATCATCGGCGCCGAGTTCGTGCGCGAGATCGAACCCGGCGAAATGGTGGTGATCACCGCCGAGGGCGTGGAAAGCGCCTTTCCCTTCCGTCCGCGCAAGCCGCGCTTCTGCATCTTCGAACACGTCTATTTCTCGCGCCCCGACTCGATCCTCGGCGGGCGTTCGGTCTACGAGACCCGCGAGGCGATCGGTCGCGAACTGGCCAAGGAGACCCCCGTCGACGCCGATATCGTCTGCCCGGTGCCCGACAGCGGCACGCCGGCGGCGATCGGCTACAGCCTCGAGTCCGGCATTCCCTACGCGATGGGCATCATCCGCAACCAGTACATGGGCCGCACCTTCATCGAGCCCACCGAGCAGATCCGCAACATGGGCGTCCGGCTCAAGCTCAACGTCAATCGCGCGCTGATCCAGGGCAAGCGGGTGATCCTCGTCGACGACTCGGTGGTGCGCGGCACCACCAGCCGCAAGATCAAGGAGATGATCCTCGACGCCGGCGCCAAGGAGGTGCATTTCCGCATCGCCTCGCCGCCGACGGCCTGGCCCTGCTTTTACGGCGTCGACACCCCCCAGCGCGAAAAACTGCTGGCCGCGACCATGTCCGAGGACGAGATGCGCGAACATCTGCAGGTCGACAGCCTGCGCTTCATCTCGCTCGACGGTCTTTATCGCGCCGTCGGCGAGACGCGCGGTCGCGACGCGGCGCAGCCGCAGTATTGCGACGCCTGTTTCTCCGGCGAATACCCCGTCACCCCGGCCGACCAGATCGATCAGGGCTTCCGGATGAAGGAAGCCGCCGAATAGGCAGCAGTTGACCCAAGGTCATCGGCAAAGCCTCGCGCAGCGCCTGCGAATCGACTTTCGCCGTCCCGGCCACGCGTGATAGCGCCCGGCGTCACCCCTCCAACCCCTCCCGAACCGGGGCTCCGCCGCAGGCGGTGGCCCGAAGGCATTCAAATGGCATCACAGACCAATTCCACCGTGGCGAAACACGCCACGACCAGCGTACGTTTCGAAAACACCACCCTGATCGGCGTCTTCGGGCGCCCCGGCGCGATGGGCGCGCTGCTGCGCCTGTCGAACGGGCGCATCGCCCGGGTCGAGACCGGCGACACGGTCGGCGGCGCCCGCGTCGTCGCCATCGCCGAGGACAAGATCGCGCTCCGCCGCGGCAGCCGCAACACCGTCCTGCACCTGCCCGACAGCTGAGCCGCGGGCCGGGCATTGACGCCGCCGCCATTCGCGCGCATCACCCGAACATGAACACGCAGACCGCTCTGATCACCGGCGCTTCGCGCGGCCTCGGCGCCGCGCTCGCCGAGGCGCTTGCCGCCAGCCACCACGTCATCGCCGTCGCCCGCACCACCGGCGCGCTGGAAGAGCTCGACGACCGCATCCAGGCGCGCGGCGGCAGCGCCACCCTGGCGCCGATGGACGTGACCGACGAGGGCGCCATGGCGACGCTCTGTCGCAGCATCCACGACCGCTGGGGCAGGCTCCACCTCTGGCTGCACTGCGCGGTGCACGCTGCCCCGCTGGCCCCGGCCGACCACCTCGACGGCAAGGATTTCGCCAATTCCGTCGACTGCAACGTCACCGCTGCCGCACGCCTGATCCGTTTCGTGGCCCCCTTGCTTGGCGCAGAGGGCACTGCGGTCTTCTTCGAGGACCCGCGCGCGGGGGAGAAGTTCTTCGGCAGCTACGGTGCGACCAAGGTCGCGCAGATCGCCCTGGCTCGCAGCTGGGCCGCCGAAACCGCCCGCACCGGACCCCGGGTCGTCATCGGCGCCCCGCAGGCCATGCCCACCGCCACCCGCGCCCGTTTCTTTCCCGGCGAGGACCGCGCCGCGCTCTCGGCCTGCGCCGACGAGGCTGCCGCGATCCTCGCCGCGCTCTAGACACGACCCACCCTCTCTGGTTCGAAAGAATCCCCGCCGGAGGCTCCCGCAGGCGCAAACCGGCGCTCCGGACGGTCGTTCCGCTCGCGATGCCACACCAGACCGGTTGAATTCGTCCCTGCCGCACAGCCCCGGCTTGCCGCCCGTTGCCCCCTCGCCTATCAAGGCCAAAAGGGGCGACGGATGCGCATTCTCATCACCAATGACGACGGGATAAACGCGCCCGGACTGAAGGTCCTGGCGGATATCGCGACCGATCTCGCCGGACCCGGCGGCGAGGTCTGGACCGTGGCCCCCGCCTTCGAGCAGTCCGGCGTCGGCCATTGCATCAGCTACACCCACCCGATGATGATCATCGAGATGGAGACGCGCCGCTACGCCGCCGAAGGCTCGCCGGCCGATTGCGTGCTCGCCGGCCTGCACGAGGTGATGGCCGACGCGCCGCCCGACCTGGTGCTCTCCGGCGTGAACCGCGGCAACAACGCGGCCGAGAACACGCTGTATTCCGGCACCATCGGCGGCGCGATGGAAGCCGCCCTGCAAGGCATTCCCGCGGTGGCGCTGTCGCAATACTACGGGCCGGCCAATGCCGGGCTCGACAACCCTTTCGAGGCCGCCGCGGCGCATGGCGCCGAGACCGTGCGCCGCATCCTCGCCCACGACCCCGACGAGGGCGCCGATTACCGGCTGTTCTACAACGTCAACTTCCCGCCCGTCCCGGCCGAAGCGGTCAAGGGCACCCGGCTGGCCGTGCAGGGCTACCGGCGCGGCACCCGCTTCTCGACCGAGCCGCACCTGTCGCCCTCGGGGCGGCGCTTCTTGTGGATCCGCGGCGGCGACCAGCAGATCGCGACCGACCCCGGCAGTGATGCCGCGGCCAACCTCGACGGCTACATCTCGGTCACCCCGATGCGCGCCGATCTCACCGCGCACGAGACGATGGACGCTCTGGCAGGCATTGCGACATGACGGACGACGCCGAACGCAAGATGCAGTTCCTCTACGCGCTGCGCTCGAAGGGCGTCACCGACCGTAGGGTGCTCTCGGCGATGGAGGCGATCGACCGCGGGCCATTCATCCGCGGCATCTTCTCGGAACGCGCCTACGAGGACATGCCGCTGCCGATCGCCTGCGGCCAGACCATCTCGCAGCCGTCGGTCGTCGGGCTGATGACCCAGGCGCTGCATGTCAGCCCGCGCGACAAGGTGCTCGAGATCGGCACCGGCTCGGGCTACCAGGCGGCGATCCTCAGCAAGCTGGCGCGCCGCGTCTACACCATCGACCGTCACCGCCGCCTCGTGCGCGAGGCCCGCGACGTCTTCGACCACCTGGGCCTTGCCAACATCACCACGATCACCGGCGACGGCAGCCACGGGCTGCCCGACCAGGCTCCCTTCGACCGTATCCTGGTGACGGCCGCCGCCGAGGACCCGCCGGGCCCGCTGATGGAGCAGCTCAAGGTCGGCGGCATCATGGTCCTGCCGGTAGGCCAGTCCGACGCCGTCCAGCACCTGATCGTGGTGCGCAAGCAGGACAGCGGTTTCGACTACGAGGAACTGCGCCCGGTACGCTTCGTGCCGCTGCTCGAAGGCTTGGGCAAGGACGGATAAGCTGCTATAAAGAGGCAAAACCACGCCCCGGAGGATCACGAGGGCGACAGATGAGGAACAGCAGATGACAGGGTTCTCCATTCAGCCCCGCCGACGCCTTGCGCCTCTTGGCGTTGTCGCGCTGGCAGCACTCACGGCCTGCAACGAACCGCTCGACTACGATCTGCGCGGCCTCGGCGGCGGCTTCTCGACGGCCGAGGCGGCACAGGTCCAGACCACCGCGCGCCCTGAACCGGATGCACGAGGCGTGATCTCCTATCCCAACTACCAGGTCGCCGTCGCCAACCAGGGCGACACGGTCCAGAGCATCGCCACGCGGCTCGGCCTTTCCTCCGCCGAACTCGCGCGGTTCAACGGCATCGAACCGACCGCCCCCCTGCGCCGCGGCGAAGTCGTGGCCCTGCCGACCCGCGTGGCCGAACCGCCCGCAGGCTCGCCGGGCTCGGTCGACATCACCACGGTGGCCGGCAACGCCATCAACCGCGCGCCCGCGACGTCGCCCGGCGTGCAGACCGCAGCCCTGCCCCCGGCGCAGGCGGCCCCCGCCCCGCGCGGCGCCGAGCCTGCAAGGCACCGGGTGGAGCGCGGCGAGACGGCCTATTCCATCGCGCGTCTTTACGGGGTCCCGGTCAAGTCGCTGGCCGAGTGGAACGGGCTCGGTGCGAACCTCGCGGTGCGCGAGGGCCAGTTCCTGCTGATCCCGGTGGCGCAACAGAACCCGCCGTCGGCACCGACCGCGGATGCCGTCGTCACGGCCCCGGGAACCGGATCGCCGACGCCCACGCCGCCCAGTGCCGCCACGCCGCTGCCGCCCGCCGACGAGGCGCCGCTGAAGACGGCCGAGCCCGCGCAACCTGCAAAACCCGTCGCCGATGTCGGGCAGCAGAGCGCCGGAAACAACGCGCGCATGGTATTCCCGGTCTCGGGCTCGATCATCCGCGAGTACAGCAAGGGCCGCAACGAAGGCATCGACATCAAGGGCAACGCCGGCGCGCCGGTGAAGGCCGCCGAGGGCGGCACGGTCGCGGCCATCACCGAAAGCGCGGACGGCGTGCCGATCATCGTGGTGCGCCACGATGCGAACCTGCTGACGGTCTATGCCAATGTCGACGGCGTCTCGGTCAAGAAGGGCGACAGCGTCTCGCGCGGGCAGAACATCGCCAAGCTGCGTCCGGGCGGCGACGCCTATGTGCATTTCGAGGTGCGCAAGGGCTTCGATTCCGTCGACCCGCTGCCCTATCTCCAGTAGCGCTCAGCCGGCCGGGATCGCATCACGCGGCGCATCGAGCGCAACGCCGCGCCGCCCGGCGAGGTCGGTGAAATACTGCCAGGCCACGCGCCCCGAACGCGCGCCGCGCGTCGCCTGCCACTCGACGGCTTCGGCGCGCAGCGTCTCGTCGTCGATGCTGACCCCGTAGGCATCGCAATAGCCGCGGATCATCGCCAGGTACTGGTCCTGGTCGCAGGGATGGAAGCCCAGCCAGAGCCCGAACCGGTCGGAGAGCGAGACCTTTTCTTCGACCGCCTCGCTGGGGTTGATCGCCGACCCACGCTCGTTCTCGATCATGTCGCGCGGCATCAGGTGACGCCGGTTCGAGGTGGCATAAAGCACCACGTTGTCCGGCCGGCCTTCGATGCCGCCGTCGAGCACCGCCTTGAGACTCTTGTAATGGGCGTCGTCGTGCCCAAAGCTCAGGTCATCGCAGAACAGGATGAACCGCTGCGGGCGGTCGCGCAGCAGGTTGAGCAGGCGCCCGACCGAGGGCAGGTCTTCGCGCTGCAATTCGACCAGCTTCAGGTCTTCATGCTTTACGTTCAGAGCGCCATGGATCGACTTGACCAGGCTCGATTTTCCCATGCCACGGGCACCCCACAAAAGGGCGTTGTTGGCCGGCAGGCCGCGGGCGAACTGGGCGGTGTTGGCGAGCAGCGTATCGCGCGACCGGTCGACGCCGACCAGAAGCCCGATGTCGATCCGCGACACCCGCGCCACAGGCTCCAGCCGGTCGGGCGCGACGTGCCAGACGAAGGCCGCGGCCCGGGCGAAGTCCGGTGCGGGCTGCGGCGCCGGAGCCATGCGCTCCAGCGCCGCGGCGATACGTTCCATCGGGTCCGAACTCACCGGGCCCTGCCCTCGTCACCCGCCTCGATGTCCCCGAAATCCTCGGCGGCTTCGGGATCGTCATCGTCCTCGAACCAGACGCCTTCGGCGCGCAGCTTGGCCTCGCGCGTCTTTTCCACGCGCCGGACCAGGAAGATCGAGACCTCGTAAAGCCCGTAGACGACCACGAAGAGGATCACCTGCGTGATCACGTCCGGCGGCGTCACAAGTGCGGCCAGAACGAGGATCGCGACCACGGCATACTTGCGCACGTTGCCAAGCCCCTCGGCGCTGACGAGGCCCGCCTTGCCCATCAGGGTCAGCAGGACCGGCAGCTGGAAGCACATGCCGAAAGCCACGATGAACTTCACCGTGAGGTTCAGATACTCCTGCGCCGAGCCCTGAAAGACCACGCTGAGACCCGGCTGGTTCATCGGATCGCCCACGGCGATCGCCTCGCCGTCCTCGCCGAACTGCTGAAAGCCGAGGAAGAAGTCGTAGGCCAGCGGCGTTACCACGTAAAAGGCAAACGCCGCGCCGAGCAGGAACATCACCGGCGACGAGATCAGGAACGGCAGGAAGGCACCCTTCTCGCTCTTGTAGAGACCGGGGGCCACGAAGCGCCACATCTGGTGGGCGATGACCGGGAAAGCCAGCATGAAGCCGCCCAGCAGCGACACCTTGATCGCCACGAAGAAGCCTTCCTGCGGGCTGATGAAGATCAGGTCGCAGTCCTGTCCGCGCTGGGACAGCACCTCGCAGAGCGGCGCGGTCAGGAAATTGAAGATCGGCGTGGCGACGGTAAAGCACAGCACCATGCCCACGATGAAGGCGATAACCGAGCGGATCAGCCGGGTCCGCAGTTCCGCAAGGTGCTCGATCAGCGGTGCCGCGCTGTCGTCGATGTCGTCGGGGCTGCTCATCAGGTGCTCTTCTCCGCCGGAGCGTCCGCCTTGGCGGCTTCGAGCGCCGCCTCGGCCTCGTCAGCCTTCTTCATCGCCTCTTCGGCCTCGCGCGCCTTGCGTTCGGCGGCCTTGCGCGCCGTCGCCGCCTGCACCTTCTTGACGTCCTCGGCCCGCTTTTGCGCCAGCTTGCCGGTCTCGCTTTGGGGGTCCAGATCGGTGAGGCTCTTGGCCGCCGACTTCACCCCGTCCATCGCCGAACCCATCGGGTTGGTGGCCGCCTTCAGTGACTTGTTGAGCGACTTGTGCACGTCGCGCACGCCGGATTCATCCGCCGCATCGTTCATGGCCCGGCTGAATTCGCGCGCCATGCCCTTGGCCTTGCCGACGAACTGCCCGAGCGAACGGAACAGGACCGGCAGGTCTTTCGGTCCGACCACGATCAGGGCGACGATGCCGATGACCAGCATCTCGGTCCAGCCGATGTCGAACATGGATCAGACCTTGTCCTTCTCGGCCTCCGGGGTCACGTCCTTGGCCTCCTCGGATTTCGAGATCTCGTCCTGGCCCTCGGAAATGCCCTTCTTGAACGAAGTGATGCCCTTGCCCACCTCGCCCATCAGGCTCGAAATCTTGCCGCGGCCGAAAAGCACCAGCACCACGACGGCGATGAGCAGAAGGCCCGGCAGGCCGATATTGTTCAGCATCGCATTCTCTCCCGTTTCGTTGTCATGACGCCCCGCAACCCGGCACGCCTGTCGTGATCGTCTTTAGGCGAGGACGCCTGCCGGACGGAAGAGCCAATTCGCCGCATCCGCCGCACTTCCGGGCGGTTTCCGTCACGCGCGGTCGCGCGCCGCAGACAACTGACAGGTTTATGTCAGTTGTAATGTGCGAGGTAAAGCCACGCAACTGCATTCGAGAAGGACATACCAATGCAAGACAGCGCACCGGCCAACGTGGCCGAGATCGTCACTTTTTCCCTGTCCGAAGGCCAGGACGAGACAGCCTTCGTCCTCGCGGCCCGGGCGCTCGAGACTTACCTGCGCGACACCGGCGCGATGGTCGCGCGCACGCTCAGCCGCGACGCCGAGGGGCGCTGGACCGATCACATCCTCTGGACGTCGCGAGAGGCGGCAGAAGCGGCAGCGCGCGACATGCCGCGGCGTCCGGAGGCGGCCGACTTTCTCGCCGCGATTGCGGGTGACAGTGTCGAGATACGCCATGCCGAGGTGATCCTGCAGATGGACTAGCGGAATGCACGCGGGCTAAGACAGGGCCATGCGCCGCACGGACCGCCTGTTCGACATCATCCAGATCCTGCGCGACGGCAAGCTGCACCGCGCGCAGGACATCGCCGCGCGGCTCGAGGTCTCGACGCGCACGATCTACCGCGACATGGACACGCTGGCCGCCTCAGGCGTGCCTGTCGAAGGCGAACGTGGCGTCGGCTACATGGTGCGCGAGGCCATCACCCTGCCGCCGCTGACCCTCACGGTGGCCGAGCTCGAGGCGCTGAACCTCGGGGTCGCCATCGTTTCGGAGGCCGCCGACGAGGAGTTGAAAGCCGCCGCGCTCAGCCTTGCCGACAAGATCGACGCGGTGCTGCCGACACAGGTGGTGGCCGAGGCCGACGCGTGGAAATTCGCGGTCTACCCTTTCGCCGACGCGGCGCGCGGCTTTGCCCAGATGCCCACCCTGCGGGCGGCGATCCGGGCGCGCCAGAAATTGCGTCTCTGCTACCTCGCCAAGGACGGGTCGCGCACCGACCGCATCGTGCGTCCGCTGCACATGGAATACTGGGGACGGGTCTGGACGCTGACCGCCTGGTGCGAGCTGCGCGCGGCGTTCCGCGTCTTCCGCGTCGATTTGATCGAAAGCGCCGAGGCGCTGCCGGAGCTTTTCGTCGACGAGCCGGGCAAGCGGCTGTCGGACTACGTGCCCTGACCCGGGGTCAGCCCTTGGCCGGGAAGACGAAACAGCGGTCGCGCCGGACCGTCAGCCACATCACCGTGCCGGGCTTGGGCAGGAAGACGTTGGGCACCGTCGCCTTCAGCACAGAGGCATCGTGGTCCATCGCGAACTCGACAAGGCTTTCGTTGCCCATGAATCGCGACCGCACCACGATGCCGCGCGCCGCCGTGCCGTCACTGGCCGTGGGCAACGGCCCCTGCCCGCCGCGATCGAAATCGATGCGGACGTGCTGGGGCCGAAAGACGATGTCGACCAGCGTGCCGTCGGCCACGCCCGGCGCGAGGAACTGCCCGAAGGGGGTCTGGGCCAGCGCGCCCTCGACCCGGGCCTGCAAGAGGTTGGTATCGCTGAAGAATGACACCGCGGCCCGGTCGACGGGCCGGGTATAGACGTTGTAGGGCGCGCCCTGCTGAACGATGCGCCCGTCGCGCATCAGTGCGATCTCGTCGGCCATGCGCATCGCCTCCTCGGGCTCGTGCGTGACCAGCAGCACCGCAGTGTCCTGCTCTTTCAGAAGGTCGAGCGTATCGTCGCGGATGCCGTCGCGCAGGCGGTTGTCGAGACCCGAGAAAGGCTCGTCCATCAGCATGATGCGCGGCTTCGGAGCCAGCGCCCGGGCCAGCGCGACGCGCTGCTGTTCGCCGCCCGAAAGCTCGTGCGGATAGCCGTCGATGAAACGCAGCAGGTCGACCCGCTCGAGCAGTTCGGCCACCCGCGCGCGCTTTTCCACCTTGCTGCCGGCCCGCAGGCCGAAGGCCACGTTGTCGGCGACGCTGAGGTGCGGGAACAGCGCGAAATCCTGGAACATCAACCCGATCTCGCGCCGCTCGGGCGGCACGCGGAAAACGGTGTCGCAGACAAGGTTCCCGTCGACCCAGATCTCGCCCGCATCCTGCATTTCGACGCCGGCGATCATCCGCAGCGTCGTCGACTTGCCACAGCCGGAGGGACCCAGAAGACAAGTCACCTGCCCGGGCTGGATCTGGAGCGAGACGTCGTTGACCACCGCGCGCCCCTCGATGACGCGTCGCAGCTTCCTGATCTCGAGGCGTGGGGCTTTGCTGTCCAAGCCGGTCTCCGGGGGCTTTCCGATGAAATCGCTCGGGCATGGGGCTACCAGCCCGCGCCGGAGCCCGCAAGCGTCCGGAACGCGCCGTTCAGCGCAGCTCGAACGTGGCCGTGGCACGGTCGACGCCATTGACCTGAAGGGTGAGGTCATGGCGTCCGGGATGCAGCGTGAAGGTCGTCGCGTCGCCCTTCAGCCGGTGCTTCTTCGAGATCGAGAGCGGTTCGCCGGGCGCAAGCTCTGCCTGTTTCAGCTTGAAGACCTTCTCGGCCCGCTTGCCGCCGGGTCGGGCGAAGGAAATGCGATAGTCGACCAGCACAGGCAGCCGGTCCGGTGCGCTCAGATGACAGGTGAAGGCGAGTACGTCTCCGATGTTTGGCGACGGCGTTGCGATTTCCAGCCGCGCCTCGACCGGCGCCTCGGTCGAATAGCCAAGATGCGCCAATGCCGCGGCATCGCCCTGCTTGACCAGCGTGCGCAAGGCGTGCCGCGCCATCCATGCCAGTTCGCGCCCATCCTGCCGGCCCGCTTTTCGCCAGTCTGCGAGCCGGTCCAGCACGGTCGCGGGCTCTTTCTTGGCGATGTCGTTGAGATGGTTGGCGACCGAGCGGGTGACATAGCGTGTCATATCGCCGTGCAACCTGTCGAGCAGCGGCAGTGTCAGCGATGGGGTCAGCGTCACCGCCTTCGCCCAGGGAAGGCGCGGCCGCGTGCCTTCGCTGACGAGGCGACGCACATGGTAGTTCCTGTCCTCCGCCCAGACCGCGAGGCGGGCCAGCGTCTCTTCGGGCCAGCGGTTCAGGAACGGGCGGACGTAGAACTCCATCGAGAAACGTTGCGTAGCCGCATGGATCAGGTCGAGCGCGCGCTCGCGGTGATCCTCCAGTCCGTGCCGGACCGCGAGGATGCCGGGCACGGCGTGAATGAACTGGCCGAAATCGTCGTCGCTGCGCGCAGGGTCGAGCGGCGCGGGCATCGCCGCCTCGAGCGCCTCGGCCATCTCCGGGAAGTCCCGCGGTAACTGGCGTTCGGCGCAATCGGCCAGCCAGTCAAGCCGTTGCAGAAGCTCGCGGTCGGCAAACCCGGCCAGCGCCTCCTCGCGAAAGCAGTCCGCGTCGAAGCCCGGCAGCGCCGCGGCGTATTCGCCGGCGAGCTGGCCGACCGTTTCGGCGTTGAAGAGATGATCCTTCAGCGAGAAACGGTCGGCCATGCGCTCAGATCGTCGCGTTGGTGGCGCCGCCATCGAGCAGGATGTTCTGCCCGACGATGAAGCCCGCGTGTTGCGAACAGAGGAAGGCGCACATCGCCCCGAATTCCTCGGCCGTCCCGTAGCGCCCGGCGGGGATGGTCGCCGCCCGCGCCGCGCGGGCCTCGTCGAGCGAGATGCCCTTGGACTTCGCCACCGGTCCGTCGAGCGCCTCTGCCCGGTCGGTGTCGTGGATGCCGGGCAGCAGGTTGTTGATGTTCACACCCTTGCCCGCGACCTGCCGCGACGTGCCCGCGACATAGCCGGTGAGCCCAGTGCGCGCCGCGTTCGACAGCCCCAGCTGCGGGATGGGCGCCTTGACCGATTGCGAGGTGATGTTGACCACCCGGCCCCAGCCGCGGTCGATCATGCCCGGCACCAGCGCCTTGATGAGCGCGATCGGCGTCAGCATGTTGGCGTCGAGCGCCTTGATGAAATCCTCGCGGTCCCAGTCGGACCAGAGGCCCGGCGGCGGGCCGCCGGCATTGTTGACGAGGATGTCGATATCGCCGGCCTGCGCCAAAACCTCGGCGCGCCCCTCATCGGTCGTGATGTCGGCGGCGACCTCTGTGATCTCGGCGCCGGTCAGATCACGCAGCGTTTTGGCCGCCTCGGCCAGCACGTCGGGACGGCGCGCGTTCATCACCACGTCCACACCGGCTTCGGCCAGCGCCTTGGCGCAGCCGTAGCCCAGCCCGCGCGACGACGCGCAGACCAGCGCGCGTTTTCCCTTGATCCCCAGATCCATGTCTCACCTCTTCAATTTGTTCGACACCGCTCTAGCACCCGCAGCCGCCCCGGCGCCAGCCCCGGGCGGCCACGGTGTGTCAGGCGGGACAGCCCGCCCGACAGGAGCAAGGCTCAGACCGTGTAGAAGAATTCCTCGCGCACGATCTTGCCGTCCTTGACGTGGTAGACGCCGACCTCCTTCATGTCGATCTCGCGTCCCGACTCCTTCTCGCGGCCCTTGAAGGCGAAGGTCACGGCAAACCGGTCATCGCCATGAAGCATCGGGTCGCTTGTCTCGGCGCTGTCGACCTCCATCGCGTTTTCCCACCACTCGTGCTTGGCGCGGATCGCGTCACGGCCACGGGCCTCGCGGTCGTTTCCGCCTTCCATCGCGAACGCCTCGACCGACACGGCGTCCTCGGCATAGAGCTTGTCGAGGTTTTCGGTGGTGCGATCCTCGCGGCAGCCTTTCACCAGTTCGGTTGCAATTTCCTTCAGGTCCATAGTTTGATCCTCCAAAATGTTCTTGCAATGTTCTGATACCGCATCGAGGCGAGTCGGGGAAGCATACGAACCCTTGCCTGCTGACGGAAACCGGCAGCACACCGCTGCGGCGCTGCCGCTTGCGCCGCCTGCCGCGCTTCAATATATGCCCGCCATGCGCGACGAGACCTCAAACCGCCCCGACCTGCCACCGGAGATCGCCCGGCGCCGCACCTTTGCGATCATCTCGCACCCGGACGCGGGCAAGACCACGCTGACCGAGAAATTCCTGCTTTTCGGCGGCGCGATCCAGATGGCCGGACAGGTCCGTGCCAAGGGCGAGGCGCGGCGCACGCGGTCGGACTTCATGCAGATGGAGAAGGATCGCGGCATCTCGGTCTCGGCCTCGGCCATGTCCTTCGATTTCCGCGACTTCCGCTTCAACCTCGTCGACACGCCCGGCCACTCGGACTTTTCCGAAGACACCTACCGCACGCTGACGGCGGTCGATGCAGCCGTCATGGTCATCGACGGGGCCAAGGGCGTCGAGAGCCAGACCCAGAAGCTTTTCGAGGTCTGCCGGATGCGCGACCTGCCGATCCTGACCTTCTGCAACAAGATGGACCGCGAAAGCCGCGACGTCTTCGAGATCATCGACGAGATCCAGGAAAACCTCGCCATCGACGTGACCCCGGCCAGCTGGCCGATCGGGCAGGGCCGCGATTTTCTCGGCTGCTACGACATCCTGCGCGACAGGCTGGAACTGATGGACCGCGCCGACCGCAACCGGGTGGCCGAAAGCATCGCCATCGAGGGGCTCGACGATCCGAAGCTGGCCGAGCATGTGCCGGCGGCCCTGCTCGAGACGCTGCGCGAGGAACTCGAGATGGCGCGCGAATTGCTGCCCGCGCTGGATCTCAAGTCGATGCACGAGGGCACCCTGACGCCAATCTGGTTCGGCTCCGCGATCAACAGCTTCGGCGTCAAGGAACTGATGGACGGGATCGCGAACTACGGACCCGAGCCGCAGATCCAGAGCGCCGAGCCGCGCCAGATCCTGCCCGAGGAAAAGAACGTCTCGGGCTTCGTCTTCAAGGTGCAGGCCAACATGGACCCCAAGCACCGCGATCGGGTGGCCTTCGTCCGTCTCGCCTCGGGGCATTTCTTGCGTGGTATGAAGCTGACGCATGTTCGCACTAAAAAGCCGATGGCGGTCTCGAACCCGGTGCTGTTTCTCGCTGCCGACCGCGAACTGGCCGAGGAAGCCTGGGCCGGCGACATCATCGGCATTCCGAACCACGGACAGCTGCGCATCGGCGATACGCTGACCGAGGGCGAGGCGATCCGGGTGACGGGTATCCCGTCCTTCGCGCCGGAGCTACTGCAGGGCGTACGCGCGGGCGATCCGATGAAGGCCAAGCACCTCGAAAAGGCGCTGATGCAGTTCGCCGAGGAAGGCGCGGCAAAGGTCTTCAAGCCGGCCATCGGCTCGGGGTTCATTGTCGGCGTCGTCGGCCAGTTGCAGTTTGACGTGCTGGCCGCCCGGATCGAGCAGGAATACGGGCTTCCGGTGCGCTTCGAGCCGTCGCAATTCACCTCGGCGCGCTGGGTCAGCGGCGCACGTGCCGCGGTCGACAAATTCGCCGAAGCCAACAAGCAGCACATCAGCCACGACCATGACGGCGACATCGTTTACCTGACACGCCTGCAGTGGGACATCGACCGGATCGAGCGCGACTACCCGGACGTGACCCTGTCGGCGACCAAGGAAATGATGGTGTGAGGCGCCGGGCCGCAGAGCAGGCCAGGTGACCACCTGGGGCATCGTCGCCACGATCAAAGCCGACGCGCGGGCGATCCTCGACTTCGTCGCTTACCATCTCGATATCGGCGCGCACCGCGTCTGGGTGATGCTCGACGCGCCCTGCCCCGAGGTCCGGCCCGCGCTTCGCGCACACCCGAAATGCCGCCTGACCTTCTGCAACGCGCAGCACTGGCAGGAGCTGACCGGCCCCCGCCCGCGCAAGCATCAGGTCCGGCAGGCGTTGAACGCGACCCACACCTACCGGCAGGCGTCGGATGTTGATTGGCTGGCGCATCTCGACCACGACGAGTTCCTGGTACCCGACCGACCGGTCGCCGAGATCCTCGGTGCGCTTCCGGGCGCGACACGGGTCGTGAGGGCGCGCCCGATGGAGCAACTGGCGGGCTCGGCCGATCTCTTCAAGGCGCATGTGCCGGGCGGGGCGGAACGCCAGCGCGTGGCGCGCGCGCTCTACCCGACCTTTGGGCCGCATGTGCGCGGCGGTTTCCTGAGCCATGTTGCGGGCAAGATCCTCGTGCGGACCGGCCAGCCCGATCTGCAATTGCGCATCCACCACGCCTTCCGCGACGATGCGCAGGTTCGAGATGATGCGGAACCCGAAGACCTCGCGCTTGCGCACTGCCACGCACCGTCCTGGGAGGCCTGGCGCGCAAGCTACGTGTACCGCCGGGACCACGGCGCCTACGGTGCGGACCTGATCCCGCCCGGCGCGCAGGAGCCCGGCGGCCTGACCCTGCACCAACTTTTTTGCAGATTGGAACGCGAACAGGGCGAGGCGGGGCTGCGCGCCTTCTTCGACGAGGTCTGCGCCGACAGCCCCGGCCTTCGGGCACGCCTCGACGCGCGCGGATTGCTACGCCGGGTTGAACTTGACCTAGCGGCAAGACGGGCGCGCCATTTTCCCAGCATAACCCTCTGACATGACAACTGTTTGACCGCCCGCGCACTTGTTGCTATGGGACGCCATGCATGTCGCGGCCCGGTGCCGCCCAAGGGCCGTTCGGGCCGGCATGTCCCAGACGCAGCGGGCCAAGTCAGTGTCCGCAACCATCGGACACATATGACAAAGTTTTCTGACCTGAACCTGAACCCCAAGGTCCTGCGCGCCATCGACGAAGCAGGCTACGAAACCCCCACACCGATCCAGGCCGGCGCGATTCCCCCCGCGCTCGAAGGGCGCGACGTCCTCGGCATCGCGCAGACCGGCACCGGCAAGACCGCCAGCTTCACGCTGCCGATGATCACCGCGCTGGCCCGCGGACGGGCGCGGGCGCGGATGCCGCGCAGCCTCGTGCTCTGCCCGACCCGCGAACTTGCCGCGCAGGTGGCCGAGAATTTCGACACCTATGCCAAGCACGTGAAGCTGACCAAGGCGCTGCTGATCGGCGGCGTTTCGTTCAAGGAACAGGACAAGCTGATCGACAAGGGCGTCGACGTTCTGATCGCGACACCGGGGCGGCTGCTCGACCATTTCGAACGTGGCAAGCTGTTGCTGACCGGCGTGCAGATCATGGTGGTGGACGAGGCCGACCGGATGCTCGACATGGGCTTCATCCCGGATATCGAGCGCATCTTCTCGCTGACTCCCTTCACGCGCCAGACGCTCTTCTTCTCGGCCACCATGGCGCCCGAGATCGAACGCATCACCAACACCTTCCTGTCGGCCCCCGAACGCATCGAAGTGGCGCGCCAAGCCACAACCGGCGAGAACATTGAACAGGGCGTGGTCATGTTCAAAGGCTCGCGCCGCGACCGCGAGGCCAGCGAGAAACGCGCCCTGCTGCGGGCCGTGATCGACGCCGAGGGCGAACGCTGCACCAACGCGATCATCTTCTGCAACCGAAAGGTCGACGTCGACATCGTCGCCAAGTCGCTGAAGAAGTACGGCTACGACGCGGCCCCGATCCACGGCGATCTCGACCAGAGCCAGCGCACGCGGACCCTCGACGGGTTCCGCGACGGGAGCCTGCGTTTCCTGATCGCCTCGGACGTCGCCGCGCGGGGGCTCGACGTGCCCTCGGTCAGCCATGTCTTCAACTTCGACGTTCCGAGCCATGCCGAGGATTATGTGCACCGGATCGGGCGCACGGGACGGGCGGGCCGCGACGGCAAGGCGATCATGATCTGCGTGCCGCGCGACGAGAAGAACCTCGAGGACATCGAACGGCTGGTGCAGCGCGAGATCCCGCGCATCGACAACCCGTTGAAATCCGGCGCGACGCCCGAGGCGGACGCGGAAACCGAGACGCCGAGTGACGAAAAGCCCAAGCGCAGTCGGTCTCGGAGCCGCAAGAAGGCCCCGAAACCGCAGGAGGCCGAAGTCTTGGAAGCGACAGCCGCCGAGACGCCCGAGGCACCCGAGGCTTCTGAGGCGCCCGAGGCCAAGGAAGAGGCGAAGCCACGCAAGTCGCGTGGCCGCCGGTCACGCTCGGACCGCTCGGATGACGGCAAGGCCGTGGTGGGCCTGGGCGATCACACGCCGGCCTTCATCGAGATGTCCTTCAAGGACCGGCGCGAGGCCTGAACGGCCTTCGGGCTCTGGACAGGTCCGGCTATGCACGGGACACTTCCGCTATTGCAGCAGGAGTGTCAGCAATGCCTTTGATCGACATCCAGGTGATGCAGGGCGTGTTCAGCCCGGACGAGAAATCGGACATCATTGCCCGCGTGACGCAAGCCTTCGGCAGCGTCGCCGGCCAGGCACTGGCCGAGGCGACCTCGATCCGCATTCACGAGATCGACAGCGGAAGCTGGGGCTACGCGGGCCACGCGATGACAACCGAAGACGCCAGAGCGATGCGCGCCCGCGGCTGAGCGTCTAGCTCAGCCGCGAGACCACAACCGTCACCTCGGGTTTCTTGCCGATCTCGTCGAGGGCCGACTGCCGCACGATGCCCCGCAGCCCTTCGTTGAGCGCATCGTCGTCGCGCAGGGTCTTGGCCCCGGCACGTTTGACGTACTGGTCGGCATCGGCCTCGAGCACGTCGACCAGCGGCGCGTTCGAGCGCCCGGTTTCGGGCAGACCCATCAGCTCGCACCACGGCTCGCCCAGCGGCTCGTCCTCTTCGTCGAGGATCACAGTGACAACCACATGACCGTTCAGCGCCAGGCGGATGCGGTCGCGCACCACGCCGTCGAGCGCGCCGATCTGAACCGTACCGTCGAGATAGGTGCGGCCACTCTCGACGTATTCCGCAACCGTCGGGGCGTTGCCGGTCAGGTCGATCATCATGCCATTGACCGCAAGAACCCCGGTCGTGCCAAGGGCTTCGGCGAGGCGCACATGCTCGCGCAGGTGACGATGCTCACCGTGCATCGGCACGAGGATCTGCGGCTGCACGATCTCGCGGAAGGCGTCGAGGTCGGGCCGGTTGGCATGGCCCGAGACGTGGTAGAGGCCGCTCGAATCGTCGACGACGTCCACGCCCATCTCGGAAAAGGCGTTCATGATGCGGATCACGCCCTTCTCGTTGCCGGGAATGGTCTTGGAGGAGAACAGGAACAGGTCGCCCTCCTTCATCTCGAGCCCGTTGTACTTGCCACGCGACAGCTGCGCGCTGGCCGCGCGCCGCTCGCCCTGGCTGCCGGTCACCAGCAGCATCAGGTTCTCACGCGGAATGGATTGCGCGTCCTCCGGGCTGATCACCGACGGGAAGTCGGTCAGCACGCCGGTCTCGACCGAGGCCTCGATCATGCGCCGCATCGCCCGGCCCAAGAGCACGATCGAGCGCCCTGCCCGCTTGCCCGCCTCGGCCAGCGTCTTCACCCGCGCCACGTTCGACGCGAAGGTCGTCGCGACGACCATTCCTGACGCGTTCTGCACCAGCTTGGTGATCTCGGGCCCGACGCTCGCCTCGGAGCGGCCGGGATGCTGCGAGAAGACGTTGGTGGAATCGCAGACCAGCGCCTTGACCCCGGTCTTGCCGATTTCCGCCCAGAGGTCGGGATCGAAGGCCTCGCCCACCACCGGGGTGTGATCGAGCTTGAAGTCGCCCGAATGCACGATGCGCCCCGCGGGCGTGTCGATGACCAAAGCCGAGCTTTCCGGGATCGAATGCGAGATCGGCACGAAGCCGACGCGGAACGGTCCCGCCGTCACCTGCTCGGGCCAGGCCGATGCCGTGGTCACGCTGTCCTCGGGGTAGCCGCTCTCGCCCAGCTTGCGGCGGGCGATGTTGGCCGTGAAGACCCGCGCGTGGACCGGCGCGCGAAGGCGGTCATAGCAATGCGCGACGGCGCCGATATGGTCTTCGTGCGCGTGGGTGATGAAGATCGCATCGATCCGGTCGCGGCGTTCGGCGAGCCAGGCGATATCGGCGAAGATCAGGTCGACGCCGGGGGTGGTGTCCATGTCCGGGAAGGCGACGCCGAGATCGACCACGATCAGGCGCTCTTCGCCGGGCTTGCCGTAGCCGTAGACATAGGCGTTCATGCCGATTTCGCCCGCGCCGCCCAGGGGCAGGTAGATCAGTCGTTCACTCATGGGTTCAGGCGTTGTCCTTGTTGTAGCGGTGGATCACGGTCAGGCCGTGCATCGTCAGGTCGTCGTGGTAGTCGTCGAAAAGCGCCTCGGTCTGCTGCAGAAGCGGTGCGAGGCCGCCGGTCGAGATCACGCGCATGTCGCGGTCGCGCTCCGCCTTGATCCGGGCACATATCTCACGCACGAGCCCGACGTAACCCCAGAACACGCCGGATTGCATGCAGGCGACGGTGTTGGTACCGACCACGGCTTGCGGTTTGGCGATATCGACATGCGGCAGGGCCGCGGCGGCGTGGTGCAGCGCCTCGAGGCTGAGGTTCACACCCGGCGCGATCACCCCGCCGACATAAGCCCCGTCGCTTGCCACCACGTCGAAGGTGGTGGCGGTGCCGAAATCGACCACGATCAGGTCGCCGCCGTAGAGGTCGAAGCCTGCGACGGTGTTGACCAGCCGGTCGGGTCCGACCTGCGTGCCCTGATCCACGCGTACGTCCACCGGGAGCAGACAGCCGGGTTTGCCGACGACCAGCGGGCGGGTGTTGAAGTAACGATCTGCGAGGACACGGAGGTTGAAGACCACGCGCGGCACGGTGGAGGAGATGATGACCTCGGTGATCTCGCCGTCGATGTCCTTGAGCTTCATGAGTGTCGACAGCCAGACGTAATACTGGTCCGCCGTGCGCTGCCACTCTGTCGAGGTGCGCCAGGTCGCGAGGAACCGCTCGCCGTCCCAGAGCGCGAAGACGGTGTTGGTGTTGCCGCAGTCGATGGCGAGAAGCATGGCAGCCCTCCTCAGAAATACACGTCGGCAGCGGCAATGGCGCGCGGGCCCTGCGGGGTCTGCAGGATCAGGTTACCATCGCCGTCCACGTCCTCAAAGCGACCCACTGTCTCAGCGGTTCCGGTGCGCGCGGTGATCGTCTCGCCCAGCCGCGCGGCACGGGCCAGCCAGGCGCGGCGGATCGGGGCGAAGCCTTGGCTGCGGAACTGGTCCTCGAGACGGGCATAGGCCGGGGCGAGCATGTCGAGGAAAGCCTCCGGGTCGACCCTAGCGCCGGTCTCGCCGCGCAGAGAGACCGGGCGCAGCGCCTGCGGTTCGACCTCATCCGGGGCCGGGGCGGCCGCAAGATTGACACCGACGCCGATGGCGAGGTGCTGCACGCCGCGCGAGGTTCCCGCACTTTCCAGCAGGATGCCCGCCACCTTGCCGCCGTTCAGCAACACGTCGTTGGGCCACTTGAGCGTGAACGCCGCCTCGCGCCCGGTGGCGGCGACGAAGGCCTCGAAGAGCGCCAGCGACATCACGAAACTGCGCAACGCCGCCTGCCCCGGCCCGCCTTCGGGGCGCAGCACCAGCGTGGCGGCGAAATTGCCGTGTGGCATAGCCCAGGGCCGCCCCCGCCGCCCCCGGGCCGCGGTCTGAGTTTTTGCCAGGATCCACTCCGAGCCGGCCAGCGTCGGGGCGATGCGCGTTGCCTCGCTGAGCGTACTGTCGACCTTCGGCAAAACCCGCCGCCCGTAGCCTTCCGGCCAGTCGGTCACGGCTGGAACCGGATCAGTTGACCAGCGTCGCGGCCGCGGCCGCCGCCGCAGCGTCAACGCCGAACATGTTCACGATGCCCAGAACCATCGCCGTGGCCGAAGCCATCAGGAAGCCCCAGAGCACGGTCGACTTGCCGCCATCCAGCCCGTCGACCGTCTCGTCGCCGAAGTACATGTAGTAGACGATGCGCAGGTAGTAGAAGGCGCCGATAACGCTCGCGATCACGCCGGCGACGGCAAGCCAGGCATAACCACCCTCGTAGGCCGCGCGCAGGACGTAGAGCTTGCCGAAGAAGCCCAGCATCGGCGGCACGCCGGCAAGGCTGAACAGCAGAACCAGCATGGCCAGCGCCTTGCCCGGTTCGCGGCGCGAATACATGTTCAAGGCCTGGATGTCGGTGACCGGCTGGCCGTCTTTCTCCATCATCAGGATGAAGGCGAAGGTGCCGACGTTCATGGTCACGTAGATCGCCATGTAGACCAGCATCGCATGCACGCCAAGCACGGTACCGGCGGTCAGGCCCATCAGGGCATAGCCCATGTGCGCGATCGAAGAGTAGGCCATCAGGCGCTTGATGTTGCGCTGGCCGATCGCGGCCACCGAGCCGAGGAACATCGAGGCGACCGAGAGGAAGGCGAGGATCTGGCCCCAGTCGGACGCGGCATCGCCGAAGGCGCCATGCAGCACCCGCGCGAACAGCGCCATCGCGGCCATCTTGGGGGCCGTCGCGAAAAAGGCGGTGACCGGCGTCGGCGAGCCCTCGTAGACGTCCGGCGTCCACATGTGGAACGGCACGGCGGAGACCTTGAAGGCGAGGCCCGCGACGATGAACACGATGCCGAACAGAAGGCCTATGGAGAGCTCGCCCTCCTGCGCCGTCTGGACGATCCCGGTGAACAGCGTTGTCCCGGTGTAGCCGTAGACCAGCGAGGCGCCGTAGAGCAGCAAGCCCGAGCTGAGCGAGCCGAGCACGAAGTACTTCAGCCCCGCCTCGGTCGACTTGACCGAGTCTCGGCGCAGGGCCGCGACGACATAGAGCGCCAGTGATTGCAGCTCGAGGCCGAGGTAGAGCGCGATCAGGTCGCCCGCCGAGACCATGACCATCATTCCGACGGCGGCCAATGCGACCAGCACCGGGTACTCAAAGCGCAGCAGCCCGCGCTGGCGCATGTAGTTTTCCGACATCACCAGCACCGCCGCGCCCGACAGCAGGATCGCAGTCTTGGCGAACCGCGCGAAGCCGTCGACGATGAACATGCCGCTGAAGGCGATGCGCGTGTCGCCGCCCGACGAGGCGATCCAGAGGCCCAGCAGCGTCATCAGCCCTGCGGTCAGCCAGAGCAGCAGGCTCGCCGTGCGGTCCTTGCCGGTGTAGACCGCGCCCATCAGCATGAGCATGGCAAAAACCGTCAGCAGGATTTCCGGCAGGATGATGTTGAGATCGGTCGAGATCATGGCTGCCGCCCCCTCAGTTCGCCGCCACTTGCGTCGCGGCCTCGGCCGCGGCGAGTGCCGTGTCGTAATTGTCGACCAGCGCCGCCACCGACGGGCCGATGATGTCCAGCACCAGCGCCGGGTAGACGCCGAGCAGCAGCGTCATGGCGACAAGCGGCGCGAAGATCCAGCGCTCGCGGCGGTCCATGTCGGTGATCGCGCGCAGGCTTTCCTTTATCAGGTCGCCGAAGACCACGCGCCGGTAAAGCCAGAGTGCGTAGGCCGCCGAGAAGATCACGCCGGTCGTCGCCACTGCCGCGACCCAGGTGTTGACCTGGAAGGTCGCCATCAGCGTCAGGAATTCGCCGACGAAACCCGAGGTCCCCGGCAGGCCGACATTGGCCATGGTGAAGAGCATGAAGATCAGCGCATAGGCCGGCATCCGGTTCACGAGACCGCCATAAGCGTCGATGTCGCGCGTGTGCATGCGGTCGTAGATCACGCCGACGCAGAGAAAGAGCGCGCCGGAGATAAATCCGTGGCTGAGCATCTGGAAGATCGCACCGTCGACGCCCTGCTGGTTGGCCGCGAAGATACCCATGGTCACGAAGCCCATGTGGGCGACGGACGAGTAGGCGATGAGTTTCTTCATGTCCTCCTGCACCAGCGCGACCAGCGAAGTGTAGACGATGGCGATGGCGCTCATCCACAGCACCAGCGGCGTCATCACCTCGGAGCCCACCGGGAACATCGGCAGCGAGAAGCGCAGGAAGCCGTAGCCGCCCATCTTGAGCAGGATCGCCGCCAGCACCACCGACCCTGCGGTGGGGGCCTGGACGTGCGCGTCCGGCAGCCAGGTGTGCACCGGCCACATCGGCATCTTGACCGCGAAAGAGGCGAAGAAGGCAATGAAGAGCAGCGTCTGCAACCCGCCGACGATCTGGATGCCCATCAGGCTGAAGGTCTCGAAGTCGAATTGGTGAACCAGCAGCTGCTCGATGTCCGTGGTGCCCGCTTCGGCATACATGCCCACCATCGCCACCAGCATCAGCACCGAGCCGAGGAAGGTGTAGAGGAAGAACTTGAACGAGGCGTAGATCCGCTCCTTGCCGCCCCAGATGCCGATGATCAGGAACATCGGGATCAGCCCGGCCTCGAAGAACAGGTAGAAGAGCACGAGGTCCAGCGCCACGAAGACACCGATCATCAGCGTCTCGAGCAGCAGGAAGGCGATCATGTACTCCTTGACCCGGGTGGTCACGTTCCAACTGGCCGCGATGGTCAGCGGCATGATGAAGGTCGTGAGCATCACGAAGAGCACCGAGATGCCGTCGACACCGAGCTTGTACTTGAGCCCGAGCAGCCACTCGGCCTCCTCGACGAACTGGAAACCGGTGTCGTTCGGATCGAAGCCCGCGAGGATGAAAAGCGAGACGATGAAGGTGGCCGTGGTGGCAATCAACGCCAGACGCTTGGCGTTGAGCTGCGCCGCCTCGTCCTCGCCACGCAGGAAGATCGCGAGGATCAGCGCCGCCAGCGCGGGGATGAACGTGACGATGGAAAGAAGCGAGTTGTCCATCACTGCGCTCCTCCGCTGAGCGTCATCCAGGTGACGAAGATCGCGATCCCGATCACCATGGCGAAGGCATAGGTAAAGATGTAGCCGGACTGCGCGCGGCCCGCGAGGCGGGTGAAGAAGGGCACCACGCCCATCGCCACGCCGTTGAGGAACCCGTCGATGACGCTGCCATCGCCGCGCTTCCACAGCGCGCGCCCGATGCCCTTGGCCGGCTGGACGAAGATCACGTCGTAGATCTCGTCGAAGTACCACTTGTTCTTGAGGAAGAGGTACAGCGGGCGCTGGTTCTCGGCCAGTCGGCCGGGCAGCGTCGGGTTCCAGATGTAGAACCACAGCGCCATCAGCAGGCCGGTCAGCATCGCTACGAAGGGCGAGACCTTGACCCAGGCCGGGGCGGCATGCGCGTCCTCGAGCACGTGGTTGTCGGGTGCGATGTAAAGCGCGCCCTCGCCCGGTGCGCCGATGAAGGTGCCGTGATGATCGTCGCCATGACCTTCGCCATGATCCTCGGCCGCGTCGCCGTGGCCTTCGTCGGCTGCGGTGGCGACGGCATCGCCGTCTGCCGGAGTTTCGCCAGCGTCGGACTCCGTGGCCGCCGCGGTCTCTTCCGCGCCCTGTTCCGCATCGTCCTCGGCATGCACTTCGGCCTCGCCATAGGGAATGCCGTAGAAGCGCGCGACCTGATCGGCGTGACCGAAGAAGCTGTTGTACCACAGCATCCCTGCAAAGACCGAGCCGACCGCAAGCACACCCAGTGGGATGAGCATGGTCTTGGGGCTTTCATGGGCATGCTCGTGCGTGTGCTTGTCGCCACGCGGCTTGCCGAAGAAGGTCAGGAAGATCAGGCGCCAGCTGTAGAAGCTGGTGAAGGCGGCCGCCACGACCAGCAGGATGAAGCCATAGGACGATCCGCCCGCCCAGGCGCTTTCAATGATCGCATCCTTGCTGAGGAACCCGGCAAAGCCGATGTGGGTCAGCGGGATGCCGACGCCGGTGATCGCCAGCGTGCCGATCATCATCGCCCAGAAGGTGTAGGGGATCTTCTTGCGCAGGCCGCCGTAGTTCATCATGTCCTGCTCGTGGTGCATCGCGTGGATGACCGAGCCGGCCCCGAGGAAGAGCATCGCCTTGAAGAACGCGTGGGTGAAGAGGTGGAACATCGCCGCCGAGTACATGCCGACGCCCGCCGCAACGAACATGTAGCCGAGCTGCGAGCAGGTCGAATAGGCGATCACGCGCTTGATGTCGGTCTGCACCAGACCCACGGTGGCCGCGAAGAACGCGGTGGTCGCACCGACGACGGTCACGAAAGCCGTGGCCTCGGGCGCGAATTCCATGATCGGCGACATCCGGCAGACGAGGAAGACGCCCGCCGTCACCATCGTCGCGGCGTGGATCAGGGCGGAGACCGGCGTCGGGCCTTCCATCGCGTCCGGCAGCCAGGTGTGCAGGAAGAGCTGCGCCGACTTGCCCATCGCGCCGATGAAAAGCAGCACCGCGACGAGGTTGGCCGCGTTCCATTCACCCCAGAGGAAGGTCAGCTGCGTCTCTGCCAGATCGGGTGCTGCCGCGAAGACGTCGTCGAAGCGGATGCTGTCGGTCAGGAAGAACAGCGCGAAGATACCAAGCGCGAAGCCGAAGTCGCCGACCCGGTTGACCACGAAAGCCTTGATGGCCGCGGCATTGGCCGAGGGCTTGCGGTAGTAGAAGCCGATCAGCAGGTAGGAGGCCACGCCGACGCCTTCCCAGCCGAAGAACATCTGCACGAGGTTGTCAGCGGTCACAAGCGCCAGCATCGCGAAGGTGAAGAAGCTCAGGTAGGCGAAGAAGCGCGGCTTGTAGACCTCGCCGTCCCGCCACTGCGGATCGTGATCCATGTAGCCGAAGGAGTAGAGATGCACGAGCGAGGACACCGTGGTGACCACGATGAGCATGATCGCGGTCAGCCGGTCGAGCCGGATCGACCAGTCGGTCGACAGCGTGCCGCTTTCGATGAAGCGCAGGATCTGGATGTGCTCGGTCGTGCCGTCGAAGCTGAAGAACACGATCCAGCTCAGCAGCGCCGAGAGGAACAGAAGGCCCGTGGCGATCCACATGGCGACCTTCTCGCCCAGGAACTTCCAGCCGAAACCGCAGAGCAGGCTGCCGATCAGGGGCGCGAAGAGGATGATCTTTTCCATGCCCCTTACCCTTTCATCACGTTGACGTCTTCCACGGCGATGGTGCCGCGGTTTCGGAAGAAGCACACGAGGATCGCAAGGCCAATGGCGGCCTCGGCCGCGGCCACGGTCAGCACGAACAGGGTGAAGACCTGCCCGGCGAGGTCGCCGAGGTGGCTCGAAAAGGCCACGAAGTTGATGTTCACCGACAGCAGGATCAGCTCGATGCTCATCAGCAGGATGATCACGTTCTTGCGGTTCAGGAACAGCCCGAAGATGCCTATGACAAAGAGCGTCGCCGCCACTGTCAGGTAATGTTCAAGTCCGATCATGTTGTCCCTCGGTGCCTATTCTCCCGGCTTCGCCGGTGAGCCTTGTTCTTCAGTTCCGCGCCTGTCGCGTCAGAGGATCGAATATCCGCCGAGTACGACGATCAGTACGACGACGAGAACGATGATCGTGGTGCGAGACATGTCTTGATCCTTTTTGATGGACGGTCCCGCGCGGGACCGGATGGTGCGGGAGAGGTGTCAGAGCCCCTGCCCCGGTTTCACGTCCTTGAGTTCCATTGCCAGCTTCGGATCGCGCATCATCTGCGCGACGACGTCCTGGCGCTTGACGTCCTGGCGGTGGCGCAGGGTCAGCACGATGGCCCCGATCATCGCGACCAGCAGGATCAGTCCGGCAAGCTGGAACAGCAGGAAATAACGGTCATAAAGCAGCAGCCCCAGAGCCTCGGTATTGTGCCGGTCGGCGGGGGTCACGTCGAGGCGCAGCCCTTCCGCCGCGGCGCTGGCGTCCCAGGCGCCGAAAGCCATGACGAACTGCATCAGGATCACCAGCCCGATCAGCAACGCCAGCGGCATGTACCGGGCCATCTCGGCCTTGAGCTCGGCGAAGTCGACGTCGAGCATCATCACGACGAAGAGGAACAACACCGCCACCGCGCCGACATAGACGATGATCAGCAGCATCGCCACGAACTCCGCGCCCAGAAGCACGAAGAGGCCCGCGGAGCTGAGAAAGGCGAGGATCAGCCAAAGCACCGAATGCACCGGGTTGCGGCTTATGACGGTGAACAGCCCGCCGGTGATCACGCAGATCGCGAAGAGGTAGAATGCGAAAACGCTCATGCCACGTCGTCCTCTTTCTCGTCCATGACCTGCTGGGCCAGTTCCAGAGCCCTTGTCATGGCAGGCAGGCCGGCAAAGACCGACATCTGCCCGATGGTCTCGATGATGTGCTGCTTGGTGGCCCCGGCCTCAAGCGCGTGGCGCACCGTCTGGCGCACGCCGACATCGTTCTGTGCGCCCTGCATGGTCAGCCCCGCAAGCGTCAGCAGCAGCCGGGTGCGCGCGTCGAGCCCACCCTCGTTGATGGTGTTGCCGAACATCATCTCCATCATGTCCTTCGGCATCGTGCCCCAGAGTTTTTCGAACCCCTTGGGCGTGAAGGCTTCCATCGCGGGAAAGGCCTTCGCCATCTCCTGCGCTTGCTCCATCATCGTCACGAAGGGGTTCTTCTGCTCGGTCATCTGTAGGGCGCGTCCATCTCGAGGTTGCGCGCGATCTCGGCTTCCCAGCGTTCGCCGTTCTCGAGCAACTTTTCCTTGTCGTAGAACAGCTCCTCGCGGGTTTCGGTGGAGAACTCGAAGTTCGGCCCCTCGACGATGGCATCCACCGGGCAGGCCTCCTGGCAGAAGCCGCAGTAGATACACTTGGTCATGTCGATGTCGTAACGCGTCGTGCGGCGCGAGCCGTCGGCGCGCGGCTCGGCATCGATCGTGATCGCCTGAGCGGGACAGATCGCCTCGCAGAGCTTGCAGGCGATGCAGCGTTCCTCGCCGTTGGGATAGCGTCGCAGCGCATGCTCGCCACGGAACCGCGGCGAGAGCGGACCCTTTTCGTGCGGGTAGTTGACCGTGGCCTTGGGTCCGAAGAAATACTTCAGGCCCAGCTTCATGCCGACCCAGAAATCCTGCAGGAGGAAGTACTTCGCGGCGCGGGTATAGTCGGTGTTTGCCATGTCAGTCCTCGTCCTCGATCTTGCTGCCGCCGTGCAGCGCCGCCCAGTCGCTGAGCGCGGTCACGATGCCGCCGTCCTCGACCTCGGTGAGATCGCCGGACTGCGGGTCGGCCAGTTTCACGACGAATTTCGTGCCGATGAAGGCGGCCAGGTCCAGCAGCTCCTTGTTCGGCGCCTTCGCGATGGCTTCGGCCAGTGTCTGCATCTCAGGCCCCGACCCAGCGCGCGTAGGCGCCCCAGAACCAGTCGAACTTGGCCGCGAAGGCCACGAAAACCACCCAGGCGAGGCTGAACGGCAGGAACACTTTCCAGCCCAGGCGCATCAGCTGGTCGTAGCGGTAGCGCGGCGTGATCGCCTTCACCATCGCGAAGAGGAAGAAGAAGAACGCCATTTTCGCGACCATCCAGATCACGCCGTCGGGCAGGCCCGGGATCGGCGACAGCCAGCCGCCGAAGAACAGCAGCGAGGTCAGCGCACACATCAGGAAGATGGCGATGTACTCGCCAGCCATGAAGAGCAGGAAGGGCGTCGAGGAATACTCGACCTGGTAGCCCGCGACGAGTTCGGATTCCGCTTCCGGAAGGTCGAAGGGCGGACGGTTGGTCTCGGCGAGGCACGAGATGAAGAACAGGAAGACCATCGGCAGGTGCGGCAGCCAGTACCAGCTGAAAAACCCGTAGTCGCCGTCCTGTGCCGCAACGATGCCCGAGAAGTTCAGCGAACCCGACGAGATGATGACGCCGATGATGATCAGGCCCAGCGACACCTCGTAGGAGATCATCTGCGCCGCGGATCGCAGGCTGCCGAGGAAAGGATACTTCGAATTCGACGCCCAGCCACCCATGATCACGCCATAGACCTCGAGCGAGGAGACCGCGAAGACGAAAAGGATGGCCACGTTGATGTCCGACAGCACCCAGCCGTCGTTGAACGGGATGACCGCCCAGGCCAGCATGGCCAGCACGAAGGACGTCATCGGCGCCAGCATGAACACGGTCTTGTCCGCACCGGCCGGCACGACGACTTCCTTGACCACGTATTTCAGCGCGTCCGCGACGGTCTGCAGCAGGCCGAAGACGCCGACCACGTTCGGCCCGCGCCGCATCTGCACGGCGGCCCAGATCTTGCGGTCCCCGTAGACCAGAAACAGCAGCGAGATCATCACGAAAGCCACGACCGCGAGGCACTGCGCGAGGATCAGGATGAAGATGCCGAAGGGAGAGCTGAAGAAGTCGGCCATGGGTCCTCACACACTCGGAATTCTGTTTTCGGCGCAGTCGGCGGCCACGACTTCGGCGTCGATGGCGCCCAGCCCGCGCGGCAGGGATGGCGAGATCGTGTAAACAGCATCTGCCGTCCACACGCCAGCCTCTTCGGAGACATTTGTGCGCAAATGACGTGCGAATCCGTAGCCTTGCGCCAGCGTGTAGCGCGCCGCCGCGCAGTCGGCGTAGCGCGTCACGTCGCCGGGTTCCAGTGCCTTTGTCATCGAGGCCACGACCTGCACCAACTCGCGGTCGAGCGGAGTCGCCCGCACGCCGAGATAGTCCGGCACGAGATCCTCGGCCGTGGGTGCCGCCGAGGCGCAGCCGGCGAGGGCCAGCAGGGATATGCAGGCGCAGCGGATCATTCCGCCGCCATCGGCTCCTGCCGGCGCGCCTTGGCGTTGGCCGAAAGTTCCGCCATCAGCTGGCTCGCGCGCGCAATCGGGTTGCTGAGGTAGAAGTCCCGCACCGGGCTCTTGAAATCGCCCGCGCCAAGCTTGCCCTTTTCCAGCAGCACGGCGGGATTCTCGGCGACCTCGTCGATCCGGCCGAGATGCTTGAACGCCTTGACCAGCGCCTGGCGCAGCTGCGCGATGCTGTCGAACGGCAGTTTTTCACCCGTTTCTGCCGAGAGTGCGCGCAGGATCGCCCAGTTCTCCTTGGCCTCTCCCGGTGCGAAGCCCGAGCGCAGGGCCAGTTGCGGACGCCCCTCGGTGTTGACGAACAGCCCGGTCTCTTCGGTGTAGGCCGCGCCCGGCAGGATCACGTCGGCACGATGCGCGCCGCGGTCGCCGTGGCTGCCCTGGTAGATCACGAAGGGACCGTCCGCGATTTCGATCTCGTCAGCGCCGAGGTTGTAGATCACCTCGGCCCCGTCGAGGGCCGCGTCGATGCCGCCCTCGGTCACCGCGCCGATATCCATGGCACCGACCCGGCTGGCGGCGGTGTGCAGCACCATCAGCTTCGCGCCCACGGCTTCGGCATGGGTGACGGCCTGCGCCAGAACCGCGGCGCCGTCGTCACCGGTCAGAGCGCCCTGCCCGACGATGATGACCTTGGCGCTGTCCTTGTCCGCGCCGCGGGTGTTGCCGGTTTCCTTTTCCAGCGCCGCGCGGTCGGTGCCGACGTGCACGTAATCGTAGGTCAGGTCGACCGCCTCGCCGATCAGTCCGATGGTCGCCCCGCGCATCCAAGCCTTGCGGATGCGCGCGTTGAGCACAGGCGCTTCGACGCGCGGATCGGTGCCGACCAGAAGCACCGCGCTGGCGGTATCGACATCCTCGATCGTCGCGTTGCCGACGTATCCGAACCGGTTGCCCGCCGGCAGCTTGGCGCCGTCGGTCCGACATTCGACCTTGCCGCCCAGGCCCTCGACCAGCGCCTTGAGCGCAAAGGCCGCCTCGACCGGGGCGAGGTCACCAACAAGGCCCGCGACCTTTTTGCCCTTCATCGCCTTGGCCGCCGTCGACAACGCCTCGCCCCAGCTTGCCGGGCGCAGCTTGCCGTTCTCGCGCACGTAGGGCTTGTCGAGCCGCTGGCGGCGCAGACCGTCCCAGACAAAGCGGGTCTTGTCCGAGATCCATTCTTCGTTAACGCCGTCGTGGTTGCGCGGCAGGATCCGCATGACTTCGCGACCCTTGATGTCGACCCGGATGTTCGAGCCGAGCGCGTCCATCACGTCGATGCTCTCGGTCTTGCTCAACTCCCAGGGCCGCGCGGTGAAGGCATAGGGTTTCGAGACCAGCGCACCCACCGGGCAGAGGTCGATGATGTTGCCCTGCAGGTTCGAATCGAGCGTCTCGTTCAGATACGAGGTGATTTCGGCATCTTCGCCGCGCCCGGTCTGACCCATCTGGTGGATGCCCGCAACCTCGGTGGTGAAGCGCACGCAGCGCGTGCAGGAGATGCAGCGCGTCATGTGGGTCTCGACCAGCGGCCCGAGGTCGAGATCGGTTACCGCGCGCTTGGGTTCGCGATAGCGGCTGAAATCGACCCCGTAGGCCATCGCCTGGTCCTGCAGGTCGCATTCACCGCCCTGGTCGCAGATCGGACAATCGAGCGGGTGGTTGATGAGCAGGAACTCCATCACCCCTTCGCGGGCCTTCTTGACCATCGGCGAGTTGGTCTTGACCACCGGCGGCTGGCCCTCGGGTCCGGGGCGCAGGTCGCGCACCTGCATCGCGCAGGAGGCGGCGGGTTTCGGCGGGCCGCCCACGACCTCGACAAGGCACATCCGGCAATTGCCGGCGATGGTCAGGCGCTCGTGGTAGCAAAAGCGCGGGATCTCGATCCCGGCCTGTTCGCAGGCCTGGATCAGGGTCATCGCCCCGTCGACCTCGATTTCCTGTCCGTCGATGATGATCTTGCGCAGGTCAGACACGTCTCACCCTTTCAACTGTTTCCAAGCGGCGAAAAGGTCCGTGACCTTCACACCTTCGATTTCCATATCCGAAAGGTTCGCATCCGTGATGCGAACCCCGGTCATGTTCACGTTGCGGAACGTCGCCCCGGAAAGGTTTGCGTCGTCCACTGCCAGATCGCGCATGTCGACGTTCGAAAGTCGCGATGCGGTCAAGGCGGCGTTGCGCGCCTCGATCCGGTCGCTTGTGTCGATCAGCGTCACGGCCATCTCAGTTTGCCCTCAGGAGTGAGCCGATGGACGAATTGCGGTCGATCTCAGCCTTTCCGAGGGCGCAATAGCCCTGCACATCTCCCACGGCAACCCCCTTGCTCTTCAGCCAGCTGTAACCGCGTTTTTTCATCCGTTCCTTCTCGGCGTCCGAGCGCACGTAGGCTTGGATTTCGCCTTCGGTGTACCCCAGTTGCAGCGCCCGGCTCTCGAGCCCCTTGATCCGGCTGTAGGCGCGGACCATCCGGGCCGAAATGTCCGGGCAGGTCTTTCGGATCTCGTTCGCGATCCCGATCCAGAGCAGCCCGTCGTCGATTTCCGCCACATCCCGCAGGTGCGGTTTCGCCGCCAGCGGCGTCGCCGCAAGGGACAGGGCAACCATCGTCATCATCAGTGCACGCATTCCAGTTCTCCCATTGCCAGTTTCACTGGCATAGAGGTGGGGCGGCAGGTCGCGGCTATCCAATAACACGCCAAGCGATGCGATGCACCGGGGCGATATGCCGCCGCGTCCCTCACTGCGGGCAGGCGCCCTGCAGGGTCAGCGTGTCGTCAGAGATCGGCAGGCTGGCGCTGTCGGGTCCGACGGTCCAGCGGATATCCGACGAGCCGTAATCCGCGACGCAGTAGACGATCGCCTGGTACTCGGCGGCGCGCCGGGCGCCCGTCAGCGAGGCCGAGACCGGTTTCGCGGTCACGGTGAACATGTGGCGCTCGTCGCCCCGGGCGAGTTTCGTGCGGAACGGCTGGCCGTCGAAAAAGACCTGCTTGCGGTTGTTGGCAGAGCAGCCCGCCACGATCACAAGCGCAAGCGCAAGGGTCAGAACCGGTTTCATGCAATCTCCTTCATCAGCCCACCCGCGAATGCACCGGCCTGTGAACCGGTTCCTTGTCGATCACCGCGATCGAGTCGTGAACGTGAAGGCCGGACACCCGCTCGGACAACCCGGGATGGTGCAGGCCCTCCTTGTGGTACCAGCGATGCATGTCATCCGCCAGTTCCGCCATGAACGCAAAGAAGTTCGTCCGCGTCCCGTGTCCGCCACCAAAACGCGGCAGATAGGCCGTGTGCAGGTCTTCGACCATGTAAAGCCCGCCCTGATCGAGCAGCGGGAACAGATGCCGGAAGGTTGCCCGGACGTGCGCCATGCGGTGGCTGCCGTCGTCGAGCACGACATCGAGCCCGCCCATCTCCGCGACCACCTCGGACAGGAACTGCGTATCCGTCTGGCTGCCGATGCGCACCGCGCCCGCCGCGCCGTCATAGGTCGCGCAGTCCGGGTCCGTGTCGATTCCGAAAAGCGTTGCCTGCTCTCCTAAGTAGCGGCGCCACATCTGCAGCGAGCCGCCCTTGTGGACGCCAATTTCGAGAAACCGGACCGGACGATCGCGAAAACGCGCGAGGTAGCGGTCGTAGAGGGGGATGTAGTGATGCCATTTGTGCACCACGGCCCCGGTGTTGCCCGCGAAGATCTCGAGCAATTCCCCGTCGAAGCCGTACTTGCCACGGATGTCGGCGGCAACGTCGGCTTCCTCGTCGAAACGAAAGCGTCTCATGCGGTGGTTTCCGCCGCGCGACCCATCGGCCTCACCCCGCCGCCGGTGCGCAGCGGTTGCCGCGCCACGCGCTGGCGTCCTTGGCGTGGGCCCAGCCGAAGGCGTGATCGCTGTCGCCATGCGCGCGCAGGTGGTCGAGTCGTTCGAGCGCCTCGGCCAGCGTCGGACGGTGGCCTTCGGGCACCCACCACATGACGAAATGCATGTCCTGCAGCGTCTCGAACCACTCGGCGCGTCGATTGTAGAACTGCTTGTGCACGGTGCCCCAGACGAAGGTCTCGAGCGACGCGACGTCCTCCCAGACCGTCAGGTTCGCAACACTTCGGGGATCGTCGCCAACCGGGTTTTCCAGGTTGCCCGTGTTGGGCTCGCCAGAGCCCTGCATCATCCACACGAACCCCGGCATGCGCCTGCCAAGCCCATTGATCCGGTCGAGCGCCATCACGAAGTCGCGCACGCGCCGGTCGTCCGGGTCGTGGCGCAATTGCCCGACGTTGAGTTGGGCGAGGTTATGGCCGGCGCGACGCATCAGGCGAACCCCGCGAAGACCGCCATGATCGCGATCAGCAGCATCATCAGCCAGCCGAAGACATAGGCGAAGCTGCGCGGCCCCATGTTGGCGGACCCGATGCCCTGGACATGTACCCAGACCATGACGACGCGGGCCAGAACCGCGAGCGAGGCGAAGAGGTTGACCCAGAATGGCGCGGCACCAGTCAGAACCGCCGCCGCGATCACCGCCGCGAAGATGCCGGCGTTCTCGGCCGCGTTGGCGTGGGCGCGCGATATCCGGTAGCCCTTGCGCGCATAATCCGCCGGCGGGCGCTGACCCGGCGTCACGCCCGCCCTGTCGCGTGCGATGCCCGCCAGCGGCGCAAGCAGCAGCGCGATGAGCGCGTAAAGCGCCAGCGAGACGGCGGCGTGCGAGTAAGGCGCGAGGATTTCCATAGGCCTACTCCGCCGCGATCGTCGATGGGTGCGGACCGCGCTTGTGGCGGATGCGATCCTCGATCTCGTCCCGGAAATGCCGGATCAGGCCCTGGATCGGCCAGGCCGCGGCGTCGCCGAGCGCGCAGATCGTGTGGCCCTCGACCTGCTTGGTCACGTCGAAGAGCATGTCGATCTCTTCCGGCTGGGCATCGCCCGTGACCAGCCGGTCCATAACCCGCATCATCCAGCCGGTGCCTTCGCGGCATGGCGTGCACTGGCCGCAGCTTTCATGCTTGTAGAACTTCGACAGCCGCCAGATGGCCTTGATGACGTCGGTCGACTTGTCCATCACGATCACCGCCGCGGTGCCCAGCCCCGACTTCTGCTCGCGCAGGTAGTCGAAGTCCATGATCGCGTCCTTCATCTGCGCCCCCGGGATCAGCGGCACGGACGATCCGCCGGGGATCACCGCCTTGAGGTTGTCCCATCCGCCGCGGATGCCGCCGCAATGGCGCTCGATAAGTTCCTCGAAGCTGATCGACATCGCCTCTTCGACGACGCAGGGGTTGTTGACGTGGCCCGAGATCGCAAAGAGCTTGGTGCCGGCGTTGTTGGGCCGGCCGAAGGACGAGAACCATTCCGGCCCGCGCCGCAGGATGGTCGGCACCACCGCAATGGATTCGACGTTGTTGACCGTCGTCGGGCAACCGTAGAGGCCCGCCCCCGCCGGGAACGGTGGTTTCATGCGCGGCATGCCCTTTTTGCCCTCGAGGCTTTCCAGAAGCGCTGTTTCTTCGCCGCAGATGTAGGCGCCGGCGCCGTGGTGCAGGTAGAGGTCGAAGTCGTATCCCGATCCGCAGGCATCGCGGCCGATCATCCCGGCCTCGTAGGCCTCGTCGATGGCCGCCTGCAGCGCCTCTTTCTCGCGGATATATTCGCCGCGGATGTAGATGTAGCAGGCATTGGCCTTCATCGCGAAGGAGGCGATCAGGCAGCCCTCGATCAGCGTGTGAGGATCGTGCCGCATGATCTCGCGGTCCTTGCAGGTGCCGGGCTCGGATTCGTCGGCGTTGACCACGAGATAGGCTGGGCGGCCATCGCTTTCCTTGGGCATGAACGACCACTTGAGGCCGGTCGGGAAACCGGCGCCGCCGCGCCCGCGCAACCCGCTGGCCTTCATCTGGTCGATGATCCAGGCGGGACCCTTTTCGAGAATGCCCTTGGTGCCGTCCCAGTGGCCGCGCGCCTGCGCCCCCTTCAGGGAACGGTCGTGCATCCCGTAAAGGTTCGTGAAGATCCGGTCCTTGTCCTCGAGCATTGTGTGTCCTTCATGCGGCCGCCCTTTGGCGGTCTAGCTGTTGTCGTCCGTCCGCGACGCCTTGCGCGCGCGCCAAATCTGAGCCGTCACCACCAGCGCCCAGAAGAGCGCGGCAAGCGCCGCGAAATCGAAGAGCAGCGCATAGCGACCCGGTAGCCCGGTTGCTGGCCCGAGGAACTGGGCGCAGAGCCAGAGCAGGATCGCGCCGGCGATCACCAGGCTCACCGTCCGGCTCTTGCGGGCCAGCGCCTTGTCCAGCTCTGCGTCCATCGCCCCGGTCTCAGCCCTTCTTCTTGCGCGAGAACTCGGTCTCGCCGCCTGCGGCAAGCGTCTTTGCCTGGTCGATCCAGTTGTCGCGTTCGATCCGGCCCTTGAAGCGCAGGCGGTTATCGACCCAGGCGATCTCTTCCGGTCCCCAGGCGGCCACCTGGTCGAAATGCCAGATACCGAGTTCGTTGAGCGTCTGCTCGAGCTTGGGTCCGACGCCACCGATCAGTTTCAGGTTGTCGCCGCTGCCGTCGCGCGGGCTCTGCATCAGCGCGGGTTCGCTTTCATCGGCCGACGTCGAGGCGGCGGGTGTCTTGGCCGGTGCCTCGCCGTCGCCTTCCCCGTACTTCCAGCTTCCCTTTCGCGAGGCGAGCTCGTCCTGCCCTGCCAGCGCCGCGCTCGGCTTGACCTTCGCATCGGAGTTGGCGGCTGGCGTTTCCGACACCAGAGTCGCCGGCGCTTCGGGTGCAGGCGCGGGGTCCGGGGCTTTGGCGCTTGCCATCTCGGGATCGGCGGCAGGCGCGGTTGTCGCTGGCGCGGTCACCGGGTTCGAGGTCGAACGCGGCGAGGCCGTGTCGCCACAGCGGAACGAGACCAGAACCATTCCCAGAACGCCGGTGAACAGCAGCCCGGAAATGAGCGCGGTCAGGAAATCGAACCCCGACAGGAGCAGAACGAGGATGAACATCACGACGCCGCCACCGGCCGCCATCATCCAGCTTTTCTTTCTGCACTCGTCCATGTTGTCTGTCAGGTCGGTCAGTTTGTCACTCATCGGTCGAATCCCCCCTGCGCGTCATTGCGCCAATCGTTGCTGTTCAGTCTTCGTAAGTGCCTTCCTTCTTCGCCCGCGCCGAAAACTCGGTTTCCGCACCGCCGGCCAATTCCTTCGCCTGTGTCACCCAGTTGTCGCGGCTGACCCGCCCCTTGAAGCCTTCGAGGTTCTGGTCGACCCAGGCAATCTCCTTGGGCCCCCAGTTCGCGATCTGGTCGAAATGGTAGAACCCCATGGACTGCAGGAGCGACTCGAGCTTCGGTCCGACCCCCTTGATCATCTTCAAATCGTCGGCAGCGCCGTCGCGCGGAGCGTCGAGCGTGGCGGGTTTGGTGCCTGCGCCCGTGTCCGTATCCGCGTTGTCTGCCGGTTTCGGGTCCGCAACCGAATCCTCGTCCGCTGCCATGCCCTCGGGGTCTTCCTTGGAGGGTGGCTTTGCGCGCGAACCGGCCTGCGCTTCCTGCTCAGTTACCCCGGTGTCGTCGGCAGGCTCGCCATCCGCAGGACGCGGCTCTTCGATATCTTCGGACGGCCGTGCGTCTGCGTTGGCCGCGTTGCGCTGCCACGGTGTGACAAGCGGCACCTCGGTGCCGTCGATGCGCTTGACCGTATCACCGATGTCCACCGCCAATTGGACCGAGGCGTTGTACTGCGTGCGACCGCTTTCGTGATCCCGCAGCGAGGTCAGGCCGTGCAGCGGTTCGGAGGCATAGCGTCCGTTCTGCGGGCCCGGCACCGGAACCTTTCCGGCCGCCAGTCCATCGATGATCTCGCCCATGCGCTCGGCGGTCAGATCCTCGTAGTAGTCCTTGCCGATCTGCGCCATCGGCGCATTCGAGCAGGATCCGAGGCATTCCACCTCTTCCCAGGAGAACTTTCCGTCCGCCGATACCTCATGCGCCCGCGCGGCGATCTTGTCCTTGCAGACGCCGATCAGGTCCTCGGCACCGCAGATCATGCAGGAGGTGGTGCCGCAGATTTGGATATGTGCAACGGATCCAACGGGTTGCAGCTGGAACATGAAGTAGAACGTGGCGACTTCGAGCGCCCGGATGTAAGACAGTCCCAGCATCGAGGCGACGTGTTCGATCGCCGGGCGGCTCAGCCAGCCTTCCTGTTCCTGCGCGCGCCACAAAAGCGGGATGATGGCGCTGGCCTGCCGGCCTTCGGGGTACTTGGTGATCTGCCCTTCCGCCCAGGCCTGGTTGTCCGGCGTGAAGGCGAAGCTTTCGGGCTGTTCGGGGTGCAGGCGACGCAGCATCAGATGGTTTCCCTAAATGTCTCGAACCGCTCGAGAAAGAGCAGCAGTTTTTCCGTCAGCAGCGGCAGTTCGGTCTCGACGAAGGTCACGAAGAGGCTGCGCGCCCAGAGCGCCAGCGCCACGAGGTACCCGCCCATCAGCACGACGAAGGACAGAATCCCCATCAACAGCCCCGCCATACCCGACCCGCTCGAGGCACCGACCCGCCCGGCCAGCCAGAAAGCCAGCAGGAAGACGGCGAGAAACCCGAGGCCGATCCAGGTGATCAACGGTCGATCTCCCCGAAGACCACGTCCATCGTGCCGATGATCGCCGCCACGTCGGCCAGCTGGTGGCCGGTCGAGATGTAGTCCATCGCCTGCAGGTGCAGGAAACCGGGCGCGCGCAGCTTGGCGCGATAGGGCCGGTTGGTGCCATCGGCGACGAGGTAGACTCCGAACTCGCCTTTGGGCGCCTCGACCGCGCAATAGACTTCGCCCTCGGGCACGTGGAAGCCCTCGGTGTAGAGCTTGAAGTGATGGATCAGCGCTTCCATCGAGGTTTTCATGTTCGACCGGCTCGGCGGCGTGATCTTGCCGCGCGCGAGGATCTCGCCCGGCTCGGTGCGCAGCTTCTCGATGCATTGCTCGATGATGTGCACCGACTGGCGCATCTCTTCCATGCGCACCAGGTAGCGGTCGTAACAATCGCCGTTCTTGCCGACCGGGATCTTGAAGTCGAACTCGTCGTAGCATTCGTAGGGCTGCGCGCGCCGCAGGTCCCAGGCCAGCCCCGAGCCGCGCACCATCACGCCCGAGAAGCCCCATTCCTGGATGTCCTCTTCGGTCACGATGCCGATGTCGGCGTTGCGCTGCTTGAAGATGCGATTCTCGCTCAGCAGCCCGTCGATGTCGTCGATGACCTTCGGGAATTCCTTGGCCCAGGCCTCGATGTCGTCAATAAGGTCGGGCGGCAGGTCCTGGTGGACCCCGCCGGGCCGGAAATAGGCGGCGTGCAGACGCGCCCCGCAGGCGCGTTCGTAGAAGATCATCAGCTTTTCGCGTTCCTCGAAGCCCCAGAGCGGCGGCGTCAGCGCGCCGACGTCCATGGCCTGCGTGGTCACGTTGAGCAGGTGATTGAGCACCCGCCCGATCTCGGAATAGAGCACCCGGATCAACGAGGCGCGGCGTGGCACCTCGACGCCCGTCAGCTTCTCGATAGCCAGGCACCAGGCGTGTTCCTGGTTCATCGGCGCCACGTAGTCGAGCCTGTCGAAATACGGCAGGTTCTGCAGGTAGGTCCGGCTTTCCATCAGCTTCTCGGTGCCGCGGTGCAGCAGGCCGATATGCGGATCGCAGCGCTCGACGATCTCGCCGTCGAGTTCCAGGACAAGGCGCAGCACGCCGTGCGCCGCCGGGTGCTGGGGCCCGAAGTTGATGTTGAAGTTGCGGATCTTCTGCTCGCCCGTGAGCGCGTCGTCGAAACCCTTGGAGCCGTCCATCATCTCAGCGTTTCTCCAATTCCTGAAGTTTCATTCCCATCCACCACAGCAGAGCGATGGTACCGATGGGCACGATGCAGGCCACGGCCCAGTAGCGGTTGATCCCGAAGAAGGGCAGCAGCTTGACCATCGGAATGATGGTCAGCGCCGAGATCAGGATCCAGAAAAACGTCTCCATCAGATCACTCCGTGCGGCATTGCCTGAACGGGCCGTCGCAGCCGACCCAGATCGCCGGCGATGTCGCGGGTGCGGCGACCGGTCACTTCGGCGCCTCCTTCTCGTCGCCCGGAAGGATGTACTCGGCCCCTTCCCAGGGCGACATGAAGTCGAACTGACGGTATTCCTGCACCAGGCTCACCGGTTCGTAGACGACGCGCTTCTGCGCCTCGTCATAGCGCACCTCGGTATAGCCCGTGGTCGGGAAATCCTTGCGCAGCGGATAGCCGCGGAAGCCATAGTCGGTCAGGATCCGCCGCAGGTCGGGGTGGCCCGAGAAAAGGATGCCGAACATGTCGAAGACCTCGCGCTCGAACCAGTTCGCCGACGGGTGGATCGCGGTGATCGAGGGCACCATCTCTTCCTCGCGCACCGAGACGCGCAGACGGATGCGGTGGTTCTGGTACATCGACAGGAAGTGATAGACCACGTCGAACCGCTTGTCGCGCCCGGGGTGGTCAACGGCGGTGATGTCGACCAGCGAGGAGAAGCGGCAGGTCGCGTCGGCCTTGAGAAACTCGACCAGCCCGGTGATGGAGGCCGGTGCTACGTCGACGTTGAGCTCGCCGTGGCGCACCTCCCAGGACAGCACGCAATCCGGGCGCTTGAGTTCGACATAGGCGCCAAGCTCGTTCATTGCATCTGACATATTGCCCCCTCAGGCAGGTGTTCGTCGGTCTGGGTGCGCCGCACCGGGCGCGGAAAACGGTCGCGATCCGCCTAGCGTACGATGGTGCCGGTCCGGCGGATCTTGCGCTGCAACTGCATGATTCCGTACAGCAGTGCCTCGGCGGTCGGAGGACAGCCCGGCACGTAGATGTCGACCGGCACGATGCGGTCGCAGCCGCGCACGACGGAATAGCTGTAGTGGTAGTAGCCGCCGCCATTGGCGCAGGAGCCCATCGAGATCACGTAGCGCGGTTCCGGCATCTGGTCGTAGACCTTGCGCAGGGCCGGCGCCATCTTGTTGGTCAGCGTACCGGCCACGATCATCAGGTCGGACTGACGCGGGCTGGCGCGCGGCGCGGTGCCGAAACGCTCGAGATCGTAGCGCGGCATCGAGGTGTGCATCATCTCGACCGCGCAGCAGGCCAACCCGAAGGTCATCCAGTGCAGCGATCCGGTGCGCGCCCAGTTCACGATGTCCTCGGTCGAAGTGACGAGGAACCCTTTGTCCTGCAGTTCGCGGTTCAGGGTCTGCGTCGCAACCTCGCGGTCGGCACCGGCAGTGTCCTGGCCATAGGCCGCGACCGATGATGGGCCGGACTTCACACGGGCACCCTGAAGTCCGTCGCCCTTCACGTCCGTCACAAGCGGCTTTTCCGAGCTCACTGCCATTCCAGCGCTCCCTTCTTCCATTCGTAGGCGAAGCCGATGGTCAGCACGGCGAGAAAGACCATCATGGACCAGAAACCCACCATGCTGATGTCCTTGAAGGCCACGGCCCAGGGGAACAGGAAGGCGATCTCGAGGTCAAAGATGATGAAGAGGATCGAGACGAGGTAGAAGCGCACGTCGAACTTCATCCGCGCGTCATCGAAGGCGTTGAAGCCGCATTCGTAGGCCGAGACCTTTTCGGGATCGGGATTGCGCACCGCGACGATCACGGCGGCGAGGATCAGCACGAGGCCCAAGCCTATGGCAACGGCCAGAAAAACGAGGATCGGCAGATATTCCCTGAGCATCTCGTCCACGATGTCGGCCCCTTGTTCCGGCGGGTCTGCACCCGATGCTGCCCCGCGGCGTGGGGGCTCTACCCGGTTTACGCCTGTGACTTGACAGGGTCAACCGGAGGACGGGTGTTTCCGGGGCCTCCGGAGGGCATCCCGTGCAGCGGCAAATCGTCCCTCCGCGCCGGTTTCCGACCTGCGATGACGGCCGTCGGGAACGACATCTAGCTGCATCATGCGGGGTGTCCAAGCGGCGGCGCCGCCGATTTGTTCACGGCAGGCTTTGTCGCCGGGTCTCGTTCGTTTCAAGTCGCGACGCGACCGTGCGACTCGCCTAAACGCGGGCGCGCGCCGGGCCGGATACCTTCAGGCCGACCAGCGCGGCTTGCGCTTGTCGAAGAAGGCCGAGATGCCTTCGTCGGCCTCCTCGGTCTGCCAGCGCTCCGACAGTGCCGCGATGGTCCGGTCGACGACCTGCTGATCGATCCGCGGCCCGAGGTCGCGTGCCAGCTTTTTCGCGGCGGCCACCGCACCCGGAGCACAGGAGAGATAGGGAATGACTTCGGCCTCGACAGCCTCGTCCAGCGCCTCCGGGGCGACGCAGCGCGACAGGATGCCAAGGTCCACGGCTTCGCGCGCTTCGAATAGGCGCGCCGACATGAAGACGCGGCGCGCACGCCCCTCGCCCATGCGCGCCAACACGTAGGGCCCGATCGTCGCCGGGATCAGGCCGAGCCGGGTTTCGGTCAGGCCCATTTTCAGGCCGTCGATCCCGATGGCGACGTCGCAGACACAGGCCATGCCGACACCGCCACCGAAAGCATTGCCCTGAATCCGCCCGATCAGCGGTTGCGGCAGGGTGTTGAGCGCGCCCAGCATGGCCGCGAGCTTGCCCGCCTCGGAGGCGCGGGTCGGGGCATCCATGTCGCGTTGCGACCGCATCCAGCCCAGATCGCCGCCGGCACAGAACGACGTGCCGGCTCCGGTCAACACGACCACGCGGACCGACTTGTCTTCGGCCAGCGCCGCGGCCGCGGCCGTGAGTTCGCCGATCATTTCACCCGACATCGCGTTGTGCTTGTCGGGCCGATTCAGCGTCAGTGTCGCGACGCCGCGGGCGTCGGTCGTCAAGGCAATCGTGTCGTACATCTCCATCCTTTCCCCGGAATTTTGCAAAATTCCGGACCGGAAAATTCGAATTTTCCGGTTCAGCCGCGCATCGCCCGCGCCATCTCCGCAGCCTGCGCCAGCACCGCCCCGTCGAGCCCGGTCTCATAGCCCAGCGCCGCAAGATGCGCGGCCACCGCTTCGGTCGCGACATTTCCCGAGGCACCGGGCGCATAGGGGCATCCGCCGAGACCGCCCACCGCCGCATCGAAGACCCGGACTCCCATCGAGAGCGAAGCGTCGATATTGGCCAGCGCCCTGCCCCCGGTGTCGTGATAATGTCCGGCGAGACGCCCCACCGGCACCGCATCGCGAACGGCCAGCAACATGCGCACGATGCTGTCGGGCGTCCCGGCGCCGATGGTGTCACCGAGGCTGATCTCGTAACACCCCATCGCGAACAGCCGGTCGGCGACCTCCGCCACCTTTGCCGGGGGCACCTTGCCGTCATAGGGGCATTCGACCACGCAAGAGACATAGCCACGCACCGGCAGGTCTATGTGGCGCGCGGCTGCGAGGATCGGCTCGAACCGCGCGATGCTTTCCTCGATCCCTGCGTTCACGTTCGCCTTCGAGAAACCTTCCGAAGCCGAAGCGAAGACCGCGATCTCGTCCGCCCCGGCGGCCCGTGCATCGTCGTACCCGCGCATGTTCGGCGTGAGCGCCGCGTAGCGGATGCCCGGGCTGCGCGCGATCCCCGCCAGCACCTCGGTGGATCCGGCCATCTGCGGCACCCATTTCTGGCTCACGAACGAGGCGACCTCGATCCGCGAAAACCCGGCCCGGCTCAGGCAGTCGACCAGTGCCACCTTTTCGGCCACCGGGATCTCGCGTTTTTCGTTCTGCAGCCCGTCGCGCGGCCCGACCTCGAAGATCTCGCATGTCCCCAGGCTCATCGCACCGTCCCTCCCTGTGCGGTCGGCGCCCGGCTCTCGGGCCAAGGCGCGTAGAAATCCTTGTCGTAGAGCCCCGCCTCGTCCGGCAAGGCCGCGCGAAAGCCCGGCCGGTCGGTGATCCGGGCGTACCAGTCCGCAAGGGCGGGAAAGGGTTCGATGGGCGCGAAATGCCGCCCCATGTAGACCGCCTGGCCGACAGAGACGTCAGCGGCGGAGAACCCGCTGGTCAGCAGGTAGTCGCGCCGCTCCACCGGCGGGCTCAGCCGTGCCTCGAGGGCCGCATAACACTTCTCGAGCCGCATCTTCTCGAGCTTCATCACCGTCGGCGAGCGCATCGCGTCCTCGCGAAGCATGATATGCTGCTGGGTCAGGGCCGCGACGTGCTGGCTCAGCGTTTCGGCGAAATGCACCCAGACCAGCCAGGCCATGCGGTCTGGGCTGCCGGGCATCCGGCCAAGGCGCTCGGGGCTGAAGCGTTCGCACAGGTATTCGGTGATCGCGCCGGTCTCGAACATGCGCTCGCCCTCGATCTCGAGCGCCGGCACCCGGCCGGCCGGCGACAGGATCAGGAACTCGGCGCTGCGCAGGGTCCCGTCGAAGGGATAGCTGCGCAACTGGAACTCAATCTCCATCTCTTGCAGCAGCCAAAGCGTGCGCATGGAGCGGGTTTGCGGGCTGTGGTGCAGAACGATCATAGCCGGGGTCTGTCCTTTCTGGTGTGCCGGTCCGTTCCTCCCCGCGCCGCAGACTGACGGCCCGCGCCACCCTCCGCAAGTCCGGGATGCAGCCTGCGCGTCACTCCGCTTCCAGCCGGATCAGCGCCGCCCCGGCTTCGACCTGCGCGCCCACTTCCGCCAGCACCTCGGCAACCACACCGTCGCGCGCGGCAAGCAGCGCATGCTCCATCTTCATCGCCTCGAGCACCGCAAGCCGGTCGCCTTGCGTGACCTGCTGGCCGACCTCGGCGCCCAGCCATTTCACCAGACCCGGCATCGGCGCCTCGATCACGTTGCCATCGCCCGCGGCCCCCGCCGCGCGCTCCAGCGGATCGATCACCTCGAAGGCGAGCCCATAGCGGTCGAAGACGGTCAGGGTCGATCCCGACACCGCCACCGGTGGCAGCGCCATCCCGTCGATCTCCCAGGTATCACCAAGTCGCTGCGCCACCGCCTCGGTCTCGCCGACCTGCCAGCGCTGCCTGTCCGGGGCCTCGATGCGCACCGAGACGGGACAGCTCTCGCCCTGCCAGACAAGCTCGACCCTGTGCCGCAGCGGGCGCCACAACACGAAGCCGGTGTCCTCACCCGTGTCAACAAGGTCGAGCGCCGTCATCGCCGCGGCAACCGCGTGACGCGTCTCGATCACCGGCGACGCGGTCAGCTGCTCGATCTCGCGTCCGATGAGCCCGGTATCGACCTCGCCGCGCCCATAGCCCGCATGGCCCGCCAGCGCGCCGAGGAACGCGAGGTTCGTCACCGTACCGGCCACCTCGGTGTCTTTCAGCGCCGAGCGCAGCCGGGCCAGCGCGATCTCGCGCGTGGGCCCGTGCAAGATGACCTTGGCGATCATCGGATCGTACCAGGGGCTGATCGTGTCGCCCGCCCGCACACCGCTGTCGGCGCGCGCACCCGGTGCGAACACGAGGTGCGTCAGCGTACCGGTCGCGGGAAGAAATCCCTTCGGGACATCCTCGGCATAAAGCCGCGCCTCGAAGGCATGTCCGGTGATGGCCAGATCTTCCTGCGCCGCGGGCAGCCCCTCGCCCGCTGCCACGCGCAACTGCCATTCGACAAGGTCCACGCCGGTGATCGCCTCAGTGACCGGGTGCTCGACCTGCAGGCGCGTGTTCATCTCCATGAACCAGAACCCGTCCGGCCGCAGCCCGTCCGAGCCGTCGACGATGAACTCGACCGTGCCCGCGCCGGCGTAACCGATGGCCTCGGCCGCCCGCACCGCCGCCGCCCCCATCGCCGCGCGCATCTCCTCGGTCATGCCCGGCGCCGGGGCTTCCTCGATGACCTTCTGATGACGCCGCTGCAACGAGCAGTCGCGCTCGAAAAGATGCACCGCGCGGGTCCCGTCCCCGAAGACCTGCACCTCGATATGCCGCGGCCGCGTGACGAATTTCTCGACCAGCACGTCGGGGTTTCCGAAGGCCTTCTGCGCCTCCGACCGCGCGCTTTCGAGCGCCGCAGCGAAATCGCCGGCCGTCTCGACCAGCCGCATGCCCTTGCCGCCGCCGCCCGCAACGGCCTTGATCAGCACCGGAAACCCGATCTTCTCGGCCTCCGCCGCCAGCAGCGCATCGTCCTGATCCGCCCCGTGATAGCCGGGCACCACCGGCACGCCGGCCTCGGCCATCAGCGCCTTGGCCGCGTCCTTGAGCCCCATCGCCCGGATCGCCTTGGCCGACGGCCCGATGAAGACCAACCCCGCAGCCTCGACCGCCTCGACGAAATCCGGGTTCTCGCTCAGAAACCCGTAACCCGGATGAATGGCCTGCGCGCCCGTGGCCTTTGCCGCGTCGATGATCGCATCGCCCCGCAGGTAGCTGTCGGACGGTGCCGGGCCGCCGATATGCACTGCGCGGTCGGCCATCTGCACATGTTTTGCGCCCGCATCCGCGTCCGAATAGACGGCGACCGTGCGCACGCCCAGAGCCCGCGCCGTCTCGATTACCCGGCAGGCGATCTCGCCCCGGTTCGCGATCAGGATCCTGTCAAACATCGCCTTGCCCCTTCGTCCCGTCATCTTCTGCGAAATCCTCGACCACGGCGAAGCGCTCCCAGATCAGCCCCATGTCCTCCGAGAAGATGCCCTTGCGCTCGAAATAGCGTCGGTGGTCCGCCTTCCAGCCTTCCAGCGTCTCGTTTTCGCCTTCCATCAGCGCCATCTCCTCGGTCATCTTTGCCCAGGTCGTCGGCACCAGCTCCAGCGTCTTGATCACCAGCGCCGGTTCGCCGTCCGGTCCGAGAGCGATATCGCGGCGCCCGACCTGCGGTGCCGCCGCGCCGGCTTCGATTTCCGCCAGGGACGAACAGGTCGCGCGCTTCTTTCCCGATCGCACAAGCGCCGTCAGTTCCGCGATAAAGTCCGGCGTATCCCCGAAGGAAAACGTCTGCGCCCCCGGATACCGCCGCAGGGCCTCGTCCAGCGTCACGGCCATCCTGCGCACCTCCGCATCGTCACGCCCCCCATCTCTGGTTGAGAAATATCCCGGGGGTCCGGGGGCTGGCCCCCGGTCCGGACACCGAACCTTGTCCCACTATCTCGCATCGCATCACATCCGGAACACGCCGAAGCGCGTCTCGTCGATCGGCGCATTCAGAGCCGCGGAAAGCGACAGCGCCAACACGTCGCGCGATTTGCGCGGATCGACGATCCCGTCATCCCAGAGCCGGGCCGAGGCATAAAGCGGATGCGACTGTTCCTCGAACATGTCGATGGTCGGTTGCTTGAACGCCGCCTCCTCCTCTGCGGACCAGTCCTTGCCGGCGCGCTCCATGGCGTCGCGCCGCACGGTGGCCAGCACGCCCGCTGCCTGCGCCCCGCCCATCACCGAGATCCGCGAATTCGGCCAGGTCCACATGAAGCGCGGGCTGTAGGCACGGCCCGCCATCCCGTAATTCCCGGCCCCGAAGGACCCGCCGACCAGCATGGTGATCTTCGGTACCTCGGTGCAGGCCACCGCCGTCACCATCTTGGCCCCGTGGCGCGCGATCCCCTCGTTCTCGTATTTCCGCCCGACCATGAAGCCGGTGATGTTCTGCAAGAACACCAACGGGATCTTTCTCATCGAGCAGAGCTCGACGAAATGCGCGCCCTTCTGCGCACTCTCCGAAAACAGCACACCGTTGTTGGCGACGATCCCCACCGGGCAGCCCTTCACATGGGCGAAACCGCAGACCAGCGTCTCGCCGAAGCGCGGCTTGAACTCGTCGAAGCGCGAACCGTCGACCAGCCGCGCGATCACCTCGCGGATGTCGTAGGGCGTGCGCAGGTCCGCCGGCACAACGCCCAGGATTTCCTCGGGGTCATAGGCCGGATCCTCGGGTGCCTGCATCTGCACGCCCGCCGGTTTTGCGCGGTTGAGCCCCGCAACGGACCGCCGGGCCAGCGCCAGCGCATGCGCGTCGTCCTCGGCAAGATAGTCGGCGACACCCGACAGCCGCGTATGCACGTCGCCGCCGCCGAGATCCTCGGCGCTGACCACCTCGCCAGTCGCCGCCTTGACCAGCGGCGGCCCGGCTAGGAAGATGGTTCCTTGCTCGCGCACGATGATCGTCACGTCCGACATCGCCGGGACATAAGCGCCGCCCGCTGTGCAGGACCCCATCACCACGGCGATCTGCGGGATACCTTTCCCGCTCATCCGGGCCTGATTGTAGAAGATGCGCCCGAAATGATCGCGGTCGGGAAAGACCTCGTCCTGGTTCGGCAGGTTGGCACCGCCGGAATCCACCAGGTAAACGCAAGGCAGATGGTTCTGCTCGGCGATCTCCTGGGCGCGCAGGTGTTTCTTGACCGTCATCGGGTAGTAGGTGCCGCCCTTCACGGTGGCGTCGTTGCAGACCACCATGACCTCCTGCCCCTGGACGCGCCCGATCCCGGCAACGACGCCCGCGCAGGGTGCGGCCCCGTCGTAAAGCCCGTGCGCCGCGGTCGCCCCGATCTCGAGGAATGGCGAGCCGGGATCGAGCAGCCCCGCCACGCGTTCGCGCGGCAGCATCTTCCCGCGCGAGACATGTCTCTCGCGCGCCTTCTCGCCACCGCCCAGCGCCGCAGCTTCGGCGGCCTGCGCGATCTCGTCCAGCGCCGCGAGATGCGCCGTGCGGTTCGCCTTGAAGGCGTCGGAGGACGGCAGCGCCTGTGAGGTAAGTTTCATGGAGTGCCCCTCAGCTTCTGTACTCGGGATTTTCGAACCCGAACCGTGCGCCCGCCTTCCAGGCCTCGCGGTCATTGCCCTCGTTCGGATATCCGCCCACGCGTTTCAGCAAGGCAGCGAGATGCATCAGGTTCCAGGTCATGATCGTGGTGTTGCGCTGGGTGAAGGCGTTGTCGAAGCCGACCGGCCCGTCGTCGCCGTCATCGCCGTAGGACGGACCCGGACCGGCCTCGCCGATCCAGCCGCAATCGGCCTGCGGCGGAATCGTGTAGCCGAGGTGGTTGAGCGCGAAACCGGTGGTCATCGCGACATGCTTGATGCCGTCCTCGTTGCCCGTGACGACGGTGCCGCCGACCTTGCCGTAGAACACGGACTGGCCCTTGTCGTTGAGCTCCGCCGACATCGCGTAAAGCCGCTCGATCAGCACTCGGCAGACCGAGCTTTCTTCGCCCAGCCAGATCGGCGTGCCGATCACGAGGATGTCTGAGGACAACACCTTTTCCCAGATCTCCGGCCAGTCATCGCGGTCCCAGCCGTGCGCGGTCATGTCCGGATAAACGCCGGGCGGCACCTGAAAGTCCAAAAGGTGGAGATGCTCGACCGTCACGCCCTGTGCTTCCATGATCCGCGCAGAGGCGTTCATCAGAAGCTGCGTGTGGCTCTCGCCGCGCGTCTTCTTCAGCGAGGTGTTGACGTAAAGCGCCTTGAGGCCCTCGAAATCGCTCATGTCTCGGGCTCTCCCGCCTTGCGGCCCTCGGGCCGTCTCCATCGTCCCAGCCGGTCGGCCGGATAGTCGAAGCGGCGGCCGTCGGCATGACGGCAGCTCACCACCAGCCACAGCCCGCGCATCTCCGCCGGCCGGGCCACGCAATCGGTCACGCGCGCCCCGGGACCGGCGTCCTGAAGATAGCGTTGCGCGAACCCTCCGATCACGTCCGTCTCCGTTATCGTCGCCGCGATCCAGCCCAGTCGAAAGAGCCAGACCGCAAGAAACAGCGTCAGCGCGGCCAGCGGGGCGAACCAGAGCCAGCGCGGCATGCGCGGCTCACGCCATCGCGGCCATCAACTCGCGCCCCACAAGCATGCGCCGGATCTCGCTTGTCCCGGCACCGATCTCCATCAGCTTGGCGTCCCGGAAGATGCGGCTGACCGCCGTGTCGTTCATGAAGCCCGCGCCACCCATCGCCTGCACGGCCTGGTGCGCCTGCTTCATCGCCTCCTCGGAGGCGTAGAGACAGCAGGCAGCGGCGTCCTGGCGTGTCACGTCACCCCGGTCGCAAGCCTTTGCCACCTCGTAGACATAGGCCCGCGCCGAGTTCATCGCCGTATACATGTCGGCGATCTTGCCCTGCATCAGCTGGAAACTCCCGATCGGCTGGCCGAATTGCTTGCGCTCGGACAGATAGGGCATGACCTCGTCGAGGCAGGCCGCCATGATGCCCAGTCCGATGCCCGCCAGCACCACGCGCTCATAATCGAGTCCGGACATCAGCACCCGGACGCCCTTGCCCTCTTCGCCGAGCACGTTGTCGAAGGGCACCTCGACGTCCTCGAAAATCAGCTCCGCTGTGTTCGATCCGCGCATGCCGAGCTTGTCGAAATGCGCGCTGGTCGAAAACCCGGTCATCTCCTTCTCGATCAGGAAGGCGGTGATGCCCTTGGAGCCGGCGTCGGGGTCGGTCTTGGCATAGACCACCAGGGTCGAGGCATCCGGGCCGTTGGTGATCCAGTACTTGGTGCCGTTGAGGCGGTAGTGGTCGTTGCGCTTCTCGGCGCGCAATTTCATCGACACCACGTCGGACCCTGCGCCAGCCTCGGACATGGCAAGCGCGCCGACATGCTCGCCCGAGATCAGTTTCGGCAGGTACTTCTGCTTCTGCACGTCGCTGCCATTGAGCTTGATCTGGTTCACGCAGAGATTCGAGTGTGCGCCGTAGGACAGCGAAACCGAAGCCGACGCGCGGGCGATCTCTTCCACTGCGACGACATGGGCGAGATAACCCATGCCGGACCCGCCATCCTCTTCGCTGACGGTGATGCCGAGCAGGCCCAACTCGCCCATCTCGGTCCAGAGATCGGCCGGAAAGACATTCTCGGCGTCGATCTTGGCGGCCATCGGCTTGACCCGTTCCTGCGCCCAACGGTGAGTCATTTCGCGCAGCGCGTTCACGTCCTCGCCGAGATCGAATCTCATGGTCGCGTCGAACATCATCGGGCTCCTCTCCCGGAAATATTGAACAGTCGTTCATTTGTTCGCACGCGGGCTTTTCCCGGTCAAGCCCCACTCGCCTGTGCCGGAACTTTCGCAATGCCCGGCACGTTTGGGCAGCAGAGTAACACAGACCTGCCCCATTGGAGGACAACGAGAATGACGACGGACCTGAAGCAGCAATTCTGGGAGCGAATCGGCGATGTGCGCGCGGGCATGCTCGCCGCGGGCGATCATCGTGCCGTTCCCATGTCGCATTTCGCGATGCAGGACGACAACGCGCTGTGGTTCGTCACTGCCGATGGCACCGGCGTGGCGGATGCCGCGAAGTCGGGTCAGTCGGGCGAATATGTGATCGGTGCTGCGGATGCGCAGCTCTACGCCCGGGTCGACGGCCGGCTCGAGCACGTGACTGATCGCGAGAAGCTGGAGCAAATCTGGTCGCCGATCGCCGCCGCCTGGTTCGAGGATGGCAAGGAGGATGAGGACGTCTGCCTCGTGAGGTTCTCGCCGGCCTCGGCCGAGGTCTGGACAACCGATGGCGGCGCGAAGTTTCTCTACGAAATCGCCAAGGCGAACCTGTCGGACGACAAGAAGCCGGATATCGGCGACCACGGGACGGTGTCGTTTTGATCACCCGTAGCGGATCGGCCGCGAGCCTCGCGCTCGCGGCTTTCGTCTGTGGCCCGGCCGAGGCCGAACAGGTGGGCGAGATCGGGGTCGACTGGGTCGGAAACGACATCGTTATCGAGGCGGTGCATGATCCCAAGGTTGAAGGCGTCACCTGCCACATCGCCTATTTCGACCGTTCCGTGATCGACCGGCTGTCGAACGGAAACTGGTTCGAGGATCCGTCCAACAGTTCGATCGACTGCCGCCAGACCGGCCCGATCACCTTGGGGGACATCGACCGTTCCGAAGATGGCGAGGACGTGTTCCGCACCAGCCGCTCGATCGTGCTCAAGTCGTTGCGGATCAAGCGCGTCTACGACGAGGGCAACAAGACCCTAATCTACGTGGCCCACGCCCGCGAGTTGACGCAAGGATCCGCCAAGGTCTCGATCTCGACCGTGCCGCTCTACACGCCCGGCGAGGACTGAGCCTGAAAGACCGCGCCGACCTCGGCGCGGATGATCCGGGCGATCAAGGCGCAGTCCTCGAGACTAAAGGTCAGTGGCACGCGCATATCCAGCAGACCAGCGAGCACCCTGTCTGTTGCGGGCATGGCGTCTGACTCGACGTAGCGCCATGAATCATACCGGCTGGTGAAGGCGACCGGTTCCGCGGCACCAAACCATTTCAACTCGACGCCGCGAGCCGCACATCGCGACACGACCTCGCGCACCGCTTCCGCTGCCCAATCCAAAAGCAGGAACTGGAAAGATGAGCCGACGATCGACTCCGCGGCGGGACGGTCCACGATGGTCAGACCGGGTGTCCCGCTCAACCCTTTTTCCAACCTGCGATAGCGCGCGTTCCACCGGGTGCATTGTGCCGGAAGGTCAGCCAGTTGCGGCCGCAGGATCGCCGCGCGCAGGTTGTCCATGCGGCCGGAGATGTTCGGCGTCTCGTAACGGATCGACTCGTAGGCTTCCGGCGGTGGCCCGGCCGCGTGACGCCCATAGAGCATGTAGCTCCCCGACAGCATAATGGCGCGCGCGGCGACTGCCTCATCGTCGGTGACGAGAAACCCGCCTTCGCCCGAATTGACGTGCTTGTAGGTCTGGCAGGAGTAGCAGCCGACTGTGCCGTGCCGGCCGGACGGGGTGCCGTTCCAGGCCGCGCCCATGGTGTGGGCGCAATCCTCGATGACGGTGATGCCGGCCGCGTCGCAGATCGACATCAGCCGGTCCATGTCGCAGATATGGCCGCGCATGTGGCTGAGCAGCAAGACACGCGCCTTGTCCGCCTTGGCCGCGAGATCGTCGAGGTCGATGGTCAGGCTTTCGGTAACCTCGACGAAGACCGGCACGGCGCCCACCGCAGCGATCGCGCCAGGGACAGGAGCCAGCGTGAAGGCATTGGACAAGACCGGCTGGTCCGGTTTCACGCCCACGGCGCGCAGCGCCGTGGCCAGCGCGTAACCACCGGACGCGACGGCGAGGCAGTATTTCGCGCCGACCAGAGTCGCGAACTCCTGTTCGAGCAGCGCCGCCTCGGCAGTCTCGCCCGGGGCGGTGTTGTAGCGATGCAGACGCCCGTGCCGCATGACCGCGATGGCGGCCTCGATACCGGATTCCGGGATCGGCTCCTGCTGGGTGAAACTGCCGGTGAAGACCTCGCTCATGTCCCGTTTGTGGGCACGAGCGCGCGGCGGGTCAAGCCAGCAGGCGCCCGACGGCCTGCGGCAGTTCGGCATAGCTGCCGATCAGCGCCTCGGGTTCCAGCGCGGCCATATTTGCACCGGACGGGCCGAAGGTGACCAGCACACAGGGCACGCCCGCGGCGCGCGCCGTGCGTCGGTCAGTGTCGGAATCGCCCACCAGCAGGCAGCGCGCCGGGTCGCCACCGGCGCGCCTTGCCGCCTCGAACAGCGGTTCCGGATCGGGCTTGCGCACCGTCAGCGTGTCGGCGCCGACCATGGAGGCGAAGGACTGGCGCACACCGAGCCGGGTCAGAAGCAGCTCGGCCAGCGCCTGTGGCTTGTTGGTGCAGATGCCCACCCCGTAGCCCGAGCTGGACAGTTCTTCCACTGCCTCCATCGCACCGGGGTAGAGCCGCGTGTGCGTGTCGATGGCATTGCCATAGGCCTCGAGCAGCACCGGATAGTAGCTGTCGATGGTCGCGGTCTCGCCGTCCCGGCCCAGACGCTCCATGCCCAGGGTCAACATGGCGCGACCGCCGCGCAGGGCGGTTCCGGCATCGGTCAGCGGGTCGAGCATGTCGCCCGCTCCCATCTCGCGGAAACAGTGGTTTGCCGCGGCGATCAGGTCGCCGCTGGTGTCAGCCAGCGTCCCGTCGAGGTCGAAGATCACGGTTCTCATTGCCTGCCCTGCCCGGTTGACCGCCCGCCGGCGGCTTGTTGCAACCCGCAACCTAGTTTGATCGCGTCCGCCTTGCACCAGTGCGTCAACCGATTAAACAGAGCCGACCCGGAACGAAAGTGATTTCCATGCCTACCGCCCTCGTCGTCCTCGCTGCCGGAAAAGGCACCCGGATGAACTCGGACCTGCCCAAGGTTCTGCACCCGATCGCCGGCGCGCCGCTGCTGGTGCACGCCATGTCGGCGGCGGCCCCTCTGGAACCCGAGCACGTCGTCGTCGTCGCCGGACACGGGATCGAGCAGGTCCGCGCCGCGGCTCTGGCCCATGACGAGACCGCGCGGGTGGTCGCGCAGTCCGAACAGCTCGGCACCGCGCATGCGCTGGCCCAGGCCGCGCCGGCGCTTAAGGATTTCGACGGCACCGTCGTCATGCTTTTCGGCGATACGCCGTTCGTGCGCCCCGAAACGCTCGAGACCATGATCGCGGCGGCCGAACAGAAGGACGTCGTGTTCCTCGGGTTCGAGGCCGCCGATCCCGGCCGCTACGGCCGGCTTATCATGGACGGCGACCGGCTTGCGCGGATTGTCGAGTACAAGGACGCCACCGAGGCCGAGCGCGCCATCACCTTCTGCAACAGCGGCGTCGTCGCCTGCCGTGCGCCCCTCCTCTTCGATCTCGTGTCGCAGGTCGGCAATGACAACGCGGCGGGTGAGTACTACCTCACCGAGATCGCCGCCATCGCCGGCGAGCGCGGGCTGTCGGTCACCGCCGTATCCTGCGACGAGGCCGAGACTCTCGGCATCAACTCGCGCTCAGAGCTTGCGGATGCAGAGGCGCAATTCCAGGCCGCGGCCCGCGCCGCCGCCTTCGAGAACGGTGTCACGATGATTGCCCCGGACACCGTCTATTTCGCCTATGACACCGTGATCGGGCGCGACGCGATCATCGAGCCCAACGTGGTCTTCGGCGCCGGGGTGACGATCGAATCCGGCGCGCACATCCGGGCCTTCTCGCATCTCGAAGGCTGCCATGTCGCGCAACGCGCCACGGTCGGGCCCTACGCCCGCCTGCGCCCCGGTGCGGAACTTTCCGAGGACGTGCACATCGGCAATTTCGTCGAGGTCAAGAACGCCCGCATCGACAGCGGCGCCAAGGTCAACCACCTGACCTACATCGGCGACGCCTACGTCGGCGAGAAGACCAACATCGGCGCCGGCACGATCACCTGCAACTACGACGGCGTCATGAAGCATCACACCCATATCGGGGCCAATGCCTTCATCGGGTCGAACACCATGCTGGTCGCACCCGTCAGCATCGGCGACGGGGCGATGACCGGAAGCGGCTCGGTCATCACGTCGGATGTCGAGCCCGACGCGCTGGCGCTGTCGCGTGCGCCGCAGGTGGAGAAACCGGGCAGCGCCGCGAAATTGTTGAAAATCCTGAAGGCCAAGAAGGCCCGACTGCAAAGAGGCAGCTGAAAATGTGCGGAATCGTCGGGGTCCTGGGAGACCACGAAGCAGCACCGATCCTCGTCGAGGCGCTCAAGCGGCTCGAGTACCGCGGGTATGACAGTGCGGGGATCGCGACGGTCGAGGACGGCATTCTGGACCGCCGCCGCGCGGTCGGCAAGCTGGTCAACCTCAGCGACCTGCTGGTGCACGAACCGCTCACCGGCAAGTCGGGAATCGGCCACACACGCTGGGCCACCCACGGCGCGCCGAGCGTCGCCAATGCGCACCCGCACCAGGCCGGCCCGGTGGCCGTGGTGCATAACGGGATCATCGAGAATTTCCGCGAGTTGCGCACCGAACTCGACGCGGCCGGATTTTCCTTCGTCACCGAGACCGACACCGAAACCGTGGCCCTGCTGACCCAGCTCTACATGGACGAAGGCGCGAAACCGGTCGAGGCGGCGTTCAAGGCGCTCGACCGGTTGCAGGGGGCCTTCGCGCTCGCCTTCCTGTTCTCGGGCGAGAACGACCTGATGGTCGGCGCGCGCAAGGGGTCGCCGCTGGCTGTGGGGCATGGCGACGGCGAGATGTTCCTTGGCTCGGACGCGATCGCGCTGGCGCCGCTGACCAACCGGATCACCTATCTCGAGGAAGGCGACCGCGTCGTGCTGACCCGCACCGCAGCCACGATCTTCGATGCGACCGGGGCGCAGGTCGACCGGCCCATGAAGACCGTGCAGATCGGCGCCAACCGGATCGACAAGGCCGGGCACAAACACTTCATGGCCAAGGAGATCGCCGAGCAGCCGACAGTGATTGGCGAGGCGATCGGAAACTACCTGGGCAACGACGGCAGCATTCGCCTGCCCGGAGACGGCCTCGACTTTTCCGGGATCGACCGCCTGACGATGGTGGCCTGCGGAACCGCCTATTACGCCTGCCTGACCGCGAAGTACTGGTTCGAGCGCATCGCGCGAATCCCGGTCGACGTCGATGTCGCGTCCGAGTTTCGCTACCGCGAACCGCCAATCCCTGCGCGTTCGGCCGCGATCTTCGTCTCGCAATCGGGAGAGACGGCCGACACGCTGGCCGCGCTGCGCTACTGCGCGGGCAAGACCGACCACATCCTGTCCGTGGTCAACGTGCCGGAAAGTTCGATCGCCCGCGAAAGCGACCTCGCGCTGCCGATCTTCGCCGGGGTCGAGGTCGGCGTCGCCTCGACCAAGGCCTTCACCTGCCAGTTGACCGTGCTCTACCTGCTGGCCCTGAAGGCGGCATCGGATCGCGGTGTCATCGGCGCGGAGCAACTGGCCGATCAGGTTTCGGCCCTGCGCGGCCTGCCCGCCACGATCAACATAGCACTCGAGGCGGACGCCGAGATGCGGCAGGCCGCCCTGCGCCTTGCCGAAGCGCGCGACGTGCTGTTCCTGGGGCGCGGCCTGATGTATCCACTCGCGCTCGAAGGTGCGTTGAAGCTAAAGGAAATCAGCTACATACACGCCGAAGCTTATGCGTCCGGGGAACTCAAGCACGGACCCATCGCACTGGTCGACAAACTGGTCCCGGTCGTCGTGCTCGCGCCCCGCGATTCGCTTTACGACAAGACCGTCAGCAACATGCAGGAAGTGATGGCCCGCAAGGGCCGTGTGATCCTGGTGTCGGACCGGTCCGGGCTCGAAGACGCTGGCGAGCATGTCTTTGCCCGGGTAGAGATGCCAAGCGTGGCCGAAGCGCTCACGCCGATCCTTTACGCCATCCCGGCGCAGCTTCTGGCCTATCACACGGCGGTCGCCAAGGGGACGGACGTCGACCAGCCGCGCAACCTCGCCAAATCGGTGACCGTCGAGTAGGAAGAACATCATGGCCAAGCAGTTCGACGCCCTCAGCGACACCCTGACCCGCTTCATCGAGGCGCAGCACCTTTTCTTCGTCGGCACTGCAGGGCTGGAAGGACGAGTGAATGTGTCGCCGAAGGGCATGGACAGTCTGCGCGTGCTGGGGCCGAACCGCATCGTCTGGCGCAATCTCACCGGGTCCGGCAACGAGACCGCCGGCCATCTCGCGCAGATCAACCGGATGACACTTATGTGGTGCTCGTTCGAGGCCAAGCCGATGATCCTGCGCTGCTACGGGTCGGCCCGCACGCTGCATCCGCGGGATGCCGATTTCGACGCGCTCAACGAGCTTTTCCCGGCGTCCGAAGGCGCACGGCAGGTCTATGACCTCGCCATCGACCTCGTGCAGACCTCCTGCGGATATGCCGTGCCCTTTTTCGAGCATGCAGGCGGTCGGGACGTGCTGGCCGACTGGGCCGCACGCAAGGGCCGCGACGGGGTGAAGGCCTACTGGGCCGAGAAGAACCGCAACACAATCGACGGCCTGCCCACGCATATCCTCGACGCCGATGCATGAGGCCGCGCTGGCGGAACTCGAGTCGCTTGCCGATCCGGCACGTGGCGCTCAGATGCGGGCCTATCACAAGGCCGACCGCACCTACCTCGGGCTCTCCAACGAGGACATTAACCGCCTGAGCACCGCGTGGCGCCGTGCGATGGACACCGAAACCCGTGTCGCGGTTGCCGACGGTCTCTGGCGCACCGACATCCACGAGGCGCGCGTCGCGGCCGCCAAGCTGCTGACCCAGGCGCGGATCCGCGATGATGCACCGGTCTGGACGCTGATCCGGTCCTGGGTGCCGCAGTTCGACGCCTGGGCCATAGCGGACCACGCCTGCAAGGCCGGCGAGAAGCGGCTGGTGGCCGATACCGACCGGCTCGACGTAGTGGAGAGCTGGACCGGATCCGACCACCTCTGGATGAAGCGAGCAGTACTGGTCATCACGCTGCCCTGGACCAAGCAGAACTTTCCGTCACCGGACGATCTTGCCATCCGAGACCGCGTGCTGGGCTGGGCGGCCGGCTATGTCGAGGACCGCCGCTGGTTCATCCAGAAGGCCATCGCCTGGTGGCTGCGCGAGTTGAGCAAGCACGACCCCGAGCGCGCCACCCGTTTTCTCCACGCACATGGCGCCGAGTTGAAGCCCTTCGCCCTGCGCGAGGCGCGCAAGTACCTCTGAACCTCAGCCGCCCGCGCTGACCTCGACCGTCGTGAGGTCAGTCAGGTCCGCCCCGATGAGCCGCATCGCGGGCAGCGACATGCGGCTTCCGGCCGTGGATGGCCCGTCGATCGGAATCAGCGTCACGCTCGCCGACTTGCCGGTCGCGGGATTGGTCACCCGGCCTTCGGTCTCGGCATCGACCAGTGGCGTCTTAAGCCAGAAGCCGGGCTCGGTCGGGCTGCCGAGCGAAGCGACCGTGGTGCCGAGGCTGCGCGCGCCCGCGGGCTCGGGCGCCGCGGCGGCGGCGCGCTGCTCGGCCGTGGTGGTGTCGAATTGCTCGGCCGTGCGTGCGCCCGCGGGCGGTGGCGGGCTTGCCGCCGGCGCCGCGGCGGCGGCAGGAGTCTCCGTCTCGGGCGCGGCCTCGCGCTCGAAGGGGTTTTCGAGCCCCGCGCATCCGGCGAGAACAAGAACGCTCAAACAGGCAAGCCGCGCTTTCATGGGTCCGAGATGACCACAGCGCGCCCCGACCGGCAATCCCGTTAATCGCCCTTGCCGCCCCGGGGGCGGACCTTTACCTATTGTGCCATGACCGCACCGCTTATCGATCCGTTCGCACGCGCGATCACCTACCTGCGGGTTTCCGTGACGGACCGCTGCGATTTCCGCTGCGTCTACTGCATGTCCGAGAACATGACGTTCCTGCCGAAAAAGGAGCTTCTGACGCTCGAGGAACTCGACCGGCTGTGTTCGAGCTTCGTAAAGCTTGGTGTCGAGAAACTGCGTATCACAGGCGGCGAGCCACTGGTGCGGCGCGGGATCATGACCTTCTTCAATTCGATGACCCGGCACCTGGAAAGCGGAGCGCTGAAAGAGCTGACGCTGACCACCAACGGCAGCCAGCTCGAGAAATACGCCGACGATCTTTATGCCGCGGGCGTCCGGCGTGTGAACGTCTCGCTCGACACGCTCGACGCCGACAAATTCGCCGAAATCACGCGCTGGGGTCGCCTGCCGCAGGTGCTGCGCGGCATCGACGCGGCCCAACGCGCCGGCCTGCGCGTCAAGCTCAACGCGGTGGCGCTCAAGGGCTTCAACGAGGACGAACTGCCGCGCATCACCGAATGGTGCGCCGAGCGCGGCGCGGACCTGACCTGGATCGAGGTCATGCCCATGGGCGACATCGGCAATGAGGACCGGCTCGACCAGTACTGGTCGTTGCGCGACGTGCGCGCGCGCTACGCCGAGCACTACATCGTCACCGACCTAGCCGAGCGCACCGGTGGGCCCGCGCGCTACGTGCGGCTCGAGGAGACCGGGCAGAAGATTGGCTTCATCACCCCGCTCAGCCACAATTTCTGCGAAAGCTGCAACCGCGTGCGCGTGACCTGCACGGGCGAGATCTATCTCTGCCTCGGACAGGAGGACCGCGCCGACCTGCGCGCGCCGCTGCGCGACTGGCCCGAGGACGACCGCCCGCTGGAAGAGGCGATCCGCGCGGCGATATCGCTCAAACCCAAGGGGCACGATTTCGACTATTCGCGCCAGCGTCTCGACGGTCAGATGCCACGCCACATGAGCCATACGGGCGGCTGACGCCCGATGACTCCCCCCCTGCTCTACCGGGCCTATGTCGCGCTGACATCGGTCATCCTGCCCTTCGCGGCGCTGTCCTCGCTGCGCAAGCTTCGCGCCGCCGGGGTGCCGGTCGAGCGCGCGCATGAACGGCTGGGCCACGCCACCGAAGACCGGGCCGGGACCGGCCCGCTGGTCTGGTTTCACGCTGCCTCGGTCGGCGAAAGCCTGTCGGTGCTGGCGCTGATCACCCGCATGGGCCGCGCCCTGCCGCGCGCACGCTTCCTGATCACCTCCGGCACGCCGACCTCGGCCCGGCTGGTTGCCGAGCGGATGCCGCCCAGTACCCTGCACCAATACGCGCCGCTCGACGGTGCCGGCCCGATGCGGCGCTTTCTCGACCATTGGCGCCCGGACGCGGCGGTCTTCGTCGAAAGCGAGATCTGGCCGCAGATGCTGCGCCTGACCCGCGCACGCGGGACGCCGATGGCGCTGGTCAATGCACGGCTCAGTGCGAAGTCCCGGAAAGGCTGGGCCAAGCGGCGGCGGACGGCGGCCTACGTGTTCGATGTCTTCGACCTGATCCTGACGCAGAACGACGAGATGGCGCAGGCGATGGTCGAGCTTGGCGCGCCTCCCGAGCGCGTTGCGCGCGGGCTGAACCTCAAGTCCCTGTCCGACCCGCTGCCGGTCCGACCCGAAGTCGTGGCCGAAACCGAGACCGCGCTTGCAGGCCGACCGCGCTGGGTCGCCGCCTCGACCCATGAGGGCGAGGAGGCGGTCGTGCTCGACGCGCATCGCGCGCTGCTGGAAGGCTGGCCGGATCTCTGCCTAATCCTCGCCCCGCGCCACCCGCAGCGCGGCGACGCGGCGACAGACGCGATCCGGACGGCGGGACTGTCATTCACGCGCCGCACCGAGGGCGGCGCGCCGTCCGCACAGGTCTACCTTGCCGACACCCTGGGCGAGCTCGGCAACTGGTACGCGCTGACCGGCTTCGTCTTCCTTGGCGGGTCGCTGTTTCCGATCGGCGGTCACAACCCCTTCGAGGTCGCGCAGGCCGGCGCGGCGGTGCTGTCCGGTCCGCACGTGACCAACTTCGCCGAAACCTTCGACGAGATGGAAGACCGCGGCGCAGCCGTCATCACGCCGGATGCCGCGCGCATCGCGGCGCACGCCGGCGAGTGGCTGGCCGACGAGGATCGCCTCGACCGGGCGCGGCGTGCGGCCTCGAAATTCGCAGCACAGCGGCGCGACCAGCTCGACCTGATCGCCGAACGGCTGATCCAAGCGCTCAAGCTGGAGGACCCGGAGTGAGCACGGTCGATCCCGCCCGGGTCGAAGTGATCGCCCCCAACTTCAAGCGCCGCCTCTCGGGTGTCACCGCCACCATCGTGCGCCTCGTGCCCCTCCAGGCAGGCGAGATCGCCATTGCGGCGACCGGTCCCGAATTGCCCGACCACGTGCCGCAGATCGCACTGTCGGCGCTGCCCGCGCTCAGCCGACGCGGGCCCGGACCTTCGGGCTGGCGGGTCTGGCACGCACGGCGCAACGTCGAGATGATCGGCGGGCTGGTCCTGCGCGACTTGCTGCGCAAACGCCTGAAGCTCGTCTTCACCTCAGCCTCGCAGCGCGAGCAGAGCTGGCTCACGCGCTGGCTGATCCGGCGCATGGACGCGGTGGTGGCGACCTCCGAGCGCACAGCGGCCTATCTCGAAGGTCCGAGCCAGGTCATCATGCACGGCATCGACACCGAGGCCTTCGCGCCATCGGGCGACCGCGGCGCACTTCGGCGCGGGCTGGACCTGCCCGATGACGGTCAGCTGATCGGCTGTTACGGACGCATCCGGGAGTCGAAGGGCACCGATGTCTTCGCCGAGGCGATGATCGGGCTGCTGGCTGACCGCCCGAATGCCGTGGCGCTGATCATGGGCCGCGCGGTCAAGGCGCACGAAGGATTTGAACGGGACCTGAGAACCCGCGTCGCCGATGCCGGAATGGAAAACCGCATCCGCTTCCTGCCCGAGGTGGCGACGCACGAGATCGCGGACTGGTACCGGGTGCTCGATCTTTATGTCGCGCCGCAGCGATGGGAGGGGTTCGGGCTGACCCCGCTCGAGGCGATGGCCTGCGGGGTGCCGGTCGTGGCGACACGCGTCGGCGCGTTCGAGGCGCTGGTCGCGGAGGGAGAGACCGGCGCGCTGGTGCCGCCAGACAACCCGGAAGCCATCCGTGACGCTTGCGCGGCGATCCTCGACGAGCCCGAGCGGCTCGCGGTGATGTCAGAGGCCGCGCGACGGCGCGTCGAACACCAATTCTCGATCGAGAAAGAGGCGGCGACGCTGGTCTCGCTCTACCGCCGCCTGCTGTCCAATTAGGGCGCGCCGTGGCCAGCCCTGCGCTGTGTGTCAGGCCGCAGGAAGACGCTGCTCGACAATCTCAGCCCACCAGCTGCACCCGGCGGGAATGGCCTCGTCGTTGAAGTTGTACTGCGGGTGGTGGACCATCGCCGTGTCGCCGTTGCCAACGAGGATGTAAGCGCCCGGACGCTCCTCGAGCATGAAGGCGAAATCCTCGCCACCCATGACCATCGGCGCCACTTCGCAGTCGCCCGAGACCTTGCGCGCCACGTCGGCGGCAAAGGCGGTCTGCTCGTCGTGGTTCACCATCACCGGGTAATTGCGCAGGTAGTCGACCTTGGCCGTCGCTCCGAAGCTTGCCGCGACGCCCTCGGCTATGGCGGTCAGCCGGGTCTCGGCAAGATCGCGCACCGCGTTCGACATCGTGCGCACCGTGCCCTTCATGGTCACGCGCTGCGGGATCACGTTGAAGGCCTTCGAGGAAGTCTCGAAGGAGGTGACGGAAACGACAATGTTGTCGATCGGGTCGGCGTTGCGGCTGGCAATGGTCTGCAGCGCCAGCACAACTTGGCTGGCGACCACGGTGGGGTCGATGGTCTCCTGCGGCTTGGCCGCATGGCCACCGCGCCCCTCGATCACGATGTCGAAGAGATCGGTTGCGGCAAAGAAGGCACCCGGACGGATCGCGAAGCTGCCTACCGGACGGCCCGGCCAGTTGTGCATGCCGTAGACCTCCTGGATGCCGAAACGCTCCATCAGCCCGTCCTGGCACATTTCGCGGCCGCCGCCGCCGCCTTCCTCTGCCGGCTGGAAGATCACCACGACCGTGCCGTCGAAGTTGCGGTTTTCGGCCAGGTAGCGCGCGGCGCCCAGCAGCATGGCGGTGTGCCCGTCATGGCCACAGGCATGCATCGCGTTGGGAGTCTTGGAGGCGTAGTCGAGCCCGGTCTGTTCGTGGATCGGCAGCGCGTCCATGTCGGCGCGCAGCCCGATCACCTTGCCCTTGCTGTCGCTCTTGCCGCGGATGACGCCGACGACGCCGGTGCGCCCGATGCCGGTTGCGACCTCGTCGCAGCCGAATTCCTTCAGCTTCTCGGCCACCAGCGCCGAGGTGCGGTGGGTCTCGAACAGGATCTCGGGGTTCTCGTGGATGTCGCGGCGCCAGGCCGTGATCTCGTCATGCAGTTCGGCGAAGCGGTTCTTGACGGGCATGGTGCATCTCTCCTTGCAGGGGACCGCCGGCGGGACGCAAGAAAGCGCCCGGGCCTTGGCGGGATCGCGTCCTCCCTACGCCCCGTGACCGGCAGGGGCAAGTCTTGCACTGCTCATTCGCCGAGTGCGCGCGGCGCAACTCAGCGCGGCGTCACGTTGCGTTCGAGAAAGACCTTGAGCGCCGCCACGAGCTTGTCGTAGTCCCGTCCGCCGACGCGCGCCCTCACCTGTTTTTCGTAATCCCGATAGGCCGTGCGTTGCTCGGCCAGAAGTGCCGTTCCCGCAGGCAGGAGACGCAGCATACGCTTGCGCTGATCGTCGTCCGCCGTGACCTTCTCGACCAGCCCGTCATCGACTAGCGCGTTGACGTAGCGCCCGATGCTTGCAAGATCGAGAGACATGAGCGCCGCGTAATGCGAGATCGGCCTGCCGGGTTCACGGTGAATATGCCACATCAGAGTGAGCATCGGCGGCAACTGCCCGTGGTTGTCCAGCGACGCGGCCTCCTGCTCGAAGACGCGCCGCGCGGCGTCGCCGAGGTAGCCCCCAAGAGGGGCTTCGGACAGCAGTTCCTCGATCGGAACCGCCTTGATCTGTTTGGACCTGCGTTCGGCTGGCACGAAAAAATTTCCCGTATTACGAGTAACTTAGCGGTTTTCCCCTGACGGCATCGAGTTCGCACAAAACAATTTTGCCTGACAAGGCATAATTGGACCGGAAGGCCTTAAAATACGGGAAATGGCGACCGCAGCGCGAAATCCTTGGCATCGGCTCTCGCCGGGGTGGCGTGGGCGCGAAAACCTGCCGATCTAAAGGGCAGGACCGAGCCGCATCGCGGACCCGTCGGAAAATCGCGTGGCGCGAAACCGCGTAAGGTCGTGTCCGGTGTCTCGCCCCTGCGCCAGCGCGGCCAGGATCCGGCCCATGGCCGGACCGATACCGAACCCGTGACCGCTCATTCCGGTGCCGAGAGTCAGCCCGGGAAGCTGCGCGATCCGGTCGACGACCGGCACCACGTCGGGCATCGTGTCGATCATCCCGGCCCATGCGCTGCGGATACGAACCGGAGCGAGGTCCGGGAAAAGCCGGCCGAAGTCCCGGGAAAGTGCTGCGATTTTCCGCCGGTTCGGAGCGGGGTTCAGCACGCGAAGGGCTTCGAAGGGCGACACCGCATCGCCTTGCCAGCGGCGCGGCGTGCGCCACGCATCGGGATATCCTCGCGGTGCCGCGGGCAAAATCCGGGTGCCGAAAGGATCGGCGCGCAGCTGCGTCAGGAATTTCGGCAGTGCGCGCACCGCATCGGGCCCCACGAACAGCTCGTGGAACCCGCCCGCGGCAAGCGACAGCCCGCCGTCCGCCCGCGTCCGAAAGGCGATTTGGCTGTCTGCAGCGCCGCCCGCATAGGACATCGCCACAGGCTCGGTCGCCGCGACGGTGGCGCGGACCGACAGTTGCGGCAGGCTGACACCGTGGTTGCGCAGGAAAAGCGCGCTCCAAGCGCCCCCGGCAAGAACCACCTCGGGCGCCCGGATCCCGCCGCGCTCGGTCACCACGCCCGCGACGCGACCCGCCGAAAGGTCGAGGCACCGCACGGCGCAATGCTCGAGGATAGTCGCGCCCTCGCGCACGGCGATGCCGGCCAGGGCCGGAACCGCCACCCAGGGCTCGGCACGCATGTCCGACGCGGTGTAAAGCGCACCCGCGTAGTCGCGCGCCATGCCGGGGATCAGGTCTGCTGTCTCGGACCGGCTCAGCAGGCGGGTGTCGACACCGTTGGCCCTGGCATGCGGCAGCCAGGCCTCATAGCGCGCCATCTCGGCTGCGGTCGCCGCGAGGTAGGTCACCCCACCCCGCACGAGGCCGATGTCGACATTGGTCTCGCGCGCCAGTTCGCGCCACAACCGGTTCGCCTCGACCATGATCGGCAACTCGTCGGGGTCGCGTCCCTGCTGGCGGATCCAGCCCCAGTTGCGGCTCGACTGTTCGCCAGCGATCCGGCCCTTCTCGAGCAGAACCACGCGCAGCCCGTCGCGGGCGAGATAAAGCGCCGTGCAGGTGCCGATCACGCCGCCGCCGATGACCACGACGTCGGCCTCGGCGGGCAGCGGACCGTCGAAGACGACCGGCGACGCTTCGGAAATCGGGAACGGGATCATCCGGTGCGCGTCACCCGGCCAGCCGCGTCACGAGCCCGCGCATGAAATCGTGGCCGGCCTCGAACTGGGCCACCTCAATGTATTCGTTGGGCTGGTGCGCCTGGGCGATCGACCCGGGGCCGCAGATCACCGCGGAGTAGCCGGCGACCTGAAAATGGCCCGCCTCCGTGCCGTAGCTGACGACTTCTCGGGCGTTCGAGCCGGTGATGGCCCGCACCAGCGCCTCGGCCGCGCCGTCCTCTTCGGGTTGCAGCGCGGGCACGTCGAACCGCGTCGAGATCTCGATACCCGTCTCCGGGACGATCGCCTGCATCATCGCCTCGACCTCGGCGACCCGGTCGCGGTAGGCCTGTTCCCAGACCGCCTTGTCCTCGCCAGCGACGACGCGGAAATCCATCGCGAAACGGCAGTCCTTGGCGGTGATGTTATGCGCCGTGCCGCCCGCGATCTGGCCGACATGCGCGGTGGTGAAGGGCGGGTCGAACAGCGCCGCGATGTCGCTGGGTTCGGCGGCCATGTTCGCGGCGTTCACGTCGTTGGCCCAGTCGATCAGCTTGGCGCCGTACATGATCGCGTTGACCCCGCGGTCGAGCAGCGAGGAATGCACCTCGAAGCCCTGGACATGAGTGTCGAAGCCGATGCCGCCCTTGTGCCCCGTGACCGCCTGCATCGAGGACGGCTCGCCAACAATCACCGCCTTGCCCTTCGGCAGGACCGGCTCCATCGCCCGGATCAGCGGCGGCGCGCCGGTGCAGCCGATCTCTTCGTCGAAGCTGAGCGCGATCTGCAAGGGACGCGCGATGCCCTGAGAGTGCGCCGCGACCAGTGCCCAGATCGCCAGCGCATCGAACCCCTTCATGTCGCAGGTGCCGCGCCCGAAGTAACGCCCGTCCTTCTCGATCACTTCCCAGGGGTCCGTGTCCCAGGCCTGCCCATCCACCGGCACCACGTCGGTATGTCCCGACAGCACGATTGCGCCCTCTTCCCAAGGGCCGACATGCGCGAAGAGCGCCGCCTTGTGCGGCTGGTCCGGGTCGATCCAGCGATGCGCCTCAATGCCATGATCGGACAGATACTCCGCGACCCAGTCGATAAGCGGCAGGTTGGTATCCCGGCTGACGGTCGGGAACGAGACCAGTTTCTCGAGTATTTCGCGCGGCGATAGCTTCTGCGGCATGGGGCGATCCAGTTGTTCGGCGACAGGTGGCGAGGCTATCAGACCCGGTGTCGGGGTCCATCGCATTCACAGCAGGATCGACAGAAAAAAATCCCTGTGCGATCAGAAGACCGGCCCAGATCGCCGTTGAGAGTTGCTGGCCGTAGCGCAGCCCTTCGAAGGCTTTTTCGCCGTGTGTGTGTTCGGAACGCAGGAACACGAAGTAGTATTCGGCCCAGAACCAGATCGGCGGACCAATGGCCCAAAGCAGGGCAAGGAGGCAGAGCAGCCAGACATTCGCCAATTGCCAGAAACTCAGCGTCTCCGCCTGCAAGGCACCGTCTGAGGTTCGCGCCAGCATCGGCAGCATCCAGATCATGCTGGCGAGATAGACAAGCGCGGTCACGACCGCCAAACCAACGGAAAGCCAAGAGAGGCGGTGCACGACCGGCGGTGTCCGGCCTTCGTAGGGGTGGTAGGGATGCGCCGCGCTCTGATCGACCTCGCTCTGGTCTCCCTGCATGGCCTCTGTCCCCGAGCGCCGACCTAGTAGCCGCTGTCGGTCTGCAGCACGAGATGCCCCGGTTCCACCTCGGCATAGACGGAAGGTTCGGCCTCGTAGCCGACGGGGTGGATCGGGGACGGGATCGGCTTGAAGTTCAATTCGCTCTCGTCCTTGCGCTGGCGCGGATCGGCGATCGGCACCGCCTGCATCAGCGCTTGGGTGTAGGGATGCTGCGGGTTCTCGAAGACCCGCCGGCGCGGACCCAGCTCGACGATCCGGCCGAGGTACATCACCCCGACGTGGTGGCTGACGCGTTCGACCACGGCCATGTCGTGGCTGATGAAGAGAAAGCTCAGCCCCATCTCCTGCTGCAGTTCCATCATCAGGTTCAACACCTGCGCCTGCACAGACACGTCGAGCGCCGAGACCGCCTCGTCGGCGATGATCAGCTTCGGGTTCAGCGCGAGGGCGCGTGCGATGGCGACGCGCTGGCGCTGGCCGCCGGAAAGCTCGTGCGGGTAGCGCCGCATGAAGCTGCGCGGCAGTTCCACCCGGTCGAACAACATCGCCACGCGGTCCTTGACCTCGGTTCCTTTGAGCGTGCCGAAGTTGTTGATCGGTTCGGCCACCTGCTCGGCGAGCTGCATCTGCGGGTTCAGCGAGGCGAACGGATCCTGAAAGATCATCTGCATGTCGCGCCGCGCCGCCCGCAGCTTCTCGACGCCGAGCGACATGACATCGGTGCCGTCGAGGTCGATGGAGCCCGAAAGCGGCTCGACGAGGCGCAGGATCGACCGGCCCGCGGTCGACTTGCCGCAGCCCGACTCGCCGACGAGGCTGAGGGTCTGGCCCTTGTTGATCGAGAATGTCAGATCCTCGACCGCATGCACGTTCGCCACGGTGCGTCGGAAGAACCCGCCCTTGACCGGGAAGCGCGTGGTCAGGTTCTCGACCCGCAGCAGCCTCTGGTCGGTGCCGATGATCGGCTTGATCTCTGCATCCGGCGTGCCCAGCAGGCGCATCGGTTCGGGCGCGGACTTGCCGGTCATCTCGCCGAGCTTGGGCACGGCCGCCAGCAGCGCCTTGGTATAGGGATGTTCCGGCGCCTCGAAGATCTTTTCGACCGGCCCCTCTTCGACCTTGTTGCCACGAAACATCACCACCACCCGGTCCGCCATCTGCGCAACGACCGCCATGTCGTGGGTGATGAACATCACCGCGGTGCCGGTCTCGCGCTTGAGGCGATCCATCAGCGCCAGGATCTCGGCCTGGATGGTGACGTCGAGCGCCGTGGTCGGCTCATCCGCGATCAGAAGGCGCGGCTTGCAGGCCAGCGCCATCGCGATCACGACCCGCTGCCGCATGCCGCCGGACAACTCGTGGGGATACTGTTTTAGCCGCCGCTCGGGTTCGGGAATGCGCACCTCGCGCAGAAGTTCAAGCGCGCGCGCGTCGGCCTCGGCCTTGGACATGTCCTTGTGCAGGCGCAGCCCTTCGGTGAGTTGTCGCCCGATGGTGAAGACCGGGTTGAGCGCGGTCATCGGCTCCTGAAAGATCATGCCCATCTCGTTGCCGCGGATCTCGCGCATCGTGTCGCCCGGCGCATGGGCAAGGTCGAGAACCTCGTGGTCCTTTCGGTCAAAGAGCAGCCGGCCCCCGGCGATTTCGCCACCGCCGAATTCCACCAGACGCATCAGCGACAGCGAAGAGACCGACTTGCCCGATCCGGACTCGCCCACCACGCAGACGGTCTCGCCGGGCTTGATGTCGAAGGAAACGTTTTCGACCCCGACCACGGGCCCGTCCTTGGTCTGGAATTCGACCCTCAGCCCCTCGATCTGCGCGATCGGCTGCGTCGCGGCGCCGTCCAGCATGAATGCCCCCGTTTTCGGTGTCTCATCGGACGCTATGGCCAAGGCTCGGTCAGTGTCAAACCCTGGCGCCGAGTTTCGCAACGACAGCAGGTCACAAGGCTTGCATTTTCTGCTAAAGGTGGTTGGATGACGCCATGCGTTTCTGGGGGCGAACGAAAATGAGAAGCTTTCCCCGCTCTGGGTGAAGCGGCATCACATCCCCCTTGATCGTCAAAAACAGCGCCGGGCGAGTCCACGGTGCGAAACGGCACGAATGTGTCCAACATGGAGTATGACATGAAACTAAAAACCCTATTGATGGGGGCGATCGCGACAACCGCACTGGCCCCGGCCGCCCTGGCCGAGCGCGGCTCGGACGGTCACGTCAACATCATCTACTGGCAGGCCCCGTCGATCCTGAACCCCTATCTCTCGGGCGGCACCAAGGACATCGAAAGCGCCTCGCTGATCATCGAACCGCTCGGCCGATACGACCAGAACGGCGCACTCGTGCCCTACCTCGCCGAAGAAATCCCGACCGTCGAGAACGGCGGCGTGAGCGAGGACCTCACCTCGGTCACCTGGAAGCTCAAGCCCGATCTGCTGTGGTCCGATGGCAGCCCTGTGACCTCGGCCGACGTCAAGTTCACCGCCGAGTACTGCATGCATCCCGAAGGCGGCTGCGCCCAGCGCGCCAAGTTCGACGGCGTGGAGTCCGTGGAAGCGGTCGACGACCTGACGGTCACGGTGACGTTCAGCCAGCCGCAGCCGAACCCCTACGGCCCGTTCATGGGTGGCCAGTCGCCGATCATCCAGGCCGCGCAGTTCGCCGACTGCCTCGGCGCCAAGGCGCCCGAATGTACTGACGCCAACTTCAGCCCCATTGGCACCGGTCCGTTCGTGGTGACGGATTTCCGTCCCAACGACGTGATCCAGATGGAGGCCAACCCTAACTTCCGCGACCCGGCGAAACCCGCCTTCGCGACGCTGACCTTCAAGGGCGGCGGCGATGCCACGGCGGCCGGACGCGCGGTTCTTGAAACCGGCGAGTTCGACTACGCCTGGAACCTGCAGCTTGCGCCCGACGTGCTGGCCAAGATGGCCGAGGCCGGCAAGGGCGTTCCGGTCGCAGCCTTCGGCACGCTGGTCGAGCGGATCGAGATGAACATGACCGACCCCTCGCCCGACTTGCCGGAAGGCGAGCGGTCAACGGTTGCGCATCCGCACCCGATCCTGAGCGACATGAAGGTGCGCCAGGCGCTGTCGATGGCCATCGACCGCGAACTGCTGGTCGAGGTCGGCTACGGACAGGCCGGTCGCGCGACCTGCAACCTGGTTCCGGCGCCCGCGCTTTATGCCTCGGACAACACCGAGTGCCTGACGCAGGATCTCGAAGGCGCCAAGGCGCTGCTCGAGGAAGCCGGCTGGACCGACAGCGACGGCGACGGCATCCGCGAGAAGGACGGCATGAAGCTGTCGCTGCTCTACCAGACCTCGACCAATGCCGTGCGCCAGGACTTCCAGGCCCTGATCAAGGACTGGTGGAACCAGATCGGCGTCGAGACCGAGCTGCGCAACGTCGACGCGTCGGTGTTCTTCGGCGGTGACCCCGGTTCGCCCGACACCTTCCAGAAGTTCTACGCGGACGTCGAGATGTACGCGAACAACTTCGACGGCACCGATCCGCAGGCCTATCTGTCGATGTACCGCTGCGGCAATGAGCCGAAGCCGTCCTCGCAGTGGCAGGGTGAGAACATCAACCGCTTCTGCAGCGAGGAATACGACGCCCTGCTCGACGAGCTGGCGCGCACCGGTGAACTCGACAAGCGCGGCGAGATCGCCAAGAAGCTCAACGACATGCTGACCAAGGAAAGCTACACCATCGTTCCGCTGGTGGACCGTGGTCGCGTCTCGGCGCACTCGGTCACCCTGGGTGGCGTGATCCTGAACACCTGGGATTCCGAGCTCTGGAACGTGGCCGACTGGTACCGCGTGAAGTAAACCATTGCGTGCGGGCGTGGCAGCGATGCCGCGCCCGTATTGCATTCAACGACCCCGTGCTTGCGGCCCCGGCGTCCGGCAGGCACGGTCACAAAGACAAGACTGACCCGAAAAGGCAGCGCGCATGCTGACATTCACCGTCCGAAGGCTGGTTCTGGCGATCCCGACCCTGCTCTTCATCAGCCTGGTGATCTTCCTGTTGCTGCAACTCGCCCCCGGCGACCCGATGGCGCAGGTGCCGCTGACGGTCCCGCCCGAGGTCAAGCAGCAGATGCGCGAGGCGCTGGGACTGGGGCAGCCAATCCACATCCAGTACCTCAAGTGGCTGGTGCAGTTCTTCTGGATCGAGCCGCTGAACCTCGTCGACCACTACTTCGGAACGACCTTCGCCGAGGGCAAGCTGCGGGTGATCTCCTGGCAGACCCGCTCGCCGGTGATGGACATCGTGGTCCAGCGCCTGCCGCAGACGCTCTGGGTGGTCGGGCTGGCCTACGTCGTCGGCGTGCTGATCGCGCTGCCGATCGGCATCTATTCGGCCTACAAGCAGTATTCGCTTTTCGACCAGGCCGGGACCTTCGTGTCGATGATCGGCTTTTCCGTTCCGCCGTTCTTCTCGGGCGTGCTGGTGATCGTGATATTCTCGGTCCAGCTCGGCTGGTTCCCCTCGATCTACGATACCACGCACGTGGTGAACGACTGGGACAGCTTCAAGGTGCAGCTGCAACAGATGATCATGCCGGTGATGGTGCTGGCGCTGCAGACAACCGCGCAGATCAGCCGCTTCATGCGGGCCTCGATGCTCGACAACCTCAACCAAGATTATGTGCGCACGGCGCGTGCCAAGGGGCTCAAGGAAACCTCTGTGGTGATGGTGCATGTGCTGCGCAACTCGATGATCCCGGTGATCACCGTGATCGCGCTGGGGATCCCGGCGATCTTCGGCGGTGCGATCATCACCGAACAGGTGTTCAAGGTGAACGGGATCGGGCAGTTGCTGATCACGGCGCTTTTCGCCAACGACCTGCCGATGGTGATGACGCTGACCTTCATCTTCGCGATCCTGATCGTGCTCTTCAACCTGATCGCCGACATTCTCTACGGCATCATGGACCCGAGGATCCGCTATGACTGAAGACTCCGTTGCGGAAGCCGACCTGCAGACTTATGGCGCGCTGCGCGACAAGGAGCCGCCGCAAGCACCGCGCAGCCAGTGGAAGGACGTCTGGGACCAGTTCAAGCGCCACAAGGGCGCGCTGATCGGTGGCGGGTTCCTGCTTTTCATCACGCTGGCCGTCGTCTTCGGCGGCTGGATCTGGAATGTCGATCCCAAGGCGCTGGACATCCGCAACAAGGACATGCGCCCGATCTACCACGCGCTCTGGGACAGCGAGGCCAAGGTCGGCTGGAACCATCCTGCCGGCACCGACAACCTCGGGCGCGACATCCTCGCCACGCTGATCGCAGGTGGACGCGCCTCGATGGCGGTGGGCTGGACGGCGATGGTGCTGTCGCTTCTGATCGGCACCGCCGTGGGCGTCTGCGCGGGCTATTTCAAGCGCCTCGACGGGCCGCTGATGCGTCTTACGGACCTGTTTTTGTCGCTGCCGATCCTGCCGCTGCTGCTGGTCGCCGTGACGCTGTTCCGGCAACCGCTGCGGGCGAATTTCGGACCCGAGGGTGGCATGTTCATCCTGATCGTCGCGGTGATCGGGATCACCTCGTGGATGCAGACCGCGCGGATCGTGCGTGGCGACATCCTGGCACTGAAGGAACGCGAGTTCGTCCTCGCCGCCCGCTCGATCGGCACCACGCCGTTCAAGATCATCCGCCGTCACCTGCTGCCCAACGTGATCTCGCCGATCATGGTGTCGGCGACGCTTGGCCTGGCCACGGCGATCATCACCGAAAGCGCGCTGTCGTTCCTCGGGGTCGGGTTCCCGTCGGATTTCCCGACCTGGGGCAAGCTGCTGTCGGACGCGGTGCCGCGGATGACCGAGTTTCCCGAACGGGTGATGTTGCCCGGGTTCCTGATCTCTCTCACCGTGCTCAGCGTGAACTACCTCGGCGACGGTCTGCGCGACGCGCTCGATCCGCGGATCCGGGGGCGCTGACCTGCTGCTGGCCAGGGGGCGCTGCCCCCGTCCCTGCGGGACTCCCCCGGGATATTTGAGAACCAGAGAGGACCCGAACGTCAGGTGACGTGGGCGCGGACGCGGCGGACCATCCACCAGACCATCAGCACGATGGGGATCGTGACCGCGGCGGTCAGCGCCCCGCGCGACATTCCGAGCGTTTCGGCAAAAGGATAGAGCAGATAGGCCGCAAGCGACACGGCGTAATAGCTGATCGCAACGGTCGAGAGCCCTTCCACCGTCTTCTGCAAGCGCAATTGCATGTCGGCGCGCCGGTCCATGCTCTCCAGAAGTGACTGGTTCTGGGCCGAGCGTTCGACGTCGACGCGGGTCCGCAACAGGTCGGAGGCGCGCACCGAGCGGTGCGACATGGTTTCGAGCCGGCGCACGGCCGATTGCACGGTGCGCATCGCCGGGGCGTAGCGGCGCATCATGAACTCGGCGAAATGCTGACGACCGCCGAAGCGTTCTTCGCGCAAGGCGGCGATGCGCTGGTCGACGATAGCCTCGTAGGCGCCCGTGGCGCCGAACCGGAAGGAGGCGCGCGCCGCCAGTCCCTCGAGTTCGGCGGAGATCGCCAGCAGATCGTTCAGCGTGGATTCGGCCGCCGCCGTCTCGTCGGCCATCGCGGCCATGAGCCCGGTCAGGCGGGTGTCGAGCGCGTTCAGATCGTCCTGCATGGCGCGGACCCGGGCAAAGCCGAGCATCGACATGGCTTTGTAGGTCTCGATCTCGCAGAGGCGTTGGACGATACGGCCGATGCGGCGCGCGTCGGTGCCCCCCGAGGCGAAGACCGCGAAGCGCAGGTGCCCGCTCTCGTCGATGCGGAAATCCCCGGCGATGATCGCGGCATCGTCGATGACCCGTGACACCGCGAGGCTTTCGCTGACGAACCAGTCGTCGAGGTGTGCGGAGACCGCTGCCTCGGTATCGGGTCGGGCGACGATGTTGACGATGGTCGATGTGATGCGCTGGCCCGGCGCCTGCGCAAGCCAGTCCTGCGGAAAGACGTCGAAGGCCGCCGGGTCGAAGGCACGCGCCACCGACCCTTCGGCGAAAGCAGTATAGGTGACGAACTCGGTGTGCTGTTCCCATTTCAGCCAGTAGCGCCCGATGCGGCCGTAGTAATGCGTGGCGCCCGGCTGGGGGTGCGGGGCATCGTAGCGATCGAGAAGGGCCACGAGATGTGCGAGGTCCTTCTCGCGGTCGCGGCTGACGGCGTCGTCGGGTTGCTTGATCGCAATGAAAACGGCCGTTGACGGCGCCTCCATCGACGGAAACGGGCGGGCGTGCAGCTCGTTGGCGAGCCGGTAGCGCAGGGGGTGGTCAGCGATGGGCGGCATCAGGAGCTCCGTTGGCCGCAGGCTGGCCCGCCGTTGGTCCCATGTCAAACATTCCGGCAAGCATCTTCAATCACTTGGCCGAATGCGGCGGCATTTGACACCCGTCGCAGCACTGTGCTGGTCCGCCCGGCAACTGCGTCCCGAAAAAGGAAAGGCGCGCCGCATCGGGGCGGCGCGCCTGTCGTGACGTGCATCTGTCTCCACGCTCAGTCGATCAGCGGCAGCAGCTTGTTGAGGCTTTCCTTGGCATCGCCGTAGAACATCCGAGTGTTGTCTTTGAAGAACAGCGGATTCTCGATGCCGGAATACCCGGTGCCCTGCCCGCGCTTCGAGACGAAGACCTGTTTCGCCTTCCAGCATTCGAGCACCGGCATCCCGGCGATGGGCGAGTTGGGATCGTCCTGGGCCGCCGGGTTCACGATGTCGTTCGAGCCGATGACGATGGCGACATCCGTGGAGGGGAAGTCGTCATTGATCTCGTCCATCTCGAGCACGATGTCGTAGGGCACCTTGGCCTCGGCCAGAAGCACGTTCATGTGCCCCGGCAGGCGACCGGCGACCGGGTGGATCGCGAAACGCACCTCCTTGCCCTTGCCGCGCAGCTTGCGCACAAGCTCGCTGACCGCGCCCTGCGCCTGGGCCACGGCCATGCCGTAGCCGGGGATGATGATGACGCTGTCGGCCTCGTTGAGCGCCGTCGCCACGCCGTCGGCGTCGATGGCCACCTGTTCGCCCTCGACCTCCTGGGCCGGGCCGCCAGTGCCCCCGAAACCGCCGAGGATGACCGAGACGAAGCTGCGGTTCATCGCCTTGCACATGATGTAGCTCAGGATCGCGCCCGAAGAGCCCACCAGCGCCCCGACGACGATCAGCAGATCGTTGCCGAGGCTGAAGCCGATGGCCGCCGCCGCCCAGCCGGAGTAGGAGTTCAGCATCGAGACCACCACCGGCATGTCCGCACCGCCAATACCCATGATCAGGTGGTAGCCGATGAAAAGCGCCAGCAGCGTCAGCAGAACCAGCGTCCAGGACCCGGCGCCGCCGAGGTACATCGCGGCGAAGATCACCGAAAGCGCCGCCGCGGCCGCGTTCAACAGGTGCCCGCCGGGCAGTTTCTTCGCGGCGCTGTTCACCTTGCCCGCGAGCTTGCCATAGGCGATCACCGAACCGGTGAAGGTCACCGCCCCGATCCAGATGCCCAAGACAAGTTCGACTCGCAGGATGGTGATCTCGACCGACGTCTTCTTGGCGATGAGTTGCCCGAAGGCCGAGAGGCCGTCGTAGATCTCCTTGGGCAAGGCGATGGCGGTATAGCCGTCGGGCCCGGTATCGCCCAGCACCAGCGCGTTTTCGGCAAAAAGCGCCTGCATGGTGTTGATCATGATGTCGGCGTTGAAGCCGACGAAGACCGCCGCCAGGCCGACGAGGCTGTGCATGATGGCGACAAGCTCGGGCATCTGAGTCATCTGCACCCGCGTGGCGAGTTGATGGCCGACACCGGCGCCCAGCGCCACCAGGACCAGCGAGACAAGCCAGAGCCCCGAGCCGGGTCCGACCAGCGTGGCGAGCACGGCGATCGCCATGCCGGCGATGCCGTACCAGACCGCGCGCTTGGCGCTTTCCTGGTTGCTCAGGCCGCCGAGGCTGAGGATGAAGAGAACTGCCGCGACCGCGTAGGCCGCAATCGTGAATCCGTATTCCATGATCCTCTACCCCTTACGATTTCTGGAACATGGCGAGCATGCGCCGGGTGACGAGGAAGCCGCCGAAGATGTTGATCGACGCCATGAAGATCGAGAGCGCGGCCAGCAGCGTGATCAGCAGTGAGCTCGACCCGATCTGGATCAGCGCGCCCAGGATGATGATCGACGAGATGGCGTTGGTTACGGCCATCAGCGGCGTATGCAGGCTGTGTGCCACGTTCCAGATCACCTGGAAGCCGATGAAGACCGAGAGCACGAAGACGATGAAATGCTGCATAAAACTTGCCGGGGCAACGAGGCCCACGGCCAACACCAGCACTGCGGCCACGGCAATCAGCCCGACTTGCGTCTTGGTCTGCTGGCGGAAGGCGTCGAGTTCGGCGGCGCGTTTCTCTTCCGCGGTGAGTTCCTTGACCTTTTCCTTTTTCGGCGCGGCTGCGATCGCGGCGACCTTGGGCTTCGGTGGCGGATAGGTCACCTCCTTGCCATGCGCGATGGTGGCGGCGCGGATCACGTCGTCTTCCATGTCATGCACGACGACCCCGTCCTTTTCTGGCGTGAGATCGGTCATCATGTGACGGATGTTGCTGGCATAAAGCGACGAGGCCTGCGTCGCCATGCGCGACGGGAAGTCGGTATAGCCGACGATGGTGACGCCGTTGTCCGTGACGATCTTCTCGTCCGGCACGGTCAGCTTGCAGTTGCCGCCCTTCTCGGCGGCGAGATCGACGATGACCGAGCCCGACTTCATCGCCGCGACCATGTCCTCGGTCCAGAGCTCGGGCGCCTCGCGGTTGGGGATCAGCGCGGTGCAGATGACGATGTCCATGTCGGGCGCCATCTCGCGGAATTTCTCGAGCTGCTTTTCGCGGAACTCGGGTGAGGACGGGGCCGCGTAGCCGCCCGTGGCCGAACTGTCCTGGCCGCTTTCCTCGAAGTCGAGAAAGACGAATTCTGCGCCCATCGATTCGATCTGCTCGGCCACTTCGGGCCGCACGTCGAAGGCGTAGGTAATCGCGCCGAGGCTGGTCGCGGTGCCGATCGCGGCAAGCCCCGCGACGCCTGCGCCGATGACCAGCACCTTGGCGGGCGGCACCTTGCCTGCCGCCGTCACCTGGCCGGTGAAGAAGCGTCCGAAGTTGCCGCCGGCCTCGATCACGGCGCGGTAGCCGGCGATGTTGGCCATCGAGGACAGCGCGTCCATCTTCTGCGCCCGGCTGATGCGCGGCACCATGTCCATCGCGATCACCGTCGCGCCCTTGGCCGCCGCCGCGTCCATGAGTTCGGTGTTGCCCGCCGGGTTGAAGAACGAGATCAGCGTGTGTCCGGCCTTGAGGCGTTTGATTTCGGCCTCGCTCGGCGCGCGCACCTTGGCGATGACCTCGGCTTCCTTCCAGAGCGCCGGCGCGGTCTTGACCACACTCACGCCTGCCGCCTCGTAATCCGCGTCGGCAAAGCCGGCGTCCTTCCCGGCACCCGCCTCGATCAGGCAGTCATGCCCGAGCTTTTGCAACTGCGCCGCGCTTTCCGGTGTCATCGCCACGCGGCGCTCGCCCGGAAAGGTCTCTTTCGGTGTCCCGATTTTCACCTGGATCTCCCCCTTGAAAGTCTCGTCCCGCCCATAATGCCGTCTGCGGGTTCCATGTCCACTAGCTTGCCCGGATGCCCGTCACAAGCGAACCACGTCCTGTCACACGCTAACAATCCGGCCTGTGATGCCTTCGTGCCTGCGGAGGCTGCAACCGGGTGGCGCCGCGGCGGTTTTCGCCCGGGATCGCATGGACCGTAACCCCGACGAAGGTCCCGCGATCGCAGCTTGCGCTCCGGACCCGGTCGCATAGTCTGCGCGGGGCAGCAGAGAGGGCGCGAACATGACACTCGAGGGCAAACATGCACTGGTCACCGGCGGCGGTACCGGCATCGGGCTCGCCATCGCGCGCGACCTCGCCGCCAAGGGGGCGCAGGTCACGATCACCGGGCGGCGGCAGGAGGTGCTCGACACCGTGGCCGCCGAGAGCGCGGGCCTGTTCGGCCTCGCGATGGACGTGCGCGACGAGGCGGATGTCATCGACAAGGTGGCCGCGGCCGTGGCTGAACGGGGCCCGGTGCAGGTCTGCATCGCCAATGCCGGCATCGCCGAAGGCCGGGCGGTGCACAAGATGGACCTCGCGTTCTGGCGCAACATGATGGCCACCAACCTCGACGGCGCATTCCTGACCATCCGCGAAAGCCTCAAGTCGATGCGCGAGACCGACTGGGGCCGGGTAATCGCCGTGGCCTCGGTCGCGGGTCTGCGCGGTCTGCCCGGGGCGGCCTGCTACACCGCCTCGAAACACGGCATGGTCGGGCTGATCCGGGCGCTGAGCGAGGATTATCTCGGCAGGCCCATCACCTTCAACGCGCTCTGCCCGGCCTACGTCGATACCGAGATCGTGGACCGCAACACCGCCTCGATCTCGCAGCGCGCCGGGGTGAGCGCCGACGAGGCGCGCGAGATCATGGTCTCGGCCAACCGGCACCGTCGCCTGATCCGCCCCGAGGAGGTCGCCGCCGCCGCCGCCTGGCTGGTCTCGCCCGGATCCGAAAGCGTGAACGGTCAGGCCATCGAGATCGCCGGCGGCATGATGTAGCTGCGCGCCCTACTGCGCGATCACCGCGGTCGCTTCGATCTCGACACGCGCCGCGTCCTCGACCAGTTCCTTGACCACGACCATCGTCATCGCCGGGAAATGCCGGCCCATGACATCGCGATAGGCGCGTCCGACCTCGCCCTGGTGCGCGAGATACTCCGCCTTGTCGGTCACATACCAGGTTAGCCGCACGAGGTCTTCCGGCGTGCCGCCCGCCGCCTCGACCACGGCGCGAATGTTCTGCAGGGCCTGGCGCATCTGCCCAATGAAATCCTGCGCCTCGAACACCTGTTCCGCGGTCCAGCCGATCTGACCGCCGACGTAAAGCGTACCGTCGGCGCAGAGCACACCGTTGGCATAGCCTTTCGCCGGGGCCCAGCCCTCGGGGTGAATGATCCGATGTCCCATGTCCTGTCCTTTCGCTTCGGCTCAGACGCCGAGATATCGTTCCGCCACGCTCGCATCGAGCGCGCCCATTGCCCCGCTCCAGACCGTCGCGCCGCGTTCGAGCACCACCGCTCGGTCCGCGACCCCGCGCAGTTCCGCGATCGACTTGTCCACCACGATCAGCGCCAGCCCGGTTTCGGCCTTCAGGCGGCGCACCGCCGCCCAGATCTCCTGCCGCACCACCGGGGCCAGGCCTTCGGTCGCCTCGTCGAGCATCATCAGGCGCGGATTGGTCATCAGCGCGCGACCGATCGCCAGCATCTGCTGTTCGCCGCCCGAGAGCGACGCCGCCATCTGGTCGCGCCGCTCCGCCAGACGCGGGAAAAGCCCGGTCACGCCGTCGAGCGTCCAGTCTCCGGGTCGCGCCGCTGCGATCAGGTTCTCGCGCACGGTGAGGTTCGGAAAACAGCGCCGCCCCTCGGGCACCAGCCCCAGTCCACGACGCGCGGCCTTGAAGGACGGCAGGCCCGCGATGTCCTCGCCCGCGAACCGCAGGGTACCGCCCGAATGCTTCAGCATCCGGCAGATCACCTTGACGGTCGAGGACTTGCCCATGCCGTTGCGCCCCATCAGCGCGCAGACCTCGCCTTCGCCGACCTCGAGATCGACACCGAAAAGCGCCTGGCTCGGTCCGTAGAAGGCTTCGATCCCCTGAAGCGACAGCAGGCTCACGCGGCGTCCTCCGTCCCGAGATAGGCCTCGCGGACATCCGGGTTGGCGCGGATCTGGTCGGCGGTGCCGGTCGCGATGACCTTGCCGTAGACCAGCACCGAGATGCGGTCGGCCAGCGCGAAAACCGCGTCCATGTCGTGTTCGACCAGCAGGATCGGCGCTTCGCCGCGCAAGCCGTCGAGAAAGCCGGTCAGCGTCTTCGACCCGTCGGTGCCGAGCCCCGCCATCGGCTCGTCCATCAGGAAGGCCCGCGGGCTGAGCGTCAGCGCCACGGCGACCTCGAGCAGCCGCCGCTGGCCGTGGGACAGATCTGCCGTGCGCCGCGCCGCCTGATCGGCGAGCCCGACCCGTTCCAGCGCCGCTTCGGCACGCGCGCGCAGGGCCCTGTCGCCCATCACCGGGGTGAAAAAGCGCCAGACCGTGCCGCGTTGCCCCAAGGCGCCCAGCATGGCGTTCTGGAGCACCGTGCATTCCATCGCCAGCGACGAGATCTGGAAGGTGCGCCCCAAACCCAGCCGCGCCCGCTGCACGGTGTCGAGGGGCGTCACGTCGCGCCCGCCGAAATGCACCTCACCGGCGTCCGGGGCGAGGTTGCCGGCGATCTGCTTGATCAGGGTCGACTTGCCCGCGCCGTTCGGGCCGATCAGGGCGTGGATCTCGCCCGGCCTCAGCGTCAGAGACACGTCGTCGGTCGCCGTGAGCGCGCCGAAGGACTTGCTCAGCCCGCGGATGTCGAGAAGCGATTCAGTCATGGGCGACCTCACGGCCCGCAAGGCTGCCGATCATGCCGCCGCGGGCAAAAAGCACCACAAGCAAGAGCAGCAGGCCGAGGTACACGTGCCAGAATTCCGACAGCCCTCCGAGCACGTGTTCGAGCAGGATGAACAGGGCCGCCCCCGCGACCGGGCCGAAAAGCCGCCCCACCCCGCCGAGGATCACGAAGATCATGATCTCGCCCGAGGTCTGCCAGCTCAGCATTGTCGGGCTGACGAAACGGTTGAGGTCGGCAAAAAGCGCCCCGGCCAGTCCGGTCAGCGCACCCGAGATGACGAAGGCCACCAGCCGCAGCCGGTAGGGCGAGAGCCCCACCGTCGCCACGCGCTCGGCGTTCTGGCGCGCCGCCGACAGCGCGAGGCCGAAGGGCGACCGCGCAAGCCGACCTGCGAGAAAGAGCGCCAGCGCCAGCACGACGAAGCAGAGGCCGAAGAACTGGATCGGGTCGAGCGTGTTCAGCCCCGGAAACTCGTTGCGCACGTAGACCGACAGCCCGTCCTCGCCGCCATAGGCCGGCCAGCTAATCGCGAAATAGTAGAGCATCTGCCCGAAGGCGAGCGTGATCATGATAAAGTAGACGCCCGAAGTGCGCAGCGACAGCGCCCCGATGGCCAGCGCCGCAAGCGCGCTACTGACCAGCGCGACAAGCCAGATCACCGGCATCGACTTGGTGCCCTCGATCAGGAACGGGACGTCCATCAGCGGCGTGTAGCTTTGCGCGTGGCTGGCGAGAATGCCCATTGCGTAGCCGCCGATCCCGAAGAAGGCGGCATGCCCGAGGCTGACCAGCCCGCCGAGCCCAAGCGCGATGTTGAGCCCGACGCCGGCCAGCGCGAGGATCGCGACCTTGGTCGTCAGGGTGATGATGAACGGCTCGTCCAGCGCCAGGGCGACCGCCGCCGTCACCGGCAGCAGGGCAAAAAGCACAGCATTGATGAGGGAGGCGCGGTGCATCAGGCCACTCCGTAAAGACCGGTGGGCCGGAACAGCAGCACGCCCGCCATCAGGATGTAGATCGACATCGACGCCAGCGCCGACCCGATGGCGGTGGCTTCGGACGGCTCCATGAAGGTGCCGAAAAGGATCGGCAGCAAAACCTTGCCCAACGTGTCGGTCAGTCCGACCAGCAGCCCGCCCACCAGCGCGCCCTTGATCGAGCCGATGCCGCCGATGACGATGACGACGAAGGCGAGGATCAGCACCGGCTCGCCCATGCCGACCTGAACCGACTGGATCGCGCCCACCAGCGCTCCGGCAAGCCCCGCCAGCGCCGCGCCGAGCGCGAAGACGATGGTGTAGAGTTTCGAGATGTCGACGCCCAGCGCCGCGATCATCTCGCGGTCGCTTTCGCCGGCGCGGATGCGGATGCCGATCCGGGTACGCGCGATCAGCTGGAAGAGGCCGAAGGCGACGGCAAGTCCGATGGCGATGATGAGCAGCCGGTAGGCGGGGTACTGGATGCCGCCAGGCAGCGTGACGGGGCCGGAAAGCGCGGCGGGAATGTCGAGATAGAGCGGGAAGGATCCGAAGAGCCAGCGCGTGCCTTCCGAAAAAATCAGGATCAGCGCGAAGGTGGCAAGGACCTGGTCTAGGTGGTCGCGATCATAGAGCCTGCGGATCACCAGCAGTTCGACGATGGCCCCCGCGGCCGCGGCGGCGGCAAGGCTCGCCGCCAGCGCCAGAACGAAGGATCCCGTAGCGCTCGCCACACCCGCCGCGGCGAAGGCACCGACCATGTAGAGCGAGCCATGCGCGAGGTTGATCAGCCCCATGACCCCGAAGATCAGCGTGAGCCCCGCCGCCATCAGGAACAGCATCACGCCGAACTGAAGCCCGTTCAGCACCTGTTCGAGGAGCAGAAGCAGCGTCATCGGGTCGCGTCCTTTCCGGGCAAGGCGGTGGTGTCCGGTGCCCCGGTCCGGCCGGGGCACCGCGTGGATGGCTTCTGTGAAGTGTCAGCTCAGAACTTGCACTCTTCCGCGTAGGCGTCGGTGTGGTCGGTGAGCGAGGTGGCGATGATCTTGTTCGTGTAGACCTCGCCTTCCTTGATCACTTCGCGCACGTAGACGTCCTGCACAGGGTGGTGGTTCGGCCCGAAGGAAAACTTGCCACGGGTCGAGTCGAAATCGGCCTCTTCCAGCGCCGCCTGGAACGCTGCCTGGTCCGAGACGTCCGCCTTCTCGATGGCGCTCAGCAGCAACAGGGCGGTGTCATAGCCCTGGCTGGCGTAGAGCGACGGCAAGCGGTCGTACTCCGCCTGGAACGCCTCGACGAACTCTTTGTTCGCCGGGTTGTCGATGTCCTTGCTCCATTGCGAGGTGTTCTTGACGCCCAGCGCCGCGTCGCCCACCGCCTGCAGAATGCCCTGGTCGAAGCTGAACGCCGGTCCGATCAGCGGGATGTCGACACCGCTGCCCGCGTATTGCTTGAGAAACGAGATCCCCATGCCGCCGGGCAGGAAGAAATAGACGCTGTCGGCCCCCGAGGCGCGGATCTGCGCGATCTCGGCGGCATAGTCGGTCTGGCCGAGCTTGGTGTAGACTTCCTCGGCCACCTCCCCCTCGTAGAAGCGCTTGTAGCCGGTCAGCGCGTCCTGGCCCGCCGGGTAGTTCGGAGCCATGATGAAGCTTTTCGCAAAGCCTGCCTCGTTGGCATAGGCGCCCGCTGCTTCGTGCAGCGCGTCGTTCTGCCAGGCGACGTTGAAATAGAGCGGGCTGCAGCCCTGCCCGGCCAGCGCGCTCGGCCCGGCGTTGGGCGAGAGGTAGAACTTGCCCTGCCCGGTCGCCGCCGGCACCACGGCCATAGCAAGGTTCGACCAGATGATGCCGGTCAGCACATCGACCTTTTCGGATTGGATCATCTTGTCGGCCAGCTGCACCGCGATCTCGGGCTTGCGCTGGTCGTCCTCGACGACGATCTCGAGATTTTCGTTTCCGGCCATCTTGGCGGCCAGCAGAAAGCCGTCGCGCACATCGATGCCAAGGCCCGCCCCGCCACCCGAAAGCGTCGTGATCATGCCGACCTTGACCTTGCCTTCGGCGAAAGCCCCGGTGCCGAGGGCCGCAAGGCCCGCGGCGAGGATCAGTGATCTGAGTTTCATGTCGTTCTCCCTGTTGTCGGGGCGTCTTTGCGCGCCTCCGGTTCTGTGGCCGTGCGGCCCGTGTGTTCTCAGGTCACCTTTCCGCGCGACCTGAACCTGGGATCGTCCCAGAGCCTTTCCTGCATCACCTTCGCGATCCTGTCCACGGCCTCGGTCACGTCGCCGGCGTCGAGATAGAGCGGCGTGAAGCCGAAGCGCATGATGTCGGGCGCGCGGAAATCGCCGATGACGTCGAGATGGATCAGCGCCTGCATCGCGGCGTAACCTTCCGCGAAGCGGAACGAGACCTGGCTGCCGCGGGCCTCGGGATCGCGCGGGCTGGCGAGTTCCAGCTCCGGCACGCGGGCCTCGACCTCTTCGATGAATTGCTCCTGCAACGCCAGAGAAGCCTTGCGCAGGTCATGCAGGTCGACACCCTCCCAGACCTTCATTGCCTCTTCCAGCGCCGTCATCTGGATCACCGGCGGCGTGCCGACGCGCATCCGTTCGATGCCAGGACCGGGTGCGTAATTCTGGGCGAAATCGAAAGGAGCGGCATGGCCCAGCCAGCCGCTCAGAGCCGGTTCCGCGATGTCGGCAAGATCGGGTCGAACATAAATGAACGCCGGCGCGCCGGGCCCGCCGTTGATGTACTTGTAGGTGCAGCCCACCGCGAACTCGGCTTTGCTGGCGGCGATGTCCACGGGCAGCGCCCCGGCGGAGTGTGCCAGATCCCAGATCATCACGGCCCCCGCGTCATGGGCGGTCTTCGTTATGGCGTTCATGTCATGCAGCCGTCCGGTACGATAGTCGACCTCGGTCAGCAGGACCGCCGCCACATCCTCGGTGATGGCGCCGCTTACCTCTTCGGGGTCCACCTTGCGCAGTTCGTAGCCTGCGTCGAGCGTGCGCAGCAGCCCTTCGACCATGTAGAGATCGCTCGGAAAGTTGCCGGTGTCGGACAGGATCACCTTGCGCTCGGGGCGCATCTTCAGCGCCGCGGCGACCGCTTGGTAAACCTTGATCGACAGCGTGTCGCCCATGACCACCGATCCGTAAGGCGCACCGATTAGCAGGCCCACCATGTCGCCGACGCGACGTGGCTGATCCATCCAGCCGGCGGCATTCCAGCCCTTGATTAGCAACCCACCCCATTCGGTTTCGACCATTCCAGCAATGCGCGCTGGCACGCTCTTGGGCAATGGGCCCAGCGAATTGCCGTCGAGATAGATCAGCCCCTCGGGCAGGTCGAACAGGTCTTTTCGCGTAACGTCAGTCACTTACAATTCACCTCTCACGTGCCAGAGTTCGGGAAACAGCTCGACCTCGAGCATCTTGCGCAGATAGGCCACGCCAGACGTCCCGCCGGTCCCGCGCTTGAAACCGATGATGCGTTCGACGGTGGTGACGTGGTTGAAGCGCCAGCGCCGGAAATAGTCCTCGAGATCGACGAGCTTCTCGGCCAGCTCGTAAAGCTCCCAGTGCGTGCGCGGATCCTCGTAGACGCGTTGCCACAGGTCCTGCACCGCGGCCTCGGCCCTCCAAGGCGTTTCTCCGGGCGCGCCGGAGGGGTCCGGGGCGTCGAGGCGTCGCGCCAGAAGCGTCATCGCGACCTGGTAGAGGCTCGGGCGCTCCAGTTCGCGCCGCAGGGCGGTGTGCGCTTCCGATCGATGTTCGTGCAGCTTCATCAGCGACGCGTTGCGATTGCCGAGCAGGTATTCGATCAACCGGTACTGGTGCGACTGGAAGCCCGAGGAATTGCCCAGAGCGGGCCGGAAGGCCGTGTACTCGCTGGGCGTCATGGTGCGCAGCACGTCCCAGGCCCCGTTGAGCTGTTCGAAGATGCGCGCCACGCGCGTCAGCATCTTGAACGCCGGTTGCAGGTCGTCCGCCGCGATCGCCGCGCGCGCCGCCTCGAGTTCGTGGATCGCCAGCCGCATCCACAGCTCCGACGTCTGGTGCTGCACGATGAAAAGCATCTCGTCATGCGCGTCCGACCGCGGATGCTGCGCCGACAGGATCGGATCGAGCCCGAGATAGTCGCCGTAGGACATGTCCCCGGCGAAATCCATCTTTGCCCCCTCCGGCGCCTCGCTCATGTCGTCTCTCGCAAGGCGAAGCGCTGGATCTTGCCGGTGGCCGTCTTGGGCAGCGCGTCCACGAACCGGATGTCGCGCGGGTACTTGTAGGGCGCGATCTGCGCCTTGACGTGCTCCTGCAGCAACTTGACCGTCTCGTCCGAGGCTGCGGCCCCTTCGACCAGCACCACATGCGCCTGAACGATGTGCCCGCGCGCGTCGTCAGGCGCGCCCACCACGGCGCATTCCGAGACATGCGGATGCGACAGCAGCGCCGCCTCGACCTCGGGTCCGGCGATGTTGTAGCCCGAGGACACGATCATGTCGTCGTTGCGCGCCGCGAAATGCAGGTAGCCGTCTTCGTCCATCGTGAAGCTGTCACCGGTGACGTTCCAGCCGTCGACGACGTAGCCGTCCTGCCGGTCGTCGGCGAGATAGCGACAGCCGGTCGGGCCGCGCACGGCCAGACGGCCCACCGTGCCGCGCGGCACCTCATTGCCTTCGGCGTCGATCACCTTGGCCTCGTAGCCGGTCACCGGGCGGCCCGTGCAGGCGGCGCGGTGATCGTCGAAGCGGTTGGTGATGAAGATGTGCAGCATTTCGGTCGCGCCGATCCCGTCGAGCATCGGCTTTCCGGTCTTCTCCATCCAGTCACGGTAGACCGGCGCGGGCAAGGTCTCGCCCGCCGACACCGCGGCGCGCAGGCTCGTCAGGTCCGCCCCCTGCTCCATCGCTGCCAGCATTGCCCGGTAGGCGGTGGGCGCAGTGAAGCAGACGGTGGCTTTGTACTTCTCGATGATCTCGATCATGTTGGGCGGCGTCGCCGATTCCAGCAGCGTCGCCGCCGCGCCGAAGCGCAGCGGAAAGATGGCCAACCCGCCGAGGCCGAAGGTGAAGGCCAGGGGCGGCGAGCCGACGAAAACGTCCTCGGGGGCGACCTTCAGCACCTCTTTCGCATAGCCGTCGGCGATGATCAGCAGATCGCGGTGATAGTGCATCGTCGCCTTGGGACTGCCCGTCGTGCCACTGGTAAAGCCCAGCAGCGCCACGTCGTCCTGCGCGGTATCGACGGCCTCGAACTGCACCGGTTTCTCCAAAGCCAGCCGGTCGAGTTCCGCGTCGTGGTTCGAGGTGCCGTCGAACCCCGCGACGCAGGTCAGGAAGTCGCTGGTCTTGGCGCAGGCGGTCATCTCCTCCATCAGCCGCGTGTCGCAGAGCGCGTGGCTGATCTCGGCCGTGGCGACGATCTTCGACAGCTCGCCCGCGCGCAGCATCGGCATCGTGTTGACGACCACCGCGCCGGCCTTGGTCGCAGCCAGCCAGCAGGCCACCATCGCCGGGTTGTTGGCCGAGCGGATCAGCACCCGGTTACCGGGCTTCACGCCAAGGTTCTCGACCAGCGCATGGGCCAGGCGATTGGTCCAGTCCGACAACTCCTTGTAGGTGCGTCGGCGTCCATTTCCGATCAGAGCGGTGTGATCGCCGAAACCTTTTGCGACCATCGCGTCGGTCAGCTCGACAGCGGCGTTGAGCCGGTCGGGATAGTCGAAGCCTTCCAGCAGAAAATCCGGCTGAGCTGCGTCCGGCGGCAGGTTGTCCCGGGCGAAAGTGTCGCTGTGTCCGCTCGGCCGCATCCAGACCGTCTCCCCCATCCGTGGTGGCACTGCCCCGGGCACCGTCGCCTCCCGGGCGGCCCCGAACGTCTGAAACGTTAGGCCGAGTCGGCAGATGCTTCAAGGAAAAATATTTTATGCCTAAAATAACTGGTGAGTGCCGCCGAACCTCACCATCGTCTCGCCCGGATATTCCATGATTCCCGGGGCTTGGCGTCTTGCGGGTGACCCGAAGACATGGGAACGTGCGCGTGAAGAAATGCCAATTCGAATGCAGCCATGATGACCAACGCCACCTTCCACGATCTGAACGGGATGTCGGTCTTCATCACCGGGGGCGCGTCCGGAATTGGCGCGGCGCTGACGGATGCCTTCCTCGGCCAGGGCGCGCGGGTCGCCTTTGTCGACCTCGCCGACGGCACCGAATTTGCCGCCGAGATGGAAGACAAGCACGGGCGCGCACCGCTGGCCTTCCGGGGCGACGTGACGGACACCGCGCAGCTTCAGGCCATCATCGCGGAGGCCGCAGAGCATCAGGGGCCGATCGACGTGCTGGTCGGGAACGCGGCCAACGACCAGCGCCACACCCTTGCGGAGTTGACGCCGGAGACGTGGGACGACCTGATCGCCGTCAACCTCAAGCATCTCGTATTCGCGGCGCAGGCGGTGGCCCCGGAGATGCGCGCGCGCAAACGCGGGGCCATCGTGCTCTTCACCTCGGTCAGCTACATGATGGGCCTGTCGATGATGCCTGCCTATACCACCGCCAAGGGCGGGATCACCGCCCTGACCCGCAGCCTCGCCCGCGATCTCGGGGCCGACGGCATCCGCGTCAACGCCGTTGCCCCCGGAATGGTGGTGACCCCGCGCCAGCTCGATCTGTGGCTCACGCCCGAGGGCATGGCCGCGCACCTCGAACGGCAGTGCCTCAAGGAGCACATCCAGCCCGAAGACATGGCCGGCACGGTGCTGTTTCTCGCCTCGGAGGCCAGCCGCATGATGACCGGACAGTGCCTTGTCGTCGACGGCGGCGTGGCCACGACCGGATAGCCCAGAAAGGACCAGAACCATGACCGCCAACATCTTCGACGACCGCCCCTGTGCCCTCGGCGAAGGGCCACTCTGGCATCCCGAGCGCGAACAGTTCTTCTGGTTCGACATTCTCGGCAAGCGGCTGCTGTCGCGGACCGACGACGGGCCGCTGGAATGGCAGTTCGACGAGATGTTCTCGGCCGCCGGCTGGGTCGACCGCGACACTATGATCCTCGCGTCGCAGACCGCGCTCTGGCGGTTCTCCATCGGGACCGGCGCGACCGAGAAGATCGTGGCCCTCGAAGCCGGCAATGCCGCGACGCGCTCGAACGACGGGCGCGCCGATCCCTACGGCGGCTTCTGGATCGGCACGATGGGCCTCAACGCGGAACCGGGGCTCGGCGCGATCTACCGCTATTACCGCGGCGAGTTGCGAAAGATCTTCGACGACATCACTGTCTCGAACGCAATCAGCTTTCCGCCGGGACGCGGGACCGCCTGTTTCGCCGACACCCGGACGCGGCAGGTCATGCGCGTGGCACTCGACAGCGACGGCTGGCCGTCGGGCACGCCGGACGTCTTCATCGACACGCAAGATGAGGAGCTGAACCCCGACGGCGCCGTCTTCGACGAACAAGGCAACTTCTGGGTGGCGCAATGGGGGTCTGCGCGGGTCGCCTGCTACGACGCGCAAGGGAATTTCGTCCGTTCCGTCGAGGTCGATGCGCGGCATTCGAGCTGCCCGGCCTTCGGCGGTCCGGACCTCGGTGACCTCTACGTGACCTCTGCGCGCCAGGGTATCTCGAAAGACGTGCTGGAAGACGAGCCATCGAACGGCATGACCTTCCGCGTTGCCGGCGTGGCGACCGGGCAGAAGGAGCATCGCGTCATCCTGTGACCGCGTCGCTCAGCGGTTGTCCTCGGCATAGGCGAGGCATCCGAGCAGGGCCGCCTCATCGCGGGTGATCACCGACACCGGCACCGGGGGGATCTCGGACTTGCGCGTTGGTCGGCCTTTCAGGCGTTCTACGAACACGTCCCGAACCGGGCTGTCGACCAGCCCGCGCGCGACGGATCCGGCAAGGAACACGCCGCCCGCCGGCATGTACTGCAGGCGCAGGTCCAGAACCATCTCGCCCAACATGCGCGCGAAGGTCTCGAGCGTCTCCAGCGCCTCGTCGTCACCGGACGCCGCGGCCTTGAGAATATCCTTGCCGTCCATCTTCCGGCCCGTGGCATCCGCGTGCAACCGCGTAAGACCGGGCCCCGACAGCGCATCCTCGACACAGATCATGTGGCTCGGCTTGTGGCCCAGCAGATCGACCATTGGCGCCGCCACACGGCTTGGCATCGAGGACAGGCCGGATTCGGCCCGCAGGCAGCGCACCATGCCTTCGTACTGCAGCACCGGGCTCACGTTGAAGCCGGTGCCGACGCCGACCACCAGCCGCTGGCCCTGCCGGTGCGGGCGAACCTCGGCCTCGAGCAGCAGTTGCAGGTCGTCGTCGCCGAGCTTGTCGAGCGCATAGCCCAGCGCGCCGAGATCGTTGAGAAGATGCACCCGGGCGCCATCGTTCGACTCGGAGAGCTTGTCCTCGTCGAGCGTCCAGTTGCGGTTGGTCAGCCGCGCGACTTTTCCGGTCACCGGCCCGGCGACGGCAAAGCACATCGACTCGACGGTCTCAACCCCGGCCGCATCTCGATAGGCGGCAAGCGCCGCCTCGAAGCTGTCGTGATCGTCGTTCTGGAAGCGCTCGATGCTTCGCAAATCGCTCGATCCCGCCTCGGCCGTGGCGAAACGTACGTTGGTGCCGCCGACGTCAGCCAGGATCAAACTCATCGCGCAAACCTCTCAGACGAAACGGGAAACGTAGTTCTCCAGGATTTCCTGCCGACCCGACTGCGGGCGCGGGTTGATGTCCTGTGATACGACGCGCTCGGCAATGCTGTCCAGCGTGCCGCTTTTCAGCATCTCCTGCGCCGCCGCGCCGTCCCAGCCTGAGTAGCGTTCGGCGCGGGCCGTCTCGAGCCCGCCGTCCTCGAGCATCGCCGCCGCCGCCTTGATGCCGCGTGCGCAGATGTCCATCGCACCGACATGCGCAGCCACCAGGTCCATCGGGTCGAGGCTCTGACGGCGCAGCTTGGCGTCGAAATTCGTGCCGCCGGTGGTGAAGCCGCCCATCTTGAGGATCTCGTAATAGGCCAGCGCCACTTCCGGCACGTTGTTCGGGAACTGGTCGGTGTCCCAGCCGGACTGGTAGTCGTTGCGGTTCATGTCGATCGAGCCGAGGATGCCCAAGGCCGAAGCCAGCGCCAGCTCGTGTTCGAAGCTGTGCCCGGCGAGGATCGCGTGGCCCTGCTCGATGTTCATCTTGACTTCACCTTCGAGCCCGAAGTCCTTGAGAAAGCTGTAAACCGTGCCGACGTCATAGTCGTACTGGTGCTTGGTCGGCTCCTGCGGCTTGGGCTCGATCAGGATGGTGCCGTCGAAGCCGATCTTGTGCTTGTAGTCGACGACCATCTGCAGGAAACGGCCCGCCTGCTGACGCTCGCGCGCGAGGTCGGTGTTGAGCAGCGTCTCGTAGCCCTCGCGCCCGCCCCAGAGCACGTAGTTCTGCCCGCCGAGCTTGTGTGTCGCGTCGATGCAGCTTTTGACCGTCGCCGCCGAGTAGGCGAAGACGTCCGGATCGGGGTTGGTCGCAGCCCCGGCCATGAACCGGCGGTGCGAGAAGAGGTTGGCGGTGCCCCAGAGCAGTTTCGTCTTCGCCGACTGCATCTTTTCGCCCAGGTAGTCGACGATTTCCTCGAAGTTGCGCTGCGACTCGGAAAAATTCGCGCCCTCGGGCCGGATGTCGGCGTCGTGGAAGCAATAGAACGGCTGGCCGAGGATCCCGAACATCTCGAAGGCGACGTCGGCCTTCAGCTTCGCGGCCTCGATCGTGTCCTCGAACCAGGGCCGCTCGAAAGTCTGACCGCCGAACGGATCGCCGCCGGGCCAAGCGAAGCTGTGCCACCAGGCCACGGCAAACCGAAGCTGATCCTCGAGCCGCTTTCCGCCGACCATCTCGTCCGGGTCGTAGTGACGGTAGGCCAGCGCGTCTGCCGGGGCCTCGGGGTCGAACCGGACGGGTTCGATGCCTGCGAAAAAGTCGGTCATCGGATCTCCTTGAGGGCTTTGTAGGCCGCGCGGTAACGTGCGTGGCCGGAGAGAAATGCATCGGTCAGGGACGGGTCCGGTTCGACCGTTCGTGCGATCCGCGGACGCGCGGCAAGCTCGGCGCCGCCGCCGGTCGCGGCCATCTGGCCCAGCCGCGCCGCACCGAAGGCGCCGCCGTAGTCGCCGGCTTCCGGAACCTCGAGCGGCGTCTCGAGAACCGTCGCTAGGATCTGCAACCAGTAGTCCGAACGGCTGCCGCCGCCGACCGCGATCAGGCTGGAGATCTCCGTGCCGGTACCGACAAGCGCGTCGTGGCAATCACGGAAGGCGAAACTCACGCCTTCCAGCACGGCGCGCGCGCCCGCCGATCGGTCAGTGGCATGACCGAGACCGATGAAAGCGCCACGCGCAGCGGCATCGTTGTGCGGCGTGCGCTCACCGCCGAGATAGGGCAGGAACAGGGTTTCGGACGGCGCCTGCAACGGGCCGAGATCGCCCGTCAGCGCGCCCGCTTCGGCTCCGACAAGCGTGCCGTACCAGTTCAGCGCATCTGTCGCGGCGAGGATCACGCCCATCTGGTGCCAGGTCCCGGGAACCGCGTGGCAGAAGGTATGCACCGCCGTTTCCGGATCGGGCTGGTAGGCCGCGCTCGAGGCAAAAAGCACGCCGGACGTGCCAAGCGAGACAAAGCCCTGCCCCGGCCGCACCACACCGACGCCGATTGCCGAAGCCGCATTGTCGCCGCCGCCGCCGGCCACCGGAACGCCCTGCGGCAGCCCCAAGCGCGCGGCCAGCGTGTCGCGCACGGTCCCGGAGACGGCGCTGCCCTCGACCAGCCGCGGCATATGACCAAACCCCAGGCCCGAGGCCTCGAGCAGGTCCGAGGACCAGTCCCGCGCCCCGGTATCAAGCCAGCTGGTTCCGGCGCTGTCGGACATTTCCGACACCGCCTCGCCGGTCAGCCAGAGCCGCAGGTAATCCTTTGGCAACAGGACCTTGTCGACCCTGTCGAAGATCTCGGACTCGTTGTTGCGGACCCAGGCCAGTTTCGGCGCGGTGAAGCCGGGGAACACGATGTTGCCGGTGATCTCACGCCAGCGCGGATCGGCGTCCATCTCGGCCGCCTCGACATGGCTGCGGGTGTCGTTCCACAGGATGCAGGGCCGCAACACCTCGCCCGAAGCGTCGATCAGCGTCGCCCCGTGCATCTGCCCGCTCAGCCCGATGCCGCGCAGCGCGTCGAGCGGATGGTCCTTGCCAAGCGCCGCGATCACCATTTCGGCCGCGCTCAGCCAATCAGCCGGATTCTGTTCGGACCAGCCGGGCTGCGGGCGCTGCACGGTCAGCGGGGCCGAGGCTTCGGCCAGAAGGCTCTGGTCTTCCGAGATCAGGACGCCTTTCAGCCCGGAGGTTCCGAGATCGAGCCCGAGATACATCTCAGGCCGCCTTCTCGGGTTTCTTGCCCATGATGATCATGCCGAGGATGTCGTCCTCGGTCACGTCCTCGACCCGCTCGGTCCCGACAAGCTGGCCGTTCTTCATCACCGAGACCCGGTCGCAAAGTTCGAGCATCTCGCGAGTGTCGTGCGAGATCAGGAAGATGCCCAGACCCTGTTTTTTCAACTCATGGATCAGCTCCGCGACCATCTGCGTCTCGTGCACGCCAAGCGCCGCGGTGGGCTCGTCCATGATCAGGATCTTGGCGTTGAAATAGACCGCCCGGGCAATGGCGACGGACTGGCGCTGGCCGCCGGACAGCGCGGCAACGGGCGTGTTGAACTTGCGGAAGTTCGGGTTGAGCCGCGCCATGATCTTGCGCGTCTCCGCTTCTTGCCGTGCGTCGTCCACGAAACCGATCGGCGTGGTCAACTCGCGCCCCAGGAACAGGTTGGTCGCGGCATCGAGATTATCCGCCAGCGCAAGCGTCTGGTAGATCGTCTCGATGTTGTAGCGCCGCGCGTCGCGCGGATTGCCGATCTCGGCCTTCTCGCCGTTGATGCGGATCTCCCCGCTGTCGGCGTTATAGGCGCCCGAGAGGATCTTGATCAGCGTCGACTTGCCAGCGCCATTGTGACCGAGCAGGCCGACGACCTCGCCCGGCCAGAGGTCGAGCGAGACGTGGTCGACGGCATGCACGCCCCCGAAGGACAGGCAGATGTCGCGCAGTTCGACAAGCGGGGTCTGGTTGTAATCGACCATCAGACGGCTCCTGTGCGGCGGCGGTAGATGATGTCGACGAGGACCGCGATCACGAGGACCGCACCCACGACGATGTTCTGGAACGGCGCGTCGACGCCGACCATCGCCATGCCCGATTGCAGCGACTGCATGATCAGCGCGCCGAGAATGGCCCCGTGAATGGTTCCGATCCCGCCCGACAGTGCCGTGCCACCAATCACGGCCGCAGCGATGACGCGCAGCTCGTCGAGCGTGCCGATGTCGTTGGAGTGAAACGACAGGCGCGCCGAGGCCACCACCGCCGCCAGCCCGCAGAGCGCGCCCATGATGGCGAAGATCTTGACCGTCAGCAGGCGGGTGTTGATGCCGCTCAGTTCGGCCGCGTCGGGATTGCCGCCGGCGGCGAAGATGTAGCGCCCGAGGCGGGTGCGCCGTGCGACGATGGTCATCACGATCGCTACCGCGATCAGCAGCAGGACCGAATAGGGCACGCCGTAGCCCGCCGTGAAGCCTTCCGGCATGGTCTCGCCTCGGGCCTCGAACATCCGCTCGAGCCGTGGTCCGGGAATGTCGTAGCTGTTGAGCAACCAGACGAAGCCCAGGATCAGGATCCCGACAAGCCCCATCACGGCCGCCTCGGCCCAGACCGGCTTGACCGGGAATTCGTGCGCGATCTTCGCGCGCCGGGACTGCCATAGCGCCACCCATGCGGCGACCACCGCCACGAGGCCGACGATCCAGCTCCACGTCTCGCCCAGGGTACCGCCGATGCCGCCGAACAGCAGGAAGCTTTCGTCGAGCGGCCCGATGGTCTGGCCGCTTGTCAGATACCAGGCGACGTTGCGCCAGACCAGCAGACCGCCCAGTGTGACGATGAAGGCGGGGATCGTGAGATAGCCGACGAGCCAGCCGTGAAACGACCCGATCACGATGCCCGTAAGGATGCCGGCGACAATCGCCAGCGGCGCTGTCACTGGATGGTTGAGCCCAAGCCCGAGCAGTTGCGGGGCGAAATCCGTCTGCACGATCGCCATGACCGCAGAACAGGTGGCCAGCAACGATCCGACCGAGAGGTCGATGTGCCGGGTCACGATGACGAACACCATACCCGTCGCCATGATCGCGACCGAAACCGTCTGGATCGCAAGGTTGAAGACGTTGCGCGGGGTCAGAAAGCGACCCTCGGTGAAGATGTTGAACGCGACCGCGAGCACGAGGAACGCTCCGACCATGCCTAGAAGGCGGGTGTCGAGTTCGAGTTGGGCAAAGACGTTGCGGCGGGTGGGGGCAGTCTGTCCGGCGGAGTCGGTCATGGGTCGCCTTCTCTTTTAAGTGCGCCTGTGCGGCACGGTCAGGTGCCCCGGCGCAACCGCCGGGGCACCCGATCCGTCAGCCTTCGGATCAGTTGCAGGGGGCGGGGCCGCCCGAGACACCCTGGCAGAGGTCTTCCTGGCTGATCCAGCCTGCGTCGACCACCGCCGAAAGGTTGTCCTTGGTGACCGGAACCGGCTCGAGGAAGCGGGCCCAGAGCGTGGTGCCGCCGGGCGACGTCCATTCCTGTGCACCTTCGACCGCCGACATTTCCGTGCCCTGGGCCATCGAGACGGCGATCTCGCCGGCCGCCTTGCCGAGGTCACGCGCGTCCTTCCAGACGCTGACCGTCTGCGTGCCCTGCGCGATGCGGTTCAGCGCCGCGTGGTCGCCGTCCTGTCCGGACACCGGAATGCCGTCCATGCCTTGCGCCGTCAGGGCTGCAACCACGCCGCCGGCGGTGCCGTCGTTCGAGGCAACCACGGCGTCGACCTCGTTGGCCTGGGCGGTCAGGATCTGTTCCATGTTGCGCTGCGCGTTGGCCGGAAGCCAGCCGTCGGTGTAGGCCTCGCCGACGATGGTGATGGCGCCGGAATCGACAGCTTCCTGCAGGACTTCCTGCTGACCGCCACGCAGGAAATCCGCGTTCGGATCGGTCGGCGAACCCTTGATCATCACGTAGTTGCCCTCGGGCGCCGCCTCGAGAACGGCACGGGCCTGCATGCGGCCAACCTCGACGTTGTCGAAGGTCAGGTAGAAGGCGCGCGGATCCTCGATCAGGCGGTCATAACCCACGACCGGAATGCCCTCGTCGGCAGCGGCCTGCACGGCCGGCCCGATCGCCTGGCTGTCCTGCGCGAGGATGATAAGGGCATCGACGCCCTGCGCGATCAGGCTTTCGATGTCCGAAAGCTGCTTGGCGGAAGAGGATTGCGCGTCAGAGGACACGTATTCGGCACCCGCCGCTTCCAGCGCCGCAACGATCGCCGCCTCGTCCGTCTTCCAGCGCTCTTCCTGGAAATTCGACCAGCTCACGCCGACCGTCAGATCCTGCGCGTATGCGCCAGTGCCAAGGGCCGCCGCCATCGCGACGCCCAGAAACAGGGTCTTTCTCATGATGTTCTCCCTAGGGTCCAGTTCTGATTGACTGTTGCCACCCGTCGCTTTGACGGGTCCTCAAAATGATTGACTGTTTTAATTCAGCTGTCAAAATAAATTTGGTGAGGAAGCGCCGATTTTTGCGGCGATCCGGAGGAGAACGCTGAAATCATGGCTCGAAATGCATTTCTGCCCAAGAATATTTTCGATGACTGAAGTAATCGATTCACTGGGTATCGCAGCGCCCTTCGATGACGCGCGTTCCGGATGCGGCCCGATTCGTCCCGAAGCGGAAACCCCGACGACCAGCGGGCTGCGCCACAGGATCTTCGAATGCGTACGCGCCGCGGGCCAGATCTCGCGCCGCGACGTCGCCAAGCATCTCAAGGTCAGCCCCGCTTCGGTGACGGCGCTTGCCGGCGAACTGCTGGAGCTCGGGCTGTTGCAGGAAGAGTCCGAGACCGCGCCCAGCAGCGCTCGCGGGCGTCCTCCGGTTGCGCTTTCAGTGCGCCCAGACGCGGGCTACGTGGTCGGGATCAAGCTTTCCCGCACCCAGCACACGGCTCTGCTGGTCGACGCCGCCGGTCAACCTGTGGCCCATGCCAGCCTCAAGGGACTGCCGCGCAAGCGATCGGTCAACCAGATCCTCAGCGAGACCGGGCAGGTTCTCGACGATCTGCTGGCACAGACCGGGCTGGCGCGCGCCGACATTTCCTGCATCGGGCTCGGGCTGCCGGGGATGATCGATCACGCGTCGGGGCGCATGGTCTGGTCGCCTTTGCTCACCGAATCCGACCGCCCTCTGCGCACGCTCGCCGAGGACCGCTTCGGCGTTCCGGTGGCGGTGGACAACGACACCAACATCGTGACGCTGGCCGAGCTCTGGTTCGGACGCGGGCGCGCCTTGCCCGACTTCGCGGTCGTGACCATCGAACAGGGCGTGGGCATGGGGCTGGTGATCAACCACCGTCTCTACCGCGGCGCCGGCGGGCTGGGGATGGAATTGGGTCACACCAAGGTACAGATCGACGGCGCGCTCTGCGCCTGCGGCCAGCGCGGCTGCCTCGAGGCCTATCTCGCCGATTATGCGCTGGTACGCGAGGCCTCGACCGCGCTCGATTCTCCCGAAACCGCCCCCGCCGGCCCCGAGGTCGCCTTGCAACGGCTCTTCGAACAGGCCAAGGCCGGGAACGAGGCGGCCCGGGTGATCTTTCGCCGCGCCGGGCGGTTCCTGGCGCTCGGGCTTGCCAATGTTGTGAACCTTTTCGATCCACCGCTGATCATCTTGTCCGGAGCGCGCATGCAGTACGACTACCTCTATGCCGACGACGTGCTGGCCGAGATGGAATCGCTGGCGCTCGACCGCAAAGCCGGCCCGCAGCGGGTCGAGATTCACGCCTGGGGCGACCTGATGTGGGCGCATGGCGCGGCGGCGCTGGCGCTTTCGGAAATCGCCGACATGATGGCGGAGCGCGCATCGTGAGGATCGCCGCGCTTCTGTCATTGCTGGCGACGCCGCTTGCCGCAGACGTCGCCTTCGAGGACGTGTCGGCAAACCTGCCGCACCACATCTATTCCGGCGGCTGGGAGCATTTCGTGGGTGGCGGTGTCGCCGTCTTCGACTGTAACGGCGACGCGCGTCCCGACATCTTCGCCGCGGGCGGCGAAACGCCGGCGCTGCTGCTCGTCAACGGCGGCGCAATGCAATTCACGCCAGCCCCCTTGCCCGATCTTACCGGCACGACCGGCGCCTACCCGCTCGACGTGGACGGCGACGGCCATGTCGACCTGATGGTCCTTCGCGTTGGTGAAAACGTCCTGCTGCGCGGCAACGGTGCCTGCGGGTTCGCCCGCGCCAACGAAGCCTGGGGGTTTGACGGCAGCAATCGGTGGTCGACCGCCTTCTCGGCCACCTGGTTCGACGGTGCGCCGGTCCTGGCGGTGGGCAACTACGTCGACCGAGACGACCCCGACGGCCCTTTCGAGGCTTGCGACACCAACGCACTCTACTTCGGGACCGCCGGTGGCTTCCGGCGCGAAGAGCTGTCGCCCGGCTTCTGCGCGCTGTCGATGCTGTTCGCACGCGATGCCTCGGGCGTTCTGCGCCTGCGGCTGTCGAACGACCGCCACTATTACGTACGCGACGGCCACGAACAGATGTACGACCTCGCGACACGCCGGTTTCTCGGGCCAAAGGACGGTTGGGACGAGGTAATGCTCTGGGGCATGGGCATCGCCAGCCGCGACATCACCGGAGACGGGCGCTCGGAAGTGATGCTGACCTCGATGGGCGACCAGCTGATGCAGATCGCCGGGGCGGACGGGCGGTATACCCCAGCACCTTACGGGCTCGGCACCTATGCCCAGCGTCCGCATCTCGGCGACGACGGCCGCCCCTCGACCGGCTGGCACGCGGAATTCGGCGATCTCGACAACGACGGTCGCCCGGACCTCTTCATCGCCAAGGGCAATGTCGACCAGATGCCGGGCAACGCGATGGAGGATCCCAACAGCCTTTTGGTGCAGCAGCCTGACGGCACGTTCGTCGAAGCGAGCGTTGCTGCCGGCGTGGCGAGCCTCGCGCGATCCCGCGGCGCGGCGCTGGAGGATTTCGATGGCGACGGGCGGCCGGATCTCGTCGTCGTCAACCGCCGCGCGCCGATGGAGCTTTACCGTAATGTGACCGCCAGCACGGGGCAGTGGCTGAAGGTGGCGTTGCGCGCGCCCGCCCCCAACACCCGCGCAGTGGGCGCGCTTGTCACCGTCGAGACCGAGGCCGGACGGCAGGTGCAGGAGGTCACGGTGGGTGGGGGTCATGCGGGCGGTTCGGAGACGCCGCTGCACTTCGGGCTGGGCACGATGAGAGTCGCCGACGTCAGCGTGACATGGCCGGACGGCGCGGTGACCACGCTGCGGGGTGTCGCTTCTGGCGGGACCGTGACCGTCTCGCCCTGACGCTTTCAGCGATCGACCGGCAGGCCGCTTGGGACGGTGTCCGGCACGCCGAGGCGTCCGCCCAGAGCGACAGGGTCCGAGAGGGTTTCGAGGAACGCGACCAGCGCCGTGATGTCGTCCTGCGACAGGCGGACCGGCGTCACCGACACCGCCGCCAGCAACGCCGCCTGCTCGGCCTCGGTTTCGGCATGCCGCCAGTCCTGCGCACCGGGCAGATCGGGCAGGCGCACGGTGCCGGGGTCGAAACGCGCCAGCGCCGCCGCCGGGTCGGCGTGATCGGCGATGAAGGCGCCGAGGTCGGCGTGGCTGCCGGTATGCCCGTAGGGGGCGGTGTCAGCCACATTGCGCAGCGACGGCGTGCGGAAGGCATAGGCATCCTCGACGCGCCCGGTCACCCGCATGCGTCCGGTGTCGCGCATGTGGCTCTCGAACCGCGCCGCCTTGCCCGGACCGAACTGCGGCACGCCGGTTGCGTGAAATCCGTGGTCGGTCTGGAACGGGCCCGCGTGGCATGTCGCGCAGCCGGCCTCGCCGTAGAACAGGGCCATTCCCTCCATCGCGCGCTGCGGAAGATCACCAGCACCACGCAGATAGGCGTCGAACGGGCTTTCGTCCGAGCGCCATTCGAAGGCGACGAAGGCCGCGATGGCATCCGACAGATCCGTGAAGCCCACCTCGTTCGCCTTGGGGAAGGCCGCCGCGATCAGCGGAGCATAGCCCGGTGTCTGCGCCACCCGGCGGCTCAGGATCGCCCAGGCGCCGTCGGGCCCCGTGATGCGCCCCATGCGCACAGCGCGGCTCACATCGTTTTCGCTGTAATGCCCCGCCATCTCGTCCTGGGACAGAACGGGAAACATGGTCTGCGCCGACAAAAGGTTCGCGAAGCCCTGCGTCATGTCCGCGCCCATCGGCGTGCGCAGGCCTCCGGGTTTGGTGTCGTCGACCTCGATGCGCCCGTCATGGAACATGCGCGTGAACTCGTAGGCGCCGAGGTTGAAGAGCGCGGGAGAATGGCGCGGAATGCGTTGCTCGGGCGGGTTTTCCGCATCGACGCGGCGCTCGGGTCCCAATCCGATGCCGCCCTCTCCGAGACCAAGCGGCAGGCCGTCACCGGTCCCGAAACGCGGATGGTGGCAGGTCGCGCAGGAGATATTGCGATTGCCCGACAATATAGGATCGTAGAAAAGCTTCTGCCCCAGACGGGCCTGCGCCATGTCGACAGGGCGATAGGCGTCCTCACCCACCGGTTCCGGCAGATCGGCCCCGGCACTTGCCGCCACCACGCATCCCAGCAGAATTGCTGTCCATCGCATCGTCAGTCTCCCCATTCGGGATAGCCCCGAGATTTTTTCGCGCAGTTTCGGGGTTTTGTCCTGCGGCGGCAAGGGCCCGCGGCGCGAGACCGATCAGGAGGGTTCCGCAAGCGCCTCGAGCATGTCGAGCAACTCCTCGATACGTTCGGCACCGAAGCGCGCCTCGATCTCGGAAAAGATCGCCGCGCTTCGCGCCGCGTGGCGCGCCAGCGTTTCGAGTCCTTGGTCGGTCAGCTTGGCGACGGTGCGGCGCCGGTCGTGCGGAACCGACTCGCGGGCAACGAGACCCTCATGTTCCAACGCGTTCAGGATCCGCGTGAGGCTCGACAGAAGCAGGCCGGCGCCGCGGGCAAGTGCGGTCTGTTCCATCGGGCCGCAGTCCTCCAACACGCGCAGCACGCGCCATTTCTGCTCGGACAGCCCGCTGTCTTGCAGCATGTCGCGCAACGGGGCCGACACGGCCTCGCGCGCGCGCAAAAGCGCGATCGGCAGGGCGGAAGCCCTGCGATGGACGACCCGGGGTTGCTTGACCATGGCTTGACCTATGGCATGGGCAAACTTAACAAAGCAACAAATTTGCGGCGACAGGACGCGTCGTGGGAGAGGCAGGCGGATGGACTGGCAGGACTTCGGCAAATGGGGCCGGCGCGCGGCCGACTGGGCGCGGGACTACCACGCAAACCTGCGCGACCGACCCGTCCGGGCCCGGACAGCGCCCGGCCACGTGCTTGACCGGTTGCCCGCGGCGCCGCCCGACGCGCCTGAGGCGATGGAGACGATCCTCGCGGATTTCGAGACCGTCCTGATGCCGGGCATGACCCATTGGCAGCATCCGCGTTTCTTCGCCTATTTCCCGGCCAATGCCGCGCCGGTCTCGGTTCTGGCCGAATTCTATGTCAGCGCCATCGCGGCGCAATGCATGCTCTGGCAAACCTCGCCCGCCGCCACCGAACTCGAGACCCGCGTGACCGACTGGATGCGTCAGGCGGTGGGTCTGCCGGAGGGATACATCGGGGTCATCCAGGACAGTGCCTCGACCGCGACGCTCTGCGCGGTGCTCACGATGCGCGAAAAGGCGCTGGAATGGCGCGGCAACCGAACCGGGCTTTCTGGCGAGCCTGCGCTACGCATCTACTGTTCCGCCGAGGTCCACAGCTCGGTCGATCGCGCGATCTGGATCGCGGGCATCGGCGAAGAGAACCTGGTGCGGATCCCGACACGAGGGCCGTGGCGGTCGATGGACCCAGACGCGCTGCGCGACGCCATCGCGACGGACCGCGCCGCGGGGCACCTGCCCGCCGGCGTGATCGCCTGCACCGGCGGAACCAGTGTTGGCGGGTCGGACCGGCTCGACGAGGTGCTGGCGGTGGCCTGCGACGAAGGGCTGATGAGCCATGTCGACGCGGCCTGGGCCGGATCGGCGATGATCTGCCCCGAATTCCACGACTATTGGTCCGGCATCGAACTGGCCGACAGCGTCGTCTTTAACCCGCACAAGTGGCTGGGTGCCCAGTTCGACTGCACGGTACATTACCTGCGCAGCCCCGAGGACCTCGTGCGGACATTGGCGCTGCAGCCGGAGTACCTCAAGACGCATGGTGCCGACGGGATCGTGAACTATTCCGAATGGTCGGTGCCGCTGGGCCGGCGATTCCGGGCGCTGAAACTGTGGTTCCTGATCCGCGCGCACGGGCTCGACGGTCTGCGCGGGATGATCCGCAACCATGTCGCCTGGTCGCAGGCGCTGGCGGCGCGCATCGCTGCCACGGACGATTTCGAGATTGTGACCGAGCCGATGCTGTCGCTTTTCAGCTTCCGGTATGCCCCAAAGGGCGCGACGGACCTTGACGCGCTGAACCTGTCGCTGGTGACCGCGATCAACGACGACGGGCGCATCTATCTCACCCAGACCCGCGTGGACGGAAAGCTTGCGATCCGGTTTCAGGCCGGCGCCTTTACCACGACCGAAGCCGACGTGGTCACGGCCTACGATGTCATTACGGAGATGGCCACGCGGCTCTGAGCGGCTCGATCAGGCGAAGGTCTTGGCGTAGCGCTCGCGCAGGACGTTTTTCTGAACCTTGCCCATCGTGTTGCGCGGCAATTCGGCCATGACCTCGATGGCGCGCGGTTGCTTGAAGCCTGCAAGTTCCGAGGCCACGGCGGCCTTGATCGCGTCGGTGTCCGGTGCCGCGCCCTGCTGGGCGACCAGCACCGCCACCACGCTTTCGCCGAAGTCGGGATGCGGCACACCGATCACAGCGCTTTCCAGCACGCCGGGCTGGGCGTCGAGCACCAGCTCGATTTCCTTCGGGTAGATGTTGTAACCGCCCGAGATGATCAGGTCCTTGTTGCGCCCGATGATGTGCACGTATCCGTCGCCGTCGATCTTGCCGAGATCGCCGGTGATGAAAAACCCGTCGTCGCGCAACTCCTCGCGGGTCTTTTCCGGCATCTGCCAGTAACCGCTGAAGACGTTAGGCCCGCGCACCTCGATCTGGCCGATCTCACCTTCCGGCAGGTTCGCGCCGGTTTCGGGGTCGGTGATCTTGAGCTCCACCCCCGGTAGCGGGAACCCGACCGTCCCGGCCCGCCGATCTCCGTCGTAGGGGTTCGAGGTGTTCATGTTGGTCTCGGTCATCCCGTAGCGTTCGAGAATGCGGTGCCCCGTGCGTGCCTCGAAGTCGACATGGGTCTCGGCCCGCAGCGGCGCGGACCCGGACACGAAAAGCCGCATGTGCGCGACAAGGTCACGGTCAAAGCGCGCGTCGCCCAGAAGCCGGGTGTAGAAGGTCGGCACGCCCATCATCGTCGTGGCCGCGGGAAGTGCCGCGATCATCTGGTCGAGGTCGAATTTCGGGCAGAAGATCATCGACCCGCCCGCCAGCAGGATCACGTTCGTCGCGACGAAGAGCCCATGGGTGTGAAAGATCGGCAGCGCGTGCAACAGCACGTCCTCGCCCGTGAAGCGCCAATACTCCTTGAGCGTTTCGGCATTCGACAGCAGGTTGGCCTGCGTCAGCATCGCCCCCTTCGAGCGCCCCGTCGTCCCGGACGTGTAGAGAAAGGCAGCGAGGTCATCGGCATCGCGTGCGACAGTCTCGAATTCGTCCGACGCTCCGGCGGCGCGATCGGGAAAGCTGCCCGCCTCGTTCGCGCCCATGGTTTCAAGCCGCGCGCCGCAGGCCTCGGCAACCGGTGTCAAAGCCTCTTCCGACCCGGTATCGCAGACCATCAGCCGAGCCCCGGAATCCTCGAGAAAGTACGACACTTCGGAGGCGGTATAGGCGGTGTTGAGCGGCAGGTAGACGATCCCGGCCTGTACACAGGCGGCATAAAGCGCCAGCGCCGAGGGTGATTTCGGCACCTGTGCGACCATCCGGTCACCGGGCGTCAGCCCGAGGTCGGTCAGCGTATTGGCGAACCGCGCCGCCTGTTTGATGAACGCGCCGTAGCTTGTCGATTGGCCGCTGCCGGGCGCAATCAGGAAGGGAGCGTAGCTGCCGGAATGTGGCGCGAAAAGAGCGTCATAGAGTGGGTTCTTCATCGTCTTCTTTCTCGGATGCGAGCGATCGGCCGGCGCTGGCGAGGTTGCGGACCTCCGCCGAGGCGGCGATCGTTCCGGCGGTGGCAAAGCCCTCGTGGTTCTGCGTGATCCGGTCGAGATCGTAAAGGTAGTTGACCATCGCCCCGCCCGACTGCGCGAGCCCTTTTTCAGAGGTGTCGGCATCGCCGTGGACCCGGAAGACCGAGGCACCGTTGCCGAGATGGAAGCGCTGCACCGCATCGCGCGGCCGGCCGCCCGCCGACTTGGCGTCGAGCAGGTAATGCGCCGCGATCTGCCGCAGCGTCTCGCCGCGCACAGGCTTCGCCAGTCCGGTCTCGGCCATCCAGGCCGCAAGCCCGGGGATCGGAGACAGCGTCACGAAGGTCTTGAGGTTCGGCAGCTCAACGGCAAGGTCGCTCGCGACCTGCTTGATCAGCGAGTTGCCCAAGGAAATCCCCGCGAGCCCCTCCTGGCAGTTGGAGATCGAGTAGAAAACGGCCGTGTCGGCCGCCTCGGGCGCTATGTCTGCGCGGTCCTCGGCCAGCAGCGCCTGGATCGAGCCCGGCACGCCACGTGTCAGCGCGACCTCGACGAAGATCAGCGGCTCGCCAGGCATCGACGGGTGGAAGAAGGCAAAGCAGCGCCGGTCGCGCGGCTTGAGCCGCCGCCGCAGGTCGTCCCAGTTCTGGATCGCATGCACCGCCTCGTAGGCGATGATCTTGTCGAGCAGCGCCGCGGAGGTGTCCCAGTTGATCGGGCGCAGCACCAGAAACCCGCGGTTGAACCACGAGCCGAAAAGATGCCGAAAATCGAGGTCGAGCGCCGCGCAGTCGGGGTGTTCGCGTGTGAACCCCAGCAGGTCGCGGCGCATCGCGACCAGTCGCGCGGTCCCGCCGGGAAGCTGGTTCAGCCGCCGGATCAGCTCTTGTCGGGGCGGCTCGGCGGCTTTTGCATAGGCGCGGTAAGTCTCGCGGCCCGGTGTGGCCTCGTAGGCGTCGAGGGTCTCGCGCACGTGGGCGGGATCGAGATCCAACTCGATCGCCAGCATCCGGAAAAACCCGAGCCGCGCCGGCCTATCCATCTCGGCGTAACGGTCGAAAATCTGCTGCGCGATCGCCATGCCCGAGATTTCGCCCGAGCCGCTCAGCAGCGCGCGGACCAGCTCCGGCGTCGTGCTGTTGCGCGCGGCGATGCGCGGAATGCTGCGAACGCCGCGGTCGAGCACCGTGCTCAGGATATCTCCGAGCACGCTCACAGCGCCGGTCCCATCACCGCGTCGGGCAGCCATGTGGCGAGGCCCGGAAAGAGGCAGAGCAGGACGATGGCGATGACCATGCAGGCCACGAAAGGCAGCGAGCCGACGAGGATCGTGCGCAGCGAAATGTCTGGCGCGATGCCGTTGATGACATAGAGGTTCAGCCCCACGGGCGGCGAGATCAGCCCGATCTCCATGTTGATGGTCAGCACCACGGCGAACCAGATCGGATCGAACCCGGCGGTGGTGATGATCGGCAGCAGGATCGGCGCGGCCATCAGGATCACCGCGACCGGCGGCAGGAAAAAGCCCGCGATCAGCAGGAAGACGTTGATCGCCCCCATCAACACCCAGCGATTGACCTCGAGCGTGCCGATCCAGTTTGCGATGGATTGCGTGATGAAGAGCGAGGACAGCATGTAGCTGAAGACGCCCGCGGCGGCGATGATGAAAAGGATCATCACCGACTCCCGCGTGCTGTCGCGCAGCACGACCCAGAGCGCCCGCGGATCCCAGAGCCGGTAGATCACGATGGCGATCAGCATGCACAAGAGCGCGCCCACGGCGGCGGTTTCCGAAGGCGTCGCGACGCCGCCGTACATGGCGTAGAGCACGCCCACGATGATCGCGATAAAGGGCAGCACACGCGGCAGGATCTCGAACCGCTGGCGCCACGAATAGCTGCCCGCGCTCAGCACCCGCGCATCGCCCGAGCGCCAGGTCGAATAGAGCGACCAGGCCATGAAGAGGCCCACCAGCAGAAGGCCCGGGATCACCCCCGCCAGGAACAGCCGGCCAATCGAGGTCTCGGTTGCGATGCCGTAGACGATCATCGTGACCGAAGGCGGGATCAGGATGCCCAGAGTGCCGCCGGCGGCGATGGAGCCGGCGGCCACGCCGTCCGGGTAGCCGCGCTTGCGCATCTCGGGGATGCCCATCTTGCCGATGGCGGCACAGGTCGCGGGGCTCGATCCCGACATCGCGGCGAAGAGCGCGCAGGCCCCGAGGTTCGACACCACCAGCCCCCCCGGCACGCGGGTCAGCCAGCGCTCGAGCGCCTCGTAGAGATCGGCGCCGGCACGGGTCGAGGCGATGGCCGAGCCCATGATGATGAACATCGGGATCGACAGCAGCGCAAAATTGTCGAGCTTGCCGAAGAAGATCTCGGGCATCAGGCTGAGCGAGCGCAGCCCGTCGAAGACCACGAGAAACCCGGCCGAGACCACCATCAGCCCGACGGCGACGGAGATGCCCGAGAAGAGAACGAGGATGGTCAGCAGCGCAACGAGGCCGCCAAGCGTCAGCGGATCCATCAGTCGGCCCTTTCGCTGGGAATTTCACCGGCCGCCACGTCGGCGAGCGTCGCGTCCTCGGGCAGCCCGAACGGTGTCTCGATCCCGGTCAGCATGGCATAACTGTCCGCGGCGAGTTGCAGGGCATAAAGGCCGAAGCCCACGGGCAGCGCGAGATACGGCACCCAGAGCTTGGGATTCCAGGGCGAGTTCGAGGTCTCGCCCCAGTCCCAGGCCTCGTGCCAGAAGTGGTAGCCGTGCCAGAGCATGACGAAGACCACGGCCAGCGTCAGAAGCATCACCACGACCGCAAGCAACTTGCGCGCGCCGAGCGGCAGCATCATCGGCAAAAGATCGACGTTCACGTGACCGCGCAGGTATTGCACGTAAGGAAGGCCCAGCATCGTCGCGCCGATCATCATGTAGGTGACGCCTTCGGTCTGCCAGATCGTCGAGCCGTTCAGCACGAAGCGGATAAAGATCATCTGGCAGGTGATGAGCACGGCGGCGACGATCATGAAGGCCGCGGCGATCCCGCAGATCCGGCTCAGCAGGCCGATAAGGCGCAGCACGGGGTTTCCGCCGTGCCGGGCGGAGTTCTGGGCGTGGACGCTGCCGGACATCGCTGTTCCTTCGCGGATCGGTCGTCAGGGATGGCCGGCCGCGACATGCGCGGCCGGCGCGGATGTCACTCGACGCTCAGGGCGAGGTCGAGCAGGCGCTGGCCGTCCGGCGAGCCTTCGAGGAAAGCCTTGTAGGCCGTGTCCTTGGCGATGGTCTGCCAGGCCTGGAATTCCTCCTCGGTCATCTCGGCGATTTCGACGCCGTTCTCCTTGAAGACGTCACGCGCCTCGCTGTCCTGCTTCTTGGCTTCCTCGAGATAGAAGGCCTCGGCCTTGGCAGCCGCGTCCATCAGAGCCTGCTGCTGTTCCTCGGTCAGCCCGTCAAAGACCGACTTGTTCATCAAGAGCGGCTGGTACATGAACCACAGTGCATAGTCGCCCGCGGGCGTGAAGCAGTTGACCTGCTCGTAGATGCGGTAGGACACGAAGGACGAGGACGAGGTGTTGGCCGCATCGAGAACGCCGGTCTGCATGGCGTTGTAGATCTCGGCGGATGACATCGACGCGATCGAGGCCCCTGCCCCGGCGAGCATCTGCTCGAACGCCTTGCCGGCCGCCCGGGTCTGAAGCCCCTGTACATCGTCGGGCGCGGTGATGCAGCCTTCCTTGCCGGCGAACCCGCCCGCCAAGTAGCCGCTGACCAGTGTCATCACGTCATCCTCGTTGAGGATGCTCTCGATCTCGCCCATGAACTCCGACTCGTTGAGCCGCGCGGCGTGGTCGTGGTTCTTCACCAGTCCCGGCATCAGGGTCAGATTGTAGGCGTTGCGCAGACCCCCTGCATAGGCGAGCGGGAAGACGATCATGTCGACCTGTCCGCGCGACAGGGGCTTGTATTGCTCGCGCGCCTTGAACAGCGACTGGGTCGGGAAGATCTGGATGTTCAGATCGACGTCGGCCGCCGCGACCTCGTCGGCGACCATCTGGGCGACCTGGTGGCGCACGTCGCCCTCGGACCACTGGTGCGACAGGCGCAGGTCGGCGGCCTGCGCTGCGCCGGAGATGGTCGCCAGCGCACCGGCCGCCACGGCATTCATCAGAAATTTCTGCATTTCGATCCTCCCTGGATTTCACTGACCGGTGTGCCTCCCACATCCCGGCTTGCCCAGAGCATCGGCAGTTCCGCATCCAGAGTCAATCATCTTGTATACAATAAAATAGAAATTGCATCCGCTCGACCTGCATCGTACACAAAGAGCATGGATCCCAAGCGTGCGGACGTGATCTTTGCAGAGCTGCAGGAGATGATCCTGCAAGGCGAGTTCGTCGACGGCGACCGGCTCGACGAGATCCGGCTTGCCGAACGTTTCTCGGTGTCGCGCACGCCGATCCGTGAAGCGTTCCAGAAACTGGCCCAGACCGGGCTGATCGAACAGATCCCGCGCCGCGGCGTTTTCGTGCGCCTGCCCGGCCCGGTCGAACTGATCGAGATGTTCGAGGTCATGGCCGAACTCGAATGCGCCTGCGGTCGCTTTGCCGCGAGCCGTATCACCGATGCGGCCTTGGACCAGATGCGCGCGGCCAACGCGCTTTGCCGTGCCGCGGTCGAGGCCAATGACGCGGGCGGCTACTACACCGCGAACGAGAAATTCCACCACATCATCTATCGCCAGTCCGGAAACGGGTTTCTCGAACAGGAGGCCCTGCGGCTCTACCTGCGGCTCAAGCCCTATCGGCGCGTGCAGCTGCGCTTGCGGGGGCGCATGGCGCAGTCGCTAGCCGAACACGAGGCGATCCTCGCGGCGCTCGAGGACGGTGATGGCGAGGCCGCCGGGGCGCACCTGCGCGGCCACGTCGCGATCCAGGGCGAGAAGTTCCACAACCTCATGGCAAGCCTCAAGCCCGCCGCGGAGTGACCAGAACACCGCGGCGACCGTGGCGCAGGACCATTCGGGTGCCGTGCGTTACCCTTGACGCTCGCGGTAGTCCTCGACCGTCGTGCCCAGCTCATCCTCGAGATGCACCGCAATGATCTCGCGGAAATCGCTTTCGGCGGAAAAGCCAAGCTCGCGCGCCCGCGCGGTCTCGAAGCGTTGCGGCCAGCCCGCGACGATGCGTTGGATGGTCTCGTCGGGCTCGGACCGGATCAGCGCCACGGCCTTGTCGCCGGCCACGTCGCGCAGCGCCTCGATTTGCTCAGCCACGGTGGCCGAAAGACCGGGCAGAGAGATTGACCGCCGATGACCCAGCGGCGCGAGATCCATCGCACCGGCGCGTACGAGGTTGCGCACCACGGCGCGCGGGCTTGAGTGCCAGTGCCGCACGCTGTCCGGCACCGGCAGTACCGCCTCCTGACCGGCCAGCGGCTCGCGCAGGATGTTGGAGAAGAATCCCGAGGCGGCGAGGTTCGGCTTGCCGGGGCGGATGCAGATCGTCGGCAGGCGCAGGGCCAGCCCGTCGAAAAATGCGCGGCGCGTGTAATCCTCGAGCAGCAATTCGCTGATCGCCTTCTGGGTGCCGTAGCTGGTCTGCGGCGTGCGGAAATAGTCGTCGGGGATCGAGTCCGGGAACGGCGCACCGAACACCGCGATGGATGATGTGAAGATCATCCGCGGGCGATACCCGTCCTGCCCGTGCGCGTGGCGGATCGCGTCGAAAAGATAGCGCGTGCCGTCTAGGTTGATCCGGTAGCCCTTGTCGAAATCCGATTCCGCCTCGCCAGAGACGATGGCCGCGAGGTGATAGATCACGTCCGGCCTGAGATCGACGAGGCTTTTGGCGACCTTCGGATCGGACAGATCCGCCTCGCGCAGTTCGACCTGCGGTCCGTCGGGCAGTTCGACACGCGGCGCCACGACATCGACCAGCGTCAGCTTGTCCACCGGCGCGTCGCCTAGCGTCCCTGCCCCGGCCAGCGATTTGGCAAGCTTGGCGCCGACCATCCCGGCGCCTCCGATGATCATGATGTGCATGGCGTGTCTCCTCCGTTCCAACCGTGGCGCAGTAGCAACCGCGGCCCAAGGACTGTCAAGGCCGGGCTCCACCGGCTAGCCCTTGACGCCGGACGCCGCGCGCGCGACCCCTTGCGCGACCACCTATCCGGAGCGATCCCATGCAGACCGAGACCCTGACCACGCACGACGCCGAAGAAGACGCGCGCAACCGCGACATCAAGATCTACGTGAACGGCGAGATCGTTCACCGCGACGCGGCGAAGGTCTCTGTCTACGACAGCGGGTTCATGCTGGGCGACGGCATCTGGGAAGGCATGCGGCTTTACGACGGCACCTGGGCCTTCTTCGACGAGCACATGGATCGCTTCTTCGACAGCTGCAAGACGATCTCGATGGAGGTCGGCATGGACCGCGCCGGCATCCTTGACGTGCTGAACCGCACCGCCGAGGCCAACGGGATGACCACGGACGTGCACTGCCGCCTGATGCTGACGCGCGGGGTCAAGGTGAAGCCGTTTCAGCACCCGTCGCTCAGCCGCTCCGGGCCGACGCTGGTGGCGATCCTGGAACACTCGAAACCGCGCGAGGACCTGCAGAGCCAGGGCATCCGGCTCGCCACCGTGCCGCAGGTGCGCGGATTGCCGATGAGCCAGGATCCCAAGCTCAACAGCCACTCCAAGCTCAACTGCATCATTGCCTGCCTGCAGGCCGAACAGGCGGGCGCGGACGAGGCGCTGATGCTCGACCCGCATGGGTTCGTAAACACCACCAACGCCTGCAACTTCTTCATCGTGCGCCGGGGCGAGGTCTGGACCTCGACGGGCGACTACTGCATGAACGGCGTGACGCGCCAGAAGGTGATCGACCTCTGCCGCGCCAACGACATCCCCGCCTTCGAAAAGAACTTCTCGCTTTACGAGGCGCACGGCGCCGAAGAAGCGTTCCTGACCGGCACATTCGGCGCGCAGACGCCGGTCGCCAGCATCGACGGCAAGCCTGTGGGGACCGGTGAGCGGCCGATGACGCGGCGCATCCGGCAGCTCTACAAGGAGCTGATCGCCAGCCACGTCGCAATCCGGTAGGTGGCGCGCGCCGCCCAAGCGGATTGTTGTTGGGACAAGCGTACGAGGAAAAAACCGGACGGTGTGACCTTGTTTACAGACCAGCCCCTAAGGCTCGGCTAGTGTCGGTGTAAACAGGGAGCATCGACATGATCACCGCATCCGCCACCGCATCGAAGGTCTTTCGCAACGTCGCCATCGCCGTCCGCCAGTGCATCCGAATGCAGGAAAGCGTCGACCGCCTGCACTGACCGCTTCGGCCCGGACGGCACTGACGCCGGTTCCGCCCCGCAAGTTCTCTAGCCCAGCAGGACCCGTCGCGAAATCTCCGCAAGCAACCGATCTTCCTCGAGCGGTGCCTCGGAGATCTCCGCCTTTCCATCCATCGAGAGCGATGCGTGCCCGTGCACGAAGCTCCACAGCATGTAGGAGCGGAACTGGCATACCGGGTCGTCCTGCGTTGTCGCGAGACAATCGGCGACGGCCCGCTGCAGGATGCCGAAGGTGTCGCACCCGACCGCCCGCATCATCTCGCGCTTGTCCTCGGTATCGACCTGGCCGAATGTCAGCCGGAAAACGCCCGGCTCATCGCGGGCGAACCCGACATAGGCCCGGCCCATCGCCGTGACCCGCGCGAGACCGTCATCGGCAACCTTTGCCGCCTCCGCCTCCATCCTGTCTCCAAGCCGGAATAGCCCGTCGACCGCCACAGCGACAAGGATTTCCTGCTTGTCCTTGAAGTGCTTGTACGGTGCAGCACTGCTGACTCCGGCACGGCGGCAGGCCTCGGCGATCGAAAAACCGTCGAAGCCCTTCTCCTCCACAAGCTCTCTGACCGCCGCGACGAGATGGGCGCGCAGGTCGCCGTGGTGATAGCCGGTTTTCTCGCTCACGAGGGTGCCAGGCAGCATGTTTCGACTCCGTCGTTGACTAAGTTAGTATCTCTAACATATGTTAGAGGCGCTAACTTTGAAAGGTCACTCGCATGAACGACCGTAACGTCGCAACGCCCGGGACCAAAGGGCTTTTCGGAAAACTCGTCGCTCTTGCCCTGACACTTGGTGTCGTGGCAGCCGCAGTCGCGGCTGTCGCCGGGCTCACCGCAATCCTCGGCGCGCGGGCGGACGCGGTGGCGGGACCGGCACCCGCGCCGCTGACGCAGGTCCGTGCAATGACCGCCGAACGCACCGACGGATTCACCGTCACGCGCCGCTTCGCCGGCCAGATCGAACCGGCCCGAACCGCGGCGCTGGGGTTCGAGGTATCGGGCGAGATCACCGAGATACTCGTCGACGAAGGTCAACGCGTGGCGCAAGGCGCCCTTCTTGCGCGGCTCGACACGGACCTGCTCGACGCGGACCGCGCGCGGCTCGCGGCCAGCCGCAAGGCGCTGGAAGCACAGGCTGAGCTGGCACGGCTGACGACGGAACGGCAGTCGGCGCTGCAAAGCCGCGGGTTCGCCGCGGCGCAGGCGCTAGACAACGCCCGGCTGGGACTGGCCGAGATCGAGGCGCGGCTGACCGAGGTCGATGCCTCGATTGCGCGGCTCGACGTGCTGGACGCACAATCCGAACTCCGCGCGCCCTTCGACGGCCGCGTCGGCGACATCGCGATCGACACCGGCACCGTCGTGGCGCCGGGCCAGACCGTTCTGGCCCTGCTCGAAGACGGCCCGGCGCTGTTCCGCGTGGGGCTCGATCCCGCCCTAGCCGATGAGGTCGCCGGACTGGGTCCGACGCGCCTGCACATCGCGGGTCGCGTTCATGACGCGGAATTCGCCGGCTTCCGGCCCGATCTTGATCCGCGGACCCGGACGCGCACGGCGCTCTTCGAGGTCGACGGCGCCGGGGCGGCCTATCTGCAAAGCGGCACGCTGGAGATCGAAACCGAGCTTGCCGGCAGAGGCTACGCCCTGCCCGTCTCCGCGCTGCAGGACGGGATTCGCGGCCTCTGGACCGTGCTGGTGCTGACGCCCGAGACGGACGGCACCTACCGCGTCGCGACCGAAGCGGTCGAGATCCTACACGCCGACGAGACCCGCGCCTTCGTCCAGGGCACTCTCTCGGACGGCGCGCTGATCGTCGGCGACGGCGTACATCGCGTGGTGCCGGGCGACCGCGTGACGCTCGCCGGGGCTCCGGGCTGATGGAAACCCTGACCTTCCGCCAGCCCCGTCTGGTCGCGCTGGCCCTGCTGGTCATCATCGCCGCCGGCGTTTCCTCTCTGCTTGCCATCGGCCGGCAAGAGGATCCGACGATCACCAACCTTTTCGGCACCGTCACGACGGTGTTTCCGGGGGCCGACCCCAGGCGTGTGGAATCGCTGGTGACCTCCGAGATCGAGGACGTGCTGCGCCAGATCCCGGAGGTGGATGTCATCGAAAGCGTCTCCGCCACCGGCATCTCGGTGGTCACCGTCGAGCTTGGGGCGACCGTGCCCGATGACGCGATCGAAGGTATCTGGTCGGAAATCCGCGACGATCTGGCCGATGTTGCCGCCACCTTTCCCGCGGACGTGCAAGAGCCCGATTTCGACACCGACAACGGCGCCTTCGCGGCGATCTTGGCCCTGCGCGCCGCCGACCCGGCGACGCCCCTTACCCTTCTCGGGCGCTATGCCGAGGACATCGCGCAAAAGCTGCGCAACATTTCCGGTACCGAACAGGTCGAGATCTACGGCGCCCCGGAAGAAGAGGTGCTGGTCACGCTCGACCCCGAACGCAGCGCGGCGCTGGGGCTGAGTGCCGGGGATGTCTCGCGCGCCGTGGCCGCCGCAGACAGCCGCGGACAGGCCGGCAGGCTGCGCGGCGATGCCGGCGACTATCTGGTCAACGTCGAAGGCGAGGTCGACGCCCTCGACCGGCTGCGCGAGGTGATCCTGCGCGAAGGCGCGGATGGCAGCGTGACCCGGCTCGACCAGGTAGCCAAGGTGACCCGCGGACCGCGCCTGCCCTCCTCCGAACTGGCGCTGGTCGACGGCACGCCCGCCGTGCTGGTCGCCGCCAAGCTCGAATCCGGGCGCCAGGTCGATGTCTGGGCCGGACAGGTCCGGGACGAGATCGCCACCTATCGCGCCGACCTGCCCGAAGGGCTCGCGCTCGATCAGATCTTCGACCAGAGCGCCTATACCGCCGAGCGCCTCGCCGAAGTCGGCCTCAACATGGCGATCGGGGTGGCGCTGGTGGTCGCGGTCCTGCTGGTCACGCTCGGCCTGCGCTCGGCGATGATCGTGGCGCTGATCCTGCCCGTCGTCACCCTGGCGACGCTTTTCACCATGAACCTGATCGGCCTGCCGATCCACCAGATGTCGGTCACCGGCCTGATCGTGGCCCTGGGGCTGCTGGTCGACGCCGCCATCGTGATGACCGACGAGGTCGGCCAGCGCCTTGCGGCCGGCCTGTCGCGCCGCCGCGCGGTCTCCGAGGCGGTCCGTCGGCTTTTTGCGCCGCTGCTCGCCTCGACGGTCACCACCGCGCTGTCTTTCACGCCGCTGATCCTGCTGCCGGGCGCCCCGGGCGACTTCGTCGGCGCCATCGCCATCGCCGTCGTCACGATGCTGTGGTGGTCCTTCGTGATCGCCATCACCCTGACCCCCGCCATCGCCGGCTGGTTCCTGCCGGACGGCGCAGGCGCACGCCGCGGCGAAGGTCTGCCGGGGCGCCTCTTCGCCCGCTCGATCCTCTGGGCGGTCGAGAACCCGGTGAAATCTGTGGCCCTGTCGCTGGTCCTGCCGGTCACCGGCTTTCTGAGCCTGCCGACGCTGACCGCGCAATTCTTTCCCGGCGTCGACCGCGACCAGTTCACGCTCGAGGTCGACATGGCCCCCGGCACGGCCATCGCGGCCACCCGCGACAGCGTCGACCGTCTCGATGCCGCCCTGCGCGGCGATGCGCGCGTCACCTCGGTCACCTGGCTGATTGGCCGCTCGGCACCGCCCTTCTACTACAACGTCATCGGCAACCGCGAGGATGCGCCGGGCCATGCCCATGCGCTGGTGACCACGTCCTCTCCGGACGCCACCGAGAGCCTGCTGTTCGAACTCGAGCGCGACCTCGCGCACGCCGCGCCCGAGGCGCAGGTCCTGGTCCGCGGTCTGGTACAGGGGCCGCCGGTCGCGGCCCCGGTCGAGGTGCGCATCGTCGGCGACAACCTCGAAACCCTGCGCGAGCTTGGAGACGCCGCGCGCACCGTCATGGCGCAGGTCGACGCGATCAGCGTCGCGCGCAGCACCATCGGGGCGGGAGCGCCGAAGCTGGCGGTTGCCGTCGACGAGGCGCAGGCCCAACGGCTCGGGCTCGACCTTGGCGGCATCGCGCGCCAGCTCAATGCCGGGCTCGAGGGCGTGACCGGCGGCGCGCTGGTCGAGGGCACCGAGCAGATCCCCGTCCGCGTGCGCCTTGGCGACGATGTCCGCGGCGACCTGCAACGTGTCCGCGACCTGCCGATCCTGCCGCCGGACGCCGCGGCGCTGTCGGCCGAAGGGCGCTGGCCGGCGCTGCCGCTGTCGGCCATCGCCACGGTGGACCTCGTGCCGGCCGCCTCCAGCATAACCCGGCGCAATTCCGAGCGGGTGAACTCGGTGCAGGGATTCGTGCAGCGGGCCGTGCTGCCCGAGGAGGCGCTGGCGCAGGTGCGTGCGGCGCTCGATGCCGAAGGCTTCGCCCTGCCCCGCGGCTACCGGCTCGAGATCGGGGGCGACAGCGACGCGCGCAACGACACGCTCAACGACCTCTTCGCCTCGCTCGGGCTGATCGTCACGCTCTCGATCGCGGCCATCGCGCTGACGTTCAACTCGTTCCGCCTGACCGGCGTGGCGCTGGTCGTCTGCGGGCTTGCCGCGGGTCTGAGCCTGCTGGCGCTCGCGATCTTCCAGTACCCGTTCGGGATCACCGCGATCATCGGTGTGATCGGCTCCATCGGCGTGTCGATCAATGCCGCCATCATCATCCTGACCGGCCTGAAGGCAGACAGCGCCGCACGCCAGGGGGACCGCAGCGCCATGGCCGCGGTGGTGGGCCGATCCGCGCGCCATATCGTGTCGACGACGATCACGACCTTCGGAGGATTCCTGCCGCTGATCCTGGCCGGAGGCGGTTTCTGGCCGCCATTCGCCATGGCCGTCGCCGGCGGAGTGCTGTTGTCGACCGTCGTCTCGTTCTACTTCACGCCGCCGATGTTCGCGCTGGTCTATGCCCGCCGGCCGGAACGGCGCGAGATCCTGACCTTGCGCGAGAGCGACCGGATCTACCCGCTCGACCTGCGCCCGGCGGCTGAGTAACGCACGACACACATCTTGCGCCGGGCCCGGTCCGGACCTGTTCGCTGTCAGGCCGCGCGGCTAGTGTCGGTCGCAAACCGGGACTGCCATGACTCTGCCAGCGCACCAGACCGCCCCCGAGGGCTTCGACGTCGTGATCGTGGCGCAGCGCGGACGGCTGTCCTACGAAGCGCTGCTATTCGCCGCCTCGCTGCGGCATTCCAGCCCGCGCTTTGCCGGGAGGCTGCTCGTCGCCGAACCTGAGCCCGGCCCACTCTGGGAGAAGGACCCGCGCATCAGCGACCCTGATGTCCGGTCCGCGCTCGCTGATCTGGGCGCCGAGATCGTGCCCTTCGAGACCCAGCATTTCGGAGACACCTACCCGACCGGCAACAAGATCGAGATGCTGGCCGCACTGCCCGAGCAGAGACCTTTCGTGTTCTTCGACAGCGACACGCTGATCACCGGGGACCTCATGGAGGTGCCTTTCGACTTCAACCGTCCCTCCGCCTCGCTGCGGCGCGAAGGCACTTGGCCGCGCCCGGAACTCTACGGCCCGGGCTACGCGAGCATCTGGAAGGCGCTCTACGACCGCTTCGGGCTCGACTTCGCAAGCTCGCTCGACCCTACGCAGCCGGACGAGTACTGGGAAAGATACCTCTACTTCAATGCCGGCGTCTTCTATCACGCCTGTCCGCGCCGGTTCGGGGACCGGTTCCTCGCCTACGCGCGCGAGATCCGCGATGCACCGCCACCCGAGCTTTGCGCGCAACCGTTGCTGCCCTGGCTCGACCAGATCGCGCTGCCGCTGGTGATCCATTCCCTCGGCGGTGGGCGTGATGCGCTGCAGCCGGGCTATATCGACGCCGAAATAAGCTGCCATTACCGCGCCATGCCGCTGCTCTATGCGCGTGAGCCGGACCGCACGGTCGATCTGCTGGAAACCATCGCCGCGCCGAACCGTCTGAAGAAGGTTCTGAAGCGCCACGAGCCGTTTCGACGCTTCATCTACCAGGGTCGCGGACGGAAGGTGCGCGCGCTCTTCAACCGCACCGACCTGCCGCGCCGCGAGCAGGCGATCCGCAATCGCATCAGATCCGCGGGGCTCTGGATACGCTAGCCGCACCCGCGCCGGTCATTCGGAAGGCGGCTTTTCGAGCAGCGTGTAGGTCGTGACCAGCGCGTCCGGGGTCTGGCCCCGCATGATCCGGCCCTTCTCGTTGCGCTTCGACCGTGCCCCGACCGCACGCTTGACCAGCCGCCCGAGCTGCTGGTTGAGCGAGACCCGCGTGCGCGCGGCTGCGCGCGCCGGGGCGCCGGCGACATCGGTGGCGTTGCGGTAATGCTGCATCAGCGCCTCGTCCTGCTCGGCCGCGCGGAACACGGTCAGGATGAACTGGTCGTCGAAGTGCCCCTCGGCCTCGAGCTTGCGCGCCAGATCCACGAAGCTGTCGATCACAAGACGCTTGGATTGCAGCCGCAGCGCCAGAGGATCGCCTTTGGGCGCCGAGAGCAGGATGTGGTTCTCGACCATCTTCTGCATGAAATGCGCCATGTCCATGCCGATGGAGCGTGCCTGCTCCTCGACGAAACGCCGGACCGGGGTTTCGAGGGTGAAGGAGATCGTCGAGGCCTGCTCGAGCCGTTCGAGCCGTCGGCGCCGGCGTTCGGCGCGCGCTTCGGCCGTCTCGGGAGCGGGTTGCGTGACTTCTTCGGAGGCGATTGCAGAGGCCCGCTCGCGCGTTGCGCGTTCGGCCTGGTCGGCCGCGCCGGTTCCGGAAACGGCTTTCGTGAGAATGGTTTCGCCGGTCTCGTCCATGGCACAAGCCTCCCTGCCAACATACTTGTGTGATATGCCGGCGAACCGGACCTGTCAATCCGCGGGCCGGTGTCGCCAGCCTTGTGCGGGCCCGGGCCATCGCCTAACCATGTGCCGAACGACAGAGCGAGGAGACCCCACATGTCCGACGGCCCGACCTACGGCTTCGACACCCTGCAGATCCATGCCGGCGCACGGCCCGATCCGGCGACGGGCGCGCGCCAGACGCCGATCTACCAGACCACCGCCTACGTCTTCCGCGACACCGAGCACGCGGCAGCGCTGTTCAATCTCCAGGAAGTCGGCTTCATCTATTCGCGCCTGACCAACCCGACGGTGGCGGTGCTGCAGGAACGCATCGCGACGCTCGAAGGCGGCGTCGGCGCGGTCTGCTGCTCGTCGGGGCACGCGGCGCAGATCATGGCGCTTTTTCCGCTCATGGGCCCGGGCCGCAACATCGTTGCCTCGACGCGGCTTTATGGCGGCACGGTCACGCAGTTCACCCAGACCATCAAGCGCTTCGGCTGGTCGGCGAAATTCGTCGATTTCGATGACCTCAACGCGGTCAAGGCGGCGATCGACGAGGACACGCGTGCCATCTTCTGCGAATCCATCGCCAACCCCGGCGGGTATGTCACCGACATCGCGGCGGCGGCGAAGATCGCAGACGGCGCCGGCATCCCGCTGATCGTCGACAACACCTCGGCCACGCCTTACCTCTGCCGGCCGATCGAGCATGGCGCGACCCTGGTAGTGCATTCGACGACGAAGTACCTGACCGGCAATGGCACGGTCACCGGCGGCGCGATCGTGGATTCGGGCAAGTTCGACTGGTCGGCCAACGAAAAGTTCCCCTCGCTCAGCGCGGCGGAACCCGCCTATCACGGGCTCAAGTTCCACGAGACCTTTGGCCCGCTTGCCTTCACCTTCCATTCGATCGCGATCGGGCTGCGCGATCTCGGCATGACGATGAACCCGCAGGCGGCGCATTACACGCTGATGGGGATCGAGACGCTGTCGCTGCGCATGCAGCGGCATGTCGAGAACGCCGTGAAAGTGGCGGAATGGCTCGAGAAGGACGACCGGGTCGACTATGTGACCTATGCCGGTCTGAAGTCCTCGCCCTATTTCAAGCGCGGCCAGACCGTCTGCCCCAAGGGCGCGGGCGGGCTCTTCACCTTCGCGGTCAAGGGCGGCTACGACGCCTGCGTGAAACTTGTGAACGCGCTGGAGATCTTCAGCCACGTCGCCAACCTCGGCGATGCGCGGTCGCTGGTGATCCACTCGGCCTCGACGACGCACCGCCAGCTCACGCCGGAGCAGCAGGAAGCCGCGGGTGCGAGCCCGAACGTCGTGCGGATCTCGATCGGGATCGAGGATGCCGACGACCTGATTGCCGATCTCGACCAGGCGCTGAGCAAGGCATCGGGCTGAGCGCGGGCGCCGGACCGGGCGGGGGCTCTGCCCCCGTCGCCCTGCGGGCGCCTCCCCCGGGATATTTGCAAACCAGAGAAAGGACGCGCGCACCCGGGTGAAGGTCGCGTGCCTGAGCCCGGCTCAGTCGGCGATGCCAAAGACCATCTGCACGCTGCCCTCGAAGCCGACCTCGCCTGCCGCCACGGGCACGGAAGCGCCGCGGGCGGCGTCGGCCATCTCGAGCCGGACCGGACCGCCGCGCCGCACCTGTTCGATGATCGACTGGACCGGTCCCAGCGTGACCCCGGCGGCCTCGGCCAGATCCTGCGCGCGCGCCATCGCGTCGGCCACGGCGGCCTTGCGCGCCTCGCGCTCGAGCGGAGCCGGATCCTGCACGTCGAAGGCAAGACCATCCAGGGTGTTGGCCCCGTCCGCGATCACCGCGTCGAGCAGACCGCCCAGGGCGTCGAGATCGCGCACCCGGACCGTTACCGCGTTGCGCGCCTCGTATCCCGTGATCTGCGGCGGGGCATCCACATTGCCGGAGCGGTCGGACCAGACCGGCTGCAGCGACAGGCCGCTGGTCTGGCGGTCTCGCGCCTCGATTCCGGCGCCGTCGAGGCGGGCGAGAATGTCACCGACGGCGGCGGAAGCCGCCTGCATCGCCGCGGCCGCGTCCGCGGCCTGCTCGGTGACGCCGAGCCGGATCGTCGCCATGTCCGGGGCTGCCGGCACGCTGGCCTCTCCGGTCACGGTTATCACGCGCGGTGCGGTCACATCCTGCGCGACGGCCGCGCTTCCGAAGCCTGCCACCAGGCAGAGCATGATGAGGGTCTGTTTCACGGGGCTGGTCCTCCTATGTTTGCTGTGCTGACCTAGACCCATGGCACCGCCGAGGACAAGCGCGATCCTAGCCCCAAGGCGGATCGCCGCGGGTCCGGCCGGCGCCCCGCGAACGCGTGTCCGGAAGGCGTTTTCCTTTCCCTCGGCGAAGTCCTGCTATAGGCTGTCGGAAAACCGAGGCCGCGCTGTCAAGGCGCCCGTTGCAGTGTAAAAAGGCAAGGCATGAAGCCCAGTTTCGCCCTGTCCCTCTCCTTCGACGGAATCCGCCTGCTGCATCGTGCCGCAGGCGGCTGGCGAGTAGTGGGCGAGGTCGATCCCGAAGCTGCCGACCTCGCCGGCGAACTGGCCGCGCTGCGCCGCTCGGCGGCGGCCATCGAGCCCGGCGGCGTGCGCTGCAAACTGTTGATTCCCAATGAGCAGATCCGCTACCTGACGATTCCGAGCCTAGGCATGGATGCCGACGCCCGGACCGAAGCGGCGCGCCGGGCGCTCGACGGGGCGACGCCCTATGACGTCGAGGACCTGGTGTTCGATACCTGCCCGGACTGCGACAGCATGCATGTGGCGGCGGTGGCGCGCGAGACGCTTGACGAGGCAGAAGCCTTCGCCGAAACGCACCGCTTCAACCCAGTGAGTTTCGTGGCCGTGCCGGGCGCGGAAGCTTTCCTTGGCGAGCCCTGGTTCGGGCGCGCGCGGGCCGCCGATCGCGTGCTCGGACCGGATGAAGCCGTCGAGCCTGACGGCGTGGCTGTGGTGATCGTCGGAGAGGTGGAAATTCCGTCCGGTCCGGTTGTCGCCGAAGAGACCGGCGCGCCGGTGGTCGAGACCGAAGAATCGCGAGAGCCAGGCGCGATGTCCGACGAAACGTCGCCGGACATGCCGCCGATCGCGGTTGGCGAGGCCGCCAGCGAGGCGACGGCAGACGTGCCCAAGGACGATCCGGCCCTGCCGGAGGGCGGGCGTGCGGGCGACAAAAAGGTCTTGGCCGAAGCACCGAAGGCAGAGCTTCCCGAACCGGACGACGGGCCGGAGGACGTCCTGCCGATGCCGGTGCCGCCGTTGAAGCCGTCGCGGGCGGAGTTCATCGAGGCGGCGGACCAGGGCTTTGCCGAGGCGCCTGCACCGCCGCCCACCGCGCCCGCCCCATCGCGAACCACGCCGTCCGCCCCCAAGCCCGAGCCGGTGACCGGGTTCAGCAGCCGGAGGACAGCGCCTCCGGTATCGCAGGATCAAGGGATTGCGCCCGCTGCCTCCGGACGTGAACCCGCGGTGCAGGCTCCGAAGGTGCAAGGTGCGGGGGAAAGGCGCGTGCCGACCCTGTCGGCTCCGGGCGCGCGGGTGAACGGCGCACGGCTCGACATCGCCGACGCCGAAGCGGAACCTGCCGGGAAGCCGGGGTTTTTCAGCCGCCGAAAGCCCGCGCGGGTCGAACCGGCACCGGCGCGCAAGGTGCAACCGGTGCCCGCGCCGGAAAGGCGACCAATCGCGACGAGCCCGGCGGCGGCGCCGAAACTGGCCCCGACCCCGCCAGAAGCCCAACGTCCGCCCGAGGCGCAACCCAAGAATGATCCCTTCGCCCTGCCGGTGGAGCGGCCCCGCGGCAAGCCGCGATACCTCGGGCTGATCCTGACGGTGATCCTGTTGCTGGTCCTCCTGGCCGTTGCGGCCTGGGCTTCGGTCCGGCTGGACGGGAGCATCGCACGGATTTTCGACCGTCCGGAGGCCGCACCGGAGTCCGAGACGGAGACCGGGATCGCCGCGATCGCCGACCTGCCGGCACCGAAGTTTCTCGACGAGTTGCCGGAGAATGCCGGCATGGTCACCGCGTCGGTGGAAACGACCCTCTCGGAAGAGGATGCGGCGGTGCTGCGCGCCCTGCGCCGCCCGACGCCCGGGATCGAAACCGGAGACCCCGAGACAGTCACGCCCGAAACCGCCGAAACGGCGGACGTGGGACAGGACGGAGCGGCGGATGCCGTCGTGGAAGTGGAAGCGGACCGGATCGAGGCGGATTATGCGGTCACCGGGATTTGGCCGGTCAGCCCGCAACTGCCGCAAGCCGGCGCCGAAATCGCCATCGACGACCTCTACGTGACCAGCATCGACCCGGTCAGCCTGGTCGAGGATGCCGTGGCGCTGCCGGATGCCATGCGGCAGGACACCGACGCGGCGATGGTACCGCAGAATTCGCCGGTCGCCCCGGGCACCACCTTCGATCTCGACGAACGCGGGCTGGTCGTGGCCACCGCGCAAGGCGTCGTGAACCCCGAGGGGATCACCGTCTACCTGGGTCGTCCGGCCCTGGTCCCGCCTGCCGAGATGGCGCGGCGCGATCCCGAAGTCGTCGAGGATCCGCTGCAGGCCGCGCTGGCCGAGGCACGTCCACGCCTGCGCCCGGGCAACCTGATCGAGAACAACGAGCGGGCCAACAATGACGGGCTGACGCGCTCCGAACTGGGCGCGCTGCGGCCTCAGGTCCGTCCGCGCTCGGAGCAGGAAACGGCGCTCGCCGCCGCGAGCCTCGTGCCGCAGGATGGCGGGCCGGTCGCCGCCCCGGCCGCGGCGGATCCCTTTGCGACCGGAACCCGCCTTGCAGCCGCGCAGTCAGCGCGTCCCGACGCGCGCCCGGGCAATTTCGGCCGGATCATCGCCCATGCACAGGCCACGGCGGCCGCGCAGGCCGCCCGGGTCACCACGCAACGGCAGGCCGCTGCAGCGGCGCCTGTCGTGCAACGGACGGCGGCGCCGAACATCCCGTCCTCGGCCACGGTGTCACGCAGCGCCACGGTCAAGAACGCGATCAACCTGCGGGGCATCAACCTGATCGGGGTTTATGGAAAGCCTTCGTCGCGCCGCGCGCTCATAAGGCTCTCAAACGGGCGCTACCAGAAGGTCAAGGTCGGAGACCGGCTTGACGGCGGGCGCGTCTCGGCGATTGGGGACAGCGAGTTGCGCTACCAGAAAGGCGGGCGCAACGTGGTGCTGAGGATGCCGCGCACGTAAAGGCGCACCCCGCAGGGGCGCGCCTACCGTCATTTCAGGATTGCGATCGCGCTATTCGGCCGCGATTTCGCCGTTGGCGATTTGCTCGGCTTCGATGGATTCGAACAGAGCCTTGAAATTGCCTTCGCCGAAGCCGTCGTCACCTTTGCGCTGGATGAACTCGAAGAAGATCGGGCCGATCACAGTCTTCGAGAAGATCTGCAGCAGGATCTTGGTTTCGCCACCGTCGACGACGCCTTCGCCGTCGATCAGAATACCGTGCTTCTTCATGCGCTCGACAGGCTCGTCGTGGCCGCTCACCCGGTCGTGGCTCAGGTCGTAGTAGGTGTCTGGCGGGCCCGGCATGAACTTCAGCCCGTTCGCCGCGATTTCGTCGGTCGAGCCATAGATGTCGTCACTTCCCACCGCGATATGCTGGATGCCCTCGCCCTTGTACTTCTTGAGATAGGACACGATCTGCCCGGTCTCGCCGCGGTCCTCGTTGATCGGGATGCGGATGCGTCCGCAGGGAGAGGTTAGCGCGCGGGAATAGAGGCCCGTGAACTTGCCCTGGATGTCGAAGAAGCGGATCTCGCGGAAATTGAAGAGGTCGCCGTAGAAGGCGAACCACTTGTCCATGTTGCCCTTGAAGACGTTGTGGGTCAGGTGGTCGAGGTAGAAGAAGCCAACGCCGCGCGGCTTGGACTGCTCGATCCAGTCGAATTCCGCGTTGTAGGGACTGGTGTCGTAGTACTGGTCGATGAAGTAGATCAGCGAACCACCGATGCCCCGGATCGCAGGCACGTCCATCGTCTTGTCGTCGCCGGTGTATTCCTCGGCGCCTTTCGACACCGCGTGGCGCAGCGCCTTTTCAGCATCGACGACACGCCAGGCCATCGCCGGGGCGCAGGGACCGTGCTCTTCCACGAACCGCGCGGCAAAGCTGTCGGGGTCGGCATTCAGCACATAGGTGATGTCGCCCTGCTGCCAGAGTTCGATCTTCTTCGTCCTGTGGTTCGCCACGTGGGCATAGCCCATGCGCGTGAAGAGGTCGCGCAGTTCCTGCGGCTCGGGATGTGCGAATTCAACGAATTCGAAACCGTCGGTTCCGGCGGGGTTCTCTGCAGTGATGGTCGACTTCGGAGCGTTGTGCGGGAACGGACCCATGGCGCGCCTCCTGTGAAAAGCGATTTGTTTCGTTGAATCGAAAATATGCCATTCCGGACGCGGATTTTGCGTGAATATCTGTTCATCTCTCGACATATACGACGGTTTCCCGCATATATTCTTCCATCCACGCATGGATTCCGCATCGAGATGCTCGACCCGACCGACATCCGCTTGCTCGCCGCCCTGCAGCGCAATGCGCATCTGACGGCGCAGGAACTGGGCGAGGCGCTCAATCTGTCGCCCAGCCAGGCCGGGCGGCGGCGTCAGCGCCTCGAGGCCGAGGGCTTCATCACCGGCTATACCGCCCGGCTCGATCCGTCACGGCTCGGCCTGCTGGTGCAGGGCTTCATCCAGGTGCATCTCGAAACCCACGGCCCCGAGAACTCGCGCAGTTTCGCCCGGCTTGTCGAGACCCGCTCCGAGATCACCAGCGCATGGACGATGACCGGTGACGCGGACTACCTGTTGCGGATCTACTGCGCGGACTTGCCGGCATTGAACCGGCTGATCCACGACGTGCTGCTGCCGCACCCGGCGGTGGCGCGCGTCCACAGCCAGATCGTCATGGCGCAGCTCAAGCAGGACAGCCCGCTGCCGACCTGAACGGCCCACCTCCGGCGACGGGTTTGAATGCCGCCCGCGCAGGCAGCGCTCCGCCGGTCGGAACGCAATCGCCAGACAAGTCCGGAAACCCGTGGCAACCACGCAAGCGGCTGTTATAAATCACGGACGACTCCCGCATCCGAGGTCGAGATATCGCACCCATGGAAGGTTTTCTCTATCAGGCATCCGTCTACCTCGCCGCCGCGGTGATCGCGGTGCCGCTGGCCGCGCGCCTGGGGTTCGGATCGGTCCTGGGCTATCTCGCCGCCGGGATCATCATCGGCCCGGTCCTCGGCCTTGTCGGATCCGAAACCCAGGACCTGCAGCACTTTGCGGAATTCGGCGTGGTGATGATGCTGTTCCTGATCGGGCTCGAGCTTGAACCGCGCGCCCTGTGGGACATGCGCCACAAGCTCGTTGGCCTCGGCGGGCTGCAGATCGCGCTTTGCACGCTGGCGATCATGGGCATCGCACTGGCCTACGATCAGCCCTTCTCCGTTTCGCTCGCGATCGGCCTCACCCTGTCTCTGAGTTCGACCGCCATCGTGCTTCAGACCCTGTCCGAGAAGGGGCTGATGCAGACCGGAGGCGGACGGTCGATCTTTTCGGTCCTGCTCACGCAGGATATCGCCGTCATCCCGATTCTTGCCTTCCTGCCGCTGCTCGCCGTCGGCATCCCGGCCCAGATCGCCGAGGACGGCTCGATCTCGCTGGGTGGGGACGACGGGCACGGCGGCCATGGTGACGGCCATGCAATGTCGCTGGTCGAAGGCCTGCCTGGCTGGGGTGTCACGCTGGTCACCATCGGTGCGGTCCTCGCCGTAATCCTGGCCGGCGTCTTTCTCACCCGGCCAGTGTTCCGTTTCATCCACGCCTCGCGCCTGCGCGAAATGTACACCGCCCTCGCCCTGCTCATCGTTGTCGGCATTTCCTTCCTGATGACGCTCGTCGGACTTTCCCCCGCCCTCGGCGCCTTCATCGCCGGCGTCGTGCTGGCCAGCAGCGAATTCCGGCACGAGCTTGAAACAGACCTCGAACCCTTCAAGGGCCTCCTGCTCGGTCTTTTCTTCATCACCGTGGGGGCCGGTATCAACTTCCCGCTGCTGTTCGGCAACATGCCGGCCATCGTCTCGATGGCCCTGCTGCTGGCGATCGTGAAGGGCCTGATCCTCTGGGGGCTCGGCCGCGTGTTCGGCCTGAGCGGCAAGAACCTGTGGCTGTTCGCCCTCGGCCTTGCGCAGGCCGGCGAGTTCGGCTTCGTGCTCACCGCCTTCTCCGAACAGCAGGGCGTCATGCCCATCGACGTGGCCGAGACGCTGCTTCTGGTGATCGCCCTTTCGATGCTGATCACGCCGCTGCTCTTCATCCTTTACGATGTCATCTCGCGCCGGACCGAAACCACCGAAGAGCGTCCGGACGACGACGAGATCGACGACGAAGGCCCGGTCATCATCGCCGGCATCGGGCGCTTCGGCCAGATCGTCAACCGGCTGGTGCAGGCCAACGGATTCAACACCGTCGTGCTCGACCACAACATGGAAACCATCGCCGTCATGCGGCGCTTCGGTTTCAAGGGGTTCCTCGGCGATCCCACGCGGCCCGACATCCTGCGCGCCGCCGGCATCGCCAACGCGCGGGTGCTGGTCGTGGCCCTCGACGACAAGGATGCCAGCGCCCGGCTGGTGGCCTATGCGCGCAAGCTGCGGCCCGACCTGCATATCGTCGCCCGCGCCTATGACCGCACCCAGGTCTACCGGCTCTACCAGGCCGGCGCCGACGACATCGTGCGCGAGATGTTCGACAGCTCGCTGCGTGCCGGGCGCTACGTTCTGGAAAACCTCGGCCTCAGCGAATACGAGGCGCACGAGGCCGAGCGCATCTTCTACGAGCACGACCGCGTTTCGGTGCGCGAACTGGCCGAGCTTTGGGATCCCGGCATTCCGACCTCGCAGAACGCCGCCTATGTCGCGCGATCCCGACAGCTGCAAAAGGATCTCGAGACCGCGATCCTCAGCCAGGCGACCGAGAAAAAACGTGCCTGAGCCTCAGGCTTCGGACACCCCTGCCTCGCCAAAGGTCGCCATGCCGCTGTGACAGGCGATTGCAGCTTTCAGGATCCCGATGGCCAGGGCGGCACCCGACCCTTCGCCGAGCCGCAACCCGAGGTCCAGAAGCGGCACCTTGCCAAGGTGGTCCAGCAGCCGCGCATGTGCGCCCTCGGCGCTGCGGTGGCCCGCGACGCAGTGATCGAGCGCACCCTCCCGGGTCCGGGCCAGACAGGCCGCCGCCGCACAGCAGATGAACCCGTCGAGGATCACCGGGATGCGCAGGTCGCGCGCCCGCGCGATCGCCCCGGCCATCGCCGCGATCTCGCGCCCGCCGAGCCGCATGAGGATGTCGAGCCCGTCGGCCTGCGCATCGGCGTGCCGCGCGACCCCGTCGGCCACCACCTGCGCCTTGCGCACCAGCCCCGCATCGTCGACGCCCGTCCCCCTCCCGGTCCAGTCTTCGGCAGCCCCGCCGAAGAGCGCCGCCGCGATCGCCGCGGCTGGCGTGGTGTTGCCGATCCCCATCTCGCCGGTCACCAGAAGGTCGGCCTGCGAGTCGACCGCCGCCCAGCCCGCCCGGAGGGCATCGACAAGCTCGGCCTCGGACATCGCCGGACCGGCGGTGAAATCCGCCGTCGGGGTATCCAGCGACAGCGCGATCACGTCGAGCCGCGCTCCAAAGGCCTCGGCCAGCTGGTTGATCGCCGCACCGCCGGATTCGAAATTCGCCACCATCTGCGCCGTCACCTCGGGTGGAAAGGCCGACACGCCCCGCGCCGCGACCCCGTGGTTTCCGGCAAAGACGATGACCTGCGGCGCAGTGAGCGTCGGGCGCGCGGTCCCGCGCCAGCCCGCGAACCAGACCGCCAGTTCTTCGAGCCGACCCAGCGCGCCCGGCGGCTTGGTCAGCTGCGCATCGCGGTCCCGCGCGGCGGCCTCGGCTTCGGGATCGGACGACGGCATTGCCGCCAGCAACGCGCGAAAGCCTTCCAGGTCGGCGAAATCGGAACTCATGAAGCACACCCTCGTTGCAAGATCGTTGCCCCCTCATTAACCAGTGGGACGGCACCGGCAACCCGCGAAACGGACAGAATGGCCTTGGTCAGCGACATCTTCCGATCCCGTCTCGACGAGTTCCGTGTCGCCTTGAGCCTGCTCAGCCGCCTGCCGGTCCCCGCACCACCGCCCGCGCGCTTCCGCAACGCCGCCCGCGCCGCCTGGGCCTACCCGCTGGCCGGTCTGGCCGTCGCGTGTCCCGCCGGGTTCGTCGCCGCGATCCTCATGGCCGTGGACACCGGCCCCGCCATTGCCGCCGGCGCCTATATTGCGCTCTCGATCCTGTTTTCCGGTGCGATGCACGAAGACGGGCTGGCCGATTGTGCCGACGGTTTCTGGGGCGGCTGGACCGTCGCGCGCCGACTCGAGATCATGAAGGACAGCGCCATCGGCACCTACGGGTTTCTTTCGCTGATCGTCGTCACGGGGATGCGCTGGAGCGCCTGCGCTTTGCTGCTGCCACTGGGGATCGCGCCGCTGCTCGCCGCGGCGATGCTGTCGCGCGCCGCGATGCCCCCCGTCATGGCACTGCTGCCGAATGCCCGCGACACGGGTCTGTCGCACGGCACCGGCCGGCCCGGGGCTGCCGCAACAGTCGCCGGCCTTGTCCTCGCGCTGACGCTGGCGCTGCTGCTCACCGGTCCCATTGCCCTTTTCGCCGCTGTCTCCGCTGCTATCGCGACCGCCGCGCTTGCCGCCCTTGCCCGCGCGAAAATCCGTGGCCAGACAGGTGACGTGCTCGGCGCCTGTCAGCAACTCAGCGAATTGGCGATTCTTCTCACCTTCGCGACCATGCTCACCTGACGCGGCAGTAGGGTCCCTCTCTGGTTGGGAAATATCCCGGGGGAGGCGCGCGCAGCGCGGCGGGGGCAGCGCCCCCTGAAACAAGAAAGGACCGCGCCCGGTCGGGCGCGGTCCTGAATGATAAGGAGTTTCGGTGCCGTCAGGCCGCGACGCGGCTGTCCAGCACGTCTCCGACCTGCTTGGCCGCAGCCAGCTCGTCGCCACCGCTCACCGCAGCGACCTCGCGGGTGAGCCGCTCGAGCGCCGCCTCGTAGAGCTGACGCTCGGAATAGCTCTGTTCGCGCTGGTCGTCGGTGCGGTGAAGGTCGCGAACAACTTCCGCGATGGCGATCAGATCGCCGGAATTGATCTTCTGCTCGTATTCCTGCGCCCGGCGCGACCACATCGCGCGCTTGACCTTGGCCTTGCCTTTCAGGGTCTTCATCGCGTGGGTGATGACGTCGGGCGAGCTCAGCGCACGCATCCCGATCTCCATCGCCTTGTGGGTCGGCACGCGCAGCGTCATCTTGTCCTTCTCGAAGGAGATGACGAACAGCTCGAGAGAGATCCCCGCCACTTCCTGCTCTTCGATCGAGATGATCTGGCCGACGCCATGCGCCGGGTAGACCACGAACTCGTTGGGACGGAAATCGTGCTTCTTGGATTTGGACATTCGGTTTTCCTTGCCGCAGGAGACGTCCCACAGGGTCGTTCAACAGTCAAAACCACACCGGATCGCCGCTCTTCTGCCGCGAATCCGGGTGGACATGGGTCGAAACCTTATGGCCAATCTCAATCGAGGGATTGGCTGGGACGCATCCGTTCAGTGATATGTGACATCAATATAACACAAAAAACGCCAATCCGGAAGCGGGACCGACCCGATTCCGCCCGACGTTGCGTCAGCTTCGGCGGCGTGCCGCCCAACCCCGATCGAAGAGCCTCAGCCGCCCTCGCCGGGCGTTTCGGAGAAATACTTCTCGAGCTTGCCGCTTTCCCCGTCCCGGTCGTCGGCTTCGGGCAGCGGATCCTTCTTGGTGATGATCACCGGCCAGAGCTCGGCATACTTGCGATTGAACTCCACCCATTTCTCCGTGTCCGGCTCGGTATCCGGCCGGATCGCATCTGCCGGGCATTCAGGTTCGCAGACACCGCAATCGATGCATTCGTCGGGATGAATGACGAGCATGTTCTCGCCTTCATAGAAGCAATCCACCGGACAGACTTCGACGCAGTCGGTGTATTTGCAGGCGATGCAGGCATCGTTCACGATATAGGTCATGGGAACGTCATCTCGGAAGCTACAGGGGCCTAGCTAAATCAGCGCCCCAGATCATTCAAGGGACCGTGCCCGAGAAAGATCGAGGGCCCGGCGATCGCGCTTGGTTGGGCGACCTTTTCCCTCGAAGGCAGGGTTCTCCGGACGTTCGTTCCGTTCCTCGTCCCGAGTCGGGGTCAGGTCGGAATAGAGTTCCCTGGCTTCAGGTGCAGGTCCGCGCCGCGTGCCCAGAATCTCGATACGGACCACCCGGACAGCGGTGCCTTGCGAAAAGGTCAGAACGTCGCCGGGGGACACCGGCGTGGCCGGCTTGTTGACCCGCACGCCGTTGATGCGCACACCGTCCTGCTGCACCCTCGAAGCCGCGAGCGTGCGCGTCTTGAAAAAGCGGCCCTGCCAAAGCCACTTGTCGAGCCGTAGCTTGCCCGCCACCTATTTCCCGTCGCGAAGGCCCATCAGGGCCGCCGCGAAGGGGTTGTCCGGGTCAATCTTCTTTTCGGGCTTCGGCGGCCGTGCGTTGAAGGTCTTGGGACCTTTCTGACCACGATCGCGCGGCGCGCCCTTCTTGCCCTTGGGGCTGCCGGACCGGGCCTTGCCGCCCCGGTCGCCGCGTTGCTGCCCGCTCCGATTGCCCTGCTGGCGCGGACCACGGCCCCATGTAAAGGTGTAGAATACTTCCGTCTCCGGGCCCGCCAGCGCTTCGTCGGGCGCCGTTCCCAGCGGAACCTCCTCGGCAGGCTGATCCGGAATGTCCTCCGCTGCGCCTGTCTCGCCGACATCCGCTGCCTCCGTAGACGTCTCCTGCGGCGCATCACCAACCGGTATCTCGGCGATCGGCGCAACGCCCGCATCCTCAATGCCTGCGGCTTCCTCCGGCACGTCGGCAGGCGGAACTGTTTCGGCGGGTTCGTTCGACGTCCCCGGCGCCGCGGTATCCGCGGCATCCATGACCGGAACATCGGTCTCGGGTGTCTCGGTCTCGGGCGCCGGTGCATCGCCGGGCACAACCGCCTCGACAGGCCGCACCTTCTCGCGTTCGCCGCGCTCGGCACGGTAGCCAAGCCCTTGCATCAGGTCGGCGAACTGCTCCAGCGTCATGCCGGTGATCGACAGCATGTCGGGCTTCGCCTCGAAACCCGCCCGCGTGTTCTCGGCACGCAGCATGTCAGCCAACCGCTCGAGCATGTCGATGCGGATCGCCCGCGTACCGGCCGTGCGGTAGCCGGCCATGGTGTCGGCGCCCTCGGGCGCATCCGCCGCGGCGGGGATCGTCACCAGCCCGGGCGGCGGCGATTCCGGGAATTCCCCCAGTCCTTTCGACAGCGACCACAGGACCAGCCGAAGGCGCGTCGGCGCCGGTTTCAGCAGAAGCGGCATGAAAATGGTGAACTGCCCGAACCGGATGCCATGCTTGCGCAAGGCACCGCGCGCGTCCTGGTCAAGCACTTTGACCTCTTCGGCCACCTCTGCGCGCGGGATGATCCCCATTGCCTCGACCATGCGGAAGGCAAATCCGCGCGCGAGACCGGTCAGTCCCTCGTCCCGGCTGAGGTTCAAGAGCGGCTCGAACTGCGCAGCCACCTTGCGGTCGATGAAATGCTGCAGCCGCCGCTGGACCTTCTGCGCGACCTCAGCCCCGGCGTGGTCGTCGACAAAGACCTCGACCTGAGGCTTGAGCGGATCCGAGCCGGCCACCAGTTTGCCGACGGCGGACTTGCCCCACATCAACCCGCCTTGTTCGGTGAAATCGATCTCGGTGTCCGGGGCATTGTAGAAGCGGTCGGCGCGCAGGTGGAAATGCGGTGCCAGAGCCTGGAGCGCGGCGCTGCGGATGGTCTTGGTTTCCGCCCCGTTGGAGCCCTTGTCCTGCGAGAACCGGAACCCGTCCAGCCTGCCCACGAATTCGCCCTCGACGGTCACGTCTCCGGTCTCTGATACTTCGGCCACCATGGCTTCCTTCTGACCCAGCCGGCGCAAGAGCACGGATGTGCGCCGGTCCACAAATCTCTGTGTCAGACGTTCGTGCAGCGCGTCCGACAGCCTGTCTTCTACAGAACGCGTCTCGCCGCGCCAATGGCTTTCGTCGCCGGTCCAGCCGCGGCGTTGCGCGACATAGGTCCAGGTCCGGATATAGGCCAGCCGCTTTGACAGGGTGTCGATATCGCCGTCGGTCCGGTCGATACGCCTGATCTGTCGGGCAAGCCAGTCATCCGGCACCGTTCCCCGTTCGTGAAGATAGTTGAAGATAACCTCGAGCAACCCGGAATGTTCCGCGTGGCTGATGCCGCGGAAGTCGGGGATCCGGCACACGTCCCAGAGCAGCCGGACCGAGGTCGCGTCGGTGCAGCGGGCCGCGATCTCGGCGACGTCGCCCAGCGCCTTCAGCGCCGAGAGGTCATCGGCCTCGCGCGCACGTGTCAGCCATTCGCTTTCTGGAGGCCTTTCGAGCGACGACACAAGCCGGTCGATCGAACCGAACTCCAGCGCATGATTACGCCACACCAGTTTTCTCAATGGCGTGAACTGATGGTCCATGATCGCCCGCGCGACCTCGTCCGGCAGCGGCGGCGCATCGCCGGTCACCCCGAACGTGCCGCGTTTCAGGCCGCGCCCGGCCCGCCCGGCAATCTGGGCCAGCTCGTTCGGCGCAAGGGGGCGCATCCGGCGACCGTCAAACTTGCTCAGCGCCGAAAAGGCGACGTGGTCGACGTCGAGGTTCAGCCCCATGCCGATGGCGTCGGTGGCGACAAGAAAGTCGACTTCGCCATTCTGGTACATGTCGACCTGCGCGTTTCGCGTGCGCGGGCTCAGCGCCCCCATCACCACCGCCGCCCCCCCCTTCTGCCGCCGGATCAGTTCGGCGATGGCATAGACGTTCTCGACCGAGAAGCCGACGATCGCCGACCGGCGCTGCATCCGGCTGATCTTGCGCGAACCGGTATAGGACAGGTCCGACATGCGGTCCCGACGCAGGAATTGCACCTTCGGCACCAGCGCCGAGATCGGTCCGCGCATCGTGTCGGAGCCGAGCAGCAGGGTTTCGCTCTGGCCGCGCGCGCGCAGCAGACGGTCGGTGAACACATGGCCGCGCTCGGGGTCGGCGCAGAGCTGGATCTCGTCGACGGCGAGGAAATCGCAGCCCATTCCTTCGGGCATCGCCTCGACTGTGCAGACCCAGTACTGGGTGCGCGGCGGCACGATGCGCTCCTCGCCCGTCACCAGCGCCACGATCGACGGGCCGCGCAGTGCCACGATCCGGTCATAGACCTCGCGCGCCAGAAGCCTCAAGGGCAACCCGATCACGCCGGTGCGGTGACCCAGCATGCGTTCGATCGCGTAGCTTGTCTTGCCTGTGTTGGTCGGGCCCAAGACCGCCACGACCTGTGCATCACCCGTCACGCCACCGCCCCTATCTTCTGCTGACCGCCGAACCCCACGACCCCGCAAGGGTCAGAGAGCGCGGCCAACCCCGCGACTTTCCAGCGCCTCGAGGGCCGTCTTGGCGTTCTGATGATGCGGATGCAAGGCGAGAACCTGCCGGAAGGCCTGTTCTGCGCGTCGCAGGTCACCGAATTCCTCGAGCATCACACCAAGCCCGAAGATCGCGTTGAACTGGCTGGGGTTGAGTGCGAGCGTCCGTTGCAGATCGTCGAGCGCGGGACCGTAGAGACCACGCTGGAAGTAGGCGGTCGCCCGCGCGTGGTAGCCCTCGGCGAAGTCCGGCGCATGGTCGGTCAGCGCCGTGAGGTGCTCGATGGCGGTCACCGGGTCTTCCTCCTCGAGCGCATCGCGTCCGCGTTCCAGCAACAGATCCATCGCCGCCGAGCCCGAGCGCGACCAGACGATCTCGAGGTCGCGCGCCGCGCGCAGCGCCTCCTGCTCCGGCGCCGATTGCAATATGCCCAGCAACTCGTCGACCCTTTCATCCGCCGCCAAAGGCAAGGAATTCAGGGCTAGCGCGAAAAGTGCCGCAACGATAGATTTGAGATTGAAGCTCGGGGTGCCCATAACACCTTTGAATGTAACAGTCCTTCGCGCCAAATCCAGACCGGGCGACGGACTCTCGACAAAAGGGCCCTCAGATGAGCGAAACCGTGAACCAAGCCGTAACGATCCTGAACGAAAAGCTGGCAGGCGCCGACATTGGCGGCACCGCCAAGTTCGATATCGAGGGCGAAGGCAGCGTGATGATGGACGATAGCGGCGCGCGGGCCGCCGACGAACCTGCGGACGTCACGCTGACGGCGGATTCCGAAACCTTCCAGTCGATCCTGAGCGGCGACACCAACCCGACCAGCGCTTTCATGACCGGCAAGCTCAAGGTCGACGGCGACATGGGTCTTGCGATGAAGCTGGCCTCGATCCTGGCCTGATGCGACTGACGCCGGCGCAGCTTTTCACCGATGTGCATCCCGGTCCGGCGAATGGTGCCGCACACTGGGTCGCCACACAGGACGGAAAGCGGGTCCGGCTTGGTCACTGGCTCCCCGAAGGTGCGGCACGGGGAACGGTCCTGCTGTTTCCGGGCCGCACCGAGTACATCGAGAAATACGGTGTCGTCGCGGGCGAATTGACCACCCGTGGTCATGCGGTTCTCACCATCGATTGGCGTGGCCAGGGACTGGCCGACCGGATGCTGGGCGATCCGCGCATCGGACACGTCGACCGGTTTCCGGACTACCAGAAGGATGTCGCGGCAATGGTTCATGCCGCGCGCGAACTCAACCTTCCCCGCCCTTTCTACCTGCTGGCACATTCGATGGGCGGAGCCATCGCGCTGCGCGCCGCGATGGAGGGGCTTGCCGTGCAGGCGGCGGTCTTCACGGGACCGATGTGGGGAATCCGGATCTCGCGCCACCTGCGCCCCATCGCCTGGAGCATGTCGCAGATCATGCCGCTCATCGGCCAGGGCAGCCGCGTCCCACCCGGCAGCAAGCTCGAACCCTACGTGCTTGCCGAGCCGTTCGAGGACAACATGCTGACCACGGACGAGGAAATGTACGACATGATGCGCGATCAGATCCGCGCACATCCCGAACTGGCGCTCGGCGGTCCCAGCTTCGTCTGGCTGCGCGAGGCCCTCGCCGAGACCGCGCATCTCGAACGGCGCCCCTCGCCGAACCTTCCGACCCACGTTTTTCTCGGCAGCAACGAACGCATCGTGCAGGTCAGCCGGATCCACGATCGGATGCAGCGCTGGAAGCAGGGCCGGCTCGAGGTCATCGACGGCGGCGAGCACGAGGTCCTGATGGAATCGCGCGAGATCACCCGGCCGCTCTATGACCGGATCGCCAGTTTCTTCGAGGGTCATCGCAACCGCTGATCGCTGGGCAAGGACCGTGCCGCGCCTAGATTGGCCGGTATGACGCGCCCTGCCCTGACATTCACCGACCGCGGGATCTATTGCGAAGCTGGTGACTTCTTCATCGACCCATGGCGCCCCGTCGACCGCGCCCTGATCACCCATGGCCACGCCGATCATGCCCGCGACGGACACGCGCATTATCTCGCAACCCACTCCGCTCTGCCGGTGATGCGGCACCGGCTGGGCGACATCACGGCCGAGGGCATCGCCTATGGTGAGGTTCGGACTATCGGCGCGGCGAAGGTCTCGTTCCATCCGGCCGGTCACGTCCCGGGCTCGGCGCAGATCCGGGTCGAGGTCGCGGGCGAGGTCTGGGTGGTCTCGGGCGACTACAAGGTGGACCCCGACGGGCTGTCTGAACCTTTCGAGCCGGTGACCTGCGATCACTTCATCACCGAATCGACCTTCGGCCTGCCGGTCTTTCGCTGGCGTCCGCAGGCCGAGGTCGCGGCCGAGATCAACGGCTGGTGGCGCGGCTGCGCCGAAGCCGGCAAGACCGCGATCCTCGGCGCCTACTCGCTGGGCAAGGCGCAACGCCTGCTGTCGATGCTCGAGCCCGGTATCGGCCCGATCCTGACCCACGGTGCGGTCGAGAACACCAATGCCGTGATGCGCGCCCAGGGAATCGCGCTGCCCGACACGGTGCAGGTGACGCCCGAGACCAATGCCAAGGATTTTCCCGGCGCGCTCGTGATGGCGCCACCTTCGGCGCTCGGCTCGGCCTGGGCGCGGCGCTTCGGCACCCGCGAAAGCGGTTTCGCCAGCGGCTGGATGCAGCTTCGCGGCATCCGGCGGCGCCGGGCCGGCGATCGTGGCTTCGTCGTCTCTGATCATGCCGACTGGGACGGCCTGCTGTGGGCGATCCGCGAGACCGGCGCGGAAAACATATATGTCACACACGGTTACACCGATATCTTTGCGCGATACCTCAACGAGAACGGCTGGAACGCCTCGGTCGTGCGCACCGAGTACGAGGGCGAAAGCCTTGAACCGGAGGCCGGCTGATGCAGCGTTTCGCCGCCCTTTTCACCGCCGTCGACCAGAGCACAAAGACCAACGTCAAGGTCGCGGCGCTTGCGGACTACTTCTCCGAAGCGCCGGAAAAGGATCGTATCTGGACCATCGCGCTTTTTTCGGGGCGCAGGCCGCGCCGGGCCGTGACCACGACGCGGCTTCGCGAGTGGGCGGCGGAAATGTCGGGGCTGCCGCTCTGGCTGGTCGAGGAAAGCTACGCCATCGTCGGCGATCTCGCCGAGACCATCGCCCTTGTCCTGCCGTCGGACGACGGGTCGAGCGATGACGGGCTGGCGCACTGGATCGAGGCGCTGCGCACGGTCTACGACCGGCCAGAACCGGAGAAGAAACAGTTCGTGCTCGACGCCTGGGCGCGGCTCGGCGGGACCGAGCGGCTGGTGTTCAACAAGCTCATCACCGGCGGTTTTCGCGTCGGCGTCAGCCAGAAGCTGATGACCCGCGCCCTGTCACGGGCGACCGGGCGCGACGAAGCCGAACTGGCGCATCGCCTAATGGGCAACTGGCAGCCCGACGACACCAGCTGGCACGGGCTGATCGAGGCCGAGTTCGCCGCCGCCGACGCCTCGCGGCCCTATCCCTTCTACCTCGCCTACGCGCTCGAAGACGGCCCCCAGGATATCGGCCCGCCCGAGGATTGGCGCGCGGAATGGAAATGGGACGGCATCCGCGGCCAGCTGATCCTGCGCGAAGGCCGTCACTTCGTGTGGTCACGCGGCGAGGAGTTGATGACCGACCGTTTCCCCGAGCTTGCCCGTGCGGTGGATTTCCTGCCCGAGGGCACCGTGCTCGACGGCGAGCTGCTGGTCTGGCAACCGGGCAGCGACGCCCCGGACAGCTTCAACGCCTTGCAGGCCCGGATCGGACGCAAGACCGTGCCGAAGAAGCTGCTGGCCGAGGCGCCGGTGGTGCTGCACGCCTACGATCTGCTGGAATGGCAGGGCGCGGACATCCGCGACACGCCTTTTGCGGAACGCCGCGCGCTGCTCGAGGCAGCCGTGTCGCCGCTACCCGGGGATGCGCCGGTGCGCCTGTCGCCACAGCTCGAATTCTCCGATTGGGATGACCTCGCCGCGCACCGCGCCGATGCGCGCGACGCGCGCGCAGAAGGCGTCATGCTTAAGCGCGCCGACAGCCCGTACCTTTCGGGCCGCAAGAAGGGCGATTGGTGGAAGTGGAAGCTGGACCCACTGACAATCGATGCGGTGATGATCTACGCGCAGTCCGGTTCAGGCCGGCGCGCCAACCTCTTCACCGACTTCACCTTCGCGGTCTGGAACGGCAACGACCTCGTGCCGTTTACCAAGGCCTACTCGGGCCTGACCGACGCGGAGTTCCGCCAGATCACGGCCTGGGTGCGGCGCAACACGCTTCAGCGGTTCGGACCGGTCCGGCAGGTGACGCCCGAACATGTGTTCGAGATTGCCTTCGAAGGCATCCAGAAAAGCACCCGTCACAAGTCCGGCGTCGCCCTGCGTTTTCCGCGCATGTCGCGCTGGCGCAAGGACAAGCCTTTGGCCGAGGCCAACACGCTCGACGATTTGCGCGACATGCTACGGATCTACGGCTAACCGTCGGATCCTGTGAACGGCCGAAACTCCAGCGGTTTCACTCTTTCGGCGCTTCTGCTTCCTCAGCGTCGGATGCCCCTGCATCGCCGCTTTCGCCTTGCGAACCGTCGCCGGTGCTTTCCGTTTCCGACTCCGCGCCTGCCTCTTCGGATTGTGCCGCATCAGCGTCCTCCGACGCCTCAGCGTCCGCACCGCTCGCGGCGGACTCGGTCTCGGACTGCGCCGCCGCGGCTTCGGTCGAATCGGCTTCGCCTTCCTCTTCAGTGGCCACGCAGTCCGAACCCAGGGCAACGCCTTCGTCCGCGATTCCCATCACGACCAGCGTGCAGTCGGTCTCGTCGAAGCTCACCGGGGCCGAACCGCCCGCGCCGAGGTTCATGCGTTCGCCGTTGACCGAAAGGGTCACGCCACCGCCGCTCGGATCGATCCGCGATATGAAGGCACGAACCTTGCCATCGGCGAAAATGGCGGTCTGGCCGACATTGAGCGGATCGCTCACGGTGACGTTTTCCGCGGTGGTCTTGTCGCCGGTGGTGGCCGAAGCGACGGCGGCGGCCGCGGCCTGCGCGCTGCGTTCAAGACCGGACGAGATGCGCAACATTGCATCGTCGAGGCTCGTCTTCTGTTCGTCCACCGCGTTCGAAATCGCCTCGGACAGGTTGTCCCGAAGTCCGGTCAGCCGCTCGCTCACCGCGCTCGAGACCTGTTCGGTCATCGAACCTGCGTCCGGAATCGACGCCTCGAGCGCCGCGATACGCTCGCCCAGCGCCGCGATGGCATCCTGATGTGAAGCGGTGGACTGTTCCGCGGCCTCCTGCACCGGCGCCAGTTGCTCGGCCACTGCATCGCCCACCTCGGTCTTGGTAAGGCCGCCCGCACTGAAGGCGAGACCCAGGAGAACGCCGATCAAAAGACCGCCGATCCCGTAGAGAAGCTGCTGTTGCGACATGACCTTAATTCCTCCGCCCATCGAAATTGATTTTGGACCATCTCCTCCAGATGGCCCGCCCAGCAATATTAGCCCGATCCGGCCACCGATCTACGGATTTTCGACGGAACCGCGCGAGACCGGACCATTTGCATGGCTTTTCGCGGCGTGGCGGTTGCCATCGTGGCATCCCCGACCCTATGTGAAGCAAAACGCCAAGAGGATCACATGCTCACACATCTCCCGCGCCCGCTTCGCGACGCAAACGCCGCCTCCGGCGACAGGAACCTCGGCGATCTGCCGGAATGGAATCTCGACGATCTCTATGCCGGCACCGACGCGCCCGAACTCAAGCGCGATCTCGACTGGCTCGAGGAGGCCTGCGCCAGCTTCGCTGCCGATTACGAGGGCAAGCTTGCCGATCTCGACGCCGCCGGCCTGCTCGACTGCGTGCTGCGCAACGAGAAGATCAACAACATTGCCGGGCGCATCATGTCCTTCGCCGGCCTGCGCTATTACCAGCAGACAACCGACGCCGAGCGCGCCAAGTTCATGGGCGACCTGCAGGAGAAAATTACCAACTTCACCACGCCGCTGGTGTTCTTCACGCTCGAGCTCAACCGCCTGCCGGACGATCATATCGAGAAGCTGTACGACAGGAACGCGGATCTCGCGCGCTACAAGCCGGTCTTCGACCGCATCCGCAAGATGAAGCCCTACCAGCTTTCGGACGAGCTGGAGAAGTTCCTGCACGATCTCGGCGTCGTCGGCGACGCCTGGGAGCGGCTGTTCGATGAAACCATCGCCGGCCTCACCTTCGAGGTCGACGGCGAGGAGCTGAACATCGAGGGCACGCTCAACCTGCTGACCGAGCAGGACCGCGACAAGCGCGAGGCGGCGGCGCGCGAACTGGCGACGGTGTTCGCCGAGAACATCAAGATCTTCGCGCGCGTCCACAATACGCAGGCCAAGGAGAAGGAGGTCATCGACCGCTGGCGCGGCATGGAGACCGCCCAGACCGGACGCCACCTCAGCAACGACGTCGAGCCGGAAGTGGTCGAGGCCCTGCGCAACGCCGTGGTCGCGGCCTACCCGAAACTCAGCCACCGCTACTACGAGCTCAAGCGCAAGTGGCTCGGGCTCGACAAGATGGAGGTCTGGGACCGCAACGCGCCGCTGCCGATGGAGGACAAGCGCATCGTGGCCTGGGACGAAGCCGAGCGCACGGTGATGGAGGCCTACAATGCATTCGATCCACGCATGGGCGAGATCGCCGAGCCGTTTTTCCGCAAGGGCTGGATCGACGCCGGTGTGAAGCCGGGCAAGGCGCCGGGTGCCTTCGCGCATCCCACGGTGACCAACGTGCACCCCTACGTCATGCTGAACTACCTCGGCAAACCGCGCGACGTGATGACGCTGGCGCACGAGCTGGGCCACGGTGTGCACCAGGTGCTGGCCGCGGGACAGGGCGAGATGCTGTCCTCGACACCGCTGACGCTGGCCGAGACCGCCAGCGTCTTCGGCGAGATGCTGACTTTCCGCAAGATGCTTGACGGTGCCGAGACGAAGGCCCACCGCAAGGTGATGCTGGCCGGCAAGGTCGAGGACATGATCAACACGGTCGTGCGCCAGATCGCCTTCTACGACTTCGAGTGCAAGCTGCATGAAGCCCGACGTGGCGGCGAGCTGACGCCCGATGACATCAACGCGCTCTGGATGTCGGTGCAGGCCGAGAGCCTCGGGCCGGCCTTCGAGTTCATGGACGGCTACGAGACCTTCTGGGCCTACATCCCGCATTTCGTGCATTCGCCCTTCTACGTCTACGCCTATGCCTTCGGCGACGGGCTGGTGAACGCGCTCTATGCCGTCTACGAGCAGGGCGAACCGGGCTTTGAGGACAAGTATTTCGAGATGCTGAAGGCCGGTGGCTCGAAGCACCACAAGGAGCTTCTGGCGCCCTTCGGCCTCGACGCCTCGGACCCCGCCTTCTGGGACAAGGGCCTGTCGATGATCTCGGGCTTCATTGACGAGCTCGAGGCGCTGGAAGACTGACGCCAAGCGGCGCGGCGTAGGCCGCGCCGCTTGGCAACCGCAGACCTGCCCTCAGTCCAGGTCTGTCCAGGGCCAAGGCTTCACGTTACTGGCGGCGGTCTGGTAACGCGCGGCCTTGGCCAGCCAGATCCCGAGGTCGGTGCCGAACTCGGCGAGCCTTTCGTTCGGTTCGCCGTTGTTGACCAGCAGGATCACGTACTGGATCACCGTCGCCACCGTCAGAACAGTCTGGGCGATGGAGATCATCAGCGCGATCAGGATGGTGTAGAGCAGCCGGTGCCAGCGCCCGTCGCGCTCGACCTCGGGCTGCTCGCCGTGCAGCCGACCGTCCAGTTTCTCGTCGTCCGTCACCCTTCTACCTCCGTCACAAATTCCGGTCGACCGGACCCGCGCACCCGCTTCACCCCCGCGCGGCGTCGAACGTCATGTCGATCATCCGTTGCGTGCCCTTGCTGAACTCCAGCGGGCAGGCATAGGGCGATCCCTCGCGCACCGCGCGGCCGAAGTTCTCGACCTGAAGCACGTACTGGTTCACGCCCGGAAAACGTTCGACCGTCACTTTCCTGTCGCCGGTATCGAGCCGAATCTCGGCCTGGTCGAAGACACCGGCATTGAACGGCGCGGTCAGCGTCAGCACGCCCTCTTCGCCGTGAAAGGCGATGTACTGGCGCGGATGAATCCGGATCGAAACGATGGCCGAATAGGTGAAGTCGGGGAAATCCGCTGACATCCGTACGAACGTGTCGATGTCGTTCTCGAAAGTAATGTCGGCATAAGGTACCGCGACCGGCTCCTGCCCGGACACGAAGCGCACAGAGCCGAAGGTATAGACGCCGATGTCGGGAAGCCCACCACCGCCGGCCTCGGCCTGGTTGCGGATGTTGCCCATGTCGCGGTTGTTGTAGGAGAACACGGTGTCGACGTGGCGCAGCTTGCCGATCGCGCCGGTCTGGACCAGTTCGCGGGCGCGGATGAACTGCGGGTGATGCACGATCATGTAGGCTTCGGCGGCGAGCAAACCCGACTTGTCGCGCGCTTCGATCACCGCGTCGAACGCGTCGGCCCTCATCGCCAAGGGCTTTTCGCAGAGCACATGCTTGCCGGCTTCAAGCGCCTTGATCGTCCACTCGATGTGCAGATGGTTCGGCAGCGGGATATAGACGCAATCGATGTCGGGGTCGGCCAGCAGGGCGTCGTAGCTGTCGTGGACGCGCAGGCCGGGCGCGAAGGCCTGAAACGGTTTCGCCTTGTCGGGCGACGATGTGGCAAGGGCGGCAAGCTCGGCGCCCTGTGCGGCGTGGATCGCCCGGCCCATGAAGGTGAGCGCGAAATTCGACGCGCCGAGAATGCCCCAACGTAGCGGTGTCATGCAGAAATCTCCCGATGTTTGCGCGCACACTAGCTGCGCGCACCGGGGCGCGAAACCCCGCGAGGAAAAATCCTGCCGAACCCGACAACCACGCCGTCCCGTCTCTGCGAGACAGCCCAGGCGATGGGAACCGTTCCCATCATGGCAAAAGGAAAACCCCGCGCCGTTGCCGGCACGGGGCGATGTCGGATGGACAACCCGAGCGGGATCAGGCCGCCGGCAGCATGCCCTTTTCCTTGGCCAGATCGCGCATGCGCTTCTGCAGCTTTTCGAAGGCGCGCACCTCGATCTGGCGGATGCGTTCGCGGCTGACGTCGTATTCCGAACTCAGATCCTCGAGCGTCACGGTCTGGTCGCTCAGGCGGCGCTGGGTCAGGATATCCTTTTCGCGGTCGTTGAGCACGCTCATCGCTTCGGCCAGCAACTCCCGGCGCGCCTCGAGCTCGTTCTGCTCTTCGTAATCGCCGGCCTGATCGGCGCCCTCGTCCTCGAGCCAGTCCTGCCACTGCATGCTGCCCTCGCCCTCGCTGCCGACGGTGGCATTGAGAGAGGCATCGCCGCCCGACAGTCGCCGGTTCATCGAGATCACCTCGTCCTCGGTCACGCCGAGATCGGTGGCGATCCTGGTGACGTTGTCGGGGTGCAGATCGCCCTCTTCCAGCGCACCGATGCGGCTTTTGGCCTTGCGGAGGTTGAAGAACAGCTTCTTCTGCCCCGAAGTGGTGCCGAGCTTCACCAGCGACCAGCTGCGCAGGATGTATTCCTGGATCGCGGCGCGAATCCACCACATCGCGTAGGTCGCGAGGCGAAAGCCCTTCTCGGGGTCGAAACGCTTGACCGCCTGCATCAGGCCGACATTGGCTTCCGAGATCACCTCGGCCTGCGGCAGACCGTAGCCGCGGTATCCCATCGCGATCTTGGCCGCGAGCCGAAGGTGCGACGTGACCATCTTGTGCGCGGCCTCGGTGTCCTGCTCCTCGACCCAGCGCTTTGCGAGCATGTATTCCTCTTCAGGCTCCAGAAGCGGAAACTTCCGGATTTCCTGCATGTACCTGTTCAGACCACCTTCCGGCGTCGGGGCCGGAAGGTTTGCGTAATTTGCCATTCATGGGCCTCCCGATGTTATAGGGCTTAACATGAAGATAGGAACTGAACTGAACGGTTCAAGACCTGTACTTGGCAATCCTTAACCAAAGGTTGATGGACCCGCCACGGCAAAGCCCGCACACGCCCTGTGCGTCACGCGCTTGTGCGAGGTGTTTCAATTGGCTCGGCCCGGCGGCCCTGGTCATTCGCCCCGCAGCGTTCCGATCAGGCTGGCCATGTCCGGCGGCAGCGGCGCCTCGAACCGCATTAGCTCGCGGCTCACGGGGTGACGGAAGCCCAGCACGGCGGCGTGCAGCGCCTGCCGCGGAAAATCTTGAGCGGCATCGACAGCCGCATCGGGCAGCGCCTTTTTGGGCACCCGCCTGCGTCCGCCGTAGGTCTGATCGCCGACCAGCGCATGCCCGGCGTGGGCCATGTGCACGCGGATCTGATGCGTCCGCCCGGTCTCGAGCCAGCATTCCAGCAATGCAAGCGCCGGCGGCTGGCCGAAGGTCTCCAACACACGCGCTCGGGTCACGGCGTGGCGCCCACCCTGAAAGGTCACCGCCTGCCGCTGTCGGTCGGTCTTGTGCCGCGCCAGTTGCGTCGTCAGCTTAAGCACGTTGCCAGCTTCGAAGGACGTGCCCCGAATGCCGCGCAGTCGCGGATCGGCCGCGTCGGGCACGCCGTGAACGAGGGCGTTGTAAATCCGGTCGACCGTGTGCGCCTCGAACTGGGCCGCCAGACCCTGGTGCGCGGCATCGGATTTCGCGGCGACCAGAAGGCCGGTGGTGTCCTTGTCGATGCGATGCACGATGCCAGGGCGTTTCATCCCGCCGACGCCCGACAAGGCGTCGCCGCAATGGTGCAGAAGCGCGTTGACCAGCGTGCCACCGGGGCTGCCCGGTGCGGGATGCACGACCATCCCGGCGGGCTTGTTGACCACGATCAGGTCGTCGTCCTCATGCACGACGTCGAGCGGAATCTCCTCGGGCAGGATGTGGCTGTCCTGCGGCTCGTCGACAAAGATGTCGATGCGGGCGCCCGCTTCGATGCGGGCCTTGGGGTCGGTCACTGCGGTACCGTCGACGCGCACCGCGCCATCCGCGATCAGCCGTCCGATCCGGGTTCGCGAGAGCGCCGCGAAGTCTGGCACATCGCGGGCCAGCGCCTTATCAAGTCGGGGCGGCGGCGCGGCGCCGATGGTGAAATTGATGTAACGAAGCGACATGGATGATCCCGAACAACCGGCAGAGCCGGCAAACCTGCGATTCCTGCGGCGTCTGGTGACCGTGCTCACCGCCGTCATGATAGCAGGTGTTCTACTGATAATTGTATTGATTGTCATCCGGTTAACGGACGACAGCCCACAATTGCCCGAGACCATCGACCTGCCCGGCAACGCCCGGGCCATTGCCGTCACGCAAGGCCCGGACTGGTACGCGGTGGTCACCGACGGTGACGAGATCCTGATCTTCGACCGCCTCACGGGGCGGCTGCGTCAGACCGTCGAGGTCATTTCGGAATAGGCACCGGCGACACCATCGTCGACGCCGGCCCGAAACCGTCAGACGAACGCGAGACCCTCGTTGTCGATCTGCACCGCATCGAAATCGGAGACGCGAAGCAGGAAGATCTCGTCGCGATCCTGATCGAGCGAGATCCGCAGATTCCGGCCGATGGCGCTGACCTCCGCGATGACCGCCCCGTCGAGATCGAGTCGATCCTCTTCGGTGTCGAAGTCGAGAACGATCAGCTTGTCGCGCTTGCCATCGCGGTCCCCGAAGACGAATACGTCCTCGTTGCCGCCACCGCGCACGATGTCGACCGGTCCGCCCTTGCCTTCGAACCGTTCGGCGGCATCGCTGCCACGCAGGAACTCGCTTTTGGACCGGCCTTCCACAAGCTGGAAATCGTCCCGTTCGAGGTCCAGCCCGATGATGACGGGATCATGGTCCGACCCGCGCAGCGGGCTGGAACCGTCAAAGAGGTTCTGGTCGGTCGGACGGTCCTGCCCTGTGAATGTGCCGTCGAGGTTGTAGTCGAAATAGACCGGTGTGTCGGAATTGACGTTCCATGTCGTGGCCCCGGTCACCTGCTCTTCGAGCGCGGCGTTGGCCAGCGCGTAGTCGAGCGTGCCGATCTGCCCGCTGAAGCGGTAGGAATAGACTTCGTCGCCCTCGAAAGCGCGGGCTAGGTCGGTATATCCTTCGGCCTCCAGCACCTGGATCGGCGTCTCGCGGGCATAGGCGTTGAGATCGCCGAGGATCAGCACGTCCTCGTCTCCCGATCCGGTCGGATCTGTCGCCAGCCACTCCGCCAGTTCCTGCGCCGCCGCGGTGCGGGTCGCGTTGTTGTTGCCGGCCCCGTCGCGCTGATCCTCGTCCGCCTCGGCCCCGGTCAGCGAGCCCTTGGACTTGAAGTGATTGACCGACGCGGTAAATTGCCCGCCGCTGTCGATGTCCTCGAAGGTCTGCGCGAGGGCTGCCCGGTTGAACGATGTGCCCGACGTCTCTTCGCCCAGCGGATCGAGGAAGTCCTCGCTGTCGAGGATCGCCGCGTCGCCGATCAGGCGCGTGCTCGTGGTATCGTAGATGAACGCCACCGCGATCGCGTCGTCGCCGACGAACTCCTGCCCCGGATCGACAAAGCTCCAAATCTCCTGGCCCAGAGTCGCGTTGATCTCGGCCACCAGCGTCTGGATCGCGAACTCCTCGCCGGCGAAGTCGTTTTCGATCTCGATCAAGCCGATCACGTCGGCATCCATGCCGAGGATCGTGGTCACCAGCTTCTCGGTCTGGCGCGCCAGTTCCTCTGCGCTCTCGGCCCCGCGGGGCGACGCGCCGATGTCGGTCTGACCGGACAGGGTCGTGAAGTAGTTCAGCACGTTGAGCGAGCCGACCTTGTAGTCGCTGCCCACGTCGGCGGGCGCCGCCTCGACCGGGTTGGTGGCGGGATCGAATTCAAGATCGACGCCCTCGGGTATGCGCAGGCGGAATTCTCCGAAGTCGAAGTCCATGATGGCCGTGAGGCCGGTCACCGACTGGCCCATTTGCGCCGCGTCGGCAAAGTCGATCAACTCACCATCCGGCGCGCGCAGCGGGTCGCCGTCGCCGCGGCGCCCGGACTGACCATCCTCGATCAGGATCGTCCGGTCCGCGACCTCCTCCTGGTAAGCCGCGTTGCCGACGGCGTCGGGGTTGTTGACCTGCGTGTACTGGTAGACCGGCCCGTCCGTGCTCAGGGTCGCCTGCTGGAAATTCTCGTAATCGAAGCTTTCGCTGAACGTCAGCGACTCCTCGACCGTCACCAGCATGGATTCCAGAGCTTCGCGATCCTCGACGTCCGGCACTGACGTCGTTACCGCAAGACTCAGCGGATCGACAGAACTGGCCTCCTCGAGACGAATTTCGGTGACCTCGATCACGGTCTTGCCGAAGCGTTCGGCGACGGTACCAAGGACCCGCACCTTGTCTCCGGCGGCCACGTCGCTCAGCAGATCGCCGGAGCCTTCATAGGCGAAGATGCCCTCTGAAGTCATCGCATCGCCGTCGCGGTCGCTGCTCTCCTCCATGAGGAAGAAGCCACCGAGATCGCGCAGCGGATCGTCGTCTCCGTTCTGGAAATCGCCCGTGACGATGGCTTCAATAACGACAGTCTGCCCCACCAGAGCGGCCACATCCTCGGTGCCTTGCACCGCGCTGATCAGCGTCGGATCGTCGTCGATCGAGACGTCGCCGCCACCGCCGCCGCCACCTCCAAGCCCGGTACCCGCGACGGGTGTGTTCTCGGCCGTGTCATTGAAGAAGTTCAGAATCTTCCAGTCGGATGCCTGATCGGTGTCGACCCCGTCGGCGATCCGGCCGACACCGGCCGGAAAGAACGAACCGTCCGGCCCGATCACGGGCGCGCCGAAGTAGGATGTGCTGGACGTCGAGTCGATGCTCGCGACCGCGTCGATCACGCTCTCGCCCCCGGTCACGACGTCGCCCGCGAGACTCGCGGTCTCGACCAGCGCGTAGGTGGCCGAACTGTTCTCGAGGCTGTTCTCGGCGATGATGACATTCGGGGTCACGCCATAGGTCGCCGCCGCGGTCTGGTTCGCCAGCAGCAGAAAGCCGTTGTCTCCGATCACGGCGTCACCGGCGAAGTCGTAGCGAAACTCGATGGCGCCGGGCCCGCTGGCGTCATTGCCTTCGACGGCAATGAAGCTCAGCCCGGCCAGCGAGGCGCCGGGCGTCCCGAATATTTCGATGTATTCGGAATCGGTGCCCGTGGTACTGGCGAGCACCTCGTTGATGACCGTCGGCACCTCTTCGACCGGATCCGTGCCTGCGGTCGGGGTATTGACCGCGGGATCGTTGCCGAAGTCGAGGATCGTCCAGTCCGCAACGCTGTCGGTGTCGACACCATCCGCAACGCGCCCGGCCCCCGCCGGGAAGAACGTGCCGTCAGGCCCGATGACCGGTGCGCCGAAAAAGAAACTGTCGGTCGCCCCGCCGTCGCTGAGCGCCACCGCGTCGAGCACCGTCTCACCCACGGTCACGCTGCCGCCCGACAGGGATGCCGTCTCGACCACGGCGAAAGTGACGGAACTGTTCTCGAACGCGTTCTCGCCGATCAGCACGTCGGCCGCGACACCGTAGGTCGTCTGCGCCGTCGCGTTGGCCAGCAGGAAGAACCCGTTGGCCCCGATCACGTCGCCGGCGGTAAAATCGTAGCGGAAATCGATGGAGCCTTTGCTCGCGATATCGTCGCTTTCCACCGCGATCAGGCTAAGCCCGGCCAGCGATGCGCCGGCCGCGCCGAAGATCTCGACATATTCGGAGTCGGTGCCTGCAGTGCTGGCCAGCACCTCGTTGATGACGATGCCGTTGCCGGCCGCATCCTCGGCCGCGACCACGAGGTTGTCGATGCCGAACTCGTCGCGCGAACCGGAGCCTGACACGTCGTCACCGCGCCATTGCAGGTAGAAGGCGGTGTTGGCGGGCAGGTCGGGAAGCGCGACCGAGACCGGCACGACGGTCAGGCCGCCGGCATCCGCCGCCTCGACGCTGGTGTAGGCGAAGACCTCCGTGAAGCTCACCCCGTCGAGCGAGAACCACAGCGAGAAGCTGTTCGCGCGGGTCGCATCGTTGCGGACCAGCTGATCGTAAGAGACCGTGACCGAAGACAGATCGACATCGCCGCTGTCGAGCGTGAGCGTCAGCGCGCCGGGCGTGAAGTCCGAGCCCGTGGGTTGGATCAAGAGGGCATTGTCGGTCGCGTCACGCTCCAGCGCATAGAGCCCACCCGAAGTCACCGCCCCCGAGGTCGCACCGCGGGCAAAGTCACCTGACGCGCCGCTGCTGCCGCCATCACTGAAGCCGGTCAGCATGAAGACATCCGAATCAAGCTGCCCTGCCCCGGGATCCGCGACCAGTCCAAGACCGAGAAAATCGTTGAAATCGTTCGAGTAGATCACGCGCGCCATGGTTCATCCCTTATGTTCTCGACCCTTGGGACAGACCTCGCGCGATCGGCGACTCTAGCCACCGCGAGCCGCCCGCTCCCGCCTTCGTGCTAGAATTGAAAGGTAACGGGCGGACGACAAGACCGAAGTGACACGAGGTCCGTCAAAGGCGGAAATCGGCCATACCCTGCGCGAGCGCCGTACAGGAAGCAGGTGGAAACATGGATGGATGGTACCGCCTCCCCGGCTTGAACGGGGGACCTCTGGATCCACAATCCAGCGCTCTAACCAACTGAGCTAAGGCGGCACTGCAGGAGCGTTTAGCCCCGCGCGAACGTGATTGCAAGGGCGCCGGGGACGGTTTGCCGCACCGTCGCATGGCACAGCCGCGCGGGTCAAAGATCGCGTGTCCAGTGCTGCTCGACATTGTCGACGCCGAAGCTGTGCACGGGCCGCGTCGCTTCGAGATGCCAGCCACTGCGGGCGTAGAGCCGGCCCGCGGCGCGATGACTTTCGTGGGTCCAGAGCACCATCGCGGAATAGCCGCTCGCACGGGCGAAATCGGTGCAGGTGTCGAGCAGGCGTCGCCCGAGCCCCTGCCCGCGTCTTTCCGGTTCGAGAAAGAAGAGCCGCAGCTTCGCGGTGCGCGGGTCCAGACGCACGCAAAAGATCGACCCCAGCCTTTCTCCGTCCGCCTCGGCGATCCAGCCGGTCTCACACGCGGGATCGTGGTCCGCCACGAACGCGTCGACGACCTCTCCGACAAGGACACCGAAACTGCCATCGAAGCCTTCGTCGCGGGTATAGAGCGCCGCGTGGCGCGCAACCAGCCAGTCGCGGTCGCCGGGGACGAATCTGCGGATCACAACCTCACCCATGTCGGCCACGAAACCGCGCCACGGCTTGCCTTTCAAGGCTCCGGAGGCTAGCAGATGCAGCCAGCCAATTCAGGAGCCCGCATATGGGGATCGACAGCGAACGCGATATCGAGGCCAACCTCCAGGTCGGTCCGACCGACAAGGGCATGGTGCGCATCTTCGTGGAATCCGGCGGCGTCGAGATCCCGATGGACTTTACGCCGGACGATGCCGTCGAGATCGCAGAAGAGATCATGGCGGCGGCAACTCGTGCGCGCGGCATCTCGCCGCGCGGCGGACGGCGCTAGCGCACGGTCAGAACGCGCGCGGCAACTCGGGGTCGCGCAGGACCTGAAGCCGCCGCGCCGCGGTCATCGCGAAGGTCCGCAGCATGACCTTTCGGCGCGCCGGGGCAAGTTTGGTTTCGGGCGCCATGCGGATGATCTCGGCGCCGTAGGCATCGCCCACGATGAGACCCGTCTCATCCGGCAGCAGCTCGGTCGGGAAATGCGCGTCCACCGCCCAGAAGAACCGGTCGCACCAGTCGAGGTAGCCCTGCCATTTGCGGTCGGACATGAAATCCGCCCGGCTCGACTTGCACTCGACGATCCAGACCTCGCCTTTCGGTCCCAGCCCCATCACGTCGACACGCAAGCCGCGCGCCGGCACCAGTTCCTCGACGCTGGCAAAACCACAGCTGGCCAGGTGGCGCGCAACGCCACGGGCCAGCAACTGGCCGGGCTGGAAGGTCTGTGCGATGTCCGAAGGCATATCGCGACAATGAACAGAACGGGAACAAAAGGCAAGGCTGCAGAACCGCGGATCAGGCACCGAAAGAATTCGCGGAACGTCTTGTCCGATGCCGGCCGGACGCCTAGATGTCGGGGTGTGGCGGTTCTGCTCTTCGCGTTACTGGTGACGTTCCAGTGGCCTTAAGCAAATCCGAGGGAGCTGGCTCTGGTCAGGCCGTGGTCTGGTTACCCGGCGCCCACCTGTATATACAGGTCCTCGGGAACTTCGATCCAAGCCGGTTGCAGCGGTTCCGCCACGCTCTTTCCCGCAGATGCAGAAGATGGTGCCGAAAATCGTGGGGTGGCCGGAGAACCGGCCGTGCGCTCAGTAGCGGTCGAGCGGGTGACGCTTGCGCGTGACGCGGACCGGGACGAGCTGCGCCTGTGGCCGGGCACCCGGCAGGATGCTGCGGAAAAATTCGACGACGACGTTGAACATGGCGTTACTCCTCGGGCGTCAGTTTGGCATCGAACGCGTCGATGTCCAGTCCCCAGATATGGGTAACAGAGTATGAATTCCACACCTGCGACGCCGCGTCGCGGCGGCAGGCGGATGAGCGCCGGTCGTCAGAAGGATTCGGGCCGCGCCTCGCGGGCCATGTGATCGAGCACCGCGTTGACGAACTGCGGCTCCTTGCCTTCGGGAAAGAAGGCGCGGGCGACGTCGACGTATTCGGTGATGACGACCTTCGGCGGCAGGGTCTTGTCGCGGAATTCGGCGCCGGCGGCGCGGAACAGCGCCCGCAGGGTCGGGTCGATCCGCGCGATCGGCCATTTCGCCACCAACGCCCGGTCGGTCGCCTGGTCGATCGCGGCCTGGTAGTTGACGGCCGCGTCCATGACCTGCCCGAAGTGGTCGACGTCGCCATCCTGCATCTCGGCGCCTTCATAGGTGGCGCCGAAACGGAAGTTCAGGAACTCGCCCTTGATCGCCTCGACGGTCTGGCCGGACTGCTCCATCTGGAACAGCGCCTGCACGGCATAGAGCCGCGCCGCCGACCGCATCTTGCGGCGCTGGTTTCCGGAAAGGTTGCCGTGGAGCGTGCTCATGCGTCTGGGGTCCGTTGGTTCAAGCGATGACGGTGTCCTGGCCAGCCGGCTTGAAGCCGATGCCTTTGGACGAAGACGCCCACTTACGGGCCAGCGCCACCAGATGCAAGGCGGCAGCGGCGGCCCCGCCGCCCTTGTCGCCACGTTCCGGATCGGCACGAACCTCGGCCTGCGCGGTACTCTCGACCGTCAGGATGCCGTTGCCGATGCAAAGCCCCTGCAGCCCCAGAAGTTGCAGCCCACGGCTCGAGTCGTTGCAGACCGTGTCGTAATGCGTGGTCTCACCCCGGATCACGCAGCCGAGCGCGACGTAGGCGTCGAAGTTGCTGCGCCGGTCGGCGATTCCGATGGCAGTAGGCACTTCCAGCGCACCCGGAACTTCGACCAGCTCCCACGTGGCGCCTGCGGCCTCGATTTCGGCCTGGGCCCCGGCGATCAGGTCATCAGCGATGGCCCGGTAATAAGGAGCGACGACGATCAACACCTTGACCGGCTTGTCGAATTCGGGACGCGGCAGCGTGTAGTGGCTTTCGGCTTCGGCCATGCGTTCACTCCGTGGTGATAGGGCGCGTGCCCACGATGCTCAGATGGTAGGCGTCGAGGCCCACATAGCGCGTGCGCGGGCTGTCGGTCAGCAGGATCAACTCGCGGAAGCCCAGGGTCGACATGATCTGAGCGCCGATACCGGTGCGCTTGATGGTGCGCGGCCCGTCGTCCTCCTCGCCGTCGAGCCGCAGGGTCGGATGCGGGTCGCGAAACAGCAGCACCGCGCCGCGACCTTCGTCGGCGATGATGCGCATGGCCCGTGGCAATTCGTCGACCGGGCCGGGTCCGAGACCCAGCACGTCCTCGAGCGCGTTGAGCGCGTGGGTCCGCACGAGGATCGGCTCGGGCGTCGAAAGATCGCCCTTGGACAGCACCACGTGGTCGGTCCCGGTGATCTCGTCGGCGAAGATGCGCATGTGCCAGTCGCCGCCATAGGCGGAACTCACCATGCGGCTGTCACGCTCGCGCAGCAGGTTGTCGTTCTTGGTGCGGTAGGCGATCAGGTCGCTGATCGTGCCGATCTTCATCCCGTGGCTTCGCGCGAACTCGACCAGATCGGGTAGACGCGCCATCGTCCCGTCGTCCTTCATCACCTCGCAGATGACGCTTGCGGGATTGAGACCGGCAAGGCGCGAGATGTCGACCGCGGCCTCGGTGTGGCCGGCGCGGATCAGCACCCCGCCCGAACGGGCGCGCAGCGGAAAGACGTGGCCCGGGCTCGCGATGTCCTGCGGCCCCTTGGTCTCGTCGATGGCAACCGCGATCGTGCGCGCGCGGTCGGCGGCGGAAATGCCGGTCTCGACCCCTTCGCGCGCCTCGATCGACACCGTGAAGCCGGTGCCGTGGCGCGAGGAATTGTCCGGCACCATCATCGGCAGGTTCAGCTTGGCGATGCGCTCGGCGGTCATCGGCATGCAGATCAGGCCGCGCCCGTGCGTCGCCATGAAATTGATCGCCGCGGCATCGGCGAATTCCGCCGGGATCACGAGGTCGCCCTCGTTCTCGCGGTCCTCGTGATCGACCAGCAGGAACATGCGCCCTTGCCGCGCCTCCTCGATGATCTCCTCGGTCGAGGCGATGGCCGCGCGCAGGTCGCTTTCCACGGGTCCGGGGGTCTCGAAGCTCATCGGCATGCCTTTCGCGTCAAACTGCCTGCCAGATAGACAAGGATGGATCGAATATCCAGCCCGCGTGACCGAAGGTTACGCCGTCATCCCGCGGGCGAGAAGTACCGTTCGGCGTCGAGGTAGCCGGCGGCCTGCATCGCCACCGTCCAGTCGCGTTCGCGCGCGGTGTCGCCGATGATCAGGACCTGGTCCCCCGCGAGGCGCTCGGTGCGCGCAAAGGCCCCGAGCTTGCCGCGCATCTCGGTCCAGCTGTCCGAAAAGAGCGGCGCCGCCTCGGTCCCGTCGAGCACCGGGTTGGCCGCGTGGAACACGTCGGGCGTCAGCGGGCGATGCACCAGCGCCAGCTTGCGCGCGCGCTGCACGGCATCCAGCGCCGTCGTTCGCGGCAGCGGGATCTTGGGTGTTTCCGCGCGCACGACATGCAGGGCGTTCGACGAAAAGAGAAGCGCGAGGATATCGCGCCCCGTCGCCTGTCGGATCGCGGCATAGGCCTTGTAATCCATCCCCAGTTCGCGCGCTCGCGCAACCCGCATCTTCACGATCATCAGCGGGATGGTCTTGGGCATCGCGGCCTCGCGCGCCCGGCGCCACTGGAACGTGCGCCAGCGGTGCCCTACCTCCAGCGTCGGCCCCTGGTTGTGACCGATGCCCGGCAGCGGCGCGCTCATGCGAAGTCCCGCAGGCGGGCGACGTAGCGCGCCATGGTGTCGATCTCGATGTTGACCCGGTCGCCAGTCCTGACGTCGCCCCAGGTCGTCACCTCCTTGGTGTGCGGGATGAAGTTGATGCCGAAGTCGCGGCCATCGACCTCGTTGACCGTCAGCGACGTGCCGTTGAGCGCGACCGACCCCTTGGGCGCGATGAAACGGGCCAGATCATCGGGCGCGCGCAGCACGACGCGCGTGCTGTCGCCCTCTTCGGTGACCGAGATCACCTCGGCCACGCCATCGACATGGCCCGACACGATATGCCCGCCCAGCTCGTCGCCGACCCGCAGCGCGCGTTCGAGGTTCACGCGCTGCCCGGGTTCCCAGTCACCGATGTTGGTGCGGCTGACGGTCTCGGCGCTGATCTGCACTTCGTACCAATCCGGCCCCAGCGCCACGACCGTCAGGCAGACCCCGTCCGAGGCGATCGAAGCGCCCATCTCGATGCCGGAGGTCTCGTAGGCGGTTGTGATCCGGGCGCGCAGATCGCCCTCGCGCTCCAGTGACGCGACGGTGCCGACGTCGGTGACAATTCCGGTGAACATCTTCTCGGCCTCGTTCCGGTTTTCGAGTCCCGACCTATCGCCCGGGCTCACTGCTGGCAAGGCCCGCACCGTGCCGCGCTTGCCTCGCGCGGCCGCGGCGGGCAAGGTCGCGGGTGCCGCCCGAGTTTACACCGAGCAAGTACCCGATGCCGCAAGATCCGCGCCGTGTCTTTCTGTTCCTGCAAGGCCCGCATGGCCCGTTCTTCTACCGTCTGGGACAGATGCTGCGGACCGCCGGGGCCGAGGTCTGGCGAGTGGGGTTCAACGCCGGGGACCGGGCGTTCTGGTTTGACCGTGACAGCTACCTGCCGTTTACCGGAACGCTCGACATGTGGGGCGACGCGCTGGCACGGCTGCTCGAGGACAAGCGGGTGACCGACGTCGTCCTTTACGGCGACACCCGCCCGATCCACACCGAAGCGGTTCGGCTGGCGCGCGCGCGCGGACTGACAGTGCATGTCTTCGAGGAAGGTTACATGCGCCCCTACTGGATCACCTACGAGCGCGGCGGATCGAACGGCAATTCGCGCCTGATGCAGATGCCGCTGGCGCAGATACGGGCGCATTTGCCTCCGGAAAGGTCCGAGCCTGCGTTACCGCCGGGCACCTGGGGCGACATGCGCGAGCATATCTTCTACGGCGCCCTCTACCACGGGTTCGTGATGTTCCGGAACCGGCACTACCGCAACTTCACCCCGCACCGGGCCCTGCCCGCTTCGGCCGAGTTCCGCCACTATCTGCGGCGCCTGCTCGGCATGCCCGCGCATGCCCTCGAACGCCACCGCGCGACGCGCGCGGTCCGCAACGGCGGCTATCCCTACCACCTCGCACTTCTCCAGCTTGCCCATGACAGCGCCGTGGTCTGTCACTCGCCCTTCGCCAGCCAGACCGAGTTCGTGCGCTTGGTGATCGAGGGCTTTGTCCGCGGCGCTCCCGCACATCATCACCTCGTCTTCAAAGCCCATCCGCTCGAGGACGGGCGTACCGAGGCGCGAAGGGCGATCCGCCGCATCGCCGCCGAGCACGGCGTGGCCGCCCATGTCCACTACATACGCGGCGGCAAGCTGGCGCGGCTGCTCGACGAGGCCCGATCCGCGGTCACGATCAACTCCACCGCCGGCCAGCAGGCGCTCTGGCGCGGCATACCCCTCAAGGCATTCGGCGCGGCGGTCTATGCCCATCCCGGTCTCGTGTCGGGCCAGCCGCTTGACGCGTTCTTTCGCGATCCGGCGCCGCCGGACGGCCGTGCCTATCGCGATTTCCGGCGCTATCTGCTCTCGACGAGCCAGGTTGCCGGAGGCTTCTACTCCGCGCGCGCGCGCCGAATGCTGCTGCGCAGGATCGTCGACATGGTGCTCTGCGCGCAGGATCCCTACGACGCGATCGCCCAAGCAACCGAGGCCCCTCGGCAACAGGTTCGCCTTGTAAGCTAGGCGTATCGGGCGCTTTTTGTGGCTTTTGGCCTGCGTTCCGCCTAGTTTCGCGGCAACCACGCCGGAAGATACCGGCGGGCTCGAGGCAGATTTTGAACAGGTCGAGGAGACCTCTCCGTGACTTCTTTCAGGTTCGGATGGGCACGTCCCATCGCATTCATTGCAGCTCTTTCGGTGCTCGCGTCCTGCGGATTGCCCAAGACTGGTCCCAACAAGCGCCAGATCTACGCCGGCTCGGTCCAGAAAGAGGGTGACGCCTTCGTGGTTTCGGTGAACGACCGTGTGACACGCGCGACCGCGGTGATCCCGGCCTACGGCTTCTCAACCGCGCTGCAAAACGCAGCCCCCGTCGGATCAGACACCATCAACCCCGGCGACGTTCTCGGCCTGACCATCTGGGAGAACGTCGACGACGGGCTGCTGGCGGGCGAGCAGCAGAACGCGACCCAGCTCGAAGAGGTGCAGGTCGACGGCGCCGGGTTCATCTTCGTGCCCTACGCCGGGCGCATACGCGCGGCCGGAAACTCGCCCGAGGCGCTGCGGCGCATCATCACCGCCAAGCTCGAAGAGCAGACCCCCGACCCGCAGGTGCAGGTCCGGCGGCTGGCCGGTGACGGCGCGACCGTCTCGCTGGTCGGCTCGATCGGCGCGCAGGGTGTCTATGCCATCGAACGGCCCACCCGCACGCTGTCGTCCATGCTCGCCCGCGCGGGCGGCGTCACGATCGAACCCGAGATCGCCGAGATCACCGTGATCCGCGGCAATGAAAGCTCGAAGATCTGGTTCCAGGATCTCTACAACAATCCGCAGCTCGATATCGCGCTGCGCGGCGGCGACCGTATTCTCGTCGAGACCGATACCCGAGCTTTCACCGCGCTCGGAGCCACCGGAGCGCAGGCCCGCGTGCCGTTCGAAACTCAGAACCTCTCGGCGCTCGAAGCGATCGCACAGGTCGGTGGCCTGCAGCCCGCGCTTGCCGATCCCACGGGCGTCTTCATCATGCGCAACGAACCGCCCGAGGTCGCCAACTCGGTGCTCGGTCGTACCGACCTCATCGGCGCTCAACGCATGATCTACGTGCTGAACCTGACCGAGCCCAACGGGCTGTTCATGGCCCGCGACTTCGTGGTCCGCGACGACGACACGCTTTACGTCACCGAAGCCCCGATGGCGCAGTGGAACAAGGCCGTCTCGGCCGTCTTCGGATCGCTTGTGGCGCCGGCCGCCAACATCGACCAGCTTGTGAACTGATCGCCGCCATGCGCGCCGAGCCGCAGGCGGACCGCCCCCGGCGGCGGATGCTTGTGCGCAACGCGGGCTTTCTGACCCAGGCACGTGTCCGCCGCATTCTGTCGCTTGCGGGCTACGACATTGCCCTGACACGTCCGCGGCCAGGCGATTGCGTCGGTGTCTGGGGCCAAAGACCGACCGCCGCACGCGGCGTCGCGCGGGCCGCGAAACGGCCCTGGATGGTTTGGGCGGGACGGGCATCGGTAGGTCAGGCTGACGCGGTGCGCGTCGAGGACGGGTTCCTGCGCTCGAAGGGACTGGGCGCGGCGCTGACCCCTGCCCTGTCGCTGGTCTGCGACGATCTCGGCATCTACTACGACCCCGCGCGGCCGAGCCGGCTGGAACATCTGATCGCCGCGCGCGCCGAGCTGACGCCGGCACAGGCACTGCGCGCCCGCGCCCTGATCCGGCAGATCAACAAGGCCGGTCTCAGCAAGTACAACCTCGGGGGACCTGTGCCCACCTTGCCCGAAGGGCGGCGCGTCCTTGTCGTCGGGCAGGTCGAGGATGACGCGTCCGTTGTACTGGGCGCGGGCGATGCGATCCGCACCAACGCCGATCTGCTTGCGGCAGCGCGCGCCGCAGAACCCGAGGCACTGCTGGTCTACAAGCCGCATCCGGATGTCGAGGCCGGGCTGCGTACCGGCGCTCTGGCGTCCTCGGCACCCGCCGAAGTTGTCGCCGTCGGTGCCGATCCAGCGGCGCTGTTTGGTGCGGTGCAGGCGGTCTGGACGATGACCTCGCTGACCGGGTTTGAGGCGCTTTTGCGCGGCGTGCCCGTCGTGACGACCGGCGCCCCCTTCTACGCGGGCTGGGGTCTCACCGAGGATCGCGGTCTGGTGCCGCCGCGCCGCCGCGTGCGCCCGACGCTCGAAGGCCTCGTACATGCGGCGCTGATCGACTACCCGCGCTACATCGACCCGGTGACCGGCCTGCCCTGCCCGGTCGAAGTGGTCGTGGACCGGCTTGCGTCCGGAGCCTGGGGAACACCCGGAGCGGGTCTGCGCAGCCTCTCGCTGCTGCAGCGACTGCTGCGCGGTCGCGCGCCTCTCTGGCGGCGCTGAGCGCGCGCAGGCTTTTCGCCGGTCAGCCTTCCGCGCGCCGCCAGGTGTGCAGGACGTCGCCTTCCACCGCGCGGGTCGAGATCAGCCGGTAGCGTGGCGCATCGGCGAGGTTGCCGAGCCCCAGCGCCCCGACCGACGGCAGGCCTTCGGCACCGATGATCACCCCGGCGCCGAAACCGACGATCTCGTCCACCAGATCGGCCTCGATCAGTGAGGCCGCCAGCGCCGAGCCGCCCTCGCAGAAGATGCGGGTCAGCCCGTGCTCGCCCAGCCTGTGCAACACGTCATGGGGATCGAGCTGACCGCCGCGTGCGGCGCAAGAGATCAGCGTCGCACCAAGATCTTCCCAGGTGCGCGCCAGCGTCGCGTCGGCATCGCGCCCGTGGCACAGGATCAGCGGCACATCCTTGGCGCTGCGCGCAAGTTGGCCCAGAAGCGGCAGGTCGAGCCTGCGGCTGACCACCGCCCGGACCGGTTGGTGCGCGATGCCCAGATCGCGCACGGTCAGCGACGGATCGTCCTTGCGGGCCGTACCACCGCCGACCATCACCGCGTCATGCCGCGCGCGCATCGCATGCACGGCCCGCCGCGCCGCCGGGCCGGTGATCCACTTGCTCTGGCCCGATCCGGTGGCGATGCGCCCGTCGAAGCTCGACGCCAGCTTAAGCGTAACTGTCGGGCGCTCGCGTTCGACACGCGCAAAAAAACCTGCGTTGGCCTCGCGAGCCGCAGCCTCCATCAGGCCCGTCTCGACCGTGATGCCGGCCTCGCGCAACATCGCGATCCCTCTGCCGGCGACCCTTGCATCGCTGTCCGTCGCCGCGACCCAGACGCGGCCCACGCCTGCCGCGATCAGCGCCGCCGCACAGGGCGGCGTCCGGCCGTGATGTGCGCAAGGTTCCAGCGAAACGTAGACATCCGCGCCGCGCGCCGCGTCGCCGGCCTGCGACAAGGCTTCGGTCTCGGCATGCGGCCGTCCGCCGGGCCGGGTCCAGCCACGCCCGACGATGCGCCCATCGCGCACGATCACGCAACCGATTGCGGGGTTCGGCCACGTGTTTCCCAGCCCGCGCCGCCCGAGCGACAGCGCAAGCGCCATGTATCGGGCGGGCTCGCTCACCCCTCGGGAGGCGTGTCGGGCCGCAATTCGCTGACGAACTTGTCGAAGTCGTCGGCGGCCTGGAAGTTCTTGTAGACGCTGGCGAAACGCACGTAGGCGACGGTATCGATGCGGGCCAGCGCCTCCATCACGATCTCGCCGATGTGCTTGGACTGGATATCGGTTTCGCCCATGCTTTCGAGCCGCCGCACGATGCCCGAGATCATCTGGTCGATGCGTTCGGGATCAATGGGACGCTTCTGCATCGAGATGCGGATCGAGCGTTCGAGCTTGTCGCGGTCGAAATCCTCGCGTTTGCCCGACGACTTGATGACCACAAGATCGCGCAGCTGGACCCGCTCGTAGGTGGTGAAACGCCCGCCGCAGGCCGGGCAGAACCGTCGCCTGCGGATCGACACGTGATCCTCCGCCGGCCGGCTGTCCTTGACCTGGGTGTCGATGTTTCCGCAAAACGGGCAGCGCATCGCGTCCCCCTCTTTCTCTGCCTCTTTTGTGGGGCTTTTCGTCCCCTTGGCAAAACTTATAGGAAAGAGGCTAGGTTTTGGGTAGAGGGCAAATGCCGCGCAACATCTGGTGGTGTGTTTTCGCCACGAAGCCCTAGCGATCGCTCAGGAAATGCGCCGCGACGCGCCGGTCATGCGGGGCCGTACGGTGCTCGAAAAGGTAGATCCCCTGCCATGTCCCAAGCCGCATCCGTCCGCCGGAGACCGGGATCGCAAGCGATACGGGCAGCATCGCCGCCTTGATGTGCGCCGGCATGTCGTCCGGCCCTTCGAGAACATGGGTGAGGTAGGACATCTCGGGCCTGTCGGCGGGCGGCACCAGTCGGGCGAAGAACGCCCCGAGGTCGACCTGCACATCCACATCCGCGTTCTCCTGGATCAGCAGCGACGCCGAGGTGTGGCGCACCATGAGCGTCAGCAATCCGTCCCCGTGACCTGTCAGCCAATGCGCCGCGTCCCGAGTGAACTCGTAAATACCCGCGCCCTGCGTCGCGATGTGGAACTCGGTCTGCATCCGAAAACCAGCGGGATCAGAAGCCGAACCGCTCGTCCAACGTATCGCGGCAGTAGTTCCAGGCCGCTGCCACCGAGAGGTTGGTGCCGACCGTGCGCAACGAGGCCGAATAGGACGGGCTTGGGTTGCCGGCCGCCTCGGCCGAGATCGTGAAGCTGGTGCCGCGCCGACCCTGCGCCGTTCGGGCAGGTCCGCTGGGCGCGATCAGGTAAAGCCGCGCGCGACGGGGATCGCCCAGCACCCGCCGGACGTAGTCGGCGGCCGCGCACCAGACATCGCGCACACCTGAATCGGCACGCTCGACCACTTCCATGCTGTTGGCGTTGAGCGGCACGACGTAGTGGTAGTTGATCGACCGATAGGCCTGCTGGGCCTGTCCCGCGCACGCGAAGCTCAGGGATGCGGCGACGGCCAGGGCTGCAAAACGGATCATGGGCGGTCTCCTCGGAGTTTCCCGAAAACCTAGAACGTCGCCCGGAAAAGACCAAGCCGGTCCTGCGCAAGGCACGCGCCCAGAACAGAAAAACGGCGCGGACTGCTGGCCCGCGCCGTTCAATTCGTCCTGCCTAACCGCTTACTGGTCGAGGAAGCTGCGCAGCTTTCGGCTGCGGCTCGGGTGCTTGAGCTTGCGCAGCGCCTTGGCTTCGATCTGGCGGATGCGCTCGCGTGTGACCGAGAACTGCTGGCCGACTTCCTCGAGCGTGTGATCGGTGTTCATGCCGATACCGAACCGCATCCGCAGCACACGTTCCTCGCGCGGCGTCAGCGAGGCGAGAACCCGGGTCGTGGTTTCCTTGAGGTTCTCCTGGATCGCGCTGTCGAGCGGCAGGATCGCGTTCTTGTCCTCGATGAAATCGCCGAGCTGGCTGTCCTCCTCGTCACCGATGGGCGTCTCGAGGCTGATCGGCTCCTTGGCGATTTTCATCACCTTGCGCACCTTCTCGAGCGGCATCTGCAGCTTTTCGGCCAGCTCTTCCGGCGTCGGCTCGCGGCCGATCTCGTGCAGCATCTGACGTCCGGTCCGGACCAGCTTGTTGATCGTCTCGATCATGTGGACCGGAATGCGGATGGTGCGCGCCTGATCGGCGATCGATCGGGTGATCGCCTGCCGGATCCACCACGTGGCGTATGTCGAGAACTTGTAGCCGCGGCGATACTCGAACTTGTCCACCGCCTTCATCAGGCCAATGTTGCCTTCCTGGATCAGGTCGAGGAACTGCAGGCCGCGGTTGGTGTATTTCTTCGCGATCGAGATGACGAGGCGCAGGTTGGCCTCGACCATTTCCTTCTTGGCCTGCCGGGCTTCCTTCTCGCCCTTCTGGACCTGCTGGACGATGCGCCGGAATTCCGGAATGTCGAGACCGACATACTGGCCGACCTGCGCCATGTCCGCGCGCAACTCCTCGACCTTGTCGGTCGAGCGTTCGATGAACATCTGCCAGCCGCGCCCGGACTTCTCAGCCATTCGATCGAGCCAGTTGGGGTCGAGTTCGTACCCGCGGTACTCGTCGATGAACTCGCGCCGGTTGATGCGGGCCTGGTCGGCCAGCTTCACCATCGAGCTGTCGATCTGCATGATGCGGCGGTTGATGCCGTAAAGCTGGTCGATCAGTGCCTCGATACGCGCGTTGTGCAGATGAAGCTCGTTCACCAGCAGCACGATCTCCGAGCGCAGCTTCTGGTAGAGCGCCTCGTCCTTGTCCGAGAACGACCCGTCCTCGTTCAGGGTGGCCGAGATCCGGCTGTCCTGCATCTCGGAAAGCGCGGCGTAGTCGTCGGCGATGCGGTCCAGCGCTTCGAGAACCTGCGGCTTTAGCGCGGCTTCCATCGCCGCGAGGCTCATGTTGGCCTGTTCGTCCTCGTCGTCGTCGTCCTCGCGCTGGATCGGGTTGCCGTCGGCGTCGAGCTCGGGGCTGTTGTCCTCCGATTTCTCGTTGCTGGACCCTTCGGCGCTCACCACCGGCTCGCCCACGCCCTCTTCGTCCAGCTGGTTTCCGAAGGTCGCCTCGAGGTCGATAACGTCGCGCAGCAGGATATCTTCGGACAAAAGTTCGTCGCGCCAGATCGTGATGGCCTGGAAGGTCAGCGGGCTTTCGCACAGGCCCGCGATCATCGTGTTGCGCCCGGCCTCGATCCGCTTGGCGATGGCGATCTCGCCTTCGCGCGACAGCAGTTCGACCGAGCCCATCTCGCGCAGATACATGCGCACCGGGTCGTCGGTGCGGTCGAGCTTCTCGTTGCCGGCCGAGGACAACGCGACATCGCGCGAGCCTTCGGTGGTCACGAGGTCGGTCGAACCCTTGTTCTCTTCCTCCTCGGCGTCCTCGTCTTCGATGACGTTGATCCCCATCTCCGACAGCATCGACATCACGTCCTCGATCTGCTCGGAGTTTACCTGGTCCGGCGGCAGAACCGTGTTCAGCTGGTCATAGGTGATGTATCCGCGCTCGCGCGCTTCCGAGATCATCTTCTTGACGGCGGCCTGGCTCATGTCGAGCGAGTGTTCGCTCTCCTGGTCCTCTGGCTTGTCGTCTTCGCTGGTGTCTTTCGCGGCCATGCACTGCTCCTTTGGAGGCTGGGTGATTCGCGTCCCCCGAATCACTAGGGAATCATCTATTGAATTTGGGCGATTCGACCACCCATCCCAGGCGTTTTTCTGAGGTTTTCGCGTTCAAATGTGGTTAACGGCCCGAATTTCCGGACCGAATCGCGTCCAGCAGCGCGTCGAATGCGTTGCGTTCGTCGCGATTGATTCGCGCACCGTTCTCACCGAGGTCGAACTCGGTCTTGTCGTCCTGTCCGCTACGCTTGGCCTGCTCGAACGCCTGCGCGGCCTCGCCAAGCCTCCAGGTCGTTCCCTCGTCGGCCAGCCCGTCGAGGTCCTCCTCAGCTTCCGCGATTTCGGCCCGCAGGCCACGCGCGCTTTGCAGTTTGGAGAATTCTTCGGCCAGCGTCAGACGGGCATATTCGGTGTTTCCCGGCACGCGGATGCAGGGAACGATTGCCACATGGCCCTGCCCGACCAGTTTTTCAATGGCCTCGGCGCCGACGGCCTCCGACAGCTTTTCGGCAGCGGCGTCGGGCGGTGCTCCCACGGTTTCGAGAATCGCGTCGCGCATGCGCATGTGATCCGCGTCGACGCACACCATCGTCTCGAGCGCGCTTTCGAAGGCCTCGGTCAGTTCGGGATACCGCACGAGTACGGCGAGGATCACCGCTTCGCGCAGGTGTTCGGTCACCGTCTGGTCATCGCCCTGTGCCAACGCCGTCGACTTGGTGCTCGAGAGCACGCCGGGTTGCGCCCAGCGTTTGCCGGGCGCTGCGCCGCGCTGTGGCCGCGGTGCTGCGCGAAACAGCTGCCAGCGCAGGTCCTTCAGCGCCTGCTCGTAATGACGCTTGATTGTCGGGTCCGTGATCTTTGCAGTCTGGTCGAAGAGGGCTTTCTCGAGAGCCGCCTTGCGCTCGGGGCTGTCGAAGCTCCGGCCCTCTGTCTCGCGCTGCCAGAGCAGTTGTACCATCGGCTTCGCAGCGTCGATCAGCGCCTGCATGGCCTCGGGGCCCTCGGCCTTCAGCAGATCGTCGGGGTCCTTGCCGTCGGGCATCAACGCGAAGCGCAGCGACTTGCCCGCCTGCAACAGCGGCAGCGCGAGATCCACGAGCCGCATCGCGGCACCCAACCCGGCCTTGTCGCCGTCGAGTGCAATGACGGGTTCGGGCGAGATCGCCCAGAGCATCTGCAATTGGTTCTCGGTGACCGCCGTCCCCAGCGGAGCGACGGCAGCCTCAAAGCCCGCCTCGCTCAGCGCGATCACGTCCATGTAGCCCTCGGCCACCACCAGTGGCCTTTTGCGTCCCGCGGCGGCGCGGGCGGGGCCGTGGTTGTAGAGGCTGCGGCCCTTGTCGAAAAGCGCCGTCTCGGGAGAATTGAGGTATTTCGCCTTTTCCTCCGGGTCCATCGCGCGCCCGCCGAAGGCAATCGCGCGCCCGCGCCCGTCCCGAATCGGGAAAATGATGCGATTGCGGAACGTGTCGTAGGGCCGGCCGCCTTTCGAGGACGGTTTTGCAAGACCAGCATCGAGGATGAGATCGTCCGCCACGCCCTTCGATTTCAGGTGGTCCCAAAGCCCCTGCCACGCATCCGGCGCAAAACCGATCTCCCAGCGCTCCAGGGCCGACGCGTCGAGGCCACGTTTTTTCAGCAGGTAGTCGCGCGCGGGTGTCGCGGCACTGGTCGATAGCTGCAGCCGGAAGAAGCGGACCGCCTGCTCCATCACCTCGACGAGCTGCGCGCGCCGGTCGGCTTTCTGCTGCGCCTGCGGGTCGCGCTGCGGCATCGGCATGCCGGCCTCGCGGGCCAAAATCTCGATCGCTTCCATGAAGCCGACGTTCTCGGTTTCCTGCACGAACTTGATCGTATCGCCTCCCGCCCCGCAACCGAAACACTTGTAATAGCCCCTGCGGTCGTCGGCATGGAAACTGGCGGATTTTTCCTGGTGGAACGGGCATGGCGCCCACATGTCGCCCTGACCCTGGTTCGACTTGCGCATGTCCCAGGTGACCTTGCGCCCGACCACCTGAACAAGGCTCAGGCGGCCCTTCAGTTCATCGAGGAATCCGGGGGGCAGGCTCATGGTCTCTTATATCATCGCCGCTCCGGCCAAAGTCCAGCCGCGCAGGTCACGAAGGCGTGGATAACTCGCCCTGCTCCGCACGGCGCATGTGAACGGACTCCATTGCCTCGGCCAGTTCCCGGACCAGGGTTTCGGCCATCGAGCGGAAGACGAGGATCAGGAAATTCTCCGCCCCCGTGCGCGTGATCGAGGCGTTCATGTGGCCCAGAAGCGTGCGCGTGGTCTGGCCGCGCTCGAACCGCGCAAGCCGCAGATCGACCGGGACCAGGCGCGCCAGCACCTCCTCGGAGCCGGGACCGGCAAGCTCCACCGCCGCCCAGGCGTCGGACTGGTCGGTGACCGCGGCGTGTTCGCCGAGGTTGGCCGCCGGGGCGACGCCGGTCAGAAGTGCAGCGTCGCGCCCGAACCAGATCAGCCAGCGGCCATCCCTGCTGTCGCTGCGCCCGGACTCCGGCCAGTCAAGACCGAACGCATCCGAGAGCGACACGGTCAGTCGCTCGGTCCGCCCGGCGTAGGGCGACACGGTCGCCATCGGGCCAAGCCCGGCCTCGGTCAGCATCAGTTCACCGATGCTGCGCGGCAGAAACCCTGTGCAGGGTGACTTGGCCAAGAGCTCAATCACGCAGACGCCCTCCCTCGGGATCTATGAAGACCGGCGCGCAGATTTCGACCGCGATGTCGATGTCGCGAATCCGGTCGATCATCCGCACCACCTCGCCGTGACGCTCCGGGCCGGCACGCAGGAAGCCCAGCCCGATCGAGTGACCGAGCCTCGGCGAGTCTCCGACCGAGGTCACGTAGCCCTGGCTGGTTGCAAGGTGGACGGCAGCCTCTGGTGTGAAAAGATGCGCACCCGCGGTCAGACGGTCCCCCGGCTCGAGCGGGCGCAACCCGACAAGGCGTTCGCGGGACGGGTCGACGAGCCCCGGGCGCGCCGCCATCGTCTTGCCGATGCAGTCTTTCTTGGCGCTGATCATGCGCGCCATTCCGACATCGAAGGCGGTGGTGCGCCCGTGAATTTCGGCATGGGTGATATGACCCTTCTCGATCCGCAGAACGTTCAGCGCCTCCATGCCGTAGGCGCCGCCACCCAGCGCCTCGGCCTTCTCGACAAGCAGGGTGAACAGGCTCTCGCCGTAGCGCGCGGGAACCGCGATCTCGTAGGCATGTTCGCCGGAGAAGGAGATGCGGAAGAGCCGGGCCTCGACACTGCCCAGCGAGACGGCGCCACAGGCCATGAACGGCCAGGTTTCACCGTCGATGGGGTTTTCGAGAAGGTCGTTGAGCAGGTCGCGCGACTTCGGACCGGCAACGGCGAACTGCGCCCATTGCTCGGTGACGGAGGTGAAGCGGACATCGAGGTCGGGCCGAAGGCACTGGCTGACGAATTCCAGGTGCCGCATCACCTGACCTGCGGCGGCGGTTGTCGTGGTCATCAAGTAGTGGCTGTCGCCGAGCCGCGCGCAGGTGCCGTCGTCCATCACGAACCCGTCCTCGCGCAGCATCAGCCCGTAGCGTACTCGGCCCGGTTTCAGCGTCGAGAAGGTGTTGGTGTAGACGAGGTCGAGTAATTCGGCTGCACCCGGCCCCTGGATGTCGATCTTTCCCAGTGTCGAGACATCGCAAATACCGACACTCTCGCGCACGAAGCGCACCTCGCGGTCACAGGCCTGGCGCCAGTCGCTCTCTCCGGCGATCGGGAAGTAAGAGGGACGGTACCACAGGCCGGCTTCGATCATCGGCGCGCGCCTGTCGAGTGATGCCTGGTGCGAGGTCGTGAACCGCTGTGGCGCGAACCCCGGGCCGCGGGCCCCGGCCCCCATCGCCGCGATGCTGACCGGCACGAAGGGCGGCCGGAAGGTCGTGGTGCCGGTCTCGGGAATGCCGCGCCCGGTCACATCGGCCAGAACCGCGAGGGCGGCGACGTTCGAGTTCTTGCCCTGGTCGGTCGCCATGCCCTGCGTGGTGTAGCGCTTCATGTGCTCGACCGAGACGAAGTTCTCCTCGGCGGCCTGGCGCACATCCTTGACAGTGACGTCGTTCTGGAAATCAAGCCATGCGCGCCCCTTGCCCGGCACCGACCAGAGCGGCGCGATGCCGTAAGGATCGTCCTCGGCGTCGGGCCGCGGGACGCGCGGTGACTTCAGGCCCAGATCTTTCAGCGCCGACCTTGCGGCGGAGGCGCCTTCTGCCAGGCAGCCCGCGGTGGAAAACGTCCCCTTGCAAGCCCCGACGGCAACCAACCCTGGCACCGCGTCCTTTTTCGGCACGAAACATCCTGCTTCCGCGTCCCAGATGGGGCGCGCGCCGAGATGACAGGTCAGGTGCAGCGTCGGGTTCCAGCCGCCGGACACGGCAAGGCAATCGGCCTCGACCTTGAAACTGCCACGGGTGCCGCGCACGGCGACCGATTTCAGGCCAAGCCGGCCGGCGCTGCCCTCGACGACCGAGCCGGGGTAGACCGGCACGCCCTTGACCGGCACCAGCGCATCCGCGCGGCTGTCGATCACCGCCGTGACCTCGACGCCGGCGTCGAGCAGGTCGACCGCGGTCCGGTGCGCGTCGTCGTTGTTGCCGAAGACGGCGACGCGGCGTCCAGGCGCAACGCCGAACCGGTTGAGATAGGTCCTCACGGCGCTTGCGGTCATGATGCCGGGGCGGTCGTTGTCGCGGAACGCCACAGGGCGCTCGATGGAGCCCGCCGCGAGGACCGCGCGCCTGGCCGCGATCCGCCAGAAGCATTCGCGCGCGCCGCCCATATCGGGAGGCACGCGTTCGAGCGCCCCGTACGTGCTCTGATCGTAGGCGCCGGTGACCGTGGTGCGTGGCATCAGCCGGACGTTGTCCATCTCTGCCAGTTGCGCGACGGTCTCGCGCGCCCAGGCGTGCCCCGGCATCCCGCCAACCTCGCCGGTCTCGCCGTTGAGCCGTCCGCCCATGAGGCTGTCTTCGTCGGCAAGGATCACGTCGGCCCCGCCCCTGGCCGCGACCAGCGCCGCCATCAGCCCTGCCGGTCCCGATCCGATAACCAGTACGTCGCAGAACGCCCAGGCCTTCTCGTAGCGATCCTGGTCCGCCTCGCCGCTCAGCGCCCCGAGGCCCGCGGCCCGGCGGATCAGCGGTTCGTAGATCTTTTCCCAGAAGCCGCGCGGCCACATGAAGGTCTTGTAGTAGAAGCCGGCGCCGAGGAAACGCCAGGCAAAATCGTTGATCGCCAGCGCGTCCCAGCGCAGCCCGGGCCTGGCATTCTGGCTGAAGACCTCGAGCCCCCGGCGGACCTCGAGCATGGTGGCGCGGACGTTCGGTTCCGCCCTTGCGCCGCTGCCCACCGTCAGCAACGCGTTCGGCTCTTCGCTGCCCGCGCTCAGGATGCCGCGCGGCCGATGGTACTTGAACGACCGGCCCACCAGTCGCTGCCCGCCGGCCAGCAGTGCCGATGCGACGGTGTCGCCCTTGAAGGCGCTGAATGCCTGCCCGTCAAAGCGGAACGCGACCGGGTCCGAACGGTCGACAAGGCCTCTGTCCGCGATCCTCATGCGCCGCCCGCCGCGTCCGAGGCCAGCACCGTCGCGCTGACTGCATGGGTGAGCGTGTCGCGCGTGACCACGATCCATGCCCCGCAACCGGCCTCGTGCTGCCAGAGGTCGCGGGTCTCGCCGGCGGGGTTGTCGCGCAGGTGAACGTAGTCGTCCCAGGCTTCTTCCCCGACATCGGGCTCTGGCCGGTCGAGGGCCAATGCATGGCCCTTGTAGTAGAATTCGCGCCGGTCGCGTTCCCCGCAGATCGGACAGGTGATCCTCATTGCGCATTTCCTTGACGGATAATCGGATGCTGCTTCATCGCCGGCCTCAATGCAGATTGTGCTGAGAGCCGGTGCCCTCTTCGTCCATCAGGCCACGCCCGGTCCGGAACCGGTCGAGCCGAAACTTCGCGGCGCTCGCATGGGGCTGGCCGGTCGCCATCAGATGCGCCAGCGCCCAACCCGATCCCGGCACCGCCTTGAAGCCGCCGTAGCACCAGCCGCAGTCGAGGTAGAGACCTTCGGTATCTGTGCGGTCGATGATCGGCGAACCGTCGGGCGTCATGTCCATGATCCCGCCCCAGGAGCGCAGGACCTTGGCCTTGCCGATCATCGGCATCAGCGCCATGCCCGCCTCCATCACGTGCTCGGCCAGCGGCAGGTTCCCGCGGGCCGCATAGGAGGCGTAAAAGTCGAGATCTCCGCCGAAGACCAACCCGCCCTTGTCGGACTGGCTCATGTAGAAGTGCCCCATGCCGTAGCTGATGACATGGTCGATCACCGGTTTCAGCCCCTCGGTCACGAAGGCTTGCAGGACGTGGCTTTCGATCGGCAGGCGCAGACCGGCCATTGCCGCGACCTGGCTCGACCGGCCGGCCACGACGATCGCGACCTTTCTGGCACGAATCGCGCCACGGGTCGTCTGCACGCCGCGCACCTTGCCGTTCTCGATGTCGATGCCCGTAACTTCGCAGTTCTGGATCAGGTCGACGCCGCGGGCATCCGCGCCGCGCGCGTAGCCCCAGGCCACCGCGTCGTGGCGCGCTGTACCGCCCCGCGGGTGCAAAAGCCCGCCGTAGATCGGGAACCGCGTGTTGTCGAAGTCGAGGTAAGGCAGGTGACGCCGGACGCCTTCGCGATCGAGCAGCACCGCGTCGTCGCCTTGTGCCGCCATCGCATTGCCGCGCCGCACGAAGGCGTCGCGCTGACCGTCCGAGTGGAACAGGTTGATCAGCCCGCGCTGCGAATGCATCACGTTGTAGTTCAGGTCCTGCTCGAGACCTTCCCAGAGGCGCAGCGAATGGCTGTAGAATTCCGAATTGCCTGGCAGGAAATAGTTGGCCCGCACGATGGTCGTGTTGCGCCCGACATTCCCGCCGCCGATGTAGCCCTTTTCGAGCACGGCGACATTGGTGATCCCGTGGTTTCTGGCGAGGTAGTAGGCGGTCGACAGGCCATGCCCCCCGCCGCCGATGATGACGACGTCATACTCCGGCTTCGGCGCCGGATCGCGCCAGTGCGCTCCCCAGCCGCGGTTGCCTGTCAGCCCCTCGCGCAACACCCGAAACCCTGAAAACCGCATCCCTCACTCCACTCGCGCCCCGAACGGCACGCTAACCGCGCTATGATCCAGTATCAACGCAGCGCGTCCTGTCATGCACGGATTCCGACAGACGGATGTCGCTTTCCGCTCGATGCCGCGAATCGGAACACTGCGACGGCGGAAGTCCGGGGGTTCCGCGCCACAAAATTGCCGGATTCAAATGGGCCGGCGCCTCACCGCGGCAAGTACAAAGATCATCGCGCCAGTGTTAAGGCGCTGGAACAGATGATCAATTCCATCCAGCACGTGTCCAGCGCAAGGCTTTTCGAAGTCGAATGAAAGGTCCGAGTTATGCACCAAATGTTGCCGCAGAGTCCCGGTAACGTCGGTTCACTGAATTGAATCCGTAAGAAGTGAGCCTCGTTGCGATGAAGCGGTCACAGATCACCCGAGAGCGCAGAAGTCCCAGTGCCGGAAGCGCCGGAAAATTTCTTTGGGACGAAAATGGAAGCTTCTCAGTCGAAGCCGTCATCTGGACACCGATCCTCGCGATCATCCTTGCCGTCGTCATGAACATCTCGATGGTCTTCCACGCCAAGTCACAGATCCTGCGCGTGGTCCAGGATGCCAACCGGGCCGTGTCCCTGAACCGGCTGAACGGCGAGACCGCGGTCCAGGATTACATCAACACGAACCTCGCCTATCTCGGCGCGTCGCTGGACATATCGAGTTCCGTGGATTCCGCGACGAACATCGTCACGACCACCGTCCATGCAAACGCCACGGACCTGATGCCGCTGACCTTCATGACCTCGAAATTCAGCAGCGTGAAGGTCGGCGTGGCTTCCCATCACATCATAGAGTTCTGATCATGACCAGCTTTCCGAAGACTTCGCTCCGCGCCGCGCTGCATCGGTTCCGCCGTGCCGAAGACGGCACCGCGACGATCCTGTTCTTGTTCTTCGCGCTGATCTTCATCGTGATGGGCGGCCTTGCCATCGATTTCAACAAGGCGATGCAGGAACGCACGAACCTGCAGGTTACGGCGGACACCGCTGCGCATGCAGCGCTTTACACGCGCCAGAACGTCTCGGATCCGGCCGACGCCCGGAACCAGGCGCTCGATGCAGTCAACGGCATGCTGCGCAACGACGTCTACGGCGCGGCGCTGGTGGCGTCCGACATCGATTTCGGCACATGGGACCAGGACACGCTGACCTTCACGGTCGACCAGAACTCGCGCACCGCCGTCCGGGTCCAGCCCGACATGACCTCTGAACGCGGCAACGCCTCGCGCAACCTGCTGCTGCGCATCATCGGCCAAAGCACCTTCGACCTGCGCCGGCGTTCGATCTATTCGACCTACTTCCCGCCCTGCTTCAACGAAGGCTTCGTCGCGGAACAGGTCGTCGACATCCAGTCGAACAACGCCTATTTCGACGGCTTCTGCCTGCATTCGAACACCTACGTCAGCCTGAACTCGAACAACTTCTTCGAGCCCGGAACGGTCGTGTCGATGCCGGATACCAACGACCTCGACCTGCCGAACTCGGGCTTCGAGACCAACGAGGGCCTGCAGCTCGCCCTGCGCAACGGCGCCTACCACCTGCGTCTGCTCAAGGTGCTGCCGGAGATCATCAACAGCCTCTATGCGGGCAACCTCGACGTGCTCGAGAATTACAGCTCGAAATTCCAGCCGGTCGGTTTTACCGAAGCGGCTCCGACGACCCTGACCCCGAAGTCCGGCAAACTGTCCGTCGCGGATTTCAACCAGGGCCCGACGTTCTACAAGGCCGATTGCTCCAAGGGAAAATCCTCCGTCACGATCGAGACCGGGACTTACGAGAACGTCGTTTTCGTGACCAATTGCACGATCAACTTCCAGAACGGCGTGGTACTCGAAGAAAGCATTTTCGCGACGACGAATACGGCCATCAAGTCGGTCGTCGCATCGCACGTCCGGATGGGCGCCGACGACAATTGTGCTGCTGGCGGCGGCGCACTGATCATGACGCTCGGCGGTTTCGAGGCAGCCTCGTCGCTTCAGGGCTACGGCGCGCAGATTCTCGCCGTCAAGGATATCCAGTTCGCCGCCAATGCGGACGGGATCGAGGGCGTGTCGTTCCAGTCGCTGGGCCGAATCGACGGCACCTCCAACATGAACATGGGCTTCTGCGAAGGTGAAGGCACCGAGGATTTCCTCAAGGCGCCCTACTTCCGCATGGTCGACTGACCTGTTCACATAGTCGGCGCACCTTGGCTGGGCGGCGGAGCGATCCGCCGCCCGCGGCGTTTTTCTAGAGACCCTTGGCGCGGTAGCTCGACGCGACCTTGTCGATGGCCACCAGGTACGCCGCTGTGCGCAGATCGTCGACGTCGTCGCGCCCGTGCCAGACGGCAGCCATCGAATCGTAGGCCACCCGCATCGTGTCATCGAGTCCCGAGCGCACCAGCTCGAGCTCTCCGGCCCCGCGCAGATAGCGTTCCTTGAAGCCGGGGCTCAGCGTCCAGCCGAGTTCCTTGTCCTTCGAGAGCCTTTCCAGCTCGTCGATCAGCAACTGGTGGCGCGATTCCTCCTGCCGCCGCTGCATGCGCCCGAACCGGATGTGGCTGAGGTTCTTGACCCATTCGAAGTAGCTGACCGTCACGCCGCCCGCGTTGGCGTACATGTCCGGGATGATCACCGTACCACGTTCGCGCAGCACCTGGTCGGCGCCCGCGGTGACCGGCCCGTTCGCCGCCTCGATGATCAGCGGCGCCTTGATGCGATCGGCGTTCTGCAGGTTGATGACCCCTTCGAGCGCCGCCGGAACGAGGATGTCGCAGTCCTCTTCCAGCACCAGGGCGCCGTCCTTGACGTGGTGCCGGTCCGAAAAGCCCGAGATGCCGCCGTGCTTCGAAATCCACGACCGCACCTTGTCGACGTCGAGCCCGTCCTCGCCGAACAGCGCCCCGTCGCGTTCGATGATGCCGATGATCTTGCACCCGTCCTCCTCAGAGAGGAACTTGGCGGCGTGGTAGCCCACGTTGCCGAGGCCCTGAACGATCACCCGCTTGCCGTCGAGCGTACCGCTCATGCCCGCCTTCTTGACGCCCTCCGTGTCACGGAAGAACGCACGCAGCGCGTATTGCACGCCGCGGCCCGTCGCCTCGACCCGTCCCGCGATGCCGCCGGCGTTGAGCGGCTTGCCGGTGACGCAGGCGTTGCCGTTGATGTCGGTGGTATGGATGCGCTTGTACTGGTCGGCGATCCAGGCCATCTCGCGCTCGCCCGTGCCCATGTCAGGCGCCGGGACGTTCTGGCTGGGGTTGATGAGATCGCGCTTGATCAGCTCGTAGGCGAAGCGCCGGGTGATCTGCTCGAGCTCGTGCTCGTCCCAGTCGCGCGGGTCGATACACAGCCCGCCCTTTGAGCCGCCGAACGGCGCCTCGACCAGCGCGCACTTGTAGGTCATCAGCGCCGCCAGCGCCTCGACCTCGTCCTGGTTGACGCCCATCGAGTAGCGGATGCCGCCCTTCACGGGTTCCATGTGTTCGGAATGCACCGAGCGGTAGCCGGTGAAGGTATGGATCTGGCCACGTAGCCGGACGCCGAAACGCACCGTGTAGGTCGCGTTGCAAACGCGGATCTTTTCCTCGAGCCCCGGCGACAGGTCCATGAGCGCCACGGCGCGGTTGAACATCTGGTCGACGCTTTCGCGAAAACTCGGTTCCGTCAGGTGCTGATTCACTGTCTTCCTCCCTCTGGCCGTCCCTGCGCACTGAGTCGCACGAGGCCAGCCTAGGGGCAGCCCATCGCGATTGCCACAAAAGCGGGCAGATTGCGGATGCGCTTTCGTGACACTCTCCACGCGGGATCACGCCATCCGCGGACAGTTCGGCGACGCGACCGGCCATCGGTGCGCGCTCCGGAACAGTGTCACCAAACTTTTGTTTTGGCCGCAAAAATCCGCGCGGACCGCCCGATTGCCGCCCTATTCTCCGGCCACTTCTGCACACGGCGCTATCACGCTGACTGCTTATCTAGAACTGATTCCGGTGAAGATTATGTCGCTCTGTGCAGATCGCGCCCGCTCCGGCGCTCGAAAACGTAAACCACTCCCCCTCAGATTTTTTTTGCGCAGCGAGGATGGCGCCATGACCATCTTCGCCCTGTTCATCATCCTGATGATGGTGCTTGTGGCCGGAATCGGCGTCGATCTCATGCACAACGAGATGGACCGGACCCGATTGCAGAACACGATGGACCGTGCGGTTCTCGCCGCTGCCGATCTCGACCAGCAGCTCGACCCCAAAGCCGTGGTCGAGGACTATTTCGACAAGGCGGGCCTGCGCGAGTACCTCACCAGCGTGGTGCCGGATGCAGGCCTCAACTACCGCTCGGTGACCGCGACGGCGCGGATGGACACCCGGACCCAGTTCATGCACCGCCTGGGGCTCGACACCCTGCCGGTGCCGGCGGCCAGCGCGGCCGTCGAGCGCGTGCCCAACGTGGAAATCTCGCTCGTTCTCGATATCTCGGGCTCGATGCGTTACAATTCGCGCATGGACAACCTGCGTCCTGCCGCCAAGAATTTCGTCAAGATCGTTCTGGAAGGCAGCGCGATCGACCACACTTCGATCAACATCATTCCCTACGCCGGCCAGACCAACCCCGGCCCGTTCATGTTCAACCGGCTCGGCGGCGTGCGCTACGCGGCGATGGCGCTCGACGAGGACGATGGCGGCGTCGACGAGCAGTTCAATCACACCCAACTCCCGCCTTGGAAAAGCGCCGGTGACGGCAAGGACAAGGACGACACCAGGCGCTTCGTCTATCCCAACAACTCGAGCTGTTTCGAACTGAATACCTCGGATTTCAACACGGCTACACTGCCCGCGGCCGGCACCTATGCGCAGGTTCCGCTGTTCATGAACTGGACCATCGCTTCAGCTGTCATGGACTGGGGCTGGTGCCCGCAGGACCGCTCATCGATCCGATATGCCTCGAACAAGGCCGGCAACCTCGACGATCTGATCACCACGATGCGCATGCATGACGGCACCGGCACGCATTACGCCATGAAATGGGCGCTGGCGCTGCTTAACCCTGCCTCGCAGCCGCATTTTGCCGCCATGGCCGACGCCGGCCTGATCCCGAACGAGTTCCGCAACCGGCCCGCCGGATACCGCGATGACGAGACGGTCAAATACATCGTGCTGATGACCGACGGACAGATCACCGAACAGGTGCGCCCGAAAGACGAGATGCACATTCTCAATCCGACCGTCGAGCTCGATCAGAAATCCCGCAAGGACAAAGGTCACCGCGAACAGCTGACCAGCGCCTCGACCAACGTGTCGAGCTTCAAGAAGCAGTGCGATCTGGCAAAGGCGACGGACCGTCCCATCGTGGTCTACACGATCGCCTTCGAAGCGCCCGGCACGCCCGAGCAGCAGATGCGCGACTGTGCCTCGACGCCGTCGCATTTCTTCACGGCGCAGGGCTCGCAGATCAACGAGGTCTTCTCCACCATCGCGCGCCAGATCAACCAGCTGAGGCTCACGCAATGATGCGGGCGGCGCGGCGCTTTGCGGCCCGTTTCCGCGACGACGAAAACGGCCAGATCCTCGTCGAGTTCGTTGTGATGGTCCCGCTGGTCTTCACGATTTTCATGACCTCGGTCGAGATGGGCGTCTATTCCTACCGACAGGTGTTTCTGGATCGCGGGCTCGATCTTGCGGTGCGCGACATCCGGCTGTCGACCGGCAACACGCCGAAGCACGACGAGATCAAGGCACGCATCTGCGAATATTCGGGGTTTCTCGCGGAATGCGAGCGCACGTTGCGGCTCGAAATGACCCCGATGAACGTGCGCGGTTTTTCCGGTCTTGCCGATGATGCCGATTGCGTCGACATCTCGGCGGATCCGGAACCCCCGCGCAAGTTCGAGCCGGGCGCGGATCACCAGCTGATGCTGCTGCGCGCCTGCTACCGGTTCGATCCGGTGTTCCCGACGACCGGTCTGGGGCGTCACTACGGCAAGGACGGCGCTGGCAAGGCCACGATGATCGCGCTTGCCGCCTTCGTGCAGGAGCCGGAATGATGGCCGTCGCTGCCTTTTTCGTACGCCCGCTGCGACGCTTTGCGCGGTCCCAGGAGGCGTCTATCGCCATCGAGACGGTGATTATCCTGCCCGCGCTCTTCGTTGCGTTCATGGTGATGTACTCGGCCTTCGATTCCTATCGACAGCACGCGATCAACCAGAAGGCCGCCTATACCATCGGAGACCTGATCTCGCGCCAGACCACGCCGATGGACCTGCAGTTCCTGCAGGGCGCGCGTTCGCTCTTCGACTACTTGACCCGGTCGGGATCGGAAAGCGCGTTGCGCGTGACATCGGTGCAGTGGAATGACACCGACAAGAAATACGAGCTGGACTGGTCCAAGGGCGTCGGCGCGGTTTCGAATGCGACCCAGGACGACGTGACACGATGGGCTGGCAGCCTGCCGAAACTTGCTCCGGACGAATACATCACCGTTGTCGAGACGCGCAGCGAGTACGACGCGCCGTTCCGCGTCGGGCTTCAGGATCACGACATGAGCAATTTCGTGTTCACCCGCCCCCGCTATGCGCCCTCGGTGCGCTGGGGTACCGAGTGAGCCTCAGGCCCGGCGCCGCGCGATCAGCGAAGCGATGATCTCGGCCATGGCCCGGGTCTGACGCTGAGGCGCCAGCCCGCCGACGCCGATCCTGCCGCCGATGCGCCACCAGAGGCCCGGGTGCCAGGCGCGCGGCGCGCGCGCCGAGACCTTCAGCAGGAACCCGTTGGACGGCTTGAAGGCGAACAGGCCGCGGTCGACGGCCACCATGTCCTCGACCCGCGCAAGGGTCGTGCCCGCGCTGTCGCGCAACTCCGCCTGGGTGAGTTCCAGCGCGGTGGCGGTCGCGCGGCGCATCCTCTCGCCCATCCAGAGTGCACCGCCGCCGATAACCAGCAGGAAGATCTGCCAGCCGAAGGTCGGCGGTTGCGAGAAGGCGATGTAGATCAGCATCGCGCCCAGCAGCATCAGCGCTCCGATGCCGATCACGCGCCGCGCCGGGGCGGCTTCGACCCGCGCAAGTATTTCGGTGTCTTCCGGTTGCGTCATCCGCGGCCCCCTGCCCTCGTCGCGGCCTCCTAACCACTTGCGCGGCGGCGCGGCAAGGCCATTCGGAGCCTCTGGTGCGTCAGGCGCGCCGCCGGTCGGGTTCGTCCGCGCCGGTGATTTCCTCGACGACTTCGCTGATGATGTCCTCGATCAGTTCGGCGAGGCTTCCCGGCCGGTAGCCTTCGTCGCGGTATTCGCGGATCCGCTGCCGCGCCGTGGGATGCACCGCATCGCGCCCCGTCGGGCCTTTGCGCCAGGCCATGAGTTGCGGGGCGACCTTGTAGAACCAGCCGGAGTTGTCAATCTCGTCGGCCTCGAGCAACGGGTCGGGATCGACGTCCGGAATCCTGGCGCCCGGCGCCAGCTTCAGTCCTTGCCGCTCCGCGCCCTCCCAGACCCATTGCAGCGGGATCGCCGACAGCGCGAAGGCCTGTGCCGATCCGCCGACGATGCTGTGCGTGCCGACGAACCAGGCCTGCTGGTAGGGCCGGTCGGGGCTCGTGTCACCCTTGTTGAGGCCCGGATCGTCGCCCTTGCGGTCGAGGTTGTTCCACAGGCTCGGCTCGTAGAATCGCCGGCGCTCGTCCAATGCCACCGCGTGGCGGGCGGAGCCTACGAGGCTGCTGAGATCCGTGTCGTGAAACTTGTAGCGGCTGTTCCAGAACGAAGCCGCGGCCCCCAGTACGCTGGTCGGGATGCCAAGCGCCCCGACCGTGTCCCAGATGCCCATATAGGCGATGTCGATCAGCACCGAGTCGTCGCCGCGCATCTCGAGATCCTTTTGCGAGGTCGCCACCTTCGGCGAGAACCTGCGCCGCGCCTTCCAGATCTCCGGCGCATCGGGCTTGTTCTCGGGTCCGCGCGCCCGGTAGAGCTTGAAGACCTCGTCGATCCGGTCTTCGGTCGGGTTTTCGAGGATGCCGCCCTTGCGGATCAGCCCGCCGAGCGAGCGCGCCGTGTAGGCCCCGCGCGAGAAGCCGAAGATCATCACCCTGTCGCCCGGCTCGTAGTCCTCGCAGAGCGCGCGGTAGGCTTCCTTGATGTTGCGGTTCAGACCCCAGCCGAAGGCGCCGCCGCCGAACTTCTGCGCCTGGCGTCCGATGAAGGTGCGCATCCGCCCGCTGCCCGCCGCCACGCCAACACCGGGAAAGTAGCGCACCACCTGATCAGGACTGTCCTCGACATGGCACGCCTCGAACAGGCGATAGACATGGGTGTCCCGCTCCATGTCCGGACTGTTCCAGGTGCCGTCGCAAAGGATCGCGATGGTTTTCATGACAATACCTCCAAATCAAAAACAATTTCTCGAAATGAGAGTATCATACAACTTCGCCGGGATACGCCCAAGCGCAAATGCACAAGCCGCCGACCGGCGTCAGGTCTTGCGGCGGCCCTCGGTGTGCTTGCGCAGCTTCGAGGGGCCGGCTTTCTTGCGCGCCTTGTAGGGGTTCGCGTCGCCCTGCCCGCGCATCCACAGCCGGATCGGCGTGCCCGGCATGTCGAAGTCGAGCCGCAAACCGTTCACGAGGTAGCGCGTGTAGCTGTCCGGCACCTTGTCGGGATGCGAACACATCACCACGAACCCCGGCGGGCGCGTCTTGGCCTGGGTCATGTAGCGCAGCTTGATGCGCTTGCCCTGAGGCGCAGGCGGCGGGTGCTGCTCGAGCATGCCGGTCAGCCATCGGTTAAGCTGCGCGGTGCTCACGCGGCGGTTCCAGACGTCGTAGGCCTGCATGATCGCGGCGTGCAGCCGGTCGAGCCCGCGCCCGGTCTTGGCCGAGACCGTGACCAGCGGGGCGCCCTTGAGTTGCGGCAACAGGCGCTCGAAGGCTTCCTTGAGCGCATGCAGCTTGCCCTGCCGGTCCTCCTCGACGTCCCACTTGTTTACGGCGACGACGACCGCGCGACCTTCGCGTTCGGCGAGGTCGGCAATGCGCAGGTCCTGCTGTTCGAAGGGAATCGCCGCGTCGAGCAGCACGACCACCACTTCGGCGAATTTCACCGCGCGCAGGCCATCGCTCACCGACAGTTTCTCTAGCTTTTCCTGAACCTTGGCCTTCTTGCGCATCCCGGCGGTGTCGAAGATGCGCATCGGCACGCCAACGCCGTCCGCCCCGGCCCATTCCGTGCGCAGCGAGATCGCGTCGCGGGTGATGCCGGCCTCGGGGCCGGTCAGCAGACGATCCTCGCCGATGATCCGGTTGATCAGCGTCGATTTGCCTGCGTTGGGCCGCCCGACGACGGCGACCTGCAACGGTTTGGCGCGGGTCGGCACCGGGACCGCATCCTCCATGTCCCCGGCGTCCTCGTCGAGCGTCACGTCCGTTTCCGGCGCGTCCTGGTCCGCCTGCGCCGCCGCCTCCTGGAAGGCGTCGACCACCGGCATCAGCTCGGCATAAAGGTCCATCATCCCCTCGCCATGCTCGGCCGACAGCCGGATCGGCTCGCCCAGCCCCAGCGAGTAGGCCTCAAGCAGCCCGGCGTCCGCCGCCGCCCCCTCGGCCTTGTTGGCGGCGAGGATGACGCGGGCCGAGCGCTTGCGCAGGATCTCGGCAAAGACGAGGTCGGTCGCCGTCACGCCGGCGCGGGCGTCGATCAGAAAGAGGCAGATATCGGCCATGTCGACGGCGCGTTCGGTCAGCCGGCGCATCCGGCCCTGCAGGCTGTCGTCGGTGACATCCTCGAGCCCCGCCGTGTCGATCACGGTAAAGCGCAGGTCCGCGAGCCGCGCCTCGCCCTCGCGCAGGTCGCGCGTGACGCCGGGCTGGTCGTCGACCAGTGCCAGCCGCTTGCCCACCAGCCGGTTGAACAGCGTGGACTTGCCGACGTTGGGACGCCCCACGATGGCGAGGGTGAAGGACATGAAAGCGGGCTCCGGGCCAGAGGTCAGGGAGTGCGTGTAACGCAACTTCCCCGCGACGGAAAGCCCTCAGCGATAGGCCAGCAGTTGGCCCGAGGCCGAGACGACGTAAAGCGTGCCGCCGGCAACGACGGGCGCCGTGGTCGCGCCGCCCGGCACCTCGACGGCGCCGACCTGCCGGCCATCGCGCGGATCGAAAAAGCGCAACACCCCGTCGTTACCGGACACGACGATGCGGTTCCCGGCCAGGATCGGACCGTAGTGGGCGTAGACCTCGAAGCGCTTGCGCGGACGTTCGCGGGTGAAATTGGGCAGTTCCACGCCCCAGACCCGGCTGCCGTCACTGGCGTTGAGCCGCAAAAGCTCGTTGATGTCGGAGATCACGAAGAGGCTGTCGCCGGCCGGGAAAACAGGGCCGACCGCGCCTTCGCGTGCGGTCCAGATCCGTTCACCCGAGCCGAGGTTGAGCGCCACGATGCGGCCCGACTGGTTGCCGACATAGACACGGTTGCCGACGATCACCGGCGAGCCGGTCACGTCGCCGACCTCGCCCGAAGCCCTGCCAAAACGTTCGCCCAGCACGGCGGCATCCCAGCGCGGCAGCCCGCCACGCCGGAAGACGGCCTGCACGTCGCCCGAACCGAAGCCGAAGATCGCGAGATCACCTCCGATGGCGGGCGCCGGAGCGCCGAGCACGTTGTCGATATCGTTGACCGATCCGATCTGCCACTCGACCCTTCCGTCCGCGGTGCGCACCGCCCAGCCGGTGTCATCCCCGGCGGTCAGATAGACAAGGTCGCCGAAAACGGTCGGCGTTCCCGATCCGCTGGCGTCGAGCTTCTGGCGCCAGCGTTCGCCGCCCGTCGTGGCATCGAGCGCCACCAGCACCCCGTATCCCTGGCTGACGTAAAGCGTGCCGTTGTTGACCGCGAGACCGCCGCCGGTGGCAAAGCCCGCGCGCTCACCCGCGGGCCGGATGTCACGGGTCCAGAGGGTTTGCCCGGAAGTTGAGGTCGCTGTGACGATGGTGCCGGCATCGAGCGTGAAGATGCGCCCGCCCTCGACCACCGGATCGGCGGTGATGCGCTGGCGCCGGCTGTCGCCGTCACCGATATCGGCCGACCAGATCAGGCGCGGCGTCGCGGACAGCGCCGCATGTGAAACTCGGTAGGTTGGCGTCCCCGTGGCCTGGGGCCAGCTTGCATTGACCCGGGACCCGGGCAGCGAGATCGGACGGCTGAAGTTCTGGCGGCTGGCGGCGGTTTCCTCGGCGAACGGATCGGGTTCCTGCAGCACCGAGCGGATGTCCTCGCGCTTGCCCGGCAGGATCACGTCCGGCTCGGTGCATGCCGTAAGCAGCACGGCCGCAGCCAGCCCGGCAAGGCCGAGAAACTTCTGCGCACCGCCCGCGGTGTTCTCGGAAACTGCAATCATGGCCCTGCTCGCTCTGTCCAAATCGTTAGGGTCGCCCCGGCCAAGGCCCGCGCATCACTCGGCCGGTTCAGACACGCCGTTCAGTTCGGGTGTTCCGCCCAGCGCAACAATCACCTGCAACGCTCTTTGTTGCAAGTCTCCGAACAGTTCCGCGTCCTGCAGGATCGCATTGTAACGGTCCAGCGCCGCTTCGGTATTTCCCTCGCGGATATCGAGCAGGGCAAGTTGCTCGTTGGCAAGCAGGCGCAGCGGAGAGCCAGGCTGCGCAAGGGCCTCGAAACGCTGGCGCAATTCCTCGGGCGGCAGGGTATCTGTCTGGATGACCACCGCCTTGAAGGCAGCGATCTGGCGATAGATCTCGGGCACGTCGCCGTCTGTCGCCACGCTGTCGAGTTCGGCGACCGCCTGACCGGTTTCCTCGGCCTCGGCGCTGCTGCCGGCGGTCAGCAAAGCAAGGACGGCCCGTGCTTCGGGGGTCTCTGCCGGCGTCTCGCCCAGAGCCTGCGCCCGCAGCCCGGCATCCTCCTCGCCCATCGCGGCCAGGATATCGTCGCCTAGCGTCTCGGCGGCGGCACGATTCTGGGCTTTGCGATATTCGTTCCACGCCGCACCGCCCACGATCAGCACGATGACAAGCACCGCGATCCAGCCATAGCGCCGGATCAGCGCGAAAAGCCGGTCTCGGCGGACCTCTTCGTTGACCTCGTCGATGAAACTGTCGGAATTGCTCATACTGCCCTGCCTTGCCGCCCGGTTGGCGCCCCTCTTACCGCGGCGGGACGGCCAAGCCAAGAGGTGGCGCCGGGCGGCGGATAGGTCGCACTCGGCGGAATTGCCCCGCACTGCAGAAAAAGCTAATCTGAACTGGTTGGTTTAGCGTAACGTTCCTATATTCCAAGGAACCGAGCGCGTGATCTGCGCACGGTACGCGACGACGACAAGGGGCCCTCGATGCGCATCTTCTCCCTGCTGGCGGCAATCACCGTGTCCGCACTGCTGTATCTGTGGGTGTTCCAGCGCCCCGAGACGATGGCGCGGCTGGGCATGGACGCACCGGACGCACCCGCGGACACGCAGGCCATCCCGGAATCCGACCTGGCGCAGGAGGCCGCCGCCGAAGCGCGCAGCGGCCTCGTCAAGGTCGTTGTCCAGCGCTCCGAGGCACGTGAGATCGAGACCGCCGTTGCCCTGCGCGGCGAGACCGCGGCAGCGCGGCAGGTCGAGGTCCGGGCCGAGACCGCCTCTACCGTAACCTCCGAACCGTTGCGGAAAGGTGCCGCGGTCGACACCGGCCAACTGCTGTGCGAGCTCGACGAGGGCACGCGCGGCGTGTCGCTGGAACAGGCCCGGGCGCAGCTCGACGAGGCGCAGTCGCGCGTACCCGAGGCCGAGGCGATGGTCAAGCGCGCGCAGGCCCAGATCGAAGAGGCCAGGATCAACCAGAACGCCTCGGCCCGACTCAGCGACAGCGGTTTCGCCTCGACCACCCGCGTGGCCAGCGCCGATGCCGCGCTGGCGGTCGCCGAGTCCTCGCTGGAATCGGCGCGGGCCGGCGTCGAGGCCGCGGCCTCGGGCATCCGTTCGGCGCAGGCCAACGTGGCTTCGGCTGAGAAGGAAATCGAGCGCCTGACGATCGAAGCGCCTTTCGCTGGCCTACTGGAGACGGATACCGCCGAACTTGGTGCATTGCTTCAGCCGGGCGATCTCTGCGCCACGGTGATCCAGCTCGATCCGATCAAGATCGTGGGCTTTGTTCCCGAGGCCGAGATCAAGCGCGTCTCGGTCGGCGCCGAGACCGTCACACGCCTTGTTACGGGCGACCTCGTCGAAGGCGCGGTCACCTTCGTGTCGCGCTCGGCCGACCCCACAACGCGCACCTTCCGGGTCGAGATCGAGGTCCCGAACAGCGACCTCAGGATCCGCGACGGGCAGGCCGCGGACATTTCCATCTCGACCGATAGCGCCTCCGCGCACCTGCTGCCGCAATCTGCGCTGACGCTCAACGACGACGGGCGCCTTGGCGTGCGGACCATCGAAGATGGCAATATCGTCGCCTTCCACGCGGTCGACCTGATGCGCGACACCCCGCAGGGGGTCTGGCTCACCGGGTTGCCCGACAGCGCCGACGTCATCGTGGTCGGACAGGAATACGTGATCGCCGGGGTCGAGGCCGACCCGACCTACAGGGACCTCGGCCAGTGACCGGCATCGTCGACTGGGCCGCCCACCGCGCGCGGATGGTGCTGGCCTTCATCGTGCTCTCGTTGGTCGTGGGCGGATACGCGTACACCACGCTGCCCAAAGAAGGCGAACCGGACATCGAGATCCCGGCGCTCTTCGTTTCGGTGCCGTTCCCGGGAATTTCCGCGGCCGACAGCGAAACCCTGCTGGTCAAGCCGATGGAAACCGAGCTTGCCGACCTCGACGGGCTCGACAAGATGTCCGCGACGGCCTCGGAAAACTTCGCCGGCGTGGCGCTCGAGTTCGAATTCGGCTGGGACAAGACCAAGACGCTGGCGGACGTGCGCGACGCCATGGGTCGGGCCGAGGCGGATTTCCCCGAAGGCGCCGAGCAATACACGATCACCGAGATCAATTTCTCGGAATTCCCGATCATCATCGTGAACCTCACCGGCCCCCTGCCTGAACGCACGATGAGCCGCATCGCCAAGGACCTGCAGGACGACCTCGAGGCGATGGACGCGGTGCTGGAGGCCGGCATCGCCGGCAGCCGCGACGAGATGGTCGAGGTCGTGATCGACCCGCTGCGCCTCGAGGCCTACAACGTCACCGCCGCCGAGCTGCTGAACACGGTCCAGAACAACAACCAGCTGATCGCCGCCGGCGAGGTCGAGACTGCGCAGGGCACCTTCGCGGTCAAGATCCCCTCGAGCTTCGACGAGCCGCGCGACATCTACGACCTGCCGGTCAAGACCAACGGCGACCGTGTGGTCACGCTGGGCGATCTCGCCAAGATCAACCTCACCTTCGAGGACCGTCTCGGCACCGCGCGCTTCAACGGCGAGAACTCGATGGCCCTTCAGGTGGTCAAGCGCAAGGGCTACAACCTCATCGACACCGCCACCCTGGTCAAGGAACTGGTCGCCGAACGCAGCGCGGACTGGCCCGATGGTCTGCGCGCGGCGATCGAGGTCGGCACCTCGAACGACCAGTCGCGCATCGTCGATTCGATGGTCCAGCAGCTCCTTGGGTCGGTCTTCACCGCCGTGGCGCTGGTGATGATCGTCGTGCTTGCCGCCCTGGGCATCCGGGCAGCCCTTCTGGTCGGCTTCGCGATCCCGACCTCCTTCCTGCTCTGTTTCGCCTTCCTCGCGCTGATGGGCATCTCGATCTCGAACATCGTGATGTTCGGGCTAATCCTCGCGGTCGGAATGCTGGTCGACGGGGCCATCGTGGTGGTCGAATACGCCGACGCGCGCCAGCGCGAGGGCGTGGGCCCGATGCATTCCTACGTCGAGGCCGCCAAGCGCATGTTCTGGCCGATCATCTCCTCGACGGCCACGACGCTCTGCGCCTTCCTGCCGATGCTGTTCTGGCCCGGCGTGCCCGGCGAGTTCATGGGCATGCTGCCGGTCACGCTGATCTTCGTGCTCTCCGCCTCGCTGGTGGTGGCGCTGATCTACCTGCCGGTCATGGGTGGCGCCACCGGGCGGCTGGAGCGCTGGATGGCCGACTACATGGCCGCGATCGCAAACCTGCGCTGGTATTTGCACCTCGCGCTCTTCCCGCTCGCAGGCCTCGCGATGGCGCTGGTCGGCCTGCTGATGCCGCTGGCCTTCGAGACCATCGGCACCCGCTTCGCGGCCCTCGATGGGCTCGACATCCTCGGCTCGGTCATCCCGACCTTCCTCGTCGTCTTCCTGCTGATCCTCGGGGCGGTTGCGGCACTCGCGGCGGGCCTTGGCGGTTTTCTCCTGGCACTGCTGGCCGCCTTCGCGCTCCTGACCCGCGCAGGCCGCGGCGGACGCTGGCTCGCATCGCGTCTGCTGAACCCCGCGCCGGAACGGATCGAGGCCGGCTACCGGCGGTCCGGTTTCGGGCGCGTCATCGCCTTCATCGCCGGCAATCCCGTCATGCCCCTCGTCGTCGCGGGCACGGTCTTCGTCTTCGTCGGCACAGTGATGATCTACTTTTCCAACAACAACAACGGGGTCGAGTTCTTCGTCGAATCCGAGACCGAGCAGGCCATCGTCTACGTCCTTGCCCGCGGCAACCTCAGCCTCGACGAAAAAGACGCGCTGATCCGCGAGGCCGAGGAAATTGTTCTGGCCCATCCCGGCATCAAGAACGCCTTCTCCTTCGCCGGCGAGGGCGGCCTGAACACGGACGCCTCCGGCGCGGCGCAACCCAAGGACATGATCGGCCAGATCCAGCTCGAGACCATTCCCTGGGAAGACCGCACCGATCGGCCCGACCTCGACGGCGATCTGGTGATGGCGGAACTGACCGAGGAACTTGCCGCCCTGCCCGGCGTGCGCATCGAGATCCTGTCGCAGAACCGCGGACCGGCCAGCGGCAAACCCGTGCACCTGCGCCTGATGGCCGACGACTTCGAGACCCTGACCGAGGCCGCGGGTCTCGCGCGCGCCGAGTTCGAACGCACGCCGGGCCTCACGCTGATCGAGGACACCCGCCCTCTGCCCGGCATCGACTGGCAGATCGACGTCGATGTCGCCAAGGCCGGGCGCTACGGCGCCGATGTCGCCACGGTCGGCGCCATGGTGCAACTGGTTACCCGCGGTCTGCTGCTCGACACGATGCGCGTCGACTCCTCGGACGAGGAGATCGAGATCCGCGTCCGCCTGCCCGAAGAGAACCGCGTCCTGTCGACCCTCGACACGTTGAAGGTCCGCACCACCGACGGGCTGGTGCCGCTGTCGAACTTCATCACCCGCACGCCGGTGCCGAAACTCGCCGAAATCACGCGCGTCGACCAGAAGCGCCACTTCGACGTCAAGGCCGACGTGGCCCCGGGACTGCAGAAACTGGTCGAGACCGCGACCGTGGACGGCGCGCAGACCGAGGTGACCCTGGCTACACTGCGCCCGGCCGGCACGGACGCCGACGTCACCGCGCTCGACGGCACCGCCTACAAGATCATCGACCGTGGCGACGCCGCCGCAGAGCGCGACCTGCAAGCCGCGATCGATGGCGGGGAGGCCCGCCTCGTGCCGGTCACCCCCAACGAACGCATCGCCGCGCTGACGACCTGGATCGAAAGCGGCGCCCTGCCCCCCGGCGTCGATTATGAATGGACCGGCGACCAGGAAGAACAGGCCGAAAGCCAGGCCTTCCTCTCGTCGGCCTTCTCCGCGGCACTTGGCCTGATGTTCATCATCCTGCTGGCGCAGTTCAACAGCTTCTACAACGCCGTGCTGGTGCTGCTCGCGGTGGTGCTCTCGACCACCGGGGTGCTGATCGGCATGCTGGTGATGAACCAGACCTTCTCGATCATCATGACCGGCACCGGGATCGTCGCGCTGGCCGGCATCGTGGTGAACAACAACATCATCCTGATCGACACCTTTCAGGAATACAGCCGCTACATGCCGCGGATCGAGGCGATCATCCGCACCGCGCAGGCGCGGATCCGCCCGGTTCTGTTGACCACCATCACCACGATGGCCGGCCTCGCCCCGATGGCGATCGGCCTGAGCCTGAACTTCGCCGAGGGTGGTTACACCTTCGACAGCCCCACGGCCCTCTGGTGGAAGCAGCTCGCCACCGCGGTGGTCTTCGGCCTCGGCATCGCCACCGTGCTGACCCTGGTCGTGACCCCCTCCATGCTCGCCGTCCGGGTCTGGGCCACGACCTACGTGCACTGGTTCGCCCGCCTGCTCGCACGTCTCTCCTTCGGCCGCGCCAGCACAGCCGCCCGCGACTGGGCGCTGCAGCGCGAAGCGCGCCGCGCCGGCGCCACGGAGATTATCTGGACCGACGACGATGGCGCCGACACCCTGCCGCTACCAGTGGGCCCGCGAATGCGCGCCGCAGAGTGAACGCAGCCCTCTCTGGTTCTCAAATATCCCGGGGCAGTCGCGGTGCTGCCGCGGCGAGGTCAGCGCCCCCCGACAAACGCGGCCATCAGGGTCCGCTCCGTGACCGGTCGCTCCGCAGCACCGCTATCGCCCCGGCGTCGGCCCGTCCGACACTGCGCGCCCAAAGACATTCTCGCGGTGCCAGCGCAGGTTGTCGGGATGCGGCGCGTTCCGCGCGTCGCGCGGCCGGATCAGCTTGGTGTCCGGTGACAGGAGCCGCCTGACGACCTCACCGGGCACCTTGTTGTGAGACACAAGGATGGTTTCGCAGTCGTCCGCCACCGAAATCAGTCCGCGGTCGAACATCCAGTGCAGTGTACCGGACAAGGCCAAGCCATTACGCACCGAGTCGCTGCCTCGATGTTCCACAGGGCGTATGTGTGCTGCCTGCACTTCCGGCCGGTCTCCGCCGTTGCGCAACATCAACCCGGACATCGCACAACGGTAACCGTAAGCTTCCCGCACTTTCCGTCGGAACGCGATATCGCGGTAAGGTCTGCGGGCAAGCCGTTCGAGAACGGGACGCTCTATAGTCGCCGCCGGGTCGTCCATCTCGGGGCGCTGCGGATCGTAACGTGTCGCCTCGATCTGCTTCAGGTCCTGCGGAAGCCCACGATTGACGATGGCCGCGAAGTCCCGCTCCGGCAGTCGGCGCACGGCGAGTTGTAGCGCGCCTCCCTTTTTCGGGGTACCGTCTGGCTCGCGCAGGGCAGCCTCCATCGGACGGCCGAGCCGAAGCCGCGGCACCTCGCGGTCGAAAGGCAGAAAACTGCCCGGTTCAATCATGGCGAGAAATCGCCCCTCGGCCCCCGGTTTCGGGATGACCCGGTCGATCTTCGCAACCGCGAAGTACCCCCGCGGACCAGCCTTTACCGGCTCGTAGTAAACGATCCAGTCGCCGACCCCCTCCCGAACCGCTATGAGGTAGGCGCGTGGGAAATCGTAGACGACGTCCGGCTCGTCCTCGTATATCGAGTCGGCCTTGTGCATCAGGACAAGCTTCACCATGCGTCCGGGAAAATGTTATCGTATGAAAGTGCAAGGTATTTTCGCGACCGTGTACCGCGTTTTTCTGTCGGCCGAACCCGCGGAACCGTCATGCGATCGGCCGTCAGGTCGCAGAGACGCACAGCACATCCCCTGCGTCAGGCCGCATCCTCGCTCTGCTGGCGCAGCCAGAGCTGGGCGTAGCGTCCGCCGCGGGCCAGAAGCTCTTCGTGGCGGCCCTGCTCGATCACCTCGCCCTGTTCCAGCACGACGATGCGGTCGGCCTCGGCGATGGTCGAAAGCCGGTGCGCGATGGTCAGCACCGTGCGGCCCTCGCCGGCGCGCCGCAGCGCCTCCTTGATCTCGGTCTCGGTTTCGCTGTCGAGCGCGCTGGTCGCCTCGTCGAGCAGCAGGATCGGCGGGTTCTTCAGCAGCGTGCGCGCGATCCCGACGCGCTGCTTCTCGCCGCCGGAGAGTTTCAGTCCGCGCTCGCCCACCGCCGTGTCATAGCCCTCCGGCAGGCTGAGGATGAAATCGTGGATCTGCGCCGCCCGGGCCGCCGCCTCGATTTCCGCCTCGGTCGCTCCATCGCGGCCGTAGGCGATGTTGTAGCGGATCGTGTCGTTGAACAGCACCGTGTCCTGCGGCACGACGCCGATGGCGGCGTGCAGGCTGTCCTGCGTCACCTCGCGCACGTCCTGCCCGTCGATTCGCAGTGCCCCGCCACCGACATCGTAGAACCGAAACAGCAGTCGCCCGATCGTCGACTTTCCGGACCCGGTTGACCCCACGATGGCCACCATCTCGCCCGGCTCGGCAGTGATCGAGACGCCCTTCAGGATCGCGCGTGCCGGGTCGTAGCCGAAGCGCACGTCGTCCAGCTCGACCCGTCCGCCGGTTACCTTCAGTGGCCGCGCGTCCGGCGCGTCCTCGATCTCGGCCGGCTGCTCGAGCAGGTCGAACATCTGGCCCATGTCGATCAGCGCCTGGCGGATCTCGCGGTAGACCGTCCCGAGGAAGTTCAGCGGCACGGTGATCTGGATCATGTAGGCGTTGACCATGACGAAATCGCCCACGGTCAGCGTACCCGCCTGCACACCCAATGCCGCCATCACCATGACCGCGATCAGTCCGGCCGAGATCAAGAAGCTCTGCCCGAAGTTCAGGAACCCCAGCGAGTAGTTGGTTTTAACCGCCGCCGCCTCGTAGCCCTGCATGGCGCTGTCGTAACGCCGCGCCTCGCGCGCTTCGGCGTTGAAGTACTTTACCGTCTCGAAGTTCAGCAGGCTGTCGATCGCCTTCTGGTTGGCGTCGGTGTCCTGGTCGTTCATCTCGCGCCGGAGTTTCACGCGCCATTCGGTGACCGCGAAGGTGAACCAAACGTAAAGCCCGATGGTGAGCGCGACCGCGGCGAGGTACCAGACGTCGAAGAGCACAGCGAGCACGATGCCGATGAGAACCAGTTCGAGGATCAGCGGACCGATCGAGAACAGCAGGAAGCGCAGCAGGAAGTCGACGCCTTTGACGCCACGCTCGATGATCCGGCTGAGACCGCCGGTCTTGCGCGTGATATGGTAGCGCATCGACAAACGGTGGATGTGCTGGAAAGTTTCCAGCGCCAGCATCCGCAGCGCGCGTTGCCCGACACGGGTGAACACCACGTCGCGCAACTGCTGGAAACCGACGTTGAGGATCCGGGCCATGCCGTAGGCGACGGTCAATCCGATGGCGCCCAACGCCAGCATCGGCGCGCCTTCGTCCGCGAGCGCATCTACCGCGCCCTTGTAGAACATCGGCATGATCACGGCGACGAGCTTGGAGGCCAACAGCCAGAACATCGCCCAGACCACGCGCCGCTTCACCCAAGGCTGGTCCTCGGGCCAGAGGTACGGCGCGACCTTGCGGATCGTGCGCAGCCCCGACGCGCGCGCCTCGCGCTTGAGGCGGGCGGTCGTGTCGGCGTCTGTTTCGGGTCTCTGTGCTGGCTGTGCGCTGGTGTCGGCTGGCATCCGTAGGTCCGGAGAGGTCTGTCGCTGACTACATAGGACCCTCGGTCCGGACATGCCAGTGCGGGCGCGCGTTCCCTTCTGGGGTCCGGTCAGTCGGGCAGGTCGAACACCTGGCCGGGGTAGATCAGGTCGGGATCGCGGATAGCCTGCCGGTTGGCCTCAAATACCTTGACGAAAAGCACGCCTTCGCCGTACCGCCCCCGCGCGATCGCCCAGAGCGTGTCGCCGGTCTGAACCGTGACCGCCGTCACCGGACCGTCGCTTCCGTCTGACGCCGCGGCCAGCACTTCCGGTGTTTCGCGCTTGAAGGGCGTCTCCACGCGGCTGATCACGTCGCCGCTGTCGTCCACGGCATCGACCCTGAGCGTGTAGAGGCCGCTGTCGACTTCCGGCAGGTCGCCGCGCCAGCGTCCCTCGGCATCGACCGGCAGGGTCACGATCGCCCTGTTGTCAAGATAGACCCGCACCGCGTCGGACTTTTCCTCGGCCCGGCCGGACAGTTGCACCTCGCCGCGTTCCGAATAGCCGATGGTGTCGAGGACCACATTCTCGAGCGTGCGCGGCAGGTTCTGCAGCACCTCGACACCGTCCTCGTCGGACTTAAGAACCGCCACCGGCGCTTTGGGCGCAGGAGCCGCGGCCGCGATCTGCTCTGCACCCTCGGGCTCGGCAGGCGTCGGCCTGGTCTCGGGAACTGCGACCGCCGCGACGGTATCGGCGGCGCCCTGTCCCGGCGCGGGGGCCTGCGGCTCCTGCGAGGCAGCATCGGGCGCGTCGGCATCCGCCACGGACTCCGTGCCGTCCTGCGATGGCGCGGGAGGCGTCGTTGCCTTTTGGAGTCGTGCCGTCGCAACCGGCGTTGCAGCGGGTTCGGCCTGCGTTCCGGCGGATCCGGCAGCGGCGTCGTCTTCGCTCACCTCGCCCGTTTCGGGGATAGCGCCGTTCGATGCCGTGGCCTCCTGCGCGTTCCCCGAGCCTGCGTTATCCTGCGCCGGCGGCGAAGCGGTCACGGGCGCGGCAAGGGCCGCCACCTCTTCGGTGCCACCCGTGGTTTGCGACCCGGTCGCGCTTGGACCGCCGACCGGTGCGAGGATGACCTCGGCGGAAGACGACGTGGTGCCGCCCGCGCCTTTCTGAGTCAGCGTCAGGACCGGAGCGCTGCCGTCCGGGGCGATCATCGCGATGGCGGCGAACTGGCCGCGGGCATCGGCTTGGGTCTCGGTCGCGCCGACCCCGTTGACTTCGACCGAAACGGTGCTGCCGGGTTCGGCGCGCCCGGCGATCACGGCAAGCCCGTCGGCTTCGAGCCGCACGTCCTCGATCAGGGGCGCGGAGTCGACCGTGTCTTCGCCCTCGCCCGCTTCGGCGGTTTCGACCGCGGCTGAATCCGTCAAACCGGACTCCGCTTGCTCGGTTTCCGGGTCCGAACCCGCCACTTCCGCATCGGCGCCGTCTGTTTCCACGGTCTCTGACAGAACCGGATCGCTTGCCTCGCCCGGCGTCGCGGCGGTCTGCGAAGGTGTCTGCGCCACCGCGTCATCGTTTTCCAACGCACCCGGTTCGGTGCCACCGCCACCCGCCAGGTCGACCGGTAACGCGGTCGCCTGCGAGTCCGGCGTGGCGTCGCGCAATCCGCCGAACCAAGCGGCGGCCAGCCCCGCCGCCGCGACGGCTCCCACAAGCAGCAGCCCCTTGGCCCAACGTGCGGCCGGCGGCCCTTGATCTGTCATCTGATCACTCTTCCCGATGGAACCCCCGGCGAGCAGGCGCGAGGGCGTTGAGCCTTTTTACCAGCCGCGTTATCACCGGTCAAAACATCACGCGCGTCAGGCGCATCATCCCCTTGCCCGAAAGCCTTGCGATGCCAGCAAAATCCGTCTGCGTCTATTGCGGTTCCCGCCCCGGTTCCGACCCCGCCTACATCGCGGACGCGACCCGGCTGGGTGCCGAACTGGCCCGAAGCGGCTGGCGGCTGGTCTACGGTGCCGGGGATGTCGGGCTGATGGGTGCGGTCGCGCGTGCCGCACAGGAGGCCGGCGGCGAGACCTTCGGCGTGATCCCCCAGCACCTCGTCGCCTGGGAGGTCGGCAAGACCGACCTGACGCGCTACGTCGTCACCGAGACCATGCACGAACGCAAGAAGGTGATGTTCATGAATTGCGACGCGGTGGTCGTGCTGCCGGGTGGCGCCGGGTCGCTGGACGAGCTCTTCGAAGTGCTCACATGGCGCCAGCTGGGCTTGCACCGGAAGCCGGTTTTGCTAGTCAATACAGAAGGCTACTGGGAACCCTTGAAGCAACTTGTCAGGCATGTCGTCGACCGCGGCTTCGCAGAGGAAAGCTTTCTGGACTACTTCAGCCTCGTGCCCGATTCCGGGGCCGCGATTGAGGCCCTGCGCGAGGCACTTGCCTGAGCGGCATCGGCGAAAATCCCGCAGGATGCGGCGAATCTGGCCAACCTTTCGGCCGCGGCTTTGACGCGCCAGGGCCGCAGGAAAAGACATCACAAGCAGATCCTCCCGGTCCGCCCTGTTCCTCCGACTGCGTGGCGCCTACGGACCTCGCGGAGACCACACCTCGTCGCCGGAACCGGCGGCACCGTGCTCAGGCAGCCGCGCCCCGGGAATAAATAAGTCGCCACGACGGGCGTGGCGTGGCTGCAACAGGTGGCTCAGTAATCGTAGACGTGTTCGACCCGCGCCGGACCAAAACGCAGGGTCCGCAGCAGGCCTGCGAGGCTTTCGACCGGCACCGCGACCAGGTAGCGGTCGCGCCCGTCGAAACGCTCGACGACATGCAGCAACCGCGCTGTCCCCGGCAGGCGCGGTGGAACCCGTGACAGGATGCTGACCAGAATGTCGTCGTTGCCGGCGATCTCGACGAATTCGCCGCCGATCGCGGCGATCGCCTGTACTGTCGTGGTGAAGATGCCGTAGCGCGGCACATCGAGCAGAAGCGCCGCTCCCACCGGAGCCACCAGCCGGCCAGACGGCAGATCCGCAATCGCGTCCGGCGCGACGCGCGAGACGACTAGCAGCATCCGGGTTTCGTCACCGCCGGTTGCCGCGACCGCCCCCGAGATTGCCCCCGCATAGAGCGCCTTGGCGCTCCATTCCGCCCCCAGTGCCAACCGCCGCTCCCACCCGCGCACCGGGTTCTCGACCGGCGGCGTCCAAAGCCGGTCGCGCCAGTCCTGGAAATCGAAACGGTACCAGGGTTCTTGTTGCAGAAATTCCGCGTAGACGCTTGCCATCTCGGCCTCGACCGCGTCCTGGGCCGAATTGGAACCGGCCAGCGAGGACACGCGGCCCAGCGTGTTCTCGTAGAGCGCCTTGGCCGCCATTTCGATGCTGAAGCTTGCACCGATGACGTAGAGCGTCCGGCGCGCCTCGGGACCGGCGCTGCCGTAACGGTCCGCCTCCGCCGCCATCACGCAGGACGAGCGCCAGAAATCGCGAACCGCCGGCCAGTAGGCGAAATCCTGCGGCGCACCACCCTTCAGCACCTGCGCGTAATCGGCATAGGCAAAAACGATGTGCCATTCGGGATAGGTGAGAAAGCTGCGCGCCTCGGGCCGCCGGTCCTGCGGCGCCTCGATGAATCGCGCCGGCGACTGCCGCGACGGTGCGCCGTGGCACTGCGTTTCGATCCAAGCCACGGCACCCCCGATCGCCAGAGTCAGACAAACCAGTGCGACCAGCGCCAGCTTCAGCAGGGTGACAGCCGCCCGCATCTAGCGCCAGAGCCGCGCGGCGAGCAGCGCGAACCCGCCCAGCAGGATATGCGGCGCATTGGCCAGGATCTTGAAGACAAGACCATAATCCTGCACGCCAAAACGGCAGATGCCTGCGTCGAGATAACCGACGCCGGTGACGAGGCCCAGCAAACCGTCGGCCAGGTAGGCGAGGCCGAACCAGGTCAGAAAGAACCGCGCCGCGCGGTGCGAGGCGATGCCGGCCCAGAGCGCCCAGAGCCCCGAGACGACATGCAGCGCGTCGTCGTAGAGATCCAGAGCGAAGATCCCGAAGGCGCGTCCTTCCAGATCGGTCAGCCCGGGCACGTAGTTGAGCGCCGCCGCACTGAAGAGCACCGCCGCGTAGCCCAGGGCGATCCATTGCAGGCGCGTCATGCCAAATGCTCCATGTAGCGCCGCCAGAGCGCGTTGGAGAATCGACCCTGAGGGTCGAAGTCGCGCTTCAATCGCGCAAACTCGATCGCGCGCGGATAGGCGGCGTCGAACTGGCCCTGCGTCGCATGGAGCCTGTACGGAAGATAGTAGCTGCCACCCGCCGCCAGCGCGCCGTCGATCAGTTGTCGCGTCATGCGTTGCATATCCGCTTCGGCCCGCTCGGTTCTTTCCTGCGAGAAGAGCATGACCGCCGCGATGCGATCCTGCGGCGCGTAGGCGAGCAGGCTTTCGGTGTCGGCCTGCACGTAGCGCAGGGTCACGTTCAGTAGCTGCTGGTAGGAGGCCGGGATCACGCGGCGGCAGACCGACAGGAAATCGGCGAAGCGGTCGGACGGCAGGAAGTACTCGTGCAGGATGTCCGTCCGGTCCGGATCCCGGTCATCAAGCGTCACCACCGGTTCGTTGAGCAGGGCATTGCGCGTCACCGGCCCGCCGAGGCGCGGAGCCGCCACGGTTTCCAGCCACCAGCGCAGGCCTTTGATACGCTCATTCTCCAGCTGCGCGCGGAACAGCGGACGCGACGCGCGCGACAGCCACCCGGACCCTTGCACCGGCGGAAGCTCCACCTGCTCCGGTGTTGGACGATAGGTGATCATCAGCGCCTCGTCGAAGAACCGTGCGTGGCTTACGTCGAGCCGGCCGTAGGCCATCGACACCGCGGGATCGTCGTACAATACGTCGCGGAAGGCCGGACCGAAGTCATTGGCGGGCAGCAATCGGTATTCGGGTTCCAGAAGCTGGTTTGGCACCATATCGAGCTCGAGTTCGGTGATGATGCCGAAGAGGCCATAGCCACCCATTGTAGCCCCGAAGATCTCGGCGTTCTCGCCGCGCGAACAGGTCATCCTGCGGCCATCCGGGCCGATCAACTCAAGACTGCGCACCGTGGCGCCGCAGCCCGAGAAGGGCACCGGCCAGCCGTGCGCATTGACCGAGAAGGTCGCCGCCACGCCAAAATCGTTGTTGGACTGCATGACCGCCGGAGAACACCCCTGCGCGTCCAACTCGGCGATCACCCGGGCCCACCGCGTACCGGCACCGACCCGGTAGCTGTCCGGACCCGTCACCTCCAGGAAGTCCTGCGCAACGGTCAGATTGAGCCCGTCGCGGGCGATGCTCTGCCCCCCCATCGAGTGGCGCGCCGCGGCGGCGATGACGGGCCGGTCTCCGGCCTCCTGGATGAAACCTGCAACGCGCTCCGCCGCCCCCGCCGGAGACCCCGTGATCCGCTCGTGCCGCCAGACCGGTGTCGCCGAGAGGCCGCTGGCGTCGTCCAACATACCCTCGCCCGTCTCCGCCACGCGGTCCGGCTGCCAGGCGGCACCGCGATCCCAGACACGCATTGCGACGGCCCCAAGTGCTGCCCCGGCGAGGAAGAAGAAGCCCCGGCGCGACGGCCTCGTGCCTGCCGGCCGCTTCCGCGGCGGTCGCGCGCGCTGCAGTCGCAAGCGTTCGATCCGAGGGTCGCGTTCCGTCATAATCCCCTTCCGCGCCGTGCCCTTGCAAAAAAGGCACGCTGGCGGCGGTCAAGGTCAAGTCCCCGCGTCAAAAAACGCGCCAATGGCTGCCGCAGACGAAAACGCCCGGCCGATTGGCCGGGCGTTCGTGTCGGGTTGCGCAGGACGCGTCACAGGCGCGAGGCGACATTTTCCCAGTTCACCAGCTTGTCGAGGAAGTTCGACAGGTAGGCGGGGCGCTTGTTGCGGAAGTCGATGTAGTAGGAATGCTCCCACACGTCGCAGCCCAGAAGAGCGGTCTGGCCGAAGCAGAGCGGGTTCACGCCGTTCTCGGTCTTGGTGACCTTAAGCGATCCGTCACCGTCCTTGACGAGCCAGCACCAGCCCGAACCGAACTGGCCGGCACCTGCGGCGGAGAACTCTTCCTTGAACTTGTCGACCGACCCGAAGGCTTCGGTCAGCGCGCTTTCCAGCTCGCCCGGCATCTTCTTCTCACCGGGCCCCATCATCTCCCAGAACTGGTTGTGGTTCCAGAATTGCGAGGCGTTGTTGAAGATGCCGTTCTGGGCCACCGCGTTGGCGTCGTATGTGCCCTTGATGATCTCTTCGACGGACTTGCCTTCCCACTCCGTGCCTGCAATCGCCTTGTTGCCGTTGTCGACATAGGCCTTGTGGTGAATGTCGTGGTGATACTCCAGCGTCTCCTTCGACATGCCGAGATCGGCAAGCGCATCGTGCGCGTAAGGAAGGTCGGGAAGTTCAAAAGCCATGTTCGGGCCCCCTTTTCAAGTGGATTGCTTCGCGTCAACTGACATGTCGCACAACGCCTTGAAACGTCAAGAGCGCGCGAGACAGGTGCCGCCGACCGGGTGTCGCGCGGCATCTGAAGGCGAACGCAATGTGGCGCGACCGTGTTCCGCGCGGATGGCTAGATGACGCGCCTCTGCACTGCATTTCGCACCGCCATTTGCCGGCACACCTCACGGTTGATACCCCTGACACAACATCCCTCAATAAGTGAAAAAATGGGAAGTGTGACCCAATTCACTTAAGGAACGTGGCAAATTCGCTATGGTCACGTCGTGGGCAGGGGAAGTTTTCTCACAGGTTACTTTTCCCTGAAAATTTATCTAGCGACACGCGTCGTCAGTCGGATGCGTCATTTCAAATCAGTCATCCGGACGGCAACAAAACTTCACGACGGCGCAAGCATGGGAGTGAGACATGGCAACGTATAATCTGAACAACAATTCCAACAACTTCAGCGCACCGAACATTAATCTCCCGCCAATCGTTTCGTGGAACGACCGGATCAACGGTAATGGCGGCAACGACACGCTACGCGGCAACGACGGCAACGACACGATCTATGGCGGAACCGGACGCGACCAGATTTACGGCGGCAACAACAACGATCGCGGCTACGGAGGCAGCGGCTCCGATTTGCTGCGGGGCGGTTCGGGGAACGACTCGCTCTATGGCGGTCTCGACGTCGACACGCTCTACGGCGACTCGGGCAACGATTACCTCCGTGTCGAAAGTGGTGAGTGGTGGGATCATGCGCATGGCGGAACCGGTTCCGACACGCTGAGCCACACGGCATCGAGCTACTCCGGGGCGACGATCAACTTCCTGGACGGTCAGATCTACAACGCCTTCGGCGGTGGAACACGCAGCCTCTCGAGCATCGAGACGTATTACGACGGTTCGGGCAACAATACGATTGTCTCCGACGGCTCGGGCAGGTTCTACGGGCAGAGCGGCGACGACACGATCCACGCCGGGAGCGGAGTGAACGAGACGCTCGACGGCGGTTCGGGGAACGATCTTCTCGACACGACGCATCTCAATTCGACTTACATCATCGACCTCGTGACCGGACTCACCAACTTCGGTGGCGAGTCATTCGTCAATTTCGAAAATGCGCGGACGGGTGGCGGCGATGACGAGATTACCGGGACGTCGGGTGACAATTTCATCCAGACCGGCGACGGAGCCGACCTGGTCGATGCCGCGGAAGGCAACGACAGTGTCGCGGGCGAAGCCGGAAACGACACGCTGGCCGGTGGTGACGGCGACGATTCCATCCAGGGTGGCTCCGAAGATGACCGCCTGCTGGGCCAGAACGGCAATGATACGCTGCGCGGCGGCAAGGGCGACGACACGGTGCGCGGCGGCAAGGACGAGGACGAGCTTCACGGCAAGGGTGGTGACGACAGGCTGGTCGCCGGTGGCCAGGACGACATGGCCAAGGGCGGCGGCGGCAAGGACACCGTAAAAGGTGGCAAGGGCGACGACGAACTTTACGGCGGCGGCGGCAAGGACAAGATTATCGGCGGCAAGGGAGCCGACACGATCGAAGGCGGCAACGGCAAGGACTACATGAAGGGCAACCGCGGGCCGGACACCTTCGTCTTCGACAAGAAGGATGGGCGCGACCAGATCAGGGACTTCAAGGTGAACTCGGATCACATCGAGATCACGAGCGGCGCGAACAATTTCGGCGCGCTCGACATCGATGACGTGGGTGCCGGAGCCCGGGTCGCATTCGCGGATACCAAGATCATCCTGCGCGGCGTCGACGCGGATGATCTCGACCCCGGGGATTTCATCTTTTCTTAGAATGATCGCCGGTCGTCACATTGGGGCCGCCGTCGGCGGCCCTTTTCATGGCGACCCGCAGGTCAGCCGTCGCGGCGGAAGTACCCCACCTCGGAGCCCGGCTGTGCCGCGACGCTGAGAACGTCGAAGACGTAGCGCGCGACGCTGCGGAAGCAGACGACGCGAAACACGTCTTCGTCCGGCATCCAGAGTGCCGCCGGCACCTGCGCCAGGCGCGTGCGGCGGAACGATCCCGACCCGAAGGCATGGGGCGCCAGATCGACCGGGCAGAGCTTGGCCAGCACCTCGCGCGCGGCCGCGCCTTCGACCGAAAAGAGCGCACGCGCGTCCGAGACGTTCACGGCCATGGCGTGCGCATCGCCGAATCCGTCCTGCAAGGACGCGAGCATGTCGGGCACCGCATCATAGGAACACAGGAGCAGGAGTTCGTCCGGGCTCATCCACATGAGGCCCTGCGCACCGTCGATCCGCGCCTCACGCGGCCCCGGTATCGCGACACCGGCGGCCTTCTGTATCGCTTTTGCGAAACTCGACGCGGTTAGGTCACCGCGCAGGGTGATCATGCCGGTTGGAGGCAGTTCCGTGACCTGCGCAATACCGGTATCGAAATGCGCGCCGCCCAGCGCCTTGACCGCATCAGACATTCTGCTTTTCGCCTTCCTTGTCGTAGAAGACCGCATCGACGATCTTCGCGGTGTAGGTCTTGCCGTCGGTGCCGGGAAACTCCAGTTCCTCGCCCATCCGGTCCGGCCCGTTCAGCACCAGCCCCATCGCGATGCCCCGGCCCAGCGTCGGCGAGTGATAGGTCGAGGTCACGCGGCCCTGCACGCGGCGCTGGCCGTTCTCGTTCTCGCCCTCGGCCACGGCGTAGGCGCCATCGGGCAGGACCGACCCGTCGGTCGTCTCGAGCCCCACCAGCTTCCAGCGCGCGGGATCGGTCATGTGCGTGCGCTCCTGCGCGCGCTTACCGATGAAATCATCCTTCTTCTTCGAAATCGCCCAGTTCAGCCCGAGATCCTGCGGGATCACCGTGCCGTCGGTCTCGTCGCCGATCATGATGAAGCCTTTCTCTGCGCGCAGGATGTGCAGGCACTCGGTGCCGTAGGGCATGACCCCGAGATCGTTGCCCGCCACCAGCAGCGCATCCCACAGCGCCTGCCCGCGTCCGGCATCCACGGCGATCTCGTAGCTGAGTTCGCCCGAGAACGAGATGCGGTAGATGCGGACCTTGAAGCCGCCGAGGTCGCCCTCGACCCAGTCCATGAACCCGAGTGCTTCCTTCGAGACGTCAAGCCCGCCGAGCTTTTCGAGACACTTGCGCGCATTCGGCCCGACAACGACGATTTGGGCATATTGCTCGGTCAGGTTGGCGACGTGGACCTGCAAGTCCCACCACTCGGTCTGCAGCCACTCTTCCATGTGCTGATGGATGCGATCGGCGCCGCCGGTGGTGGTGTGGCACAGGAACGTCTGATCATCGAGCCGGGCCACGACGCCGTCGTCGATCAGAAAGCCGTTCTCGGAACACATCAGCCCGTAGCGGCACCGGCCCGGTTTGAGCGTGCTCATCATGTTTGTATAGACGAGGTCGAGAAACTTCGCCGCGTCCGGCCCCTTGACCACGATCTTGCCAAGGGTCGAGGCGTCGAGCAGGCCGAGCGTGTTGCGCGTGTTCTTCACCTCGCGCGCGACCGCTTCCTCGACGCTCTCACCGTCGCGCAGGAAGCAGTAAGGCCGGCGCCACTGGCCGACCGGTTCCCAATGCGCGCCATGCGCTTCGTGCCAGTCGTGCATCGGCGTGCGCCGGATCGGCTGGAACACCTCGCCGCGCGCCTCTCCGGCGATCGAGCCCATCGAGATCGGCGTGTAGGGCGGACGGAAGGTCGTGGTGCCGACCTGCGGGATCGGCGTGTCGAGCGCATGCGCAAGCGTGGCGAGCCCATTGATGTTGCTCAGCTTTCCCTGGTCAGTGGCCATCCCGAGCGTGGTATAGCGCTTGGCATGCTCGACGCTCTGGAAGCCCTCCTGGGCGGCCAACCGCACGTCCGAGACCTTGACGTCGTTCTGATAGTCGAGCCAGGCCTTCTCGCGCAGCTTGGCCCCGGCGCCCTGCGGCATCAGCCAGACCGGCATCATCGGAGCCGCATCGTCGGTCTCGCCAACCGGGCAATCTGTCAGCTTGACGTCGAAGCCCGCCGCCGAGACCGCCATCTTCCCGGCCTGGTCGGCGTCGCCCAGCACATCCACAAGGCGCATCGCCCCGCTCGCCGCACCGGCGGCGGTCACGAACCCCTCGCCGTCGGCGCCGCGTGGCGGGCGGTCGGGGTCGGGTTTGAAGCAGGCATGTTCGGTGTCCCAGACCAGCTTGCCCCCGCAATGCGACCAGAGATGCACGACCGGCGACCAGCCGCCTGACATGGCGACCGCGTCGCAGGCGACCTCCTCGAGCACCGCGCCCTCGCCCGATTGCGAGCAGACCTCGATGCCGGTGACGCGTTTGCCGCCGATGACCCGGGCGATCCCGTGGCCCAAGAGCACGCGAATGCCGAGCGCCTTGGCGCGCGCCATCGCCGGGCTGTCCTCGGCGGTGACGCGGGCGTCGAGGATCAGCGGCACGACCAGCCCGGCCTCCTTCAGCGCGAAGGCGGTCTTGTAGGCGTTGTCGTTGTTGGTGACGATCACCGTGCGGTCGCCGACCGAGACGCCGTAGTTCACCACGTAGTCCCGCATCGCCGAAGCCAGCATGACGCCGGGGATGTCGTTGCCGGCAAAGGCCAGCGGACGTTCGATCGCCCCGGTCGCGGTGATCACGTGTTTCGCGCGGATGCGCCAGAGGCGGTGGCGCGGTCCCGGACGGTCCGGCGCGTGATCGGACAGCTGCTCGTAGCCCAGCACGTAGCCGTGATCGTAGACGCCGGCGCCCGTCATCCGGTTGCGCAGCGTGACGTTCTCCATCTCGCGCAGTTCGGCGACCGTTCGGGTCACGAAATCGGCAACCGGTTCGCCGTCGACCGTCCCGCCGTCGACCGGCGCGCGCCCGCCCCAATGCGGAGTCTGCTCCATCAGGATCACCCGCGCACCCGACAGCGCCGCGGCTTTCGCCGCCTGCAGCCCGGCGACGCCGCCGCCGATCACGGCCACGTCGCAGAAGGCGTGGAAGTGTTCGTAGGTGTCTGCGTCGCGGGCCTTGGGCGCCTTGCCGAGCCCCGCGGACTGCCGGATGAACGGCTCGTAGACGTGTTTCCAGAAGGCGCGCGGATACATGAACATCTTGTAGTAGAAACCCGCGGGCAGGAACCGCGCCAGCGCCGTGTTGACGGCCCCGAGATCGAAGTCGAGGCTGGGCCAGTGGTTCTGGCTTTCCGCGGCGAGCCCGTCGAAAAGCTCGGTCGTCGTGGCGCGCTGGTTGGGCTCGAACTTGCCTTCCGCACCGAGGTTGACCAGTGCGTTCGGTTCCTCGGCGCCGCTGGCGACGACGCCGCGCGGACGGTGGTACTTGAAGCTGCGCCCCATCAGAATCTGGTCGTTGGCCAGCAGCGCGGAGGCGAGCGTGTCGCCTTCATAGCCGCGCAGGCGCTTGCCGTTGAAGCGGAATTCGAGCGCACGGTCGCGGTTCAGAAGCCGCCCGCCGGTGGCCAGTCTGGTGCTCATCTGCGGACCTCGTCGCGGTTGGAGATGCCGGAGCCTCCGGCGGGGATATTTGTGAACCAGAGAGCAAAGGCGCGCATCACGGCAGGTCTCTCCATGTCCAGTCGGGGCGTTTTTCGCGGATCCTGTCGCGCAAGTCCTGCGGCGGCTCCGAGGTCTGGGCGGAATAGGTGCCGAAGACCTCGAGGGTCATCGTATCGCGCGCGGCATGGAACCACTTTCCGCACCCGTAGATGTGGCGCCAGCGCTCGAAGTGCAGACCGCGCGGATTTTCGCGCAGGAACAGGTATTGCTCGAAATCGGCGTCCGTGGAGCCGGGGCCGAACCTTTCGAGATGCGCCTCGCCGCCGGCGTGGAATTCGGTTTCCTCTGCGGTGACACCGCAGACGGGGCAGGTCAGGATCAGCATGGGTCGGAACCTCGCAGCGCTACGCAAGACGCAAACAGGCCGGCGCCGCGTACGGCACCGGCCCGAGAAGCGGTCAAGTCGGTCGGGTTATTCGGACACGGCTTCGGCCGCGCTTTCCAGCGGCGTGTCGGTGCCTTCGATACTGATGTTGATGTCCTCGCCACCTCCTTGCGCGAGGTCACCGTTGCCGAAGACCACCCATGCGAGCACGCCGACGACAACGACGAGGATGCCGACGACGAAGGCAAGCATGCTGGAGCTGCCGCTCGACGTGGTGGTCGTGTGATTGGTCTGGTCTGCCATGGCATCGTTCCTTCTGTCTTGTTATTCGACAGGGAAACGACACACATCGCGCCAAAGTTCCGGTGGCGCCGCTGCGCCGCAGCGCAAAAAGCTGCTGGGCCAACGCCTGCATCCGAGCGGAAAACTATCAATGGGCCACCCCGGCGGCGACGGATTCGTCGATGAAGCGGCCCTCGCGGAAGCGCTCGAGCCCGAAGGCGTCGGTGAGCGGCGCGCGGCCCTTTGCCATCAGCTCGGCCATCGCCCAACCGGAGCCCGGGGTCGCCTTGAAGCCCCCCGTGCCCCAGCCGCAGTTGACGAAGACGTTCTCCACGGGCGTCTTCGACAGGATCGGCGAGCGGTCGCCGGTCACGTCGACGATCCCACCCCATTGCCGCAGCATCTTGAGGCGCGACACCATCGGGAAGGTCTCGACCAGCGCACGCACGGTTTCCTCGATATGGTGGAAGGCGCCGCGCTGGGTGTAGTTGTTGTAACCGTCGGTGCCGCCGCCGATGACCATTTCGCCCTTGTCGGACTGGCTCATGTAACCATGCACGGTGTTGGCCATCACGACCACGTCCATGCAAGGCTTAATCGGCTCGCTGACCAGAGCCTGCAGGGCGACGCTTTCGATCGGCAGCCGGAAGCCGGCCATGCGCGCGACGACGCCGGAGTTGCCCGCCACGACGATGCCAAGCTTGTCGCAGTCGATCTCGCCCCTGGCCGTGCTGACGCCGCGGACCTTGCCGCCTTCTGTGCGGATGCCGGTGACCTCGCATTGCTGGATCACGTCCATGCCCATGTCGGAACAGGCGCGCGCATAGCCCCAGGCCACGGCATCGTGACGCGCGGTGCCGCCGCGGGCCTGCCAGAGACCGCCCAGCACCGGGTAACGCGGCCCGTCGATGTTGATGATCGGCACCAGTTCCTTGACGCGGTCCGGCCCGATGTACTCGGTCTTCACGCCCTGCAGCGCGTTGGCGTGCGCCGTGCGCTTGTATCCGCGGACCTCGTGCTCGGTCTGGGCCAGCATGATCACGCCACGCGGGCTGAACATCACGTTGTAGTTCAGGTCCTGGCTCATCGTCTCGTAGAGGCTGCGGGCCTTCTCGTAGAGGGCCGCGGACGGGTCCTGCAGGTAGTTCGAGCGGATGATCGTGGTGTTCCGCCCGGTGTTGCCGCCGCCGAGCCAACCTTTCTCGATGATCGCCACATTGCGGATGCCGAACCGCTTGCCGAGGTAGTAGGCCGTGGCCAGCCCGTGTCCGCCGGCGCCGATGATGACGACGTCGTATTTCTTTTTCGGTTCCGGGTTGCGCCAGGCACGCTCCCAGCCGGTGTGATGGCGCAGGGCCTCGCGGGCGACGGCAAAGACGGAATAGCGTTTCATGGTCGGCACACCCTCAACTCGTCCGGCGGACCGGCTGGCCCCCTTTTGCGCCAGCCAGCGGAAAACACCTGACCCGGCGCGGCATTTCCTAACAGCTTTGCGACACGCTCCGCAATTCCGCGCGACGGCGCCGGGCAGCGGCGAAATGACCCTTTTGCCCGGCGGCATTGGCGGTTACAGGGGAACGGGACCGCATAGACCCCGGGGGGCGCATGGTGTCGTTCTGGATCCTCGCCGGCGGGCTGGCACTTGCCGTGTCCGCACTTTTGCTTCTCGCCCTGCGCGCGCGCCGGGCGCCGGGAGCGATGCTGCCGGCGGAATACGATCTGCGCGTCTACCGCGACCAGCTGCGCGAGGTCGACCGCGATCTGGCCCGCGGGGTGCTGAGCCCGGAGGATGCCGAACGCGTGCGCGCCGAGGTGTCCCGGCGCATCCTCGCCGCGGACACCGCGCTGTCGCGCGAAGAGGCGCAGACCACCACTTCTGGCAACGGGTGGGTCATCGGCGCCGGGGTCGCGCTGTTGCTCGTCGGCGGCAGCCTGGGGCTTTACGCGGTGCTGGGCGCACCGGGTTACGGCGACCTGGCGCTCGAGGATCGCAAACGGATGGCCGAGGCCTTCCGCGACGACCGGCCGTCCCAGGCGGAAGCCGAGGCCAGCCTGCCACCCTTCGAGATGCCGCAGGAGGCCGACGCGGACTACCGCGCGCTGGTCGAGCGGTTGCGGGCGACGGTGGCCGAGCGTCCAGATGACCTGCAGGGCCAGTTGCTGCTGGCACGCAACGAGGCGGGGCTGGGCAATTTCGCCGCCGCCGCGCGGGCGCAGGCCGAAATCCTTCGCATCAAGGGGGACACCGCCGAGGTACGCGATCTGACCGACCTTGCAGACATGATGGTGCTGGCGGCCGGCGGCTATGTCTCGCCCGAGGCCGAGGTGGTGCTGGGCGACGCGCTGTCGCGTGACCCGCAGAACGGCGTTGCGCGCTACTATTCCGGGCTGATGCTGGCGCAGACCGGGCGGCCGGACATGGCCTTCAGGATCTGGGAACGCCTGTTGCGCGAAGGCCCGGGCGATGCGCCGTGGATCCCGCCGATCCGTGCCCAGATCGAGGACCTGGCCTATCGCGCCGGCGTCCGCTTCAGCCTGCCGGCCGCGTCGGCCGAACCCTCCGCGCCCCGCGGACCGACGCAGGAGGACATGGACGCCGCGGCGGAGATGTCGCCGCAGGAACGGCTGCAGATGATCGAAGGCATGGTGTCGGGCCTGTCGGACCGGCTCGCGACCGAGGGCGGTCCGGCGCAGGACTGGGCGCAGTTGGTCACGGCGCTCGGTGTGCTCGGGCGGCGCGAGGAAGCGGCGCGAATCTACCAAGAGGCGATCGCCGTCTTCTCCGGGGATCCGTCGGCGGTCGACATGCTGCGCAGCGCCGGACAACAGGCCGGCGTGGCCGAGTGAGGGCCGGATGATCCACGAGGATACGGGCGCATTCCTCGACGCCCTGCCCCCGATGCAGGCGATCGCCGGGCTCGATTTCGGCACCCGGACCATAGGCGTCGCGGTCAGCGATACGCTGCTCTCGGTGGCAAGCCCGCTCGAGACCATCCGCCGGCGCAAGTTCGGCCAGGATGCCGAGCGGCTCGAGGCCATTCTGGCCGAACGACGCATCGCCGGGCTGGTCCTGGGCCTGCCGCGCAACATGGACGGCAGCGAGGGGCCGCGGTGCCAGTCGACGCGTGCTTTCGCGCGCAACCTCATGCAGCGCCCTGCCCTTGCCGGGGTGCCGATCACCTTCTGGGACGAACGGCTGAGCACGGTCGCGGCGGAACGGGCGCTACTCGAGGCGGATACGTCGCGAAAACGTCGCGCCGAGGTCATCGATCATGTCGCCGCCGCCTATATCCTGCAGGGGGCGCTGGACCGCATCCGCGTGTTGCGTGCGGGCCGGAGCAATACGGAAGGTACGGTATGAGTGACGACATCTGGACCCGCAACGAGATTGAAAGCCCCTGCGTGCGCATCTGCGTCATTCATCCCGAGGCGCGGCTCTGCACCGGGTGCCTGCGCTCGATCGACGAAATCACCGGCTGGTCGAAGATGACGCCCGAGGCGCGGCGCGAGATCATGGCGCAGCTTTCCGAGCGGCAGGGTCTTCTCAGCCGGCGGCGAGGCGGGCGCGCCGCGCGCCTGGCGCGCTGACCCGGGCCGGCGCGGGCACGGCAGCCGGAGCCGCGGTCACCGCGCGCTTTCCGCCACCCGGCGCATCCGGCGCCTCAGCCAGGCCCATGATCGCAATGCCAATCTGGGCGCCGGAAAAAACGATGCCGTTGAAGAACCACAGCAGGAAGGTCGCGAAGACCGGTATGTTGCTGGCCGAGACCAGCGACCACAGTCGCACGATATCGAACCAGTAGAGCAACGCCACGAAGACAGCGGCGGCGACGTAGCCGAGCGCCGTGTGGACGATGAAAAGGCGGACGATCCGGGGCATGTCGTTCCCTCCTGGGGTCAAAGATAACAAACCTCGCCCGCGCGCGATACGGGACGATGCGCCGCGCCGCGATCAGTTCGCCGTGCGGGCCTCGCGGGTCAGCGGGAGCGCCTCCTTGAAAGTGAGCGTGCGATACGGGAACGGGATCTCGATGCCCGCATCGTCCAAGGCGCGCTTGACGGCCGCCACGACCTGGTCGCGCGAGGCGCGCACCTCGACCGGTTTCGATCCGGTCCACCAGGTGACTTCGAAGTTGATCGAGGACTCCGCGAACTCCTGCGCAAAGATCTGTATGGGCTTGTCCTTGGTCACCACGCTGTCGCAACCACGCACCGCCGTCTCGATGACCTCGCGCGAGGCATCCACGTCCTCGCCGTAGGCAATGCCGCAAATCACGGTCACCCGACGCACGTCGCGGTCGGTGCGGATCGTCACCGGGTTCTTGAACAGCAGCGAATTCGGCACCACGACCAGCTGGCCGTCGGTCTGGCGGATATGGCTTTCGCGGATCGCGATGTGAGACACCTGCCCTTCGATGCCCTCGCATTCGATGTGATCCCCGATCCGCATCTCCCGGCGAAAGAGGATCAGGATGCCGGCGAGGAAATTCTCGAACACGTCCTTGAACGCAAAGCCGATAGCCACCGATCCGATCCCGAGGCCGGCCAGGATGCTCGCCGGCGTCAGGTTCGGGAACACGATCACCGCCGCGATCATCACGCCCAGCACCCAGACGAAGATGTTGAGCAGCAGCGCGAAAAGTTCCTTCAGGCTGGGCCGCAGCCTGGTCCGATCCAGCGCGCGGCGCAGCACGTAGCGCAGGATCTTGCTGAAGATCCAGGTCACGAAGATGACCGCGAGTGCGACAGCGATCTGGGGCAGCAGGGCGACGGCATCGCGCGCCATCGACATCAGCTGGTTCGTCAGAATTTCGACCGGTTCCACTTGTTACGCCTCCGACACGGCCGACAGGGCCGTTGCGAAGGAAAGCTAGTCCGCGCGGGCCACCGGTCGACCTGCGAAGCCGCGGCGCGTCACTGGGTCTGCAGCTTGCGCGCCTCTTCGCCCGCAAGCCGCAGCATCTCCTTCATGTAGGGCTTGCCGAGATCGTCCTGGCGCACCGCGGCGTAAAGCCGGCGGGTGATGCCGGTCTCGGTCAGTGGCCGCGTGACGTAGTCCGAGCTGTACTTGACCTCGCGCACGACCCAGTCCGGCAACACCGCAACACCCCGGTTCGAAGCGACCAGCAGCAGGATCACCGCCGTCAGCTCGACCTGGCGGATCGCCGCGGGTTCCACCTTGGCCGGGATCAGCAGCTGCGAGAAGACGTCGAGCCGTGAGCGTTCCACCGGGTAGGTGATGAGCGTCTGGTCTCGGAAATCGCTTGCTTCGACGAAAGCCTTGTCGGCCAGCGGATGCGACGAAGCGGCAACGAACACGGGCGCGTAGTCGAACAGTTCGACGAACTCGACGCCGGCCAGTTCTTCGGGATCGGACGAGATCACAACGTCGACCTCTTCGCGCAGCAGCGCAGGAAGCGCCTCGAAGGCCAGTCCTGGGCGGATGTCGACATCGACCTCGCCCCAGCCCTGCCGGAATTTCTCGAGAACCGGAAACAGCCATTCGAAACAGGCATGGCATTCGATCGCGATGTGCATCCGCCCGGTGCTACCTGCGCGCAACCCTTCGAACTCGGCCTGCAGCGCCTCCACCTGCGGCAGGACCTGTCGCGCCAGCTTCAGCAGGCGCATTCCGGCGGGCGAAAGCTTGAGCGGTTTCGAGCGCCGCACGAAAAGCTCGACGCCCGCCTGGTCTTCCAGATGCTTGATCTGGTGGCTCAATGCGGACTGCGTGATGTGCAGCTGGTCGGCGGCGCGCGCGAGTCCGCCGGCCTCGTGAATCGCGTTGACGGTCCGCAAATGGCGAAACTCGATATGCATGGAGAACTCATGTTGAAGATGAGAGTTATGAGTTTGTCTCATACGTGCCGACATGGCACAAGAGGCCAACAACAAGGATATCCCCATGCCCGTACCTTCCGTTTCCTTCGAGGTTTTCCCGCCGCGCTCGATCGACGCGACCTTCAAGCTGTTCGAGACCGCGCAGGCGCTCGCGCCGCTCGCGCCGCGGTTCTTCTCGGTGACCTACGGGGCCGGCGGTACGACGCGTGACCTCACACATGACGCGGCCTGGACGCTGCATCACCGCTCCGGCCTGCCGGTCGCCGCGCACCTGACCTGCGTCGGCACCAGCCGCGACGAGACGCTCGCGGTGGCGCGGCGCTTCGCAAAGGCGGGCGTGACCGACATCGTGGCCCTGCGCGGCGACCCGCCCGCTGGCGACGAAAGCTTCACGCCGCACCCGCATGGCTTTGCCAACTCGGTCGAACTGATCGAGGCGCTGGCCACCACCGGGCAGTTTACACTACGCGTCGGCGCCTACCCAGAGCGTCACCCCGAGGCGAAAGACCAGAAGGCCAACATCGACTGGCTGAAGGCCAAGCTCGACGCTGGCGCCGCCGAGGCGATCACGCAGTTCTTCTTCGAGGCCGAAACCTTCCTGAGGTTTCGCGACGCCTGCGCCGATGCCGGGATCACCGCGCCGATCGTGCCCGGCATCCTGCCGGTCACCAACTGGACAAGCGCCCGCAAATTCGCCCTGCGCTGCGGGACCACCGTACCGGCCTGGCTCGACCAGGCCTTCGAGACAGCGATCCGCGACGACCGGCACGACCTCTTCGCCACGGCGCTGTGCACCGAGATGTGTTCCGATCTGGTCGACGAGGGCGTCGAGAGCCTGCATTTCTACACGCTCAACCGGCCGGAATTGACGCGAAACGTCTGCCACGCCCTGGGCGTCACGCCGGCGGTCGCCGTCCGGAACGTCGCGTAAGGCTTGAACGCCGCGACCCGGCCCCACTAGCGTCCCGGCAGACCCCCAGCCTGCCGGAGACGCCTCATGACCATCGCCCAAAGCCCCGCCGATCTGCCGAAACCCGACGAGGTTCTGGCGCTCTCCGGTCTGGAATTCATGCGCGGCATCCTCGAAGGCCGCCTTCCCGGACCGCCGATCGGCGAGACGATGGGGTTCACGCTGCATGCGGTCGACGAGGGCCGCGTCGAGTTTCGCGGAACGCCCAAATTCAACGTCACCAATCCGATGGGCACGGTCCACGGAGGCTGGTACGGCACGATACTCGACAGCGCGATGGCCTGCGCGGTGATGACGCGCATCCCGCGCGGTTCGGTCTACACTACGCTCGAATTCAAGGTGAACATCATCCGACCGATCCCGCTGGGAACCGACATCCTGTGCACCGGTGAGACGGATCACGTCGGGCGCTCGACCGGCATTGCCCATGGCGCGTTGCGCGGCGCGGAAGACGGGCGGCTCTATGCCACAGGCTCCACGACCTGCATCGTGATGCAGATGAGCAAATGATCCGCTGGGGGCCGCGCGCTGCAAGGTCGCGGCGCCGCCCCCTGCGATGTGACTGGACAGGCGGGCGTTAACGATTTTACTCTCATTGCGCGAAAGGTATTTCTATCATGCGCATTGGGATTATCGGATTTCTCATGGCCGCGGTGGCATTTGCGCCTGTTCCGCTGACGGCGCAGGAGTCCAAACCGTCGCCAGGTGACTTCATCGGCGGCGCCGCCATGGGCGGGATCGTGAACCAGGCGATCCGCAACGCGCCCAGTGTAAACCGCTCGTCCAAGCGCGCCTATCGCACGGCGCCGCGCCGGATCGCGCCCGTGAAACAAACCCGCGAGTCGATCCGGTCGGCGCAGATCAGCCTCGCCAAGCTCGGTTTCGACGCCGGAACCCCCGACGGTGTGGCGGGCGCGCGCACCCGCGCCGCAATCTCGGAGTTCCAGACAAGGATCGGCGCTGAGCCGACCGGCCGTCTCAGCCAGTACGACAGCTACGTCCTGGAGCGCGCGGCACGCGAAGCCGAAAGGGGCGCGACATCGGATTACGCCATAGGTCTTGCGCTTGGCACCATGTGCGGCAGCTACGGGCTGCTGGAGAACTGCATGGATCGCATCCGGGCCTCCGGACAGATCCGCTATGACATCGCCGGGCCGACGGTGACGCGCACCACCGCGTCCGGGACGGGTACACCTCGGCTTGCCGCCGCCGGACCGGATCGCGGCCCGGCCAGCCGTCCTGCCACGCCAGCGACCCGTACCGTGCGCAGCACATCTGTTCCGATTCCGACGCGGATGTTCTCCGGCCCCGACCAGATCCCGCCCGAAGGGTTCCGGGGTTACGGCATCGTCGCCTTCAAATCCGACGCCTCGGCCAGCAACGCCTTTCGTCACACCGTGATCTGCGAGGCCTACAACGCCGCCATGCTGCCTTCGGGCGGCATCTCGAACCCGACCGAAAGCCAGTTCGTCACGATCTGGCCGCTGACCAGCGGCGAGACCGCCGACAAGCTCAACCGGGCCGCGGTGCAGCCCGGCGAGCCGATCTGCGACACGGCGATCAGCGCCTACGACCGCGTGCGCGCCGAGGAGGCGCTGCTTCTGGTCCGGGCAAAGGGCTTTGCGATCGATGGCATCGGCCCCTACCTTTTCGGCTGGCTGCCGGGCGAGAGCTACGTCACCGGCGACGCGCCGATCCTTAGCCTCGATCTGTCTCAGGTGCGCAGCTTCGCACAGGCACAGGCATTGTTCTCCGAGTGGAAGACGGACGTGATGAGCGACCCGGAACTCCTGCGCGACGGGTTCTCAGCTGAGGTCGCAAGGCGCAAGATCCGCCGCTGGGCAGACTCCTACGGCGAAGGCTTCCTGTCGCTGGTCGGTTTCTGATCATGGACATCCTCACCAAGATCGGAACCGGCGGCGTGATCGGCCTGATCTTCGGGCTTGCACTGGTGGCCTGGGTGCAGCCCGCGACGGTTGCGGGGCAGGCCCTGCTCGTGGTGGTCTGCACGGCCGCCGGTATCGTGCTGTCCGGAGTCGTCGCGGCACTCGCGCGCCTGCTGGCTCGGCGCGGCAAGGACGGCTAGAGGCCCGCGGCCCTGTCTCGGACCGGCCGGCGCAACCCGACAAAGCCACGCTGTTCGGGCTGAACCGCCCTGCGTGCGAAGACGCTTTCATGCAGACGTTCGGACGGGTCGGCGCCGGGCACACGCGGACGCCGGCCGAGGAAGAATTTTCCGTAGCCGTGATAGCGCCCGATCGAGGGCGCGGTTGGGTCCATCGGGAAGCGCTGGCGCCAGCCCGGCGGCAGCGGCAGCCCGCAACCCTCGGCCTTTTCCAGCATCCAGACCAATGGAATGTTGGCCAGAGGGCGCGCGCTTTCCACGCCGTCGATCTGTCCGCCGACATCGCCGTGGGTGCCGGGGAACCAGACCTGTTCCAGCACGCCTTCGCGATCCTCCGAACTGGTCCAGAGCACCGGGGCGTAGACCGTGCGCGTCTCGTCGAGCGCCAGCGCCTGGAACCCGGCCCTCACGTTGTCGCTGATCTCGTGGTTGTGGAAATCGTGCTTGGGCGTGCTGAAGCGCCAGAGCACCGGCAGGTTGAGGCCCAGCGACTTCACCGTGTCCCAGACCCCGATCATCTCGATCGGGATGTCCTTGAGGCAGTGCGCCGCGGCGAAGGCCTGCGCGCTGCCGCTGTCGGGGTCGCCCTGGTAATGGCGGTAAACGTCGCGGATGTTGCGCTCGGTCGCGTCCTCGGCGCGCAGCAGGCCGACGAGGTCCATCATGCCGGCCAGGGAGCGTACCGCGTAGGCGCCGCGCGAGTAACCGAAGAGAAAGATGCGGTCGCCGGGGCGGTAGCGCGAGGCGAGGTAACCGTAGGTGCGCCGGATCATCCGGTTGATGCCGCGCCCGACGAACACGTCCTGCGCCGAGCGCCAGTCTTGCCACTGGATGCCCGGCTCGTAGTAGATCGAAAGTTGCGCGCCCATTTCGCGGCAGAGCCGGTAGGTTAGCCCGGCGTTGGTCTCCAGCCCCGGCTCGAGCGAGGACATGGTCCCATCGAGGATGATGACGTGGATCACCGGCCCGCGGCGCGGCCCGAAGTCCGTGGCGGGACGCCGCCAGAAGGCGGCGTGCAACCACTTGAGCAGCTTATTCCGCCGCGATCGCTTCATCCTGAAGCAACTCCCATACCTTCTGCGGCGTGAAAGGCATGTCGGCCTGTCGAACCCCGCGCTCCCACAGCGCGTCCTGCACGGCATTGGCCACCGCTGCCAGCGCGCCGACGGTTCCGGCCTCGCCGCAGCCTTTCATGCCCATGACATTGGCGGTCGACGGCACCGGTTCCGATACGAAACCAATGTAGGGCACGTCCGTCGTGCGGGGTAAAGCGTAGTCCATGAACGTTGCCGTGAGCAGCTGTCCGTCCTCGTCGTAGACGGTGCGCTCCATGATCGCCTGACCGATGCCCTGCACGACGCCGCCATGCACCTGGCCCTCGGCCAGCATCGGGTTGATCAGGTTGCCGAAATCGTCAACGACCATGTAGCGGTCCACGTCCACCCCTCCGGTTTCTGGATCCACCACTACCTCGCAAACGTGGCAGCCGTTTGGAAAACTCCGGGCAGGCAGCGTGGCGCGTTCCTCGTGCACCAGAAGATCGTCGCGACCTTTCGCGCGCGCCATCTCGGCGACTTCGAGCATCGTCGGGGTCTCGTTCGACCCTTCGGCGCGAAAGCGTTCGTCGTCGAAACGGATCGCCGAAGCCGCCACACCCAGCTCATCCGCCAGAAAGGCGGTGAAGCTGTCCGTGATCTTCGCGACGGTCGCCAGCGTGGCGTTGGACTGCGTGGTGACCGAGCGCGAGCCGCCCGTGCCGCCGCCTTTCGCGATTAGGTCGCTGTCGCCCTGCACCACGCTGATCCGGTCCGCGGGGATCCCGGTCTGGTCGGCGAGAAACTTCGCGTAGACCGTTTCATGCCCCTGGCCGTTCGATTGCGTGCCGACATAGATCGTCACCTTGCCATCCTCGTTGAAGGAGACTTTCGCTCCTTCCGAAGGATCGCCGAGAATGCTTTCGATATAGTAACACGTTCCCAGACCGCGCAGGCGTCCCTGCCGCGCATCCTCGGCCTTGCGCGCCGCGAAGCCGGCGAAATCGGCCTCGGTGCGGATGCGATCCGTGACCTTGGCGAAGTCGCCGACATCGTAGGTCTCGCCGGTCACACTCTTGTAGGGGAACTGGTCGGGCTTGATGAAATTGATGCGCCGCAGCTCGAAAGGGTCGATGCCCAGCTCGCGCGCCGCGCGGTCCATGACCCGTTCCAGCAGGTAGATCGCCTCGGGCCGCCCGGCCCCACGGTAAGCATCGACCGGCACGGTGTTGGTAAAATAGCCCTCGACCTCGAGCCAGGTCGTCTGCACGTCATAGGTTCCCATCAGCACCCGGCTGAACAGGAACGTCTGGATCATCTGGCCGAAGGTCGAATTGTAGGCCCCGAGATCGCATTTCGTGCGCACCCGGTAGGCGGTGATACGATTGTCCGCGTCAAAGGCCAGCTCGCCCACCGACACCAGGGCGCGCCCGCCATTGTCGCTCAGCATCGCCTCGGTGCGTTCCGACATCCAGACCACCGGCCGGCCCAGCACCCGCGCCGCCTGCGCGACCGGATAGTGTTCGGGATAGGAAAAGCCCTTCATCCCGAACCCGCCGCCGGTGTCCGGGTTGGTCACGCGCACCTGGTCTGCATCCAGCCCGAAGGCCGCCATCATCCGGTCCTTGTGCGCCCAGACCCCCTGCCCGTTGATCGCGATGTGCAGCTTGCCGCCATCCCACTCGGCATAGCAGCCGCGCGGCTCCATCGAGTTGACGATGATCCGGTTGTCGCCAACCTCGAGTGATACCGTCCGCGCAGCCTCGGCGAAAGCTTTTTCGGTCGCCGCCTCGTCGCCCATACCCCAGTCGAAGGCGAGGTTGCCGGGCGCTTCTTTGTGGATGTCGACATCGCCCTTCGCCATCGCCAGCTGCGCCGGCAGGTCCTCGTAGTCGAGCTCGATCAGCTCGATCGCGTCGCGGGCCTGATCTGCCGTTTCGGCCACAACAATCGCCACCGCCTCGCCGACGAAGTTGAGCTTTCCCTTCGCGAGCACGGGGCGGACGGGCGCGGCCCCCTGGCTGCCATCCCGGTTCTTCTGGATCGTCGCCGGAATGTGAATGTCGATGCCTGCGGCCTCCATGTCCTCAATGGTCAGGACCGCATGCACGCCGGGCGCCTCACGCGCCGCCGAGACGTCGAGTGTCGTGATCGTCGCATGGGCCACCGGAGAGCGCAGGAAATGCGCGCGTAGCGCACCTTCGGGCGCCACATCCTCGACGTACTGCCCGTGACCGGTCAGAAAGCGCACGTCCTCGACCCGCTTGACCGATTGGCTCTTGCCGAACTTGTCCATGATGCGTTCCTCTTGCTGCCCGTGGTCCCGAGCGGACCTTAGCGGCCCCTGACCGCTTGTCCAGTGAACGCCGACGGGACGCTTCGTGCCCATGCGTCCGGCGGGTTTCCGATCGTTGTCTGCGCCTTTCCCTTTCCGGCAAGCTCGGATAGATCATCGCTCCGACAGATCACGAAGGGTGCGACCGATGGCGCTGGACAAGACATTCGACGCAAAAGAGGCCGAGGGCCGTCTCTACGCCGCCTGGGAACAGGCCGGGGCGTTCAAGGCCGGGGCCAACGCGTCGCGGGACGAGACCTTCTGCATCATGATCCCGCCGCCCAACGTGACCGGCTCGCTGCACATGGGACATGCCTTCAACAACACCCTGCAGGACATCCTTGTCCGCTGGCACCGGATGCGCGGATTCGACACGCTCTGGCAGCCCGGGCAGGACCATGCCGGGATCGCCACGCAGATGGTCGTCGAGCGCGAGCTGGCCAAGTCCAACATGCGCCGTACCGACTTTTCGCGCGAGGAATTCGTCGCCAAGGTCTGGGACCAGAAACAGGCCTCCGGCGGCACGATCATCGACCAGCTGCGCCGCCTCGGCGCCTCGCTCGACTGGTCGCGCAACGCCTTCACCATGTCCGGCGCCCCCGGCGCGCCTGAGGGCGAGGACGGCAACTTCCACGATGCCGTCATCAAGGTCTTCGTCGACATGTACGAAAAGGGCCTGATCTACCGCGGCAAGCGGCTGGTCAACTGGGACCCGCATTTCGAGACCGCGATCTCCGACCTCGAGGTCGAGAACATCGAGGTCGACGGCCACATGTGGCACTTCAAATACCCGCTGGCGGACGGCGAGACCTATACCTACGTCGAGAAGGACGAGGACGGCACCGTCGTGCTGGAGGAAGAGCGCGACTACATCTCCATCGCCACCACGCGCCCCGAGACCATGCTGGGCGACGGCGCGGTCGCGGTTCATCCGTCGGACGAGCGTTACGCGCCAATCGTCGGGAAACTCTGCGAAATCCCGGTCGGACCGAAAGAGCATCGCCGGATGATCCCGATCATCACCGACAGCTACCCGGACCCGGATTTCGGATCGGGCGCGGTCAAGATCACCGGCGCGCATGACTTCAACGACTATGCCGTGGCGCAGCGCGGCGGCATTCCGCTTTACCGCCTGATGGACACCAGGGGCGCGATGCGAGACGACGGCGCGCCCTATGCCGAGGCCGCCGCCATCGCCATGTCCGTCGCCAGGGGCGTGCAGACCCTGGGCGAGGCCGAGGCTGATGCGGTCAACCTCGTCCCCGACGACCTGCGCGGGCTCGACCGTTTCGAGGCCCGCAAGCGCGTCGTCGAGCAGATCACGCGCGAGGGACTCGCGGTCATGGTGCCCGACCCCGATGTCGATCCGTCGGAAAACTTCGACCCGGCCGAGACGCCGCTTCTGACGCCGCTGGTCGAGTCGAAGAAGATCATGCAACCCTTTGGTGACCGGTCGAAAACCGTGATCGAGCCGATGCTGACCGACCAGTGGTTCGTCGACGCCGAGAAGATCGTGGGCCCGGCCATCGACGCCGTGCGTTCGGGCGAGGTCGAGATCCTGCCCGAGCAGGACCGCAAGGTCTATTTCAACTGGCTCGAGAACATCGAACCCTGGTGTATCTCGCGCCAGCTCTGGTGGGGGCACCAGATTCCGGTTTGGTATGGGCCGTCGAAAGAAGCGATAGAAAAATTTCCTGACACTTCAGGTGGCACAGAGTTTTTCTGCGGGGCAAACGAAGATGAAGTTCGCAGATTGGCTAAGAACTACTATGGTCAGGAAATAGAAATCGACTTCATTCCGGGTGACCCTCACGGTCAAATGCGTGGGTTTGGCTTTTCCGGAACCAAACTCGCGTCGGTTAGTCTTTCACGTGACCCCGACGTCCTCGACACCTGGTTCTCTTCCGGTCTCTGGCCGATTGGCACGCTAGGCTGGCCCGAGAAGACACCGGAACTGGAGAAATACTTCCCCACGTCCGTCCTGATCACCGGTTTCGACATCATCTTCTTCTGGGTCGCCCGGATGATGATGATGCAATATGCCGTGGTCGGCCAGAAACCCTTCGACACCGTCTACGTCCACGCCCTCGTCCGCGACGAGAAGGGCAAGAAGATGTCGAAGTCCCTGGGCAACGTGCTCGACCCGCTGGAATTGATCGAGGAATTCGGCGCCGACGCGGTGCGCTTTACCCTGACCTCGATGGCGGCGATGGGGCGTGACCTGAAGCTCTCGACCCAGCGCATCGCAGGCTACCGCAACTTCGGCACCAAGCTCTGGAACGCCTGCCGCTTCGCCGAGATGAACGGCGTCTTCGAGGGCGAGCGTGCGCCGATCCGCGCGGACGGCGCCATCGACCTCGCGCCGGAGCAGGCAGTCAACAAGTGGATCATCGGCGAGACCGCCCGCACCCGGCAGGCGGTCGACGAGGCACTGGCAAACTTCCGGTTCAACGATGCGGCCAACACGCTTTATGCGTTCGTCTGGGGCACGGTCTGCGACTGGTACCTCGAACTTTCGAAGCCGCTGCTGCAGGATGAGAGCAACGCCGAGGCCGCACCGGAGACCCGCGCCACGATGGCCTGGGTGCTCGATCAGTGCCTGGTGCTGCTGCACCCGATCATGCCCTTCATCACCGAAGAGCTTTGGGACAAGACCGGCACCCGCGCCAAGCCGCTCATCCATGCCGACTGGCCAAGCTATTCCGCAGACGCCCTGATCGACGCCGAGGCGGATCAGGAGATCAACTGGGTCGTGGCCCTGATCGAGAACGTGCGCTCGGCGCGGGCGCAAATGCACGTCCCGGCCGGGCTTTACGTCCCGCTTCTGGTGACCGAAATTGACGCGGCCGGCGAGGCCGCCTGGGCGCGCAACGAAGCGATGATCAAGCGCCTGGCCCGCGTCGAGGCGCTGGACCGGACCGAGAGCTTTCCGAAAGGCACCGTCTCGATCGCCATGCGCGGGGCCACCTTCGGCCTGCCGCTTGCCGACATCATCGACATCGGCGAGGAAAAGGCGCGCCTGCAGAAATCGCTCGACAAGCTCGGCAAGGAGCTGGGCGGCCTGCGCGGGCGGCTCAACAACCCCAAGTTCGCCGCCTCGGCGCCCGAAGAGGTGGTTGTCGAAACCCGCGCCAACCTCGCCCTGCGCGAGGAAGAGGAAGGCAAGCTGCGCGAGGCGCTCGACCGCCTGGCCGAGCTGGGTTAGCAGGATTTATGCAAATTTCGGCGGGCGCTTTGCAAATTGCGCCGCCACCACTTCCATTTGCTCGGGCCGCCCGATCAGCGCCGCCTGCTCGCGCGATTCTGCCAACAGCACCTCGCGTTCGGGCGCGTTCTCGGCAACCTCGATCAGGCGTTTCGCGGCCCGGATCGCGTTTGGCCCCTTGAGCGCCATGCCGCGCGCCAGCTCCATCGCCGTGTCCAGCGGATCCTCGGCGATCTCGGTGACCAACCCCCAGCGTTCGGCCTGCGCGGCCGGAACCGGGTCGGCGGTGTAGGTCAGACGCCGGAAAACGTCCGCGCGCACCAGCCTGGGCAAGAGCACCATGCCGCCCATGTCTGGCACGATGCCCCATTTCATCTCCATCACGGCAAGCCGAGTCTCGGGGGCCGCGATACGGATGTCGGCGCCGAGCGCCAGTTGCAGGCCGGCGCCGAAGACATTTCCGTGCAGCGCCGCGATCACCGGGATTTCGAGCCGGCGCCAGGCGAGCGCGAACTCCTGCCACTGGTTCGTGGTGCCGTCGCCATGCGTGCGCGGCAGGATCAGCGCCTCGGGGTCGCTGCCGACCAGTCCGCTCAGCGACATCAGATCGATCCCGGCGCAGAAGTCCGGGCCCTCGCCCGAGATCACGACGACCCGCGCGTCCGAGGCGGCGATCTCTGCCGCCGCCGCAAGCACCGCGTCGATCATCTCCTGGTCGACGGCATTGCGCTTGTCCGGCCGGGTCAGGCGCAGCCGGGCGATGTGGTCGGTGACTTCAAGCGAAACGCGGGCCATGTCGATCCTCCTGTTCTGGGCGCATCAGACCCGCTGCGGGGCGACAAGACCAGCGGAACGTGGCGGCACCGCAGCGCCTTGCCAGCGGCACGGCGCTCGGCTTATCTGCGCGGCATGTCCAGCTTTCGCCTCACCCCGCTTGCCGCCTCGCTCCCCGCCACCGTGCCCTTCGTCGGCCCTGAGGCGCAGGAGCGCGCGCGCGGCGAAGCGTTCCGGGCGCGGCTCGGCGCCAACGAGAGCGTCTTCGGCCCCTCGCCCGCGGCAATCGAGGCGATGGCGCGCGCCGATCACTGGAAATACGGCGACCCCGAGAACCACGATCTGCGCGCGGCTCTGGCTGCGCATCACGGCATTCCACCCGAGTGCATCGTCGTGGGAGAAGGCATCGACGGCCTGCTGGGCTACATCGTGCGGCTTTTCGTGGGACCCGGCGTCGCAGTGGTCACCTCCGATGGCGCCTACCCGACCTTCAACTACCATGTCGCAGGTTACGGCGGCGCCTTGCACAAGGTGGCCTACCGCGACGACATGGAAGACACCGCGGCTCTCTTTGCAAAGTCGGCGGAGGTTTCTGCAAAGCTCGTCTACCTCGCCAATCCCGACAACCCGATGGGGCTCTATCACCCGGGCAAACGGATCGTGGCCGACATGGCCGCCCTGCCCGAGCAGACGCTTCTGGTGCTCGACGAGGCCTATGTCGAATGCGCGCCCGATGACGCCGCCGTGCCGCTGCCCGCGGATGACCCGCGCCTGATCAGGATGCGGACCTTCTCCAAGGCTTACGGTCTGGCCGGGGCGCGCGTGGGTTATGCCATCGGACATCCCGACCTGATCCGCGCCTTCGACAAGGTGCGCAACCATTTCGGCATGAACCGCGCGGCCCAGGCGGGTGCGCTCGCGGCACTTGCCGACCAGGACTGGCTGCGCGATGTGCAGGCACGGATTGCCAAGGCACGCGACCGGATCGCCGAAATCGCCCGCGCCAACCGGTTGACCGCCCTGCCCTCGGCCACAAACTTCGTCGCCATCGACTGCGGCCGAGACGGGGCGTTCGCGCGCCGGGTGCTCGACGGGCTGGTCGCGCGCGGGATCTTCGTGCGGATGCCGTTCGTGGACCCGCAGAACCGCTGCATCCGCATAAGCTGCGCGCCGCCCGGCGATCTCGACGCCTTCGCCGATGCGTTGCCCGGCGCGCTTGCGGACGCAGGCGGGGACTGACAGGCGCGCCCACCACGCTATAACGAAGGGGTACAAGCCGGAGAGTAGCGATGCGCGAAGGGAAGATCGGCCGGGCCCCAGACTACACCGCCGCCTGCGTGGTGATGTTCGGCGTGAACCTCGGCTGGGTCCTGTTGCTGCTTTTCGCGATCTGGGGCCTTGTCGGCGCGATCTTCGTCAGCCTGCTGCTGAACCGCTGGATCGACTGGCTTCAGGCGCGCAAGCGCGCCCGCGCCTGGCCCCCCGTCACCGACTAGGCGCCGCCGATGACCTCGGCCGCCGCCGCCAGCGCACCCGGCCCGTGCGCGATACCCAGCGCCTTCATCCCCGCCTCAATGCCGCCGAGCAGGCCCATGATCATGTGGCCGCTCACATGCCCCATGTGCCCCAGACGGAAGAAGCCGTGCCCGGCCGGATCGCCCGGCGGTGCCATGCCCAGACCGATGCCGAGCGTGAGGCCCAGCTCGCGCTCGGTCCATTCGCGCAGGCGCGTGGCATCGGGGGCGTCGAGCCGCAGCGCAGTCACGGCATGGCTGCGCACCGCCGCGTCAGCGATGTTGAGCCGAAGTGAACCTTCCTTGCCCCAGGCCTCGCAGGCGGCCCAGATCGCGCGTGCCTGGACCGCGTGACGCGCCCAGACCTGTTCGATGCCCTCACCATGCAGCATGTCGAGCGCCGCGCGCAGCCCGTAGACATGATGCGTCGGCGCAGTCCCGTCCCAGTACTGGTAGAACTCCTGCGGCTCGGCCCGCGGCGTCCAGTCCCAGTAACGGCTGACCCGCGGCATGGCGGCGCGCGCCCCGGCCGCCTTGTCGTTGAAGAACACGAACCCCAGGCCCGGCGGCACCATCAGCCCCTTCTGGCTGGCCGAAACCGTCACGTCGACGCCCCAGGCGTCCATCTCGAAGACATCGCAGGCCAGCGAGGCGATGCAATCGGCCATCAGCAGCGCCGGGTGGCCGACCTCGTCCAGCACCCTTCGCAGCCCGGCGATGTCGTTGCGCACCGTGCTCGAGGTGTCGACATGCACGGCCAGCACGACCTTTATGCGGTGCGCGGTGTCCGCCGCCAGCGCCTCGGCCACGCGGTCGAGGTCGAAGGTCGCGGACTTGCCGAAATCCATGATCTCCACCTCGGCCCCGAGCCCCGCCGCCATCTCGCCCCAGCCATGTCCGAAACGCCCGGTGGCGGGGATGAACACCGTGTCGCCGGGGGCCACGACATTGGCCAGCGCCGCCTCCCACGTGCCGTGCCCGTTGGCGATGTAGATCGCCACGCGATGCTGCGTGCGGGCAACCCGGCGCAAGTCGGCCGTGAGCGCCGGCATCATCTCGGGCAGCGCGCCTTCGTAGATGTTCGGCGCCGCGCGATGCATCGCGTTCAGGACCGCATCCGGCATCACCGAGGGTCCGGGAATCGCCAGATAGGGTCGACCGTGGGAGAGGTTCGGCTTTTGCGGCATGAATGCTGTCCTTTTGCGTCGCGGTCACACTAGCCGCGGCGCCCGCGCCGTCAATTGTCCGCGATGCTTGCGCGTGATCCCTGCGGGTCCTAAACCGGGGAACCGGCGGGGCGGCGCCCCGCGAAGACGCGAAGGCGATCCATGCCCGACGACAGCTACTCCTCTGCCCACCTGATCGGCTGGCTCTGGCGCACCTATCTCAGGAAGCACCTGCCGACGCTGATGATCGCCGTGGTCTTCATGACGCTCGAAGGTTCGATGCTGGGCGCGCTGGCCTACCTGATGCAGCCGATGTTCGACCAGGTCTTCGTGTCGGGCAAGGTGTCGATGCTGTTCGTCGTCAGCTTCGTGCTGATCGGCATCTTCGTGGTGCGCGCCGTCTCGGGCGTGGTGCAGAAGGTGCTGCTGACCCGCATCTCGCAGAAGACGGCGGCCGAGTTACGCATGGACCTGCTCGACCACATGATGAAGCAGGACGGCGCGTTCCACCAGAGCCACCCGCCCGGCTTCCTGATCCAGCGCGTGCAGACCGACGTGAACGCGGTCAACGACGTCTGGAAAGCCGTCATCACCGGCGCGGGACGCGACGCCATCGGCCTCGTCGTGCTGCTGGGCGTGGCGATCAACGTCGATCCGGTCTGGGCGTTGCTGGCCTGCATCGGTATCCCGATCCTCGTTCTGCCCGCGGCTTTCGCGCAGAAATTCGTGCGCCAGCGCTCGCGCGAGGGGCGCGACCTCGGGGCGACGCTGGCCACCCGGCTCGACGAGGTCTTCCACGGCATCGTGCCGATCAAGCTCAACGCGATGGAGGCTTACCAGTCGCGCCAGTACCGCGATCTCACCAAGCTCTTCGTACGCACGCAGGTCCGCACCGCCTTCGGCTCGGCGGCGATCCCGGCGATGATCGACATCATCTCGGGCGTCGGGTTCATGGCGGTGATCCTCTACGGCGGATCCGAGATCATCGCCGGTGAAAAGACCATCGGGCAGTTCATGACCTTCTTCACCGCGATGGGTTTCGCCTTCGATCCGTTACGCCGGCTCGGCTCGATGAGCGGGCTGTGGCAGGTCGCGGCCTCGGCCATCGAGCGCCTGAAGGAGCTTCTGGATGCGCCGGTGACGCTGGAATCCCCGGCACAACCGGTAGCCCCGCCCGAAGGCACGCCCGACATCGAGCTGCGCGACGTATCGCTCTCTTACGGCGACGTGCAGGTGCTGACAGACCTCAGCCTGACCGCCAAGGCCGGCGAGACCACGGCGCTGGTCGGGGCCTCCGGGGCCGGCAAGTCGACGATTTTCAACCTGCTGACCCGTCTTGTCGATCCCGCCAGCGGCTCGGTGCTGATCGGTGGCGTCGAGGCGCGCGAGATGGCGATCCCGGATCTGCGCGGCCTGTTTTCGGTGGTGACGCAAGAGGCGCTTCTGTTCGACGAATCGCTGCGCGAGAACATCCTGCTCGGCCGCACCGACGTCAGCGACGAAGAACTGCGCCCGGTGCTCGACGCCGCCCATGTCAGCGACTTCGTCGACAAGCTGCCGGCCGGGCTCGCCACGCCCGTGGGCCCGCGCGGATCGGCGCTTTCGGGCGGCCAGCGCCAGCGCGTGGTGATCGCCCGCGCGCTCTTGCGCGACACGCCGATCCTGCTTCTGGACGAGGCGACCTCGGCGCTCGATGCGCAATCCGAGCAGGTGGTGCAGGAGGCGCTGGACCGGCTCGCGCACGGGCGCACGACGATCGTCATCGCACACCGCCTGTCGACGATCCGCGGCGCGGACAAGATCGTGGTGATGGATCGCGGGCAGGTCGTCGACGAGGGCACGCATGACGAACTGCTCGAGCGGGGCGGCATCTACGCCGACCTCTACCGGCTGCAGTTCCAGGACGGCAAGACCGTCACCGATCGTCGCCCGATGCACCCGGCCTGGCGTGACGACCCGGCGCGGCCGGACGTTCTGGCGCTGCTACAGCGCTGGGGTCAGCGCCTCTTCGGCTAACGGTAGTAGTCCTGCGCCAGACGCTCGGGCGAGGCGCCGCCGGCGTAGCGGGCGAGTGTCCAGAGGTTGCGCGCTCCACGCCGCAGCCAGCCCATCTTGCGGTACTTCTGGGCGCTGGTCAGCGCCACCGCGTCGATTGGCCTGAGATGCCCGCGAAGCGCCCGGGCGATGGCGACGTCCTCCATCAGCGGCTGGTCGGCATAGCCGCCGACCTTGCGGTAAAGCGGCATCGGGACCAGCAGGCCCTGGTCGCCGTAGGGCAGACCGAGGCGGCTGCGAAGGTTCGCCCAGAGTGCGACCGCGCGCCCACGCCAGCCGCCCGCGGCGAAGGCCAGCCGGAACCAGCCAGCGTCGTGGCGCCCCAGATGCGCGATTACCGGCTCCACCCACCCCGGCGCGAGGATCGTGTCGGCATGTAGGACCAGCAGCCAGTGCCCCTGCGCCGCCTCGCACCCCCGACGCAACTGTCCGCCGCGCGAGGCCGGCCCCTCGACCACCTCGGCGCCCCAGGCCTTGGCGAGCCGCACCGTCGCGTCCTCGGACCCGCCGTCACTGACGATCAGTTCGCGGATCAACCCGGCTTCGAGCCCCGGCATCAGCGCCTGCAGGCAGGGACCGAGCACGGCCTCGGAATTCAGGGTCGGAACGATCACCGAGATCGGTGCACGCATAAGTTATGTCCCTTTCGCTTTGCGGCGCAGCATCTATATGCGAAGCATCCCGCAAAGAGGAGTCCCGCATGACCGATCGCCGCATCCTGCGCCTGTCCGGGCGCGACACCACCGATTTCCTGCAAGGGATCGTCACCAACGACGTGCGCAAGCTCGAACAGGGCCTGGTCTACGCGGCCCTGCTGACACCGCAGGGCAAGTACATCGCGGATTTCTTCCTTGTCCCGGACGGCGCCGATGTTCTGCTCGACGTGGCCGAACCGCTTGGCGATGCGCTGGCGCAACGCCTTGCCCTCTACAAGCTGCGCGCTGATGTGGAGATTGTCGACAGCGGCCTGCACCTGCACCGCGGTCTCGGCGATGCGCCCCCGGACGCGTTTGCCGACCCGCGCCATCCGGCGCTTGGCTGGCGCGCCTATCGCGAGACCCCGCAGGATGCACAGGACGTCGACTGGACGGCGCTCAGGGTCGAACACCTCGTGCCAGAAACCGGGATCGAGCTGACCCCGGATACCTTCATTCTCGAGGCGGGGTTCGACCGTCTGTCGGGCGTGGATTTCCGCAAGGGCTGCTATGTCGGGCAGGAGGTGACGGCACGAATGCGGCACAAGACGGAACTGCGCAAGGGGCTGGTCCGCGTGCGGATCGAAGGTCCGGCGGGCCCCGGCACCGAGATCATGGCGGACGGCAAGGCGGCGGGCAGGCTGCTCAGTCGCGCGGGCGAACACGCCATCGCCTACCTGCGGTTCGACCGCGCCGGGTCGGAGATGCTCGCCGGTGAGGCAAAGGTCGAGATGGAAGCACAGCCGGTCTGAACCCAAGCCGGGCGCGCGGTCAGTACGGCAAAGCGCGGCCGGCCCAATCCTCGAAACATCCCGTGGTGCCGAGGTCGAGTGCATCGAACCGCGCCATCAGGCCATTCACCGACTGCTCGACCGAGATCGCGGCCCCCTGCCCGCCCATGTCGGTACGCACCCAGCCGGGATGGTAGATTCCGACGGCGATCCCCTCGCCTGCGAGATCGGTGGCGAGGTTGCGCCCGAGGTTGAGCACGGCGGCCTTGGAACTGCGGTAGATGTAGCTGCCGCCCGGCGCCTGTTCGGACGAGGCCATCTGCGACGACAGGATCGCGATTTTCGGTGCGTCGGCGCGCGCCAGGTTCGGCAGCAGCGTCCGGATCGTCAGAAAGACGCCGGTGACGTTGGTCGCAAAGCTCTTGGCCCAGACGTCCGGCGCGTAGTCCTCGACGATGTCCGCGCCCTTGTCGAGATAGACACCGGCATTGCAGACCAGCAGGTCGAGCGCCCTGTCCCCGAGCGTCGCCGTCATCTCGGCAAAGCTTGCGGGCTGCGTCACGTCGAGTTGCAGATCTGCGGTGACCGAGCGACCGGTGCCCAAAACCCGGTCGCCGCGGGCGCGGTAGGCCGCCGCGAGACCGGCACCGATGCCGCGGCTGGCGCCGGTTATCAGAACGGTGGCGGAAATCAGTTCGCCTTCCGGGTCGGCAGGAACGGCAGTGGCGCCACGGGGATGCCGTCGTCGATCAGCGACTTGGCCTCCTTGCCGGTGGCTTCGCCGTAGATCGCGCGTTCCGGCGTGGCCCCAAGGTACATCGAGCGCGCCTCGGATGCGAAATCGGCCCCGACGTAGGAGGCGTTTTCCTCGACATGCTTGCGCAACGCCGCCAGCATGTCCGCGCGTTTCTTTTTCTGCTCCGACACTTTCGGCGGCGCCGGACGGTCCGCGGTCGAGACGCTGGGCGCCATCAGCGCCTTGGACACATCCGTGGCGCCGCAGACCGCACAGCTGACGTGCCCCGCCTTCTGCAGCGCCTCGAAGGCCGCCGCCGACTGGAACCAGCTGTCGAAGTCATGGCCCTCGGCGCATCTGAGCTTGTACTGGATCATCCGCAGTCCATGGAATCAATCACTTATGCAGAACGAAATGGGGCGCGCGCGCCGTTTCGTCAAGCCCGCCGATCTCCGCGCCCGGGGCCGTTGCGGCTTGTGAAACCCCCGGGCGTGGAAGATACTTGCCGTCATGTTCGACGCTCGGCGCTTGCTTGCGATCCTGCTTCTGGTCTTCACCTGCCCCGGCGCATCAAGCGGCGCGCCGGCTCTCACCGTCTTCGCCGCGGCCAGCCTGCGCGGCGCGCTCGACGAAGTTGCGGGCAGCTACGAAGCTCCGGTGGCGATCTCCTACGGCGGATCGGGCGCGATGGCGCGTCAGGTGCAACAGGGCGCGCCGGCGGACCTCGTGATCCTCGCGGACGGGCGCTGGATGGACCTGCTGGAGCAGGACGGGCGGCTGGTGCCCGGGACGCGGCGTGACCTTCTGGGCAACACTCTGGTGCTGATCGGCGCCGCCGGCGTGGTACCGATGCCTGACCCGGACGCCGAGCGCCTACTCGACCGGCTGGACGGCGGCCGCCTTGCGATGGGACGGCACGACGCGGTTCCGGCAGGCGGCTACGCGAAGGCCTGGCTCGAGGCCATAGGCGCCTGGCCTGCGCTGAAACCGCACCTAGCCGAAACCGCCGATGTCCGCGGTGCGCTGGCCTTCGTGGCCTTGGGTGAGGCACCGCTGGGCGTGGTCTACGCCACCGATGCGATGGCCGAGCCTCGCGTTAAGGTGGTCTGGCATATTCCCGAAGAAACGCATCCGCCGATCCTCTATCCGGTCGCAGCGATCACCGCGCAGGGGTCCGGCTTTCTCGATCATCTCGCGACGCCGGAGGCCGCCGCGATCTTCACTCGGCACGGGTTTGTCCTACTCGGGGTCGGGAACTGATGATCGACTCCGCCGGCTGGGTCGCGTTGCGCCTGTCGCTCTGGGTCGCGACGTGGTCGACTCTCTGCGCGCTGCCGCTGGCGATCTGGGTCGCCTGGGCGCTGGCCCGGCGCGAGTTTCCGGGCAAGACCGCGCTCAATGCTGCCGTGCATCTGCCGCTGGTGCTGCCGCCTGTTGTGACCGGCTACCTGCTGCTTCTGAGCTTCGGGCGGCAGGCCCCGCTGGGACGTTTTTTCGAGGAGACGCTGGGATTGGTGTTCTCGTTCCGCTGGACCGGGGCGGCGCTGGCTGCGGCGGTAATGAGCTTTCCGCTGATGGTCCGGGCGATCCGGCTTGCCATCGAGGCGGTCGACGTGAAGCTCGAGGACGCCGCCGCCACGCTGGGCGCGCCGGGCTGGGCGGTCTTTGCCCGCGTCACGCTGCCGTTGACCCTTCCCGGCATCCTCGCCGGGGCCGTCATGGGCTTTGCCAAGGCGCTTGGAGAGTTCGGCGCCACCATCACTTTCGTCGCCAACATCCCCGGCCAAACCCAGACCCTGCCGAGCGCGATATATTCGCTGCTGCAGGTCCCCGGGGCCGAAGGCCGCGCCGCGGCGCTTGTCCTGCTGGCCTGCGTATTCGCGCTGGCTGCCGTGCTGGTCTCCGAGTGGCTTGCCCGGCGGGTCGCCAAGCGGATCGCCGGCGCATGAGCCTGTCGGTCGACCTCGCCCACCGGTTCGGGGAGTTCGCGCTCGATCTCGCTTTCGAGGGCGGGCCAGGCATCACCGCGCTGTTCGGCCGGTCCGGCGCCGGCAAGACCACCGTCATCAACGCCATCGCGGGGCTGATGCGCCCGGATCGGGGCCGGGTCTCGATCAACGGCCGCGTACTTCTCGACACCGACGCCGGCACCGACATCGCCGCGCGCCGCCGTCGCCTCGGCTACGTGTTCCAGGATGCGCGCCTCTTCCCGCACCTCGATGTGCGGCGCAATCTCAGCTTCGGGACGCGCTACGCCCCAAAGCCGCAGAGCGGTCCGGCGCTGGACGAGGTGACGGACCTTCTTGGCATCGCGCACCTGCTCGACCGCGCGCCCGCCACGCTTTCGGGTGGCGAGCGTAGCCGCGTGGCGCTCGGCCGGGCCCTGCTCAGCCAGCCGGACATGCTGCTGATGGACGAACCGCTGGCCTCGCTCGACGCGGCGCGCAAGCAGGATATCCTGCCCTATCTCGAACGCCTGCGCGACGGGCCGCTGAAACTGCCGATCCTCTACGTCAGCCATGCCCTCGACGAGGTTGCGCGGCTGGCCGACACGCTGGTGCTGATCCGCGACGGGCACATCGCCGCGCAGGGTCCGCTCTTCGACGTGCTGGCCGATCCTGCTGCCGTGCCTCTGCTGGGCGTGCGCGATGCGGGTGCGGTGATCGAGGCGACGGTCCTGTCGCATGGCGCGGACGGGCTCAGCACGCTCGAAATCAGCGCCGGACGCATCGAACTTCCGGGCGTGCAGGCCCCGCTCGGCGCTCGGGTGCGCCTGCGCGTGCTGGCGCAGGACGTGATCCTCGCCACCGAGCGGCCAACGGGTCTGTCGTCACGCAACATCCTGCCTGTCACGGTGACGGCGATCCATCCCGGCGGCGGACCGGGGGCCGCGGTGGCGCTGGCCTGCGGATCGGACAGGTTGCTGGCGCGCGTGACGGCGCGGGCAGTGGCCGAGATGGGTCTGCGCGAAGGCACTGCCTGCTTCGCGATCTTCCAGGCCACGACCGTGGCCCCCGGCAGCATCGGGCGCTAGCGTCGGCGCGCGAGGCGGCGTTTCACGCGGCCCCGCAGACGTTCGACCAACTCCGGCACCGGGACGTCCGCGTCGATGGCGAGCTTGCGCAGGCCGAAATGCACATGCGCCATGTCCTGGTAGTAGCTGGTGTAGGCGTAATTTGTCGCCGCCCCTGCCACGGCCCCAAGCACCGGCACGGTCTGGGCTGCGAGCTTCTGGCCCAGCACCACCGCAAGGCGCGGCGAGACCTTGGCGATGATGCCGCGCACCGCCGCCCCGGTCAGCGTGATCCGGGCCGAGATGAAGGCCAGGTCGGCCCCGTCATCGGCCGCGAGCGGCCCGGCCGAGGAAAATACCTGGATGCAGTCGAACTGCACGTTCTCGGCCTCGGGGTCGAAGCCGTACTCGGCGGCAACACCTTCGATCACGCGCAGCAGCAGCGTCGTGGTCACCGGAAGCTCGGCCAGCGCCGTCGGCAGGCCGCCCGCGCCGCCGGCGGCCCCCATCGCGGCGCCAATCGCCGTGTTGAGCCAGCTCTTCTGGTCCTTGACGACCGAGCGCGACGTATGCGCCGCCTTCATCGCCTGGCTCAGCGCCCTGACCGTTGCTTCCTGCAGCCCCTCTCGAACCGGAGCGGGCAGCCGGTCGATGAGGTTCTCGGCGCGCCCGCCGATCACGTTCAGCAGGTCGATGCCGAGGCCCCCGGCGTTCGAATAGCGTTCGGCAATCCGGTCGAGTTCGGCGTCGACATCCACCGTCTTGGCGATCTGCAGGTCGGTCATGGGGTGTCTCTCCTCGTCCCGCTAGAAGGTGGGGAGACGGCGGGACTTTTCAATATGCCGGTCCGGCCCAGCGCGTGACCCTGCCGGTCACCCCGTCCCAGGCGCCGGGCACCAGCGCCTGACCGAGCACCCGCTCGGGGTTTGTGGGCGGCGGCATCTCGACATGCTCGAGCTTCACGAACCCGAAACGTCCATAATATGGCTGATCCCCCACCAGCATGACCCGCGTCCAACCGCGCAGCACGGCAACGCCCAGCGACTCGCGGATCAGCGCGCCGGCCAGACCCTCGCCCTGCCGGGTGGGATGCACGGCGACCGGTCCGAGCAAAAGGACATCGCTGCCTCCCACGGTCACCGGCCAATAGCGGATGGCACCGGCGAGGACGTTGTCGGGGTCGCGTGCGACATGCCCCAGCCCCGCCACCGCGGCGATCCCGTCGCGCAGCCGGTAGCTCGACAGCGCCTCGCGGCCTGGCGCGAAACACAGGTCAAACAGCGCCTCCACCTCGTGGTAATCGTGGCGGGTCTCGGGCGTCAGGGTGTACAAGTGCTTGGAGCCGCAGGGGTGTTTCGGGTGGCCCCGGCCTTAGCATGGCGCTAGATGAGCCGCAATTGACCAGGAGACGACACATGTTCTACCGCCCCGAAGACGGCCACGGGCTGCCCCACAATCCTTTCAACGCCGTCGTCACGCCGCGCCCCATCGGCTGGATCTCGACCCGCGATGGCGCCGGGCGCAACAATCTCGCGCCCTACTCCTTCTTCAACGGGGTCGCCTACACGCCGCCGCAGGTCATGTTCGCCTCGACTTCGGCCAAGCCAGACCGGGACGGCACCAAGGATTCGGTCGGCAACATCCGCGAGACCGGCGTGTTCTGCGTGAACATCGTGCAATACGACATGCGCGACGCGATGAACGCGACCTCCCAGGCCCTGCCGCGCGAAACCGACGAGTTCGCCCATGCGGGTCTGGTCGCCGCACCTTGCGAGACCATCGACTGTGCGCGCGTCGAGGGCGCGCCGGCCTCGCTCGAATGCAAGGTCAGCCAAATCGTGGAGATCGAAGGAGAGCACAACTTCGTGGTCTTCGGCACGGTGACCGGTGTGCACCTGCGCGACGACACCATTGTCGACGGGCGGTTCGATATCCGCACCTACCAGCCACTGTCGCGCCTCGGCTACCGCGACTACACGCGAGTCACCGAGCTGTTTGAACTCAAGCGCCCTGACGACTGACCCAATCATCGAAAGGAGACGACATGACCGACCCGGACCGCAACAAGGCGAACGCGCAGGCTTTCTACGCGATGATGTTCAACGACTGCGACCCGCGCGGAGCCATCGAGCGCTACGCGGGTGACACCTACATCCAGCATAATCCGCACGTGGGTGACGGCAAGGACGCGTTCGTTGACTACTTCGAGCGCATGGCGAAGGAGTTTCCGGGAAAGCATGTCGACTTCAAGCGGGTGATCGCCGAGGGCGACCTTGTCGTGCTGCATTGCCACCAGACCTGGCCCGGCGACGAGGATTACGCCGGGATCGACATCTTCCGCTTCGACGGGAACGGCAAGGTCGTCGAGCATTGGGACGTGCTGCAGACGATCCCCGAAACCTCGAAGAACGACAACGGCATGTTCTGAAGCTTTTTGCGGCGCTACTCCGCCGCACGGGCACAGAAGCAGGACACGGCGACCTCGGCGTCCGCGCGGCTTTCGGCGAGTGCGAGGCGTTGTGCGACCAACCGGCCTTCGAAACTGTCCTCTTCGCCCAGTGCGGCAAGGCAGTTGTTCAGGCCGCGCAGGCTCCAGACGTTGTCGGGATGGACCTGCGCGCGAGTCAGGGTTCCCGCCAGCCCCAGATCCTCGCGGTAGACCGCCGCCGCCTCGACCGCGTGCCCCTGCTCGAGCAGCAGCGCGCCCAGCGCGTGGCGCGTCGGCTGCATCCAGCCCCACGGCTCGTCGTACGGCAGCGCATCCTCGAGCGTCACCGCGTCACGCAGGCGCGCGAAGGCGGTGTCGTATTCTCCCTTGCGATACGCGATCTCGCCGTCGAGCATCGCCTCGGCGACGGCGAATTGTTCGAGGCAGAGCACGTTGTGCATGCGGCGTTCCTCGGGCATCCGGTCACGGGCCGCGAAGAAGAGTTCCTGTTGCGCCTCGGCCTCGGCGACCTCGCCGCGGGCGGCATGGGCGACACCCTTGGCATAGTGCAGCGTCGTCGTCAGAACCGCATAGAGCTCGGGGTCCTCGGGCAGCGGTTCCTCGACGATCTGTTGCCAGCGCCCGAAGCGGATCAGCACATGCACCCAAATCGCCATATAGCTTTCGAAGAAATGCGCAAACGGCGGCGACGGCACGCGCAGGAATTCCTCGGGCGTGATCTCGACCAGTTCCCGCGCCGCCTTCCAGGCCAGGTCGAACCGGCCGAGGAACATCGCCCCGTAGACGGCGAAGTGGTAGTTGTGAATGCGGTAGCCGGTATAAAGCGTGTAGAGTCCGAACCGGTCCAGCGCCTTGCGGTCTACCTTCGTCGCCTTCCAGTTCCAATGCCAGACATCGCGGTAATAGCCGCACTGGATGTCGATATGGGTCGGCATGTGGATGAGGTGCCCGGCGTCCGGCACCAGTTCGCGCAAGGCGTCGCCCGCCTTCAGCGCCTTTTCCGGGAACGGCGACATCTCCATCAGGTGGACATAGAGGTGCAGCAGGCCGGGATGATCCATCGCACCGGGATCAGTGTCGAGCGCCTCTTCGAGAATGCGCTGCGCGTCGAGCGTGCCCGCGCCTTCGGTGGCCGTTCCCGTGGCCTGGTCCCACATCCGCCAGGGCGTCTGGTTCATGATCGCCTCGGCGCAGATGGCGCGCAGGTCGCGATCGTCGGGGAACGCGTCATGCACCTCTCGCATCCGCGCCGCAAAGGCGTCGTTCCAACCCCGCATCACGTCGAGCTTTTCGGGCGCGCGCTGCGGGAAACGGGCGGGCAGCGCCTCGATCAGCGCGCGCTCGGGCGGCGTGAGATCGTCCAGCAGCGCCAGCGCCGCCTGCGTCGCGTCATGGGCCATGGCCAGCGAGTCGCGGCGCATGTTCGCGTCGCGCCGCTCCCACGGCATGTTGTAATTCGGGCCGATGGCATAGGCGACGCCCCAATGCGCCATCGCACAGCCGGGATCAGCCGCCAGCGCCTTCTGGAAACAAGCCACTGCCTCGTCGTGGAAATAGGCGTAGCACCAGACCAGCCCCCGGTCGAACCAGAGCTGCGCCTCGGGCGACTGCGTCGTCACGGCGCACGAATACACGTCTACGGAATAATAATCCATCTAAGCCCCCTTGGTCTTCAATGGGGGCATCATAGCCGGTTTTGACGTCAATGTCCGTCGCGGTCCTGCCGGCGCGGACAGGGACGGTCAGCTCAGGCGATCCTTGACCATCGGCCCGACCATTCCGAAGTCCATCTGCCCGGTATACTTCTGCTTGAGCAGACCAATCACCTTGCCCATGTCGCGGATGCCTTCGGCGCCGACTTCGGTGACGGCGGCATCGACCGCGGCGCGCGACTCTTCCTCGCTCAGCTTGCGCGGCAGGAACTCCTCGATCACCTCGATCTCGTCACGCTCGCGGTCCGCGAGGTCGAGCCGTCCGCCCTCCTCGTAGGCGCGCGCGCTTTCCTGGCGCTGCTTGGCCATCTTGCTGAGGATCGCCATCACCGCGGTGTCGTCGACTCCGTCGTCGTTGCCCTCGGCACGGGCGGCGATGTCCTTGTCCTTGATAGCGGCGTTGATCAGGCGCAGGGTTGATAGCCGCCCGGCGTCCTTGTCCTTCATCGCCTGCTTGAGCGCAGACGAGATGCGCGCACGCAATTCCATGGGTCCTTCTCCTTCGGATCGGGCCCCGCATGGTGATTTGCTGTGACACCGGGGCAGCTGTTGGCCAAAAACCTTATCCAAGCGGGTATTCCGGCGCAACGGTTTGCGCGACGTCAGCATCGGCTCGAACGCCCTTGACCACCCCCGGAGGCGGGACTAGGTTCCGCCAGATTTTTCCTCAGCTCCCGAAAGGTCCGCCGATGCACGCGCCCGCACACCCGACCGCCTGCCTCGCTCTTGCCAATGGCACGGTATTTTTCGGCACCGGTTTCGGGGCGACCGGCCAGACCACGGCTGAGCTGTGCTTCAACACCGCGATGACCGGTTACCAAGAGATCATGACCGACCCGTCCTATGCGGGCCAGGTCGTGACCTTCACCTTCCCGCATGTCGGCAACGTCGGCACCAACCCCGACGACGACGAGACCGGCGATCCGGTCGCGGCCGGCATGGTGGTCAAGTGGATGCCGACGGAACCCTCGAACTGGCGCGCGGCCCAGCGCCTGGGCGACTGGCTGGCCGCGCGGGGCCGCATCGCGATGGGCGGCGTCGACACGCGGCGTCTCACCCGCGAGATCCGCGCCTCGGGTGCCCCGCACGTGGCGCTGGCGCACGACCCCGAGGGTAACTTCGACACCGAGGCGCTGGTCGCGGCAGCGCGCGGATTCGCGGGCCTGACCGGCATGGATCTCGCAAAGGAAGTGACCTGCGCGCAATCCTACCGCTGGAACGAAATGCGCTGGGCCTGGCCCGAGGGCTACAAGCCGCAGACCGAGCTTCGGCACAAGGTCGTGGCGGTGGACTACGGCGCCAAGCGCAACATCCTGCGCTGCCTTGCCTCGGCGGGCTGCGACGTGACGGTCCTGCCGGCGACAGCGAGCTTCGACGAGGTCATGGCGCACGAACCCGACGGCGTGTTCCTGTCGAACGGACCCGGCGATCCGGCGGCAACCGGCGCATACGCAGTTCCGATGATCCGTGACGTGCTCGACAAAACCGACCTGCCGGTCTTCGGCATCTGCCTCGGTCACCAGATGCTGGCGCTGGCGCTTGGGGCGCAGACGGTCAAGATGAACCACGGCCATCACGGGGCCAACCACCCGGTCAAGGACCACGATACGGGCAAGGTCGAGATCACCTCAATGAATCACGGCTTCGCCGTCGACGCCCAGACTTTGCCCGAGGGTGTTGTCGAGACCCACACCTCGCTCTTCGACGGCTCGAACTGCGGCATCCGCATCGACGGTCGTCCGGTCTGGTCGGTCCAGCATCACCCCGAGGCGAGCCCGGGACCGCAGGACAGCTATTACCTGTTCGAACGCTTTGCGCAGGCGATGGACGACCGCGCGGCCTGACGGTTCCCCGGGCGTCTCTGGCCCGGCCTTTGCAAAAGAGACATCGGGAAGCGCATTCCGCTCGACGACAATCTACCCGAACGTGCTAGGTTTAGGGGGAAGCAACCTTCTCAGCCGGAGGCAACGCCCATGCGACTCACCGTCCTGTCCACCGTTTTTGCCGCCGCCCTGGCCCAGCCGCTTGCGGCGCAGGGCACGGGCGGCCAGTCCCTTGAAAGTGCCGCGAGCGACCCGACCGCCTCGCTGACGGCCTTCCTGCTGCAGGATTTCTACACCTCGGACTACCACAATCTCGACGGCGAGAGCGGCAACAAGTTCCAGCTGCGCCTCGCGGTTCCTTATGAGCTGGGCGGGGCCAGCAACATCTTCAGGATCACCCTGCCCTACACCACCTCGAGCCCGGCGGGCACCTCGGGCCTGCAGGATGCGACGGTGTTCAACCTGACGACCTTCGACCAACCCTGGGGCCGCTACGGGATCGGTTTCGTCGCGCTGTTGCCCACCGGGGCAAGCAGCCAGAGCGCCGACCGATGGGGCCTCGGTCCTGCCATCGGCTTCGTGGCGCAGGCCGACTGGGGGATCTGGGGTCTGTTCAACCAGAACATCTTCGACATGGGCGGCGACGGGCCGCGCGACGTGAACATCTCGATCATTCAGCCGATCGTGAATTACGGTCTCGGCAACGGCTGGTCGCTTGGCACCTCGGACATGTCGATCGTCTACGACTGGGAAACCGACGAATTCGTCAGCCTGCCGCTCGGCCTGCAGCTCAACAAGCTGGTCGCGCTCGACGCTGGCATCAGCGTGCAATACGGGCTGAGCTACGAATACAACTTCTACGACGACGGGTTCGGACCCAAGGACACGTTCGGCTTCACCGCCAAGTTCCTCTTGCCCTGACCGGCCCACCGGACATGCAAAACCGGGCGGATCACTCCGCCCGGTTTCTTCGTTTTCAGAGCGTCAGTGCTTGAACCGGCGGATCTCGCCCGATTGCAGGCGCGACATGTAGCTGCCCAGTTCGGCCTTCACGATCGGCATCAGGCAGTAAAGCGCGATGATGTTGACCACCGCCATCGCAAAGATCGCGGCATCCGAGAAGTCGATCACCGGCCCGAGGTTCGCCGCCGCGCCGATGATGACGAAGAGGCAGAAGATGCACTTGAAGATCAGCTCCTTGGTCTCTCCCTCGCCGAAGAGGTAGGTCCAGGCCTTCAGCCCGTAGTAGGACCACGAGATCATCGTCGAGAAAGCGAAGAGGATCACCGCGATGGCCAGGATGAACGGGAACCAGCCGAAGGCCGAGGCGAAGGCATCCGAGGTCAGCCCGACGCCGGAGGATCCGGTCACGGTTTGGATCGCACCATTCTCGCCGACGATGTAGAGCCCGGTCTCGGGATCGGTCACCAGCTGGCCCGAGATGATGATCACGAGCGCTGTCATGGTGCAGATCACCACCGTGTCGATGAAAGGCTCCAGCAGAGACACGAAGCCTTCCGTGATCGGCTCCTTGGTGCGCACAGCCGAGTGTGCGATGGCCGCCGAGCCGACGCCGGCTTCGTTGGAGAAGGCCGCACGCTTGAAGCCCTGGATCAGCGCCCCGGCGAGACCGCCGGCCACGCCGAGCCCGGTGAAGGCGCCGGTGAAGATCTGCCCGAAGGCCCAGCCGATCTTGTCGTAGTTGACCAGCACGATGACCAGCGCCGTGAGAACGTAGAGCACGCCCATGAAAGGCACCACCTTCTCGGTCACCTTGGCGATCGACTTGATGCCGCCGACGATCACGGCAAAGACCACCGCGGCGAAGATCACGCCGGTGATCCAGCCCGGATAGCTGCCGACGATCCCCGAGATCTGCGCATGTGCCTGGTTGGCCTGGAACATGTTGCCGCCGCCCAGCGCACCGAGGATACAGAACACCGAGAACAAGATGGCGAGGAACTTGCCGCCCGGGTATCCCTTTTCGGTGAAGCCCTTCGAGATGTAGTACATCGGGCCGCCCGAGACGGTCCCGTCGGGGTATTCGTTGCGGTACTTCACGCCCAGCGTACATTCGGTGAATTTCGAGGCCATGCCCAGCAGACCCGCAAGGATCATCCAGAAGGTGGCCCCCGGTCCGCCGATGCCCACGGCAACCGCGACCCCGGCGATGTTGCCGAGCCCCACCGTGCCCGAAAGCGCGGTGGCGAGCGCCTGGAAATGGCTGACTTCGCCGGCGTCGTTCGGATCCGAATAGTCGCCTTTTACGATCTGGATGGAATGCCGGAAGGCGCGGAACTGCACGAAACCGAAGTAGATCGAGAAGATCGAGGCCCCGACGACAAGCCAGAGCACGATCCAGGGAAAGGCCGTGCCGGGAATGGGTGCAAAGATCAGGCTGACGAAGGGACCGGTCAGGGCCGCGAAAGCCTGGTTGACGGTCTCGTCGATGCCGCCCGCCTCCTGCGCGAAGGCCGCGCTGCCGGCAAGGGTGAGGCCTGCGGCGGCCGGAATGGATTTCATGGTCATTGCTGCTCTCCTCAGGCCACGACGGTTACGGGCACGCTGGCATGGGTCACCAGGTTGACGGTGGACGATCCGAACAGGCGCTGCGCAAAGCCGGTTTCGGACTTGCGGGCCACGACGATCTGCGTTGCACCTTCCTCGGAGGCGATGCGCTCGAGAATCTCGGCCACGTCGCCGTGCCGGACGACACCGCGCGCGTTCATGCCGTTCTTGGTCAGCGCCGCGACGGCGGGTTCGACGACTCGCGATGTCGCGGCCTCGATCTCTTCCTCACGTCGCTTGTGCCGCTGCGCGTTCTCCTCGGCTGTCTGGAAGGTGAACGGTGACCATTCGATCACGTAGACGAGGATGACCTCGCAGGCGTCCATTCTCTCGGCCAGCGTTCTGGCGAAGGCGACGGCACGCTCGCCGGAACTTTCGCCGTCGAGTCCCACCACTATCTTTGTCGTCATTGGAGTCCCCCGATCCGTATGGATTCATTTCGGAAATGCCTAAAAACGGGGCGAAATGGTTACCTCACCTGCCCTCAGTAACGACCCGAGGTTGCATCGGGTCAAGAAAAAGTCGCTGAAAACCAAGGGATTCCTGCAAATCCGGCGCGCTTTTCGGTGCGGTAAAGGCAATTCGCCCACGAATCGGGAAGGCGCAAAATTGCGGCAGAAGAAGGTGATCGGAGCCGGCAGAAAGGGTCTGCAGGCGAACGCAGGCTAGCGTCGCGAGAGGCGCATGGCGCCGCGCAGCAGGCCCGAGACGATCAGCCCGGTGACGAGAAACCAAAGCGACACGAACAGATAGACCGAAAGCAGGAAGTCAGACCCGACGTTGCGCGAAATCAGCGTGTTGGCGCGGCCCACGATTTCGTCCGCGCCGATGACCGAGGCGGTGGCCGAGGCCATGACGATGATCAGAAGATACTGCACCCAGGCGACGAAGAAGGTCTCGCCCGCCCGGCTGGTGCCTGAGCGACGCTGCTCGAGAAAGCCCAAGAATTGGTCGGAGACGAACCCGGTCACCGGGAAGATCAGCGCAAGCGTGGCCTTGATCCAGAGCGGCACCGCAACGATCGCGCCGCCGATCTCGACCTCGCTGGGGATCATCGACGCCATGTAGAACAGCAGCACGAAGCTGGGCACGTTGCGGCAGATGTTTGTGCCGAGCCGCGCGACGGGTTCGACCGCGCGCAACCTTCGGAAGCGCATCAACCCCAGGACCGCGCCGAACAGTGTGCCAAGCAGCATCGACAGGGCCGAGATCAGCAGGTTCATGGCAAACCCGCCTGCGAGATATCCGCCGTGCTGCTGGAAAATCTCGATCATCGCGCCAGCATCCAGGATTTCAGGCGCTTGAAGAGCCAGATGATGCCGAGAACGAGCAGGAAGTAGAAGACCAGAAGCCCGTTCATCAGCGTCGTGGTGTCGGCCCCTTCCGAGACGGTCAGGTTCACGGAAGAGATCACTTCCCCGACTGCGATGGCACTGGCCATGCCCGCCGCCTTGACGATGTTCACGCAGGTCGCCACCAACCCGTCGAACCCGCGTTCGAAGGCCTTCGGCAGCCGGGCCAGCGCCGAGGCCTCCGGGTTCAGTTCACGCTCCTGGTCGAAGGCATGGGACAGGATCACCGCGTTGGTCGATCCGGCATAGAGCGAGAAGACCACGATCGCGATCACGAAGCCGCCGGGCGTGAAGGCCGCACCGGTGGCGGTGGTGGCACCGATGCCGAAGAACAGGATGTAGAGTTGCAGGATCGGCGGCGTCATCCGCGCGACGCTGATCAGGACACGCTGCGGGACCAGCAGCAGCCGCCCGATCCAGCCCCGCGCTTCGAGGCTCGCATGGATCAGCCCCAGCCCGACCCCGACTATCAGCGCGCCCAGAATGGCGCAGACGCTGAGCGCAAGCGTCAGCCCCAGCCCGCGCAAAAGCCGCGCACGGATGTAAGGGCTGGTGAAGGCGCGCAGATCGATGCCCGTCCGGTCGTGCAGCGCGGTCATCCAACCTGGCGGGTCCGGCAACGGCGCGCTGGCATAGGGCGCCGGATCGAGGCAAGTTGCGGGAAAGGCGCCGCTGCGGTCGCGGGCGCAGACCGCGCGGCCGTCCTCGACTGCGGACCATGTCGCGTGCTTGTCGCGCAGGTAAGCCGTGCGCGGAAGGCCCCACTTGTCCTGCAACTCGAGAATGCGACCGCCGGCGTGCCATTCGGCGATCATATCGCTCACGAATCGTCCAAGATCGGCCTGCCCTTCGCCCCTGGCCACAATGATCGCCCAGGGCGTCACCTCGATGGTCTCTTCCATCACGGCGAAATCGTCATCCGGCGCAGTCCGGATCAATTGCGCCAGCGCGGTGTCGTCGAAGGCCCAGCCGATGCAGCGACCATGCAGCACGGCCAATTGTGATTCCCGGTTCGAGGCGAAATAGCGCCCGTCGACGCCGTAGGTCTCTTCGAGCGTGCGGTTGTAATAGGCCCCCTGGTTGAGGCAGACGGGTTGCCCCTTCAGTTCCTCCCATGTCCTCAAGTCGAGGTCGGCGCGGCCATAGACCACCACGCCGCTGGAGTAATAGCCGGGTTCCAGCAGGTCCGCCCGATTGCGCCGTGCGGCCGTATCGCCGGTCGTCGCGATCACCACGTCGACGATGCCCTGGTTGACACGCGCGATCCGGTTGCTGGCCGTGACGGGCCGCAGTTCGAGACCGACGCCCATGCGCCTCGCCAGGTCACGGGCGAGATCCGGCTCCAACCCGACAGGGGTGCCATCCGGCCCCACCATGCCCCAGGGCGGGTAGTCGCCCTTGACCCCGACGATCAGCGTCCCACGCTTGAGGATGTGATCGAGCCGGCCGGAAGGGTTTTCGGGCATTTGCGCCTCGAGGCCCGGCGGCACGTCGTCCGCGACGGCAATGTGGGTCAGCGCGACGAAAGCCAGCACCGACGCTCGGATGCCGCGCGCCATGCGCGCGCTCAGCATGACGCCTCCGCGTAAAGCCCGTAGCACCAGCGCAGCGGACAAAGGCGAGAGAGCAACCTGTCGGTCTGGCGCGCAGTGCGGTGCGTGAGCAGCCAGTTCTCGGGCAGCACGCTTTCGCAGCCGACATGGCGCACTGTGAACGCGGCCTCGGTGAGTTCGCGGCGCAGCCCGGCCTCGTCGAAAAGCTGGTAGTCGAGCTCGACCGTTTCCCCGTCGAGCGCGCGCTCGTAGCGCACCAGCCCATAAGCGCCGCTTCCCGCCCGCCGCTGTTCGGCCCGGAAGCGTCGTTTGACGTTCGGCACCGAGACGATCAGCCTCCCCGTTTCGGGTTTCAGCGCCCCGCGCATCTGCGCCAGCGCGGCCTGCCGGTCGGCGGGTCCCGCGATGTGGCCGAGCACGCCGAACATGCAGATGACCACGTCCGCCCGCCCATGACGCGAAACGTGGTCGGACAGCATCGCCGGATCGGGCCCAAGGACCGCAAGGTCGTGCCACCCCCGCGCCTCGGCGCGCGCGCGCACCAGCGCCAGCGCAGCCGGGCTGACGTCGAAGCCTGCGGCGCGCGCCACATGGCCCTGCGCCTGCATCAGGTAGCGCCCGCTGCCGCAGCCGAAGTCGATTAGATGGGCGTCAGGCCCGAGGTGACCGCGGATGCGCCGCCACATGTCGGGGTTCGGACCGGGGTAGCGCCGGTCATAGTGGCCGGTTTCGAAATAGCGCTTGTAGGAGCGCCGCACGAGATCGTCGTCGTCCGGCGAAAGATGATCCTGCGGATCCTGCATCAGTTCGGCGACACGGCGCCCGCGCCGAGCTCCGCCTCGAGGTTCTTGCGCCAGTCGATGTCGCGCATCTGCGCGATCAGGCCACGGTCGATGGCCGCGCGCAATTCGGTCGCGCCCTCCTTGCGTGCGATCCCCCAGCCATATGGCTCGTTGCGATAGACCGATGGCTGGACCGTCACCTGCCCGGCAAAGAGATCGGTGCGGCTGAGGTAGGTCAGCGCGACCCAGTCGCCGAGCACCCCGTCGACCCGGCCGTTGGCCAGCATGTGCATCGCATCGACCCAGCGCTTGGTCAGCACCACCTCACCGGGCAAGGCCACGTCGGTTGCAGCGGTGTCGGTGGGTTCCATGCGCGGGCAGGCGAGATGTCCAAGGCGCGCCTCGTAGGCGTCGCGGGCCGGGTCGTCCTCGGCAAAGTAGGGATCGAGCGCCGCGTATTGCTCGCGCAGGAACTCCTGCGAGGTCGAGCAGTCCAGTGTTGCGATCCGCATCGAGGTCAGCGCCCGCGGGTCGACGGCCCGGTGCGTGCCGATGGAGCCGACAAAGGCGCTGGTCAGAACCCCGAGGATTGTCGCCGAAAGGGCCGTGCCGACCACTGCAAGAAAGATCTCCAACACCTTGGAAAGGTTTGTGTAATAAGCCTCGTCCACACCCCGAACGCCGATGCTGCGCATCGTCGCCTCGAGCATGTATCGCATCCCAGAGGACACCTTCCCGCGCGACGGCTCGTCTTCGGGCACGACAAGTGCGGCGCGCAGCAGGTAGGCCATGATCAGGTTGAAGGTCAGAAAGATGACGACCGCACGCACCACGCCGGGCTGGGTGACGGTTTCGATCAGCACCTCGGTCGCATCGGCGAAGTCGATCGCATTGGAATGCGGCAGCGCCAGCGTGAGCCCGGAAGACAGAAACTGCTGCGAGAAGTCGTAGCGCTCCATGCGCTCGGCGGTGATCGTCAATGGCGAGATCACGACGTCGATCAGCCCTTGCGCCATCGCCGCTTCCTGCTGGTCGATGGTCTCGCAACTGACATAGGCGACCGACCGCAAAAGCGGCTTGCGCTCTTCAAAGCTCATCGCCGCGATGTCGCGCGCACTCGGCGGCGCATCGAGGTCCTTCCACAGCCGTCGCGCGACCTTTTCCCAGACCCGGACCGAAAATCCGGTCGCGACGCCATCCTCATCGAAGGAACTGAACGGGGGGGAATCGCGGATCGCAACGACGATGTCGGCGTCCGGACGGCTTTCGATGCAGGATTGCGCGAGTGCGGCGGTCCCGTGCAGCGTCCAGAAGGAGAACAGAGCGACGCAGATGCGAAGGAACGGGCGCGACAAGTTCAGACCTCTTCCGACCCGGCCGCGTAAAGGTCAGGCGCGCCGGGACTTGGCGCAGGTTAGGTCAGTTCCCGCGTTTGTTGCAAGAAATCAATCAGAAAGTGTGGCCTCAGGCCATCGGTACCGGCCAAGTGCGGAAATCGGCGCCCGGAAGATCAGCCCTTGCCTTCGAGCGCCTCGATCCGCGCCTTCAGCGCTTCGTTCTCCTCGCGCGCCTTCTGGGCCATCGCACGCACGGCGTCGAACTCCTCGCGGGTGACCAGATCGCGCTCGGCCAGCCAGCGGTCCATGAAGCTTTTCATCGCCGTTTCGGCCTCTTCCCGCGCGCCCTGTGCCACGCCCATGGCATTGGTCATCAGCTGCGAGATGTCGTCGAAAATCTTGTTGCGGGTCTGCATCGGCAGTCTCCTTCGGTTCAGACCGTTATATGGGTCGGAAATCCGCGCCTCGCAAGGTTGACTTCCCCCGAGCCCGCGGGGAAAGGATGCGCCATGCGTGCCGCCCTGCCCTTTCCCGACATCTCACCGGAACTCTTCTCGGTCTCCCTGTTCGGTTTCGATTTCGCCCTGCGCTGGTACGCGCTGGCCTATATCGTCGGCATCCTGATCGGCTGGCGTCTCGCGGTCCGTGCCTTGAAAACCACTCGGCTGTGGCGCGACGAGAAACCGGTGATGACCACCGCGCATCTCGAGGACATGCTGACGTGGATCATCCTTGGCGTCGTCCTTGGCGGTCGGCTCGGCTACGTGCTGTTCTACCAACCCGGCTTCTACCTTGAGAACCCCGGTCAGATCCTCCGCATCTGGCAGGGCGGCATGGCGTTTCACGGCGGCATGATCGGAGTCGTTCTGGCCGGGCTGACGTTCGCCCATCTCAAGGGCATGTCCAAGCTCAGCGTCGGCGACCTGATGTGCCTCGGTGTCCCGCCCGGGCTGCTGTTGGGACGGCTTGCAAACTTCATTAATGCCGAGCTGTGGGGCCGCCAGACGGACCTGCCTTGGGGCGTCGTGTTTCCAGGCGCGGCCGCACAGGACTGCGCGGGCGTCGTCGGCCTCTGCGCACGCCATCCATCGCAGCTTTACGAGGCGCTGCTCGAGGGACTTGTGCTGGGTGCCCTGCTGATCTGGCTGGCCTGGCGGCGCGGCGCGTTTCGCCATCCCGGCCTGATCGCGGGCACCTTCCTTGCCGGCTACGGGCTTGCGCGGTTCTGCATCGAATTTGTGCGCCAGCCCGACGCGCAGTTCGTGACCCCCGGCAATCCGCTGGGTCTGGCCTGGCAGGTCGGCGGCTGGGGCCTGACGATGGGTCAGATCCTGTCGCTGCCGATGATCCTGGTGGGCGTGGCGCTCGTTGTGCATGCGCGACGCCGCGGGCCATGAGCCTGCGCGAGCGCATTGCCGCGCGGATCGCCAGCCAAGGCCCGATCAGCGTCGCCGAATACATGACCGAATGCCTGCTGCATCCCGAATTCGGCTATTACACGACACATCCGTCGATCGGCGCAGAGGGCGATTTCGTCACCGCCCCGGAAATCAGCCAGATGTTCGGCGAACTGGTGGGGCTCTGCCTTGCGCAGGCCTGGATTGACCAAGGCAGCCCGTCGGCGGTGACCCTGGCCGAACTGGGTCCGGGCCGCGGCACGCTGATGGCCGACCTTTTGCGGGCCACGCGTGGCGTTCCCGGCTTTGCCGAGGCCGGCGACGTGGTGCTGGTCGAGGCCGCGCCGCGCCTCGCCGCGGTGCAGGACGAAACGCTGGCCGGCCACAGCTTCCGCCGTGTGGCCGATATCGCGGCCTTGCCCGAGGACGCGCCGCTGTTTCTGGTGGCGAACGAGTTTTTCGACGCACTGCCGATCCGACAGTTCGTACGCGCCGGAGACGGCTGGCGCGAGCGCCGCGTGGGTCTGGATCAGGCCGGCGACCTGCACATGGGCCTCGGTCCCGCATTGCCGGTCCCGGCCTTGGATCACCGGCGCGAGGACACGCAAGACGGCGATCTGGTCGAAACCGCTCCCGCCTCCGAAGCGGTGGCCGAAGCGGTGGGCCGGCGCATCGTCGCGCGGGGCGGTGCAGCACTGATCATCGACTACGGCGACTGGCGCAGCCTGGGCGACACCTTCCAGGCCTTGCACAACGGCGCGTCTGCCGATCCGCTGGCGCACCCGGGCGCGGCGGACCTCACCGCCCATGTCGACTTTGAGGTCATTGCGCGCGCCGCACCCTGCGCGCACACCCGCCTGACGCCGCAGGGCGTCTTCCTCGAACGCCTCGGCATCACCGGTCGCGCGCAGGCTCTTGCCGGAAGGCTTTCCGAAGATCGCTTGGGCGCGCATGTCGCGGCACATCGGCGCTTGACGCACCCCGATGAAATGGGAAACCTATTCAAAGTGCTGGGACTTTATCCAAACGACGCTGTTCCCCCGCCCGGGCTCGATCCATGACGCTGGAAATCCTGACAGCCGACAGCCTCTCCCCTGTCCGCCACGGCTTTTTCACGCGCCGCGGCGGCGCCTCTTCGGGGGTTTTCTCCGGGCTCAACTGCGGCACCGGCAGTTCCGACCAGAGCGAGATCGTCGCGATCAACCGCGCCCGCGCCGCCGCGGCGATGGACGTGCCGCCGCAGCACCTCGTCGGCGTTCACCAGGTCCACTCGGCCGATGTCGTGACCGTGACCGACCCCGCCCACGACCGGGCGCGGGCGGATGGCCTGGTTACCGACCAACCCGGCATCGCGCTTTCGGTGCTGACGGCGGACTGCCAGCCGGTGCTGTTTGCGGATGCGGAGGCCGGCGTGATCGGGGCCGCCCATGCCGGATGGCGCGGCGCGCTCGACGGTGTGCTGGATGCGACCGTCGCGGCGATGGAGGGGTTGGGTGCGCGGCGCGCGCAAACCGTCGCTGTCATCGGCCCCGCAATCTCGCAGGCGGCCTACGAGGTCGGCCCCGAGTTCTTCGAGACCTTCATGGCCGAAGACCCGGAGTACGCGCGATTTTTTGTGTCGGGCATCGACGACCGGCTGATGTTCGACCTGCCGGGCTTCGGCCTGCACCGCCTGCGCGAGGCCGGGGTCGGCCACGCCGAGTGGACACGCCACTGCACCTATTCGGACGCGGAGCGGTTCTACTCTTATCGCCGCACGACCCATGCCAAGGAGGCCGATTACGGGCGGCTGATCTCGGCCATCATTCTCTAGCGGCGCATTGTTCGGCGGCGCGCAGCCCCCCCGCAAGCCGCTTTGCCGCATCCACGGCGCGCGCGCCATGCAGCGGCCAGCCCTGCGTCAGACCCTCGATGATCAGCGCCAAGTCGACCTCGGCCCCCTCGAGGCCTGCAAGCTTCGCCGCGCGCGCAGAGACCTCGGCCTTGTGACCTTCGAGAAAGTGCCGCAGTTGCCGGTCCTGCGGCGCGGCAGCGACGGCCGCGTGGAACAGGCAACCGTGCGAGGCCTCTTCGACCATCCAGACCCCGATCCGGTCGAGAAGCTCGAAAAGGGCCGCCTCGGAGGGTTGGAGGTCATCGAAGAGGTGCGCCATGTAACGCCGGTGGCGATGCTCGAGCGCGATGCGCACCATCTCGCCGCGCGAGGGCGCGTATTTGTAGAGCGTGCGCAGGCTGACGCCCGCCGCGTCGCGCAGATCCTCGACGCTCGGCACGGCAAAGCCTTGGTCGGCAAAAGCACGCTCGAGCCCCGCGGCGATCTTTTCCTCGATTCCAGTCATGCTTGACGCTGTAGAACGTTTCCTCTACCCCCGGCAAGTAGAGAGATCATTCTACCTGACGGAAGATTCCGGATGAAGACTCCGAAGACGATGAAGGGCATGGTGCTGATCGGGCACGGCGGGCTCGACAGACTAGTCTGGCGCGAGGATCTCACCGTGCCCGAACCCGGTCCGGGCGAGGTTCTGGTTGCCGTCGCGGCTGCGGCGGTCAACAACACCGACATCAACACGCGCACCGGCTGGTATTCGAAAGCCGTGCGCGGGGATACCGCTGCCGGGGCCGCGGGCGGCTACGGAGCTGCCGCCGAAGCCGACGGAAGCTGGTCCGGGGCCGCCCTCGCCTTCCCGCGCGTCCAGGGCGCCGACGGCTGCGGCAGGATCGTCGCCACCGGCGCCGACGTGAGCGCAGAGCGCATCGGGCAACGCGTGCTCTTGCGCGCGTTGCAGGCGACCGGCGACGCGGACTTGCCGATCAAGACGCTGGGCTCGGAGTCCGATGGGACCTTTGCCGAATACGTCGTGGTCTCCGACGTCGATGCCGTTGCCATCGAGTCGGACCTTTCGGACGTCGAACTGGCATCGTTTCCCTGCGCCTTCTCGACCGCCGAGGGGATGATCCAGCGGGCCGGTCTCGGGGCCGAACGCGTGCTCGTCACCGGCGCCTCCGGCGGGGTCGGGTCGGCGGCGATCCAGTTGGCCAAGCGGCGCGGCGCCCATGTCACGGCGCTGACCAGTCCCGACAAAGCCACCGCGCTGCGGTCCATCGGTGCGGACGAAACACTCGACCGCAACGCGGAACTGCCCGGCCGCGCGTTCGACGTGGTCCTCGACCTGGTGGGCGGACCGCGCTGGGGTGATTTGATCGACGCGTTGCGGCACGGCGGGCGTTATGCCGTGGCCGGTGCCATCGCCGGTCCGATCGTCGAACTGGACCTGCGTACGCTCTACCTGCGCGACCTGTCTCTCTTCGGCTGCACCTATCAGCCGCCGAACGTCTTCACCGATCTGGTGGGCTATATCGAAGCAGGCGAGATCAGACCCGTCATCGCCGAGACGTTTCCGCTGCACGAGATGCGCCGCGCGCAGGAGGTCTTTCTGGACAAAGGCCATGTCGGCAAAATCGGCCTGACGATAGCTTGAGCGGACCGCATCGCCGCCGCGATGCCGAAGCGGGAACAATCCTGCCATTACAACGCGGATTGTTCCGAGCGGCCGCAATCTCGCCGCATTGCAGGGGCATGGTCGGGCTGACGCGGAAGAATCCGCCCTTGATGCAGGAGCAAAGCCCATGCGCCCGTCCAGCCGTTTCCTGAAGTCGGTCCTCGAAGCTGCCACAAAACCCGCACCGACCCTGCCCTGGGCACGCAACAAGGCGCAGGCCGCGGCCTGACGGCAGTTCTCGGGCAGCACCCGAATGCGATGTGCAACACGATGGATCGCGGTCAGGGCGCGGCGGCCAGGCGCTTTTCCAGCACGTCGAAGGGCACGCCGGGTTCGTCCTTCGCCTTGCGGATCACCAGTGATGTCTTGACGCTTTCGACGTTGGCCGTGGTCAGCAGGTTACCCGTCAGGAAGCTCTGAAAGCTTGACAGGTCTGGCGCCACGCATTTGAGGATGAAGTCGACTTCGCCATTGAGCATGTGGCATTCGCGCACGAGCGGCCAGCCGCGGCACAGGTTTTCGAAGGCGCTGAGGTCGGCTTCGGCCTGACTTGCGAGGCCGACCATCACGAATACCTGCACCTCGAAGCCAAGTTCGCGCGCGTCGACCTCGGCGTGATAGCCGCGGATGAAGCCGGCTTCCTCGAGCGAGCGCACCCGGCGCAGGCAGGGCGGCGCCGAGATTCCCACGCGCCGGGCCAGTTCGACATTGGTCATGCGCCCGTCGGCTTGCAACTCCGCCAGTATCTTGCGATCGATTTCATCCAGCCGCATGCTGCCTTTCCGCCTCCCGTGATTTTGCGTTTGTTATAGCATCCCGGCCGACCTGCGCAATAATGTTTCGCGCCTGCGCAATAATCTTTCGGAAACATGATCCAGGTTTGCGCAACCGGCCTTGCATGCGGCGCATGACAACGGGGGTTTAAGACCCGGGCGCCGGCCTTTATATCGAATGCGCTGCCTTATCACTCAAGAGGGTTCATATGGCCGATACACGTCACACCCGCGTTCTCATCATCGGGTCCGGCCCCGCGGGGTACACTGCGGGCGTCTACGCGAGCCGTGCCATGCTCGACCCAATCCTCGTGCAGGGCATCGAACCCGGCGGACAGCTGACCACGACGACCGAGGTCGAGAACTGGCCCGGCGATACCGAGGTGCAGGGCCCCGACCTGATGGTGCGCATGGAAGCGCATGCCAAGGCGATGGGCACCGAGATCATCGGCGACATCATCACCGACCTCGACCTGTCGAAACGTCCGTTCACCGCGCGCGGCGACAGCGGCACGACCTACATGGCCGATGCGGTGATCCTGGCCACCGGTGCGCGGGCCAAATGGCTTGGCCTGCCCTCGGAGGAGAAGTTCAAGGGCTTCGGCGTTTCGGCCTGTGCGACCTGTGACGGCTTCTTCTATCGCGGACAGGAAATCATCGTCGTGGGCGGCGGCAACACCGCGGTCGAAGAAGCTTTGTTCCTGACCAACTTCGCCTCGAAGGTCACGCTGGTGCATCGCCGCGACGAGTTGCGCGCCGAGAAGATCCTCGTCGACCGGCTGATGAAGAACCCCAAGATCGAACCGATGTGGTTCCACACGCTCGATGAAGTGGTCGGCACGGACAACCCGCTGGGCGTTGAGGGCGTCAAGCTGCGCCATGTGCAGACCGGCGAGATTACCGAGATTGCCGCCAAAGGGGTCTTCATCGCCATTGGTCACGCGCCTGCGAATGAACTCGTCAAGGACGTGCTCGAGACCCATATGGGCGGCTATGTCGTGACCAAGCCCGACAGCACCGAGACCTCGATTCCGGGCGTCTTCGCGGCGGGCGATCTGACCGATCACAAGTACCGGCAGGCGGTAACCTCGGCCGGGATGGGGTGCATGGCCGCACTCGAGGCCGAGCGCTTCCTCGCCGAGAACGGCATCGAGGAAGAGGAACACGGCGCGCCGCTGATCGAAAGCGCCGCGGGCTAACCAGGCACGACGAACCCCCGCAGACTAAGCACCAACCGGGACGCCGGCAGCGTACGCAGCATTAAGACACCGCTTAACCGCGGCATGGTTAACAGCCTCTCGTTCCAGCAGACGAGAGGCTGCCATGCTTCCCACGCCCAAACTTGCGCATATCCCCGGCCCGCCGGCCCCGCCGATGATCGGCCACACATTGCAGATCGTTCGGGATCCCTATGGCACACAGGCCCAATTCATCGATCGCTTCGGACCGGTCTACAAGACGCACATGCTGGGACGCTGGCGCGTCAATCTCTGCGGCCCCGACGCGATGGAGTTCGTGCTGCTGAACCGCGACGGAATCTTTTCCAACGCGGGTGGCTGGGACGCGCTGCAACGGCTCTTTCCGGGCGGGTTGCTGTTGCAGGACGGCGAGATCCACCGCAAGAGCCGCCGCATCATGACCGAAGCCTTCCGCGCCGGCGCGCTGCGCGACTATCGCCGGCGCATGGGGGACGCGGTGGACACCCTGCTGGCCGGCTGGCCCGCACGCCAGCCCTTCGGGTTCTACGACGCGATCAAGGACCTGACGCTGCGCATGGGTGGCGCGGTGTTCATGGGACTGCCGCTCGACGGCGCGCTTGCGCGGCACCTCAACCGCGCCATCCGCGCCGAGATCCGCGCCACCGTCACACCGATCCGGCTGCCTTTGCCCTTCACGCCGATGTGGCGCGGCGTGCGCGGACGACGGTTTCTGCGCGAGACTTTCCGGTCGCTCATCGACGAGCGGCGCGCGACGGGCGGAGAAGACTTCTTTTCCCGCATGTGCCTGGCGCGGGACGAGGAAGGTGCGGGATGGGACGAGGAAGAGTTGCTCGACCAGTTCAACCTGCTGATCATGGCGGCGCATGACACCACCGCGACGACGCTCACCGCGATGGTCTGGGCGCTGGCCGCGCATCCCGAATGGCAGGCGCGCGTCGCCGCCGAGGTCTCGGAGCGCGACCCTGCGCGATGCGATGTGGATCTCGCCGAGATGACCGATACCGCGCTGGTCTTCCGCGAGGCATTGCGGCTGGTCGCACCGGTGCCCTTCATCCCGCGCCTTGCCACAGAACCGTTCCGTTGGCGCGGCCTGCACATCCCGGCCGGCACCTCGATCTCGCTCAACCCGGGTTTCACAATGCTGTCGGAGGATCTCTACACCGACCCGCAGCGCTTCGACCCCGAGCGTTTCGCGCCGGGCAGGGCCGAAGACCGACGGCACAAGTTCGCCTGGACCCCCTTCGGCGGCGGCGCGCACAAGTGCCTCGGCATGCATTTCGCCGAAACCCAGGTCAAACTGTTCCTCGCGGCGCTGCTCAGGCGCTATCGGGTGTCGCTGGTCGACGCGGCAGACCCCGGCTGGCAGCGTATGCCGATCCCGCGTCCGCGCGGCGGACTTCCCGTTGTACTCGAACCGCGGCTGGGCACGCTCCGCAGGGCGGTAAAACATGCCGCCGGGTAAGCAGTTTTCCGATTATCGGAGAAACGTCCTTGAAATTCTCGGAACCAAAGCGCTATAGGCCGCGCGTGTGGCGCTACGTGGGGGAGGCGCGCCGATGGTTTGAATGAAAGAGAGAGATTGTATGAACACCCCGAACCTGGCTCCGATCCCGGAGCTCTTTGTGAGTTACGAGTCCGCGCAGAAACTGAAGGCTGAGGCCGGTGACCTGATCAGCTGGGACCTGAGCCCGCGCCAGATCTGCGACCTCGAACTGCTGATGAACGGCGGCTTCAACCCGCTCAAGGGCTTTCTCTCGGAAGAAGATTACAACGGCGTCGTCGAGAACATGCGCCTCGCCGACGGCACGCTCTGGCCGATGCCGATCACGCTCGACGTGCCCGAGGCATTCGCCGAGAAACTCGACGTCGGGCAGGACATCGCTCTGCGCGACCAGGAAGGCGTGATCCTCGCGACGATGACCGTCACCGACCGCTGGACGCCCGACAAGTCGCGCGAGGCCGAGAAGGTCTTCGGTGCGGATGACGATGCGCACCCGGCGGTGAACTACCTGCACAACCAGGCCGGCAAGATCTACCTCGGCGGTCCCGTGACCGGCATCCAGCAGCCGGTGCACTACGATTTCCGTGGACGCCGCGACACGCCCAACGAGTTGCGCGCCTACTTCCGCAAGCTCGGCTGGCGCCGCGTGGTCGCGTTCCAGACCCGCAACCCGCTGCACCGTGCGCACCAGGAACTGACCTTCCGCGCCGCCCGCGAGGCGCAGGCCAACCTGCTGATTCACCCGGTCGTCGGCATGACCAAGCCGGGCGACGTCGATCACTTCACCCGCGTGCGCTGCTACGAGGCGGTGCTCGACAAGTACCCGTCCTCGACCACGACGATGTCGCTGCTGAATCTCGCCATGCGCATGGCCGGTCCGCGCGAAGCGGTCTGGCACGGCATCATCCGGCGCAACCACGGCTGCACGCACATGATCGTCGGTCGCGACCACGCCGGTCCGGGCAAGAACTCCGCCGGCGAGGATTTCTACGGACCCTACGACGCGCAGGAGCTGTTCCGCGAGCACCAGGACGAAATCGGCATCGAGATGGTCGATTTCAAGCACATGGTCTACGTGCAGGAACGCGCCCAGTACGAGCCGGCCGACGAAATCGAGGACAAGGACAAGGTCACGATCCTCAATATCTCTGGCACCGAATTGCGCCGCCGTCTTGCCGAAGGGCTGGAGATCCCCGAGTGGTTCTCGTTCCCCGAGGTGGTCACCGAGCTGCGCCGGACGAGGCCCGCGCGGGCCAAGCAGGGCTTCACCGTCTTCTTCACCGGCTTCTCCGGTTCCGGCAAGTCGACCATCGCCAACGCGCTGATGGTCAAGCTGATGGAGATGGGCGGTCGCCCGGTGACGCTGCTCGACGGCGACATCGTGCGCAAGAACCTCAGCTCGGAGCTCGGCTTCTCGAAAGAGCACCGCGATCTCAACATCCGTCGCATCGGCTATGTCGCCTCGGAGATCACCAAGAACGGCGGCATCGCGATCTGCGCGCCCATCGCGCCCTATGCGACCACGCGCCGGGCCGTCCGCGAGGACATCGAATCCTTCGGCGCCTTCGTCGAGGTGCATGTCGCGACCTCCATAGAGGAGTGCGAGCGCCGCGACCGCAAGGGGCTCTACAAGCTCGCGCGGGAAGGCAAGATCAAGGAGTTCACCGGCATCTCGGACCCCTACGACGTGCCGCAGAACCCCGAGCTCAGCCTCGATACCGAGAATGTGGACGTCGACAACTGCGCCCACCAGGTCGTGCTGAAACTCGAAAGCATGGGGCTGATCGGGACCACCGCCTGACGCGATTTCACGATCCTGACAACCGAGCCGCCGGTCCCGCAAGGGGCCGGCGGTTCTCGTTCAACTCCCGGGCAGCGTCAGCCGACCCGACATCAGCACGTAGCCCCGGCCCGCCACCTCGACCCCCTCAATGGCGCTGCGGGGCCCGAGCACGCGCACGTCGGCTCTTCCGGGCCGGCCCATGCCGTGACCTTGTTCGGCAACGAATTCGGGCCGCTCGATCAACCCGCGCGCCCAGAGGTAGGCTGCCATCGCCCCGGTGGCCGAGCCTGTGAACGGATCCTCTGGCGGGCTTGGCGGGGCGAGCAGAAGCCGAGAAAACGTGTCGCCACCTGGCGTCGCCCCGTCGAGCGTGACCCAGAACGGCTCCATCATGTCGATACGGTCCTGCCCGAGATGCCGGGCCATGGCCTGCAAGGCCCCGGTCTCGAGTTGCAGGCGATCGAGGCTGTCTCGGTCGCGCAGCACGGTGATGCAGAACGGAAGACCGGTCGAGACGACCTGCGGTGGCGCTATGATCGCCTCCGTGTCGAGACCGCCGACGGCCGCCACGAGACCGGCGGGAACCTCCGCCCCGAATTCCGGCGCCTTCTGGATCATGCGCACGCTGTCGCCCGCGACACTGACCGGCACCGGACCGGCACCGGTTTCAAGAACCAGGTCGCCGTCCCCGATCAATCCGCGGTGGCGCATCGCGGCGACGGTCGCCACTGTGGGGTGTCCGGCAGAGGGGATCTCGCGGCTGGCGAGGAAGTAGCGCACGCGAATGTCCGCGACCTCGGAAGGGCCGGTGAAGGTGCATTCGACCAGCGAGGTCTCGCGCACGTAGGCCATGCAGGTCGCATCGTCGAGCCCTGCCCCGCCGTGCACCACCGCACAGCCGTTGCCGCCGAAAGCCCGGTCCGAAAACGCGTCGACCCAGTCAAATTCGAAATCCATGCCGCCTCCGACGAAAAAGGGCCGCGGAACATCCACGGCCCTTCGGCATCTCAATTCAGCGCGCGTCCGGCGTCAATGCACCGCAACGGGCGCGTAGTCGTGCTGCCGCGCCAGCCGGAACGCCATGCCGCGATCGGCCACGAGCGCAAGCTGCTGGCCTTCGGCGTCATGCACGGCAAAAAGCTTGTCGAGATCGCCCGCCTGGTCGCGGACCTCCTGCGGCAGAGTCTCCACGGCAACGGTCTTGACGTAGACGATCGGGTTCTCTTCCGGTCCGAATTCGAATGTATCCTGCATGATCCTCACCCTTTCCTTATGTTGATGGTCTGCACCACCGTCTGCGGCTTGGCGCGGCTCAGGTCCACGTGCAGCAAGCCGTTCTCGAGCACCGCCTCACCGACATCGACACCGTCGGCCAGAACGAAGCTGCGCTGGAATTGTCGCGCCGCGATCCCGCGATGCAGAAAGATCTTCCCGTCGCTGTCGTCGGTCTGGCGACCGCGGATGACCAGTTGCCGGTCCTCGACCGTGATCGACAGGTCGTCCATCGAGAACCCCGCCACGGCGAGCGTGATGCGGTAGGAGAAGTCCGAGGTCTGTTCGATGTTGAACGGCGGATAGCCTTCGTTGCCGGTCTTGGCGGTCCGCTCGAGCAGTCGCTCGAGTTGCTCGAACCCCAGCATATGGGGATAGGATCCCAGGGTCATTTTCGTCATGCGACACGTCCTTATCAGTCAAGCGACAGTCTGTGGTCGGCCCCGCGTTCGGCGACCGTTGGCTCAAATATGGGTTTCCGCCCGCCCGGGCGCAAGGGCTAGGCGAATTGGCCCCAAGCGCTTATCTATATGGTAGAGCAACTTTCGGATTCGAAACGGCCATGAATGCACCCAGCGATCTGTCCATGAAAACGGATGAGGTACTGAGGGTGGAACTCGAGGTTTTCCGGCGCGAACACCGCGATCTCGACGCCGCGATCCAGGCGCTAGTCGAGAAGGGCACCGGCGACCAGCTGACCCTGCAACGCCTGAAAAAGCAGAAGCTGCGGCTCAAGGACCTGATCTCGCGGATCGAGGACCGCCTGACGCCCGATATCATCGCCTGATCCGGCGCGTCGGTGAAATCGGGGCGTCGCCGCATTGCCACCCCTGCGCCATCCACTATAGTGCGCGCTCCGGCAGCGCAGGCGGGGGAATTCACGTGAGCACAGCGCAAGTTGGCGTCATCATGGGCAGCCAGTCTGACTGGCCGACCATGAAGGAGGCCGTCGACCTTCTTGACGAACTGCAGATCGCCCACGAGGTGCGCATCGTCTCGGCCCACCGGACGCCGGACCGGCTGTGGGACTACGGCAAGAACGCCGCCGAACGCGGGCTTCGGGTGATCATCGCCGGGGCTGGCGGGGCAGCTCATTTGCCGGGCATGATGGCTTCCAAGACCCGGGTTCCGGTGATCGGCGTGCCGGTGCAGACCCGGGCGCTCTCGGGCGTCGATTCGCTTTATTCCATCCTCCAGATGCCGCGCGGATTTCCGGTCGCCACCATGGCCATCGGGGCTGCGGGTGCGGCCAACGCAGGGCTCATGGCGGCGGGCATCCTCGCCCTGCAGGACCCGGCGCTGGCCGAAAGGCTGGATGCATGGCGCGCGGCGCTCTCGGCCTCGATCCCCGAGGAGCCTGCGCGTGACTAACCCCCTGCAGCCTGGTGCGGTAATCGGCATTCTCGGCGGCGGGCAGCTGGGGCGGATGCTGTCGGTGGCCGCCGCGCGGCTCGGCTTTCGCACGCATATCTTCGAACCGGGCGCACATCCGCCGGCGGGGCATGTCGCCGACGCGGTCACGCGGGCCGAATACGATGACGCGGCAGCGCTCGAGGCCTTTGCCGATGCCGTCGATGTCGTCACCTACGAGTTCGAGAACATCCCGACCGAGGCGCTCGACCTGATCGAGGCGCGGACCGCGATCCGCCCGAGCCGCGAGGCGCTGCGGGTGAGCCAGGACCGCCTGACCGAGAAACGCTTCCTGGAAGACCTCGGGCTTGTCGTGGCGCCTTTCGCCGACGTGCCGGATGCCGATGCGCTCAGCGCGGCGCTCGAGCGCATTGGCCCGCCCGCGATCCTCAAGACGCGGCGTTTCGGCTATGACGGCAAGGGACAGGCGCGCCTCTCGGCGCCTGCGGATGCCGAAGTGGCACTGGCGGACATGGCCGGGGCACCGGCAATCCTGGAAGGTTTTGTTGACTTCAGCCACGAGGTCTCGGTCATAGCGGCGCGGGGTGCCGACGGCTCGGTGGCCTGTTTTGATCCCGGCGAGAACGTGCATCGCGATGGCATCCTGCGCACCACGACGGTGCCCGCCCGGCTGAGCGGGTCTCAGCGTACCGATGCGGTGCTGATGGCGGCGAAGATCCTGAACGCGCTCGATTACGTCGGCGTGCTGGGCGTCGAGCTGTTCGTGACCGAAGGCGGCCTCGTGGTGAACGAGATCGCGCCTCGGGTGCATAATTCGGGCCACTGGACCCAGAACGGCTGCACCGTCGACCAGTTCGAACAGCACATCCGCGCCGTCGCGGGGTGGCCTCTGGGCGATGGCGCGCGGCACTGCGACGTGGTGATGGAGAATCTGATCGGCAACGACATGGACCGGGTGCCGGACCTGGCGCGCGAGGCTGACACCGCGCTGCACCTCTACGGCAAGGCCGCGGTCAAGCCCGGTCGCAAGATGGGCCACGTGAACCGCGTCCGCCGCGGCGCCTAGCCGATCAGGCGTTCCGCAAGCGCACCGGACAGGTAGCTGAACCGCCCGCCCGAAAGGGTTCCGGCCACCCGGCGGCTCTCGGCCTCGACAATCACGAGGTCCGCGCGCGCGCCGGGCGCGAGCGTCCCGCGGTCTGTCAGCCCCAGCACCCGCGCGGGTCCCGAGGACACCAGCGCCCAGGCCGAGGCGAGGTCCGCGACGCCGCTGTCGGCGAGGAAAAACGCGGCGCGGCGCAGGCTGGGGTAGTGGTAGTCCGAGGCAAGCGCATCGCAGAGCCCCAAAGAGACGAGTTCGACGGCACTGACATTGCCCTTGTGCGAGCCGCCGCGCACGACGTTGGGCGCGCCCAGCACCACCGCGTCGCTCTGCCCCCGGGCCGCCTCGGCGGCCTCGGGGGTTTCGGGAAACTCCGCGATGCGGACGCCGCGCCCGTGCCAGTCTTCGCGGTCCGCCGCACTTCGGTCGTCGTGGCTGCCCATGCGCACACCGAGATGCGCCAATGCGGCGCAGGCCCTGTCCAACGCTTCCGGCACCGCGCCGGCGTTGCGGTGCAGCGCCAGCAGCATCTCGAAATGCGCCTCCGGGTTGCGTCCCGCCTTGAGCGCCTGTCCGGTCAGGCGCGGCGGGCGTTTGCCCTGCGCCAGACGGTCATGCGGCAGGTGGTCGTTGAAGACCACGTAGTCGATGGCCCAGTCGCGCACCCACCGCGGCAGCGCGTCGTAATGCTCCAGCATATGCGTCTCGAAGCGCAGTTGCGCGCGCAGGTCCGTGACCGCCTCGGGGGCCGCGGCGCGGATCGCTGCAAAGACTTCGCCCGCGAAGTCGGGTCCGCGCAGCCCGCCCTCCCAGCTTACGAATTGCGCCAGGACCGCGGTGCTGATGCCGTTGGCGGCGATCTCGGCCTCGGTGGCGAGGATGCCGTCGTGCATCTGCTTCATCGCCCCGCGTCGAGGGGCCACGTGGCGCTCGAAGGCATCGCCATGCAGGTCGATCATGCCCGGCAACACCAGAAACCCGCGCAGATCGGCCTTGCGCCCCACCCGATCGGCGACGATCCGGCCTTCGGCAAAGGACAGGCGCGTGTCCTGCAGCCCGTCAGGCCGCAGGACCTCTGCCCCGGTCAGGTCAAGGTCGATCATCGGTGCCGCCGGTCACGCAGGACCCGTCCGGGCAGCCCAGCTGTTCGAGGATCGCCTCGAAATAGGTGAGCGACCGGTCGAAGGCGCCGGTTTCCAGAAACGCGATGGTTTCCGAAATCACCCGGGGATTGTTCATCATGAAGGTGTGGGTCACCGGCAGGGTGATGTGATCCCGCATACCCTCCACGCGGGTCGAGGCGACCGAGACCTTGCCGTCGTCGGGCCCCGGGATCAACGAGGAGTAGTAGGGGTTCAGCGACTGGTCCCCGGCGATCACGCCCAATTCGAAGTCGACCGGCGGAAGCCGTCGCGGCAGCGAATTGGGCCCGGTGCCGAGCTGCCGTCCCGCAGGCCCGTTGATCCAGTCGAACGCCTCGATGTTCTTGAGCTCGTCCACCAGTTCGCTGCCGTTGTTCGGCGGCGCCAGCATCACCACGCGGCCGATCCGGTCGCCCGCACCGTCCGCGACCCATTGCCGGACAAGGATGCCGCCCATCGAATGGGTCACGAAATCGACCTGTCCCTCGGGTCCGCAGGCCGCGACAGCCTCTGGAAGGGTTTGGCGGACAAGCTGTTCCACCGGCGCGTCGGTCGACGGGTAGCCGGGGCGGACAACACGATAGTCGCGGTTCTCCAGGGCCAGTTCCATGAGCGCAAACGAGGTCGCCGTGCGCGCCAGGCCGTGCAGAAGCACGACGCAGCGCGCCTCGGCGGTCAGCGGCAGCAACAGGGCGAAAAGGGCAAGTCCGGCAATCCGTTTCATGTCGCTTGAGATAGCCGCATCGCCGCCGCTACAAAAGCGATACCTGACGTTCTACGGTGGTTCACATGCGCCCCAAGTCTCCTCGCCTCGCCGTGCGGGCCGTGATCCTGCACGAGGATCGGCTCTTGCTGGTCAACGCCTGGCCCGGTGGCCGCAGCCGACTGCTCTGCGCGCCGGGCGGTGGGGTCGAACCCGGGCAGTCGCTGCCCGCGAACCTCGTGCGCGAGGTCGCCGAGGAAACCGGGCTGTACATCGAGGTCGGCGCGCCCTGCCTCGTGAACGAGTTCCACGATCCCGAGAGCGGCTTTCACCAGGTCGAGATCTTCTTTCGCTGCAAGCTCGTCGCGGGTGCCGAGGTCGCGCCCGGCTGGCAGGACCCCGAGCGCGTGGTGAGCGAGTGGCACTGGGTCAGCCGCGACGAGATGCCGGCGCGCATGGTCAAGCCCGCAAGCCTCTTCGCGGCAGCCTTCGGCGCGCAGGACGGGGTCAGCTACGATCCGCTCGAGACGATCGTGCGGTGACCGCCAGTGCGATTCCGCCGAGAACAAGCAAGACGGCGACCGCGGTCATGACCGACAGGCGCTCTCCGAGCAGCGCGGCCCCGCCGAGGATGGCGATAACGGGAACGCTCAGCTGTACGACGGCGGCGGCGCTCTGCTGCAGCCGCGGCAACACCGCGTACCACAGCGCATAGCCCAGTCCGGAGGTGACGCCGCCCGACAGGACGGCGAGCGCCACGCCCGCCAGGCTGGCCTGAAGGTCGCCCGCCAAGAGCAGCAGGGCGGTGAACGGCAGACACAGTACGAAGTTCCCGGCGGTCACGCGCAACGGGTCGCCTGCGCCGCGACCGGACAGCGTGTAGACCGCCCAGCCGATGCCGGCCGCAACCATCAGCGCGGCCCCCGCCGGGTCCGCCGCCGCGCCCGGGCCGGGCCAGAGCACGAGGACGAGCCCGGCAAAGGCGATGCCGGCCCCGGTCAGCTGGCGCGGGGTGGGCGCCGCGCCGGTCAGCAGACCATGCAGGAACATGCTCATCTGCACCACGCCGAAGAGGATGAGCGCCCCGAACCCCGCATCCAGCGTTCGATAGGCCAGCGTGAATCCGACCATGTAGGCCGTCAGGCTCAGCGCGCCGACCAGGCGCGACCGGTTTAGCGGCGGCAACCCGGTACCCCGTGCCGCGATCAGAACCCACAGCACGACCGCTCCTGAGAAAACGCGCAGCACGGCAAAACTCTCTGGCCCGATATGTCCGCCGTTCACGGCGAGCCGGGTCAGGATCGAGTTGGCGGCAAATGCCACCATCGTGAGCGCGGTCAGCAGGAAAAGTCGCATGCTCCGCCATACGACAGGCAACCCGCGGCGCCAAGATGGCAGGCTGATCGGGCCGGGCCGGTGCCGGTCGACCGTCACTAACCGCTTTGGGTCGGTTCGACACGGCGATGGACGCGAAGTGAAGCGGAGCTCGTTCGCATGGGGCGCCGAACGCGGTCGAAGCGGTGCTGGCACGGCTGTTCGGCGTGGTGATCTGGCGCGCCAGGATCGCCCCGGTGTGGCGAGACGGCCTTCACTGCCGCGATCAACCTGAATCACCGGGTCTGTCCGCGATTCTCGGCCTGCAGGCGCGGCCCCCCGGCGGTGGGGATCCCTACCGCTGCCGACCAGTGTCCACAACATGCCGCCGACGCCGGCCTGTCCCGCTGCTCCGATGAAGCCGCGCGGGCCAGTGGGCCCGAAGCGGCTGCCGGGAATTCAGGTCTCGCCGCGGGTTCGCGGCAGGCACACCTCGACCACGGTCCCGCGGCTGTCGGCGTTGTCCCGAACACTCGCGGTGCCGCCATACAGCAGCGCGATCTTGCGCACGATCGCCAGGCCCATCCCGCTGCCTTCGACCTCGTCGCGCGGGCGCAGGGTGCTCATCGCCTCGAAGACCTTTTCACGGTAGGGCTCGGGGATGCCGGGGCCGTTGTCGCGCACCCGCAGGAGGATTTCGCCGCGCGCCTGGTGCGCCGAGACGATCACCTTGCCGCTGTCCCGGTCATGGTGGCGCACCGCATTGGTCACCAGCGCCGACAGAAGCGTGAGAACGTCCCGCTCGCCCATGTAGACATGCCGGCAGTCGAAGGCGCGGACGAGGCTGAACCCGGCGGGCACGGAGATTTCCTCGAGCACCTCGGTCAGCGCGGTGTCGAGGTCGATCTCGTGTACGTCCTGCATCCGCCCGACGCGCGAATAGGTCAGAAGGTCCACGAGCATGCGGTCGAGCCGCCCGGTGTGACGGTTCATCAGGTCGATGTTCTCGCGCATCGAGTCGTTGATCTTTATCCCGGCTTCCTCGAGGTCCTCGCAGATCCATTGCGGAACCTCGATCAGAGCGCGGACCGAAGCGCGCACATCGTGGCTGATGAGGTAGATCAGTTCCTCGAGTTCGCGCGAAGACAGCCGCGTCACGATCGGCCCGGGCCGGGGCGGCGGCGCCGCTTCGACCGCGCGCGTCGCAAAAAGTCTCACCATCGCCCTGCTCCTCCTATCTGCTCGGCCGGGGGTAACATGTGCCGTCTGAACAGCCGCTTAACCGCAGGCCACTGCAGCATGGCCGGAGTTAAACCCGGCTTAATCGGTTTCATGCCAAGCCTTGCGGGCACCGGTCCGTCGGACCTTTTAGGAGACGCAAGATGAACATGCAGATTTCGCGGCCGACGCGGGAGGCGAGCTTTCTGCTCATCGACGACGATACGATCAACATCCGCGCGATGCAGCGCGCCTTTCGCAAGCTGCGGATCCTCAATCGAACGCTGACGGCCAGCGACGGCATCGAGGGGCTTGAAATCCTGCGCGAGGCCGCAGTGGAAAACGGAGGCGAACTGCCGCCGTTCATCGTGATCCTCGACCTCAACATGCCCCGCATGGGCGGAATCGAATTCCTCGAGGTGGTGCGCAGTGAGCCGGCGTTGCAGCGCGCGGTGATCTTCGTCTTCAGCAGTTCGGAAACCCGGGCCGACATCCAGGACGCCTACCGGCAGAACGTCGCAGGCTATATCGTCAAGGAGAACCCGTACCAGAGCGTCACCCGAGCGCTGGAGATGCTCGGCAGCTATTCGCGAATCGTCGAATTGCCCGGCTGAGCGCCGCCTGCGCCTCTCCTGCGCAATAACGAGACACCTGCGGACCACGACGCGGCGGCGCTACACAGGTGGCCCAAAGAAAAAAGGGCCCGGCGTTGCCGGACCCTTTCGGTATCGAAAGCCTTGGGCTGGCTTACATCATGCCGCCCATGCCGCCCATGTCGGGCATGCCGCCGCCGGCGGACGCGCCTTCTTTCTGCGGCTTGTCGGCCACCATCGCTTCGGTGGTGATCAGCAGACCGGCAATCGACGCAGCGTCCTGCAGCGCGGTGCGCACCACTTTCGCCGGGTCGATGACGCCGAACTTGAACATGTCGCCATACTCTTCGGTCTGGGCGTTGAAGCCGAACTTGAGGTCGTCGGATTCGCGGATCTTGCCCGCAACGACCGAGCCGTCAACACCGGCGTTTTCCGCGATCTGGCGCAGCGGGGACTCGAGAGCCTTGCGCACGATCGAAATGCCGACGTTCTGGTCGTTGTTGTCGCCGGAAAGACCGTCAAGCGCCTTGGCGGCCTGCACGAGGGCGACGCCGCCGCCGACCACGATGCCTTCCTGAACGGCGGCACGGGTTGCGTTCAGCGCGTCATCGACGCGGTCCTTGCGCTCTTTCACTTCGACTTCGGTCATGCCGCCGACGCGGATGACGGCAACGCCGCCCGCCAGCTTGGCCACACGTTCCTGCAGCTTCTCGCGGTCGTAGTCCGAAGTGGTTTCCTCGATCTGCGTGCGGATCTGGGACACGCGCGCTTCGATCTCGGCCTTCTCGCCGGCACCGTCGACGATGGTCGTCTCGTCCTTGGTGATCTGGACCTTCTTGGCGGTGCCGAGCATGTCCATGCCGACCGACTCGAGCTTCATGCCGAGATCTTCCGAGATCACCTGGCCGCCGGTCAGGATCGCGATGTCCTGCAGCATGGCCTTGCGGCGATCACCGAAGCCCGGTGCCTTGACGGCCGCGATCTTGAGGCCACCGCGCAGCTTGTTGACCACGAGGGTCGCCAGCGCTTCGCCTTCGACGTCCTCTGCGATGATCAGCAGCGGCTTTTGCGACTGGATCACCTGCTCGAGCAGCGGAACCATCGGCTGCAGCGACGAGAGCTTCTTCTCGTGCAGCAGGATGACGGCGTCTTCCAGTTCGACGGTCATCTTGTCGGCGTTGGTCACGAAGTAGGGCGACAGGTAGCCGCGGTCGAACTGCATGCCTTCGACGACGTCGGTCTCGGTCTCGAGGCCCTTGTTCTCCTCGACGGTGATGACGCCTTCGTTGCCGACCTTCTGCATCGCGTCCGCGATCTGGCGGCCGATCTCGGCTTCGCCGTTGGCGGAGATGGTGCCGACCTGGGCAACCTCGGCGCTGTCGGACACGTCACGGGCCGCGGCCTTGATCGCCTCGACAACCTTGACGGTCGCCATGTCGATGCCGCGCTTGAGGTCCATCGGGTTCATGCCGGCGGCAACCGACTTCATGCCTTCCTTAACGATGGCCTGGGCCAGAACCGTCGCTGTGGTGGTGCCGTCACCGGCCTCGTCGTTGGTGCGCTGGGCCACTTCCTTGACCATTTGCGCGCCCATGTTCTCGAACTTGTCCTCGAGTTCGATCTCTTTTGCGACCGACACACCGTCCTTGGTGATGCGCGGTGCGCCGAACGACTTGTCGAGAACCACGTTGCGGCCTTTGGGGCCGAGGGTGACCTTGACCGCATCGGCCAGGGTGTTGACACCCTTGAGCATGCGGTTGCGGGCGTCTGTTTCGAACTTTACGTCCTTGGCAGCCATGTTGGTGTAATCCTTTTCTTCAGTTCGTCAGAGGGATGAATGGAACGATCAGGCGGCCTTGGCGGCCTGCGCGTCTTCCATGATCCCCATGATGTCGCTTTCTTTCATGATCAGCAGCTCTTCACCGTCGATGGTGACTTCGGTGCCGGACCATTTGCCGAACAGGATGCGATCGCCGGCGGAAACCGCCATCTCGATCAGTTCACCGCTGTCCTTGCGCGCGCCGTCGCCACATGCGACCACGACGCCCTCGGAAGGCTTTTCTTTCGCGCTGTCGGGAATGATAAGCCCGCCTGCGGTTTTCTCTTCGCTCTCGACACGACGGACGAGCACGCGGTCATGAAGTGGTTTGAATGCCATCTTTGCAGCTCCTCAAAGGCTCAAAGTTTCTCCCTTGAAGGGTTCCGGCCGGAGCCGGCGGACCCTTTAGCACTCGCAGGGATTGAGTGCTAACGGCGCATAGCTAGGATCAGCGGACTTTCCTGTCAACAGGGTTGCGCCCAAATTTTCGCGCCGCGATCCGGCTTCGAGTGATGTGGGTGTTCACACCTTGCCGTTTCAACCCCGCAGAGGTCCCGTCCGACCATCGCCGGGCAGGAAGCCGCGCATCAACTGCCCAGCGCCCGGCCCGCTTCGGCTGCGGCACGTGCGCCGGTCTCGGTCAGGCCGTAGACACCCTTTTCAATGCGTTCGAACCAGCCGTAGTGATCGTCGGCCATCATGCGCGTCGCCCGAGCCACGCCGGTTTCGCGCGCCACGTCCGCACCCCGGCTTGCGCCGGCCTCGTAAAGAAACACCGCGCAGCGCAACGCGTCCTGCCTGTAGGCGGTCACCAGCCCCCGGCGCGTCTGCCCGCCGGCATTGGGATCGCCGGAACGGCGTGCGAACTCGCGCAGCAGCCTGTTGCGCCGTGCAGGAGACTTGCGCGGCCGGTAGGGACCCGGGTCGCAGTGCAACTCGACCAGCCCGTCGGACAGCCGCACCGTCATCAGCCCCAATCCGAGCCTTCGGGCCAGCGCGACATTGTCCTTGAGTGCCCGCGAGAAGCGCCTGCCCGACTGCCGTGGCACCGCGACGTAGACATCGTCGGTGACCGCCTGCCGGGCGATGGCCTGATGAAAAAGGCTCAGCGAGAAGCCGGTCTTGAGTTCGACGACTACGGGCGGCTCGTTGCCGCGCAGAGCCACGACGTCGGCGGCGCCGATCTCGGACTTCACGGTAAATCCCTGCGATTCCAGCAGCGATTTGACGGGCGGATAGAGATCGGATTCCCGGGGACGGCTCATTTGCGCGGCATCTTGCCGCCGAGTTGCCGGACGCACAATCGGGGTTGACCGGAAACATCACCATATTCGCGACAATGGACGCGACTCGCCGCATTGTTGATAAATCCGCGTCGGCAGCCGCATGATTCTATCTTGGGTTGCCGCATTAACGCTTCGTTAATTACGGCAGAAATGGTACTTTATGGGTACGTTTTGATGGCTTGCCTGCATGGGGCAGATCTCGACGCTGCCGTCCATCAGGGGCGATGCTAATTCAGGAAGACCTACTCTCTCCGAAGCTCACGACGAGAATGGGCGGGGGAAAAAGACCTGTTATGTCCGACTTGGGAGGGGACGACAAACCGACCTTTTCAACCGAACCTTTTCATCACAATCAAGACCGCGCGACGTCGTCGCGCGGTCTTTTTTCGCACTGACCCGAGCGGCTTGCGTCCCGCTGAACCGCCGTCGGGATAAGCCACGGCGCAGCCGCGTCCTCCCCCGTGACAAGCCGGCCCGAGGTGCTATAAAGCGCGCGATTTCGACCTCCCCACCAGACAGGAATGCTACATGTCGACGCTCGTTTTTGGCCACAAGTCCCCGGACACGGATTCAACCGGGTCTCCCATCATCTGGGCCTGGTATCTCAATGAGGTGAAGGGGATCGACGCGGCCCCGGCGCTGCTCGGCGAGCCCAACACGGAGGCCGCCTTCGTGCTCGACCGCTGGAGCCTCGACAAGCCCCAGATAATCTCGGACGTTGCGGACGGCCAGGCCGTGGTGATCGTGGACACCAACAACCCCGCCGAGCTTCCCACGAACATCAACAAGGCCGACATCCGGGCGATCATCGACCATCACAAGCTGGTCGGCGGTCTCGAAACCCAAGGACCGATCCACATCACCATGCAGCCGCTGGCCTGCACCGCCACCATCATGCACGACATGATCGGCGAAGATCTGTCCAAGGCACCCGAGGGGATCAAGGGCGCGATGCTGTCATGCATCCTGTCGGACACGCTGGAGTTCCGCTCGCCCACCACCACCGATCACGACCGGGCGGTGGCCGAGAAGCTGGCCGGCGAGCTGGGCGTGAACATTTCCGACTTCGCCGCCGAGCTGTTCGCGGCGAAATCCGACGTCTCGGCCTTCAGCGAGGAAGAGCTTTTGCGTATGGACAGCAAGGAATACGAGGTCGGCGGCAACCAGTTCCGCGTCTCCGTGCTCGAGACCACCTCGCCGAAGATGGTTTTGGACCGCAAGGATGCGCTGGTCGCGGCGATGCCACGTGTCGCCGAGCAGGACGGCGCCGACCAGGTGCTGCTGTTTGTCATCGACATTCTCAACGAGGAAGCGACCCTGCTGATACCGAACGAGCTGTGCAAGGCCGTGGCCGAGAAAAGCTTCGGTGCAAGCGTCAGCGGCGATACGGTCGTGCTTCCGGGCGTGATGAGCCGCAAGAAGCAGATCATCCCGAACCTCAAGGTCTGACCGCATCGATACCCCGGGAATTCCCATGTGGCGCCTCCGGCGCGCCACATTCCCGGGGCTTCATCGGCTTTATGTACCTGTTTCTCGTTCTCGGCCTTTTGTGGCTGGCCTACATTAACGTCCTCGCCAGCGTCGTCTCGCGCGAGGACAATCGCCGCGCAGCCGCCGGGATCGCGCGGATCTCTCCCACCGAGCTTTTCGTGATCGCGGCCGCCGGAGGCTGGTTCGCCCTGAAGCTGACCGGGTGCCGCCCGGCGCGGGTCGCGCCGCAATTGCCCTCCGGTCCGCTGCTGAACCTCATGCCCGCCGCCTGGCTCTGCGCCGTCGTGCTGCTGGCCCCGCTGCTCTGGCCGCAGGGCGACGGTTCGGGTGATCTCGCGCTGGCCGACCCCGAGGCGCCGGCGACCACCCTGTCGCGCTGATCGCGGGATTCGCACTGGCGCTGGCGGCGTGGCTTCTCCATAGATCGGGAGAGACTTAACCGCAGGACGCCCGTCATGACCCAGATCATCCCGTCGCTTTCAGAGATTTCCGACCGCTACGACGCGCTTTTCGTCGATCTCTGGGGCTGCGTGCACGACGGCGTGCGCGCCCTGCCCGATGCCGTCGCGGCGCTGCAGGCCTACCGCAGGGGCGGTGGCGCGGTGGTGCTGGTCACGAATTCCCCGCGCACGCGGCAGGGTGTCGAGAAGCAGCTTGTCCAGTTCGGCGTGCCGGACGATGCCTGGGACACGATCGCCACGTCCGGCGATGCGGCCCGGGTGGCGATGTACCAGGGCGCCGTGGGCGAGAAGGTCTGGCACATCGGACCGCCGGCGGACGTGAAGTTCTTCGAACCGCCGAAGGTGCTTGAGAACCCGCATGCCATCGAACGCGTGGACCTCGAGGCCGCCGAAGGGATCGTATGCACCGGTCCCTTCGACGTTCAGGCCGACCCTTCCGACATGCGTCCGCAGTTCCTCTACGCCAAGCAGAAAGGTCTGAAACTGCTCTGCGCCAATCCCGATATCGTCGTGGATCGCGGTGAGACCCGCGAGTGGTGCGCGGGTGCCCTGGCGCGGCTATACACGGAGATGGGTGGCGAGAGCCTTTACTTCGGCAAGCCACACCCGCCGATCTACGATCTTGCCCGCCGCCGTCTCGCCGCGTTGGGCCGGGATGTCGGGAACGCCGGGATTCTCGCCATCGGGGATGGCGTGCATACGGACATCGCCGGCGCGATGGGCGAAGACCTCGATTCGCTGTTCATCTCCGGCGGACTTGCAGCGCGCGAAACCCGCACCAGAGAACAACCCGAAGAAACGGCGCTAAAGGTCTATCTGGAGAACGAAAGATCGAACCCGACCTTCACGATCGGACAACTGCGCTGACCTAATCGACCCTTGATTTTCTGCGATCGCGAAGTAATAAAGTTTCGCATGACTGGCTAAACTCGCCAGAAAATTTCAGGAGGGTCGGCATGTTGGACAACCTGCCGCGCGGAACGATCTGCATCGAGGACATCGAGATGGGCATGTGCCGCCATCTCGTGAAGGTCATCACCGACGCGGATATCGAGCTTTTTGCTCAGGTCTCGACGGACCACAACCCGGTGCATCTCGACGACGACTACGCGCGCGACACGATCTTCGAGGGCCGTATCGCGCACGGGATGCTCACGGCGGGGCTGATCTCGGCCGTGATCGGTGAACAGCTTCCGGGTCACGGGACGGTCTACCTGGGCCAGACGCTGAAGTTCCTCGCCCCCGTGCGGCCCGGCGACCGGGTGCACGCCGAGGTGCGGGTTGTCGACATCGAACCGGCCCGACGCAGAGTCATGCTCGACTGCCATTGCGCGGTTAACGGCAAGAAGGTCCTTGTCGGCGAAGCCACCGTCATGGCGCCCTCGCGCAAGTTCGACTGACGTCCGTCAACTTACGGCGCCGGCAGAGCCCGGCGGCGCTTGCACAGCCCTGACGGTGAAGCTACGCAGGGCCAATGCGGATCATCCGGGACTACCAGTTTGTCGATGCCCAGGACCGCGGCGCCAGCGCCGCGATCGGCAATTTCGACGGCGTGCATCTCGGCCACCGGTCGGTCATCGAACTGGCGCGCAAGGCCGAACCTGATGCGCCGCTGGGCGTTCTGACCTTCGAGCCGCATCCGCGCGAATACTTCGCCCCCGACGCTCCGCCGTTCCGTCTCATGGGATCCGAGGCGCGTGCGCACCGGCTTGAAAAGCTGGGCGTCAAGCGGCTTTACGAGCTGAATTTCAATGCCAGTCTCGCGACACTCAGCCCACGCGACTTCGCGCAGCGGGTCATCGCCGACGGTCTCGGGCTTCGCCACGTGATCATCGGGGCAGACTTTTGCTTCGGCAAAGGCCGCGCGGGCACCGCCGCGCATCTTGTCGCCTTCGGGCAGGAGATGGGCTTCGGCGTCACCGTCGCCCAGTTGATCGAGCAGTCGGAGCAAACCATATCGTCGACGGCGATCCGCGCCGCGCTGAGCGAAGGCCGGCCACGCGACGCCGCGGACATGCTTGGCCACTGGCACCGGATCGAAGGCCCGGTGATCGGCGGCGAGCAGCGCGGGCGCACCCTTGGCTATCCCACCGCCAACATGTCGATCGAAGGACTGCACCCGCCGGCTTTCGGCGTCTACGCAGTGCTGGTCGACGTGCTCGACGGCCCGCACGAGGGCGCCTACCACGGCGTCGCCTCGCTGGGCGTGCGGCCGATGTTCGGCGAGAACCGCCCGAACATCGAGACCTTCCTGTTCGACTTTTCCGGCGACCTCTATGGCACGCACCTCTCGGTCGCGCTGGTCGCGTTCCTGCGTCCCGAGATGACCTTTGGCGACCTGCCCGCGCTGGTCGCCCAGATGGATGACGACAGCGCCCGCGCCCGAGCGATCCTGGCGGCGGCATGAGCGATCCCATCGACCGCAACGGCCTTGCTCCGCGTTTCTGGGACCGCAAGCCGCTCAAGAAGATGAACGCGCGCGAGTGGGAGGCGCTGTGTGACGGCTGCGGCAAGTGCTGTCTCAACAAGCTCGAGGACGAGGACAGCGGCGAGGTCGCTCTGACCCGCGTCGCCTGTCGCCTGCTCGACGACGCCACCTGCCGTTGCGCGCATTACGAGACGCGCCACCAGTTCGTGCCGGACTGCATCGTTCTGCGCCCGGACACCATCGAAAACCATGCCTACTGGTTGCCCCGGACCTGCGCCTACCGGCTGCTGTGGGAAGGCCGCCCCCTGCCCGACTGGCATCCGCTGATCAGCGGCACGGCGCAGAGCGTCCACGACGCCGGCGTCAGCGTGCGCGACGCGACACTCAGCGAGTTCGACGTGCCGGAAGACGAGTGGGAAGACCATATCATTGAGGAGCCGACCTGATGTTTCTTGCCTCCGACAACACCGGCCCGGTGCATCCGAATATCATGCAGGGACTGGCCGAGGCCAACGACGGCTTCGCAATGGGCTACGGAGCGGATGCGATCATGGACACGGTGCGCGCGCAGGTCCGCGAGGTCTTCGAGGCGCCCGAGGCGGCGGTCTACCTCGTCGCCACGGGAACGGCGGCGAACGCTCTGGCGCTGGCGACGCTCTGCGCGCCCTGGCAGACCATCTTCTGCACGCCGGTCGCCCACATACACGAAGACGAGTGCAACGCGCCCGAGTTCTACACCGGCGGCGCCAAGCTGACGCTGGTGCCGGGCGGCGACAAGATGACCCCCGACGCGCTGCGCCGCTCGATCTCGGGTGAGGAAACCCGCGGCGTGCACGGCCCGCAACGCGGCGCGGTCTCGATCACCCAGGTGACCGAGCGCGGCGGCGTGCATTCGCTCGACGAGTTGCGCGGCCTGACGGCGGTGGCGGAGGAATTCGGTCTGCCGGTGCATCTCGACGGCGCACGTTTCGCCAACGCGCTGGTCGCGCTCGACTGTTCGCCGGCCGAGATGACGTGGAAGCTGGGCGTCGACGCGGTCAGCTTCGGCGGCACCAAGAACGGCTGCATGGGCGTCGAGGCGGTGGTCTTCTTCGATCCGGCGAAGGCGTGGGAGTTCGAGTTGCGCCGCAAGCGCGGAGCGCATCTGTTCTCAAAGCACAGGTATCTCTCGGCACAGATGGTGGCCTATCTCGCGGACGGCCTCTGGCTCGAGACCGCGCGGCAGGCCAACGCCAGCTGCGCGCGGCTTGCCGAGGGCCTCAAGGCACGCGGCTGCAATTTCCTGCACCCTGTCGAGGCCAACATGATCTTCGCCGCCTTCCCGCGCCGGATCCACCAAAAGCTGCACGCGGCCGGGGCGCAGTATTACGTCTGGGACGGCAGCCTCGAGGGCGATGACCCGGACGAGATGCTGGCCGCGCGCCTGGTTTGCGACTGGTCGATCACCCCCGAGCGGATCGACGCCTTCCTAGCTCACTTCGAGTAGGTCAGAGATCGCCGCCGCGACGTCTTGTGGATGGGTGATCGGGGCCATGTGCCCCGCGCCCGGTATGGTCACGCGGCGCACGTCCGGAAGGCGGCGGGCAAGTGCTGCGTTGATGGCGTCCACCACGTCGATCGAGGTCTCCCCCGCGATCAGCAGCGACGGCATGGTGGCGCGGGCGAGCACGCCGGGCTTCATCAGCCCCGCGGCATCCTCGTAAAGCACCGGCACCTCGCCCGCGATTACACCCATGCGCGCGGCCATGTAGTCGCGCAGGCTTTCGGGTAGATCCGTCCAGGGCGTACCGTCGCCCCAGAGCCGGTTGAAGAGCCGTGCGGCCAGCATGTCGTCGCCCGCTTCCAGAGCGGCGCGGAAATCGGCGGCCTGCGCTTCGTAGGCGGCCAGCCGTTCCGGTGCATCAGCGATGGCCGCGGCGAAAAACACCGGTTCGATCATCGTCAGGCTGCGGACCCGTCCGGGACAGGTCACGGCCAGCCGCAGAGCGACGGTGGCGCCGAAGGAATGGCCGACGAGATCCATGCGCTCGTCCAGCAGGTCGAGCCCCATGCCTGTGGCGATGTCATGCAGGTCGAGCCCGCCGTCCCAGTCGCCGCTCCGCCCGTGCCCCGGCAGGTCGAAGGCGGTAATGGCCAGCCGATCCGACAGGGCGCCCGCCACCCCGCGCCAGGCCCCGGAATGGGCAAGCGTGCAGTGGATGGCCAGGGCCTGGCGCGGTCCCTGCCCGAACCGCGTCACATGGGTCGGAAAACCTTCAGCGGAGCCGGCCGCCTTCACAGCTTCCCGGAAAGGTGGTCGTCGAGATCGTCGATGCTGTCCTGTCCCCAGAACCGCTGGTCGTCCTCGAGCACGTAGAAAGGCGACCCGAAGACACCCGCCTCGACCGCTTCCTCGAGGTTCGCCGCGTAGGTGTCCGCACCGACCAGAAGCCCGCTGTCGGCCAGCGATGGATCGAACCCGGCCTCTTCGAGGCAGGCGCGCACCACCGCATCCTCGGCGATGTCCTTTTCGTCGGCCCAGACCGAGCGGCAGATGGCGTGCACGAGCTTGCCCATGTCGCCCCCGCCGGCCTTTTGTGCCGCGATCACCGCGTAGGCGGCCGGCGCGCCATTCGTCGGCCAGTGCGCGGGCTTGATATTGAACGGCATGTCGAGCTTCTTGGCCTTCCGGACAAGGTCCTGCGCGCGATACTCGATGCGGTTGGGATGCCGGTCCTTGGGCGGCGTGCCTCCGGTGCGCGCAAACAGCGCCATGATGTCCACCGGCTTGTAGGTGATCGTCGCGCCATGTTTTTCGGCAACCGCCTCGGCACGGGTCCCGGCCAGGTAGGCATAGGGAGATAACGTCGCGAAATACAGATCGATTTTGGCCAATTGGAACTCCCTTGGGCTACCCTGCGTCTTTGCCGATTGGTAAGGCCGTGGTAGGTGGTGTCAACATCACGAATCTGTCACATCCGCCCTCGCTGCTGCCGCCCGGGATTCCGCCACATGCCCCATATCGAAGAACCGAAGCTCATCTCGGGTAATGCGAACCTGCCGCTTGCGCGCGCCATCGCCCGGAGGATGACGATGCACCGGGGCCGGGCCGTCAATCTGGTGGATGCGCGGGTCGAGCGGTTCAATGACGGAGAGATTTTCGTCGAGGTCTACGAGAACGTGCGCGGCGAGGACATGTTCATCGTCCAGCCGACGTCGAACCCGGCCAACGACAACCTGATGGAACTGCTGATCATGGCCGACGCGCTGCGGCGGTCGTCGGCGGCGCGCATCACCGCGGTCCTGCCCTATTTCGGCTACGCGCGGCAGGACCGCCGCACCAAGGCGCGCACGCCGATCTCGGCCAAGCTGGTTGCCAACATGCTGGTCGGCGCCGGGATCGAGCGCATCCTGACGATGGACCTGCACGCGGCCCAAATCCAGGGCTTCTTCGACATCCCGGTCGACAACCTTTATGCCTCGCCGGTCTTTGCGCTCGACATCCGCAGCCAATTCCCCGAGCGGATGGGCGAGATCACCATCGTTTCACCAGATGTCGGCGGCGTCGCCCGCGCACGCGAACTGGCCAAGCGCATCAACTCGCCCCTCGCCATCGTCGACAAGCGCCGCGAGAAACCCGGCGAAGTGGCCGAGATGACGATCATCGGCGACGTGAAGGAAAAGATCTGCCTTGTCGTCGACGACATGTGCGACACCGCGGGCACGCTCTGCAAGGCCGCCGAGGTGCTGCTGGAGAACGGCGCGAAGGAGGTTCACTCCTACATCACCCACGGCGTGATGTCCGGTCCGGCGGTCGAGCGCGTGACCAACTCGGTGATGAAGTCGCTGGTGATCACCGACACGATCGAGGCCACCGAAGCTGTGAAGTCCGCGCCCAACATCCGGATCGTCCCGACCGCGCCGATCTTCGCCCAGGCGATCCTTAACATCTGGAACGGCACGTCGGTCTCGTCGCTCTTCGACACCGAAACGCTGAGCCCGATCTACGACGGTATGTACGCCGCCGCCGAGTAAGCCCCGAGCGCAAGAACAGAAAGGGCCGAAGCCTTGCGGCGCCAGCCTTCTGTCCAATCGTCTACGCTCGATCAGGCGCGTTCGGAATATTCCATGGTCTCGGTATTGACCACGATGTCCTCGTCCTGCGCGATGAAGGGCGGCACCATGACCTTGACACCGTTGTCCAGCAGCGCGGGCTTGAACGAGTTTGCCGCAGTCTGACCTTTCACCACCGGCTCGGTCTCGACCACCTTGCAGGTGACCTTCTGCGGCAACTGGGCGTTCAGGGCCTCGGCATCGTAGAATTCGACCACGATGGTCATGCCGTCCTGCAGAAACGGCCGCCGCTCGCCCAGAAGTTCGGAGGGCAGTTGCACCTGCTCGTAGGTTTCGGTGTCCATAACCACCAGCATCCCGTCATCCTCGTAAAGGAACTGCTGGTCCTTCTGCTCGAGGCGCACACGCTCGACCTTGTCGGCGCTGCGGAAACGTTCATTGAGCTTTGACCCGTTGCGCAGGTTGCGCATCTCGACCTGGGCGAAGGCGCCGCCTTTTCCGGGCTTTACGTGGTCGACCTTGACCGCCGCCCAGAGGCCGCCGTTGTGTTCCAGAACGTTACCCGGACGAATTTCGTTACCATTGATTTTAGGCATGTGACAAAACCTTGGCGAAAGGTTGATGAAGGATTGGCGCCCCCTATATCTGGGTGGATGGAGCCTGACAAGACAACGATATCTCGTGTGCAACCCTTCCTGAGACATGCACCAAGCGCATAGATGCTATGCGAATTCGGGGTACCCGAATCGAGTCTGATCCGTCATAAGAAGCTTCACGCCGAAAATAACAAGAGCAAGAATAACGAAAGGACGACGAATGAAAGATTTCGTTGACGGCACCGCCTTTAACAATGAGCAAGGCAACCGTGCCCGCAAACTCTTCGCGGCCGTCGTACTGGCTGCACTGGACGACGCAATCGCGGACGACAAGAAATACGGTAACGGCCCAGAGCAGATCGCCCGCTGGGCGCGCTCGCGCGACGGGCGCGAGGTGCTGACCTGCGCCGGGATCGATCCCAACGAGCGCGTGGTTTCGGGCCTCATGGAATTCGTCGGCAAGGGTGTCCGGACCTCCGTTGCGCTCTCGCGCGAGGAATCCGAGCGCCGCAACGCGGCGCAACAGGCCGAAGCCGCCTGACCGGTACCATCATCAGTTTCTGAAAATGCGCGCCTTCGGGGGCGCATTTTCCGTTTCGGGCACAGATTTCCGCACGGGACCGCGCCATGACCAAGGCCATCATGCTCCAGGGCACGGGCAGCAACGTCGGAAAATCCATGATCGTGGCCGGCCTCGCCCGCGCCTATGCCCGGCGCGGGCTGAACGTGCGACCCTTCAAGCCGCAGAACATGTCCAACAATGCCGCCGTGACCGTGGATGGCGGCGAGATCGGGCGGGCACAGGCCTTGCAGGCCCGCGCCGCCGGAGTTGCGCCACACACCGACATGAACCCGGTGCTGCTCAAGCCGCAATCCGAGACCGGCGCGCAGGTCGTGGTGCAGGGCAAGGTGCGCGGCACGCAGGACGCGCGCAGCTACGGTCGCCGCAAGGACGAGTTGCTGCCGGCGGTGCTGGACAGCTTCGCACGCCTTGGCAGGGAGTGCGACCTCGTGCTGGTCGAGGGGGCGGGAAGTCCGGCGGAGACCAACCTGCGCCGCGGTGACATCGCCAACATGGGCTTTGCACGCGCGGCCGGGGTGCCGGTGATCCTGATGGGGGATATCGAGCGTGGCGGCGTGATCGCGCAGCTTGTCGGCACCCAGACCGTGATCGATCCGCAGGATGCCGCGATGATCCGGGGCTTTGCCGTCAATAAGTTCCGCGGCGACCTCACCCTTTTCGACGCCGGACGCGACGACATCGCTGCCCGCACGGGCTGGCCCTGTTTGGGAGTGCTGCCGTGGTTCGACGGCGCGCGCCGCCTGCCCGCCGAGGACGTGATGGACCTGCCCGCGCGGGCCCGGTCCGAGGGTTCGGGCTGCCGCATCATCGTGCCACGCCTGCCGCGGATCGCCAATTTCGACGATCTCGACCCGCTGGCCGCCGAACCCGGCGTCGAGCTTGTCGTGATCGAACCGGGCCGTCCCCTTCCCTTGGGTGCCGACCTGATCCTGCTGCCGGGCAGCAAGGCCACGCTGTCCGACCTCGCCGCGCTGCGCGCCGAGGGCTGGGACATCGACATCGCCGCGCACCTGCGCCAGGGCGGTCACCTGCTGGGCCTGTGCGGCGGCTACCAGATGCTTGGAACATGGGTGCGCGATCCCGAGGGCATCGAAGGCCCGGCGGGCGAAGCCCCGGGTCTGGCTCATCTCGAGGTCGAGACGGTGCTGGCTCCGCTCAAGGAGCTGTCGCTGCGCGAGGGAGGCCACCCGTCCAGTGGCAGCACGGTCCACGGCTACGAGATCCACATGGGCCGCACGACCGGTCCGGACTGCGCCCGTGGCTGGCTGGAGATGGGCGGAGAAACGGTTGGCGCCGCTTCGCCGGACGGGCGCGTGCAGGGCTGCTACCTGCACGGGCTGTTTGCGTCCGACGCGTTTCGCGCCGCCTACCTCGCATCGCTCGGGCAGGTCTCGGGGATCTTCTACGACACGCTCGTGGACGACACGCTCGATGCGCTCGCAGAGCATGTGGAACGTCACATGGACCTCGACGCCATCCTGTCGATGGCGGGCAGCCTCGAGGCCTGAGCGTTAGGCCTAGCCGAGATCCTGCGCGGCCAGTGCGCGCTGGATCTCGCGGCGGACCAGCTTGCGCACGTTGCGGGTGATGCGCTCTCCCAGCGGTCCCTGAAGCTCGGACCGGACGATATCGGCCACGAGCTGGCGCAGCATGTCCTCGTCGATCAGATCTTCCTCAGCCACCCTGTCCTGCAGCAACAGCGGCGCGTTCTCGGGGGCGGGATCAGCGCGGTCCTCTGACGCAGACGGCTCGGACCAGTGCATCGGTGGCGCGTCGGTCCCGGCATAGGCGTCGCGTCCGGTATCGTCGGGTTCCCACTGCTGCGGAATCTTCTGGATCGCCGTCTCGAGCGCGGCGATCTTGTCGCTCAACGTGCGCTGGTCCGGGCCGGGCGGCGCATCGGCCTCCCGCTCGAACTCCGGCGCATCAGGAACGGTGTCGGATTCCGCTTCGGCGTCACTCTCGGCTTCGAGATCTTCTCTTCGCGGCGGCACGTAGCCGAACACGAGCGACTCCGCGAACAACGCGCCGCGCGAACCTTGCTCCGGCGGCGTTTCTTCCACCTCAACCGCATCCGCAGCGTCGATTTTCGCCCGGTTGCCTCCAGCCTCTGTCACGGGTTCGCTCTGGCGACCGGCATCGCCGTCGACCGCCGTCGTCGGGCGGACACCCTCCTGCGCCGGTGACGCCGTCGGTGCCGCGTCATCCTCAACGCGCAGCGCGGGCGTCAGCAGAAGCCGGCCCGCGCCGGTATCCTTCCCGTCCGCCTTGGGGGCTCTGTCGTCACTTACCAACCTGCGCACCGAAGACAGCACGTCTTCGATGTCGTTGTTCGTCACTGGGTCTGACATTATTCAACCGCTCTTGCCTTGAAGCGAGGCTAGCCTACCCCGGCTCTCCGCACAACGCCCGGTTAAATTCGTCACCGTTTTTGCAGGCTCTCCAGGACCCTGTCGAGCGCCTGACCGTGCTTGGACTTGCGGACCGGCGCGTCCTTGGCGAGGTTGTAATAGGCCGCCGGGTCGTATTGCGGCAGATTCAGGCGCAGATCGCGCACGGTCAGCTGCCCGGTCGCCGCCAGCACACCATAGGCCGCGACATAAAGCTGGGTCTGAACCTCGATCCGCGTGTTCACGGCATCCAGCAGATCCTGCTCGGCGTTGAGCACGTCGAGCGTGGTCCGCGCACCCAGTGTGGCCTCTTCGCGCACCCCCTCGAAGGCGATGGTCGAGGCCTCGATGCCGCGTTCGGCGGCCGCGACACTGGCTCGAGCGGCGGCGAGCTCGGCATAGGCCGTGCCTACGTTCTGGGCCACGTCGAGTTGCACGGTGTAGAGATTGGCGCGCTCGGAATCACGCAGCGCCATCGCACGGCGCACGTTCGAGGCCAGCGCGCCGCCCTGGTAGATCGGACCGCTCAGGTTCAGCCCGATCGAGCCGCCTCGCGTGAACGCGTCGGAATCGACGCGCTCGGAATATCCCAGCCGGCCGCCTCCGCGCAGGCTGGGCGAGATCTGCGCCTTGGCCCGCAGGATCGCCAACTCCGCCGCCGCGACCTGGTGCTGGGCTGCGCGGATATTGGGGTGCACACGGAGCGCGCCGGCCTTTGCGGCCTCGACGTTGCCTTCGAGGTTCGGGATCGAGGGTGGAACCTCGACGCGCCCAGGCTCGCGCCCGACGGCGTTGCGATATTCCTCGCGCGCGCTGATCAGGTTGCCCTGCGCCTGCGCGAGACCGCTGCGCGCCTGCGCCTGCGCCGCCTCTGCGAGCGCCACGTCGGTCCGCGTGACCTCGCCAACCTCGAACCGATCTTGCGCCGCGCGAAGTTCCTCGGTCAGAAGCCGCAGATTGTTCTGGCGGACGTCGACGAACTCGATGGCGGCGCGCAGATCCATGAAGGCCTGCACCGCCCGGAACAGCACCTGCTGTTCGACCGAGACCAGGTTCTGCCGCGTGGCAAGCACGGTCTCCTTGGCCACGTCGACCCCGAGCCGCGTCGCCCCGTTGTCCCACAACAGCATGTCGAGGGTCAGGTTGATCGCCGCGGTCGTGGCCTCAAGCCCGCGGGTCTGAAAATCGTTCGAGGTCAGTGTATCGCCGAAGTCCCGGGTCAGATCGGCCGACCAGTTCAGGATCGGACGCAAGAGCGCCGTCGCCCCGGCCACGTCCTCGTCAGCGGCGCGCAGAAGCGCCCTGTTCTGGTCCAGAAGCCCGCTGTTGATATAGGCGCCGACCAGCGCGTCGGCCAGCGTGTCGGCGCGCACCGGGGTCCAAGCCGCAAGCGTTCCGAAGAGAACCGCCGTCACCGTGCGGCGCAATCCGCGCCCTCTTGTCACTGCCTTCATGTCACCACCCTTGTTGACCTGCCTGCCCCCGGAGCCGCGACCGTTCAGTTCTTGTTTTCGGCCTGCGCGGGCTTTTTCAGAGTTTGAATGCCAGTTCCTTCTCGAAGCCCGGCAGCACCGGAGCACCTGCGTTGAACGCCTGGCGCCAGGAGATGTGGCCGTCGCGCTTGTAGCCGATGCGCACCTCGCCCAGCGCGCCGATCATAAACAGGCAGGCGATGCGCCCGCCGTCCTTGACCTGATCGGCGATCGTTTGAGGAAATTCCGCAACGCCGCCCTCGATCAGCACGACGTCGTAGGGTCCGTGCTGCGCGGCGCCCTCGGCCAGCGGCCCGGTGTGGACCATGACATTGTCGGCGCCGGCGCCGGTCAGCGCCTCGCCGGCTTCGCGCGCGAGGTCCTCGTTCTCCTCGACCGCAACGACGGCTTCGGCCATGCGCGCAATCACGGCGGCACTGTAGCCCTGCCCCGCACCGATGTGCAGAACCAGCTCGTCATCGGAAATGTCCAGCGCATCCAGCATCTTGGCCAGAGTGCGCGGTTCCAGAAGCACCCGGCCATCGCCAAGGTCGAGGTTTTCGCCGAGATAGGCCGCCTCGCGCTTGGCGACCGGCACGAAATCCTCGCGCGGCACGCTCAGCATGGCGTCGATGATGGGGAACTTCGTCACATCCGAGGGCCGCACCTGGGTGTCCACCATCATCGTGCGGCGCGCCGCGAAGTCAGTCATGGGTCTAAACTCATCCGTTCAGATTTATCGCTTCCAGATGTGCCACAACTTACCCCCAGCGGCAACGACGCGTTTGCCGTTTTTGCCCGGGCTGTGGCATGCCCGCGCCGCGCGCGCCGGCTCTTGCGGCTGGGATACAGATCATATAGCACTTCGCGCACACCATGAGCGGCGAGTTGGCGGAGTGGTGACGCAGCGGATTGCAAATCCGTGTACACCGGTTCGATTCCGGTACTCGCCTCCATGTTGCACTTCCGGAAGCACCCGATCACGTGCCGCTGAAGCGCGTGCGACGCTTGTGGCGGAGACACGTTCGTTTTCCGGTCGCGGGCGCTACGGATCGGCAACGGCTCCAGCACCATTGCAATTGAAGACGCCCGGCAACCTGGAAAGCTGCCGGGCGCGGGTCTTCGGCCGGTCTTCGCGAACCCGCGCGTGTCGCGCACCGGATCCGACGGAGCCGTTCAGCCGGTCAGACGATCGCCAGGTCGTCGGCCGCGAACCCGTAGGCGGTCGCTCCGTCGAGCGTATGCACGTTGTCGAAGATGATGTAGTCGACTGCCGGACCTCCGGTATCGAGGGCAATGGTGAAGCTGTCGTTGTCCATCCCCACCAGTTCGACTCTATCCAGACCGTTGGACCCCGGATTGCCCCAGCTTCCGCCGGACGTGATGGCCTCGAAAATGCTCAGGACCTCGGATTTGTTGAGCTGGCTGCCCGCCACGAGGTCGTTGAATTCGTCCGACACGATCGACTTGTCGCTCGCCCCTCCCCCGAGGAAGAACGTGCTGTCCGCACGCGTGACGTCGAAATAGCCGACCTGCGTCTTGTTGTTCTTGATGTCGATATGCTCGTCCGCAACTGACACGATCGCGTCGGCGGCATCCGCGCCCTTGAAAATGATCGTGTCGCGGGTCGGTCCCGCCGCATCAATCGTCAGCGTGAACTCGTCATCAGTCAGCGTCAGCAGTTCTACGCCGCCAAGCCCATGTGCGTCGGGGTTGGTCCAGCTCGACCCGCTGGTGGCTGCGGCCAAGAGACCTTCCACCTCGTGGTCGTGGATCCGCGACCCTCCCGTAATCTCCGCGAATTCCTCTCCGACGAGATTGCGCGCGTCGCTCTTGCCGCCACCGATCCAGATGCTCGAGACGGCATCGGTATCGAAGATCGCGACCTGGCTCTTGCTGTTCTTGATGTCGATATGGCCGCCGGAAATGGAGGCGATGGCGGTTGCCGCGGCGTCGCCGGTGAAGGTGTAGTAGTCCTTGCTGCCACCGCTTCCGTCGATCGCGATCGTGAAGGACTCGCTGGTCAGCGAGACGATCTCGACGCCGTCGAGACCGGGCACGTCGGACCAGCCGCGGCTGGTCAGGGCTGCGGACAGGATGTCGTCGAGTTCGCCGTTGTCGATGTGTGTTCCGCCCGTGATGTCGGCGAATTCCGCGCCCACGATTGACGCTGCATCGGACATGCCACCGCCGATCCAGATTTTCGAAACCAGATCGGTATCGACAAAGGTAAATTGCGTTTTGGGATTCTTAATATCGCCCATGAGTTCGTCGGCTCCAAATGTTGACACTGGGGCCGCGCGCATCGCGAAGATGCAACAGTTCCAGCCCCGCGCCGACTATGAGGCGCCCCTCCGACTTGGCAATCAGAAAATGAAAAAGGACACAATAATACATTTTTGAGTTGAATCCGACGCATTTGGATGCGCAGCCGATGACCGGCGGCGATGTCGTGCTCAACCGCAGGCAGGACCCGAACACATGCGCGTCGCAACGCGCAACCCGACCAGCGACTAGGCGATTACGGGTCGTTTTCTTCATTCGACAAACGACTTCCGCGACGTAAGTTGTCGTCAGGCGATAGTCCTGTGTGCTGCACAGAAGGAGAACGGGAATGCTTGTGGCCGGGTGGGTTCGAACTGCGGTGACGGTCATCATGCTGTTTCCACTCTGCGCGGCAGCCCAGGATGCACCGCCTCCCACGGTTCTGACGATAGAGGTCGCGCGTGACAGCATCCGGCCGGAATTCGAGCATCCGGCACGGATCGAGGCCGTCCAGACCGCGTCGGTCAGGCCGATCGTCAGCGGCCAGATCACCGCCCTGCACTTCACCGCCGGAGAGATCGTCGACAAGGACACCCTGCTGATCGAGCTCGACGACACCGACTTTCGCATCGCCGTCGCCGAGGCCGAGGCCAATCTCAAGCAGGCCGAGGCCGCCGTGGTGAAGGCCGACGCCGACCTCGACCGGGCCCAGCAGCTGGTCGAGCGCGAGACCGTGTCCGAGCGGGATGTCGAGTTCGCGCAGGCCGACTCCGACGTGGCCCACGCCCAGCGCGAGGTCGCGAGGGCAAGGCTGGACCAAGCGAAAAAGAATCTCGATGACACCAAGATCGCGGCGCCTTTCACCGGGCGCATCGGCGCGCCGAATTATGCGGTGGGCGACCTGTTCGCGATCGGTGATCCGACCCAACCTCCGGCGGTCGCCACGATCGTCTCGCTCGATCCGATCTATGCCGTCGGGCTCGTCGATCAGACCAACTACTTCGATTACATCGCGCGCCGGCTCCGGCTTGACGCGGCCGGGGTCTCGATCCCGCCGCTCGAGCTCAGCCTGGTTCTGCCGGGCGACAGCATCTACGCCGAGACCGGCAAGTTCGAAAATTGGGACAACACCGCCGCCGCGAGCACCGGCACCATCGCGGCGCGCGTGCTGTTTCCCAATCCCGACGGGCTGCTCTTGCCGGGCGAGAACGTGACCCTGCGGGGAGAATTGATCGAGCCGGTCGAGGCCGTCGTCGTGCCGCAGCGCGCTGTCGGATACGACCAGCTTGGGCATTTCGTCTGGATCGTGGGCGCGGACGGCGCGGCGCAGCGGCGCGATGTCGAGGTCGGGATCCGCACCGGCAGCAACTGGACGATCGCGACAGGGCTCGACGGGCAGGAAACAGTGATCGTCGAAGGGCTGCAGAAGGTCCGCGAAGGCGCGCCGGTCACCAGCGAGGCCTGGGAGGGCTGAACGCCACGACTTGCCCGAGGGGGATAACTTGAAATGGGTCCAGCATTCTTCATAGGCCGGCCGAAGTTCGCGCTGGTGATCTCGATGCTGATCACGCTGTTCGGGCTTCTGGCCGTTCAGGTCATGCCCGTCGACCAGTACCCGGACATCTCCTCGCCCAAGGTCGTAGTACGCGCGAACTATCCCGGCGCTTCCTCCGAGACCGTTCTGCAGGCGGTCGGCAGCCTCATCGAGGATCAAGTGAACGGGGCCGAGGGCATGGTCTACATGTCCTCGAAGGCCGCCAGCGACGGCAGCTACACCCTGACCGTGACTTTCGAGGTCGGCACCGACCCGGATCTCGCGCAGGTCGACGTCCAGAACCGCGTGGCGCTGGCCGAACCCGGCCTGCCGCCCGAGGTGCGACAACGCGGGGTCATGGTGCGCAAGCGAAACCCCGACATCCTGATGATCGTCAACCTCTACACGCCTGACGACCGGTTCGACCGGGTGTTCCTGTCGAACTACGCCTCGATCAACGTCGAGGGCGAACTGGCCCGCATCCCCGGCGTCGGCGAGGCGTCGATCATCGGGGCGCTGGACTATGGGCTGCGCGCCTGGCTCGACCCCGTTGCCATGGCCAACCGCAACATCACCGTCGATCAGATCGTGGCGGCGGTGCGCGAGCAGAACGTGCAGGCCGCCGTCGGCCAGCTCGGCGCGGCCCCGAGTCCGGAGGCGACCGAGTTCCAGTACGTGCTGACCACCAAGGGCCGGGTCGAGAACGAGGAGGAATTCGGCGACATCATCCTGAACGCCGACGATGCGGGCTCGGTGATCCGCCTGCGCGACGTCGCCCGGATCGAACTCGGGGCCGAGGTCTACAAGGGCTATGGCGAATTCAACAACGGCCCCGGCGTGTTGATGGCGATCTACAAGCTGAGCGAGGCCAACTCGCTGGCCGTCGCCGAGGCCGTGCGCGACAAGATGGACGAGCTGTCGCAGGGTTTCCCGGAAGGCGTCGCCCACGAGATCGGGCACGACACGACACTCTTCATCAGCGCCTCGCTGGAAGAGACGGTGATCACGATGGGCTTCACCATCGTGCTGGTGATCGCGGTCACCTACATCTTCCTGGGCACCGTCCGCGCCACGCTGATCCCGACCATCGCGGTCCCCGTGTCGATCATCGGCACGCTTGCCGTGCTCTATGCCTTCGGCATGTCGATCAACACCGTGACGCTTTTTGCGCTGATCCTCGCCATCGCGCTCGTCGTGGACGATGCGATCATCGTGGTCGAGAACGTCGAGCGCATCCTGCACGAGAACCACGACATGACCCCGGCCGAGGCCACCAAGGCGGCGATGGACGAGGTGACCGGCCCGATCGTGGCGACGTCGCTGGTGTTGGCCGCCGTCTTCGGACCCACGATGCTGTTGCCCGGCATCACGGGGCGCATGTTTGGCCAGTTCGGCGCCACGCTGACGGTCTCGGTGCTGATCTCGATGGTCAACGCGCTGACCCTCAGCCCGGCGCTGGCGCGCCTGCTGATGAAACCCGGCATGAAGCCGAACCCGGTGATCCGGGTCTTCAACGCGGGCTTCGACCGGCTGACCAGTGGTTACGTGCGTCTGGTCGATCTGCTCTGCCGGGCGCTCTGGCTGTCGCTGCCGCTGATCGGCGGACTGATCTTCCTGCTCTACACGCTTTTCACACAGGTGCCGCAAAGCTTCATCCCCGAAGAGGACAAGGGGTTCTTCATCGTCGACGTGCAGTTGCCTGCGGGGGCCGCGTTGAACCGCACCGAAGAGGTCATGGACGAGATCACCGAGACACTCGGCCAGGACGAGGCCATCGAGAACGTGCTGTCGGTCAACGGCTACAGCATTCTCAACACCGCGTTGCAATCCAACACCGGCATGGTCATCGCCAAGCTCAAACCCTGGGAGGAGCGGCCCGACGAGGAGCAGCATCAGGCGTTCCTGATGCAGAAGTACCAGCAGCTTTTCAACCAGATGCCCGAGGCGCAGACGATCATCTTCGGCGCGCCCGCGATCCCGGGCCTCGGCACTGTGGCGGGTTTCTCCTTCGTGCTCGAGGACACCCAGGGCCGCAGCCCCGCCGAGCTCGAGGCGGCCCTCGGGGCGCTGGTGGCGGGCGCAAACCAGCAGGAGGCGATCGCGCGGGCCTTCTCGACCTACAACGCCTCGTCGCCGCAGCTGAACCTCGACATCGACCGGCTGCGCGCGAAAACGCTGGGCGTGCCGGTGACGTCGGTGTTCCAGACGCTGCAAACGCAGCTTGGCGGTCTTTACGTCAACGACTTCACCCTCTTCGGCCAGACCTACAAGGTGATGCTGCAGGCCGACGCCGAGTTCCGTCAGAGCGAGCGCGACCTCGACCGCTTCTTCGTGCGCAACCGCTCGGGCGAGATGGTGCCGATCAGCGCCGTGGTCACGCCCGGACCCTCGCTGGGGCCCGATGTCATGTACCGTTACAACACCTACAATTCGGCGACGATCACGGGCGTCGCCAATGCGGCAGGGGGGTTCAGTTCCGGCGATGCGATGAACGCGATGGAGGCGGTCGCGGCCGAGCAGATGGGGCCAGGCTACCGTTACGAGTGGACCGATTCGAGCTTCGAGGAACGCGCCTCGGGCAACGCCGTACCGATCGCTCTGGCGCTGTCGCTGGTCTTTACCTACCTCTTTCTCGCCGCGCTCTACGAAAGCTTCCTGACGCCGGTGGCGGTGCTGGTCTGCGTGCCGTTCGCCATCCTCGGGGCGGTCCTGTCCCTGCTGATCGCGGGCGAACCGCTCAGTCTTTACGGCCAGATCGGGCTGTTGATGCTGATCGGGCTCGCCGCCAAGACAGCGATCCTGATCGTCGAGTTCGGCAAGCAGCAGCGCGAGGTCGCGGGGCTGGGGCTGCACGAGGCGGCATTGCAGACCGCGCGCCTGCGCTTTCGCCCGGTGATGATGACCGTTCTGGCCTTCGTCGTCGGGGTCTATCCGCTGGTCATCGCCGAGGGCGCAGGCGCGGCAAGCCGCGTGTCTCTTGGCCTGACCGTCTTCGGCGGTGCCATCGCCGCGGCGGTTGCCGGCACGATCTTCGGCCCGGTGTTGTTCAAGGCGATCCAGGGTCTGCGCGAAAAGATCCACCCTGCCTCGAAGGCCGAGACCCCGGCGGAATAGGCGGAGTTCGGGTTGCCCTGATAACGAAGACACTCCGCCGGGCGATGTATCAGTCGGGACGTTCCAGGCGCCGGACCATCGCGTCATATCCGCGCCGCTGCGCATGTTCGAGCGGTGTCACCCCATCCCTGTCGGCCAGGGTGCGGTCGGCCCCCGCGGCCAGAAGCGCGTCGAGCACGGCGAGGTGGTCCGGCCCGCCGTCGCCGAGCACCACCGCTTCCATCACGGCGGTCCAGTGCAGATTGTTGACATGATCGAGCGGCGCGCCGGCGGCGATGAGGCGGCGCACGACCTCGGCATGGCCGAGGTGAGCCGCGGCTATGAGGGCCGTTCCCTCGTAGGGGCTGGTCACCAGCCCGGGATCGTTGCCGAGACGGATCGCGAGCGACAGAAGTTCGGGATCGTCCGCCACCGCCGCGATTGTGACGGCATCGTAGGCTTGCGCATCGAGGGCGTTCATGTCGGCACCTGCCTCCGCCAGTGCTTGCAGCGCGGCGTCTTGCGACGCGAAGGCGGCGACGTGGACCGGCGTGCGCCCGTTGCGGTCGCGTCGCTCCAGCCGGGCACCGGCTGCGACAAGCCGCCCGATCGTTTCGGCGTCTCCCTCCTGCGCGGCGCGGAAGAGCCCCTCGTAATTCGCGATCTCTCGCGGCGACGGCGGTGTCTGGGCAACCGCGGCGGCGGCGCTGATCAGGGCCGCGAACAGCCCGACGCGAACATGCATGATCCGTCTCCTCAGATTGTGCGCCCATCGCGCCACTGACAGGCAGCAGTTTACGCCGGACGGCTTCAGCCGCTATCCCTGTCGCGACGAAACAACCGGGGGCTGCAGGTGTTCGAACTCTACCGTGCGATCTGGACCATCAGCGGCAGGCGCCAGATCGTGCTGATCGTGCTGTCGGCCATGATCGCGGCACTGGCCGCGGCGCCGCTCAAATTTCAGCAGGAGATCATCAATCACCTCGCGGACGGCACGGCAGAGGCCGGTCGTCTGTTCCTGCTGGGCGGCGGCATGATGGCTGTGGTGGTGCTGAGCCTCGGGCTCAAATGGGTCGCCGGCTACCGCTCGCAGGTGCTTGGCGAAGACGTGATCCGGCTGATCCGGACGCGCCTGATCGCGCGTGCCTCGGACGGGGTGGCCGAGTCCTCGGATGTCCGCACCGGTGCGCTGACGACAGCCGTGTCCTCGGAGGCCGAGGATCTGGGCAAGTTCGCCGGCGACGCTCTGGCCGCGCCTGTTCTGCAGATCGGCACGCTGATCAGCGTCATCGCCTTCATTGCCGCGACCCAGCCGCGCCTTGGCCTGATTGCCGTGTCGATCATCGTACCGCAGGTCATCCTCGTGCTGATGACCCAGCGCAAGGTCAACACGCTGGTCGCCGAGCGCATCCGGATCCTGCGGGCGGCGACCGATCAGATCACCGCGCGGAACGTCGCCTCGGCGGCCACCTCCATCACCGCCGAGTTCGACGAGATCTTCGCGCTGCGCAAGTCGATGTTCCGATGGAAACTTTCGACGAAGTTCCTGCTCAGCCTGATCAACGGTGCGGGCGTGGTCGGCGTGCTGATGCTTGGCGGGTGGCTGGTGCTGAAGGGGCAGTCGGACGTCGGGACGGTTGTCGCCGCCACGGTCGGGTTGGGCCGGCTCCAGGGGCCGACGACCTTCCTGATCGCCTTCTATCGGCAGGTGAGCGCAAACCGCGTCAAGTTCGAGTTGCTGCGCAGCCTCGTGCTGTTCCGACCAGCGGAGCCCGCCTCAGGCCCCGCGACATCCGCACCTTAGCCTGCCCGCTCAAGTCACCTTTACACGCAGCGATCCCACACCCTCGATCGTGGCCTCCATCACGTCGCCGCGCACAACCGCCGCAACGCCGGCGGGCGTTCCGGACATGATGACGTCACCCGGTGCCAGCGTGAAGTACTCGGAAAGGTAGGCGATCATCTCGGGCACCTTCCAGATCATCTGGTTGAGGTCGCCTTCCTGCCGCGGCTCGCCATTCACGTTCAGCGCGATGCGTCCCTGGTCCGGGTGACCGATGTCGGCGGCAGGAACCAGCGGCGCGACCGGCCCCGAGCGCTCGAAGGCCTTGCCGATTTCCCACGGGCGCCCGGCCTTCTTCATCTGCCCCTGAAGGTCGCGGCGGGTCATGTCGAGCGACACGGCGTATCCCCAGACGTGATCCAGCGCGTTTTCCAGCGCGATGTTGCTGCCGCCGGATTTCAGCGCCACCAGCAACTCGACCTCGTGATGCACGTCGGATGAGTTCGGCGGGTAGGGAAAGTCTCCAGAGGCATCGAGGTTGTCGGGGTTCTTCTGGAAGAAGAATGGATCCTCGCGGTCGGGGTCATGCCCCATCTCGACCGCGTGGGCGGCGAAGTTGCGCCCGACGCAATAGACGCGCCGCACAGGAAACGTGCCGCCGTCGCGGGTGGGAATGCTGGGCACCTGCGGTGCCGGTATGACGTGGTCTGGCATGGCCGTCCTCCAAGGTCGGGTCTATCGCGTCGCTGCTTGCGCGTCTCGCGACAGGTATCCGCGGGTTTCGCATCCGATTGCAAGAGCAGGCGGGTCGCGCAGCCGTCAGCCGACGACCAGCGCGCCCTGCCGTTCGAGGTCGTCGATCGCAGCGCCCGAGTAGCCGAGTTCGGCCAGGACCTCGGCCCCGTGCTGGCCCAATGTCGGCGCGGGCCGCAGGACGGCCCCGGGCGTCGCGCCGAACTTGATCGGCAGGCCAATGGCCTTGACCGGACCGGCCACGGGGTGATCGGTCTCAACGATCATGTCGCGCGCCTTTGCCTGCGGATCTTCATGCATCTCGCAGATGTCCATGACCGGCCCCGCCGGAAGACCGGCGGCATCCATGCGCGCCAGCCAATCCTTCGTGTCGCGAGTCTGCAGATGCTGCTCGAGAAGCGGCACCAGCTCCGCAAGGTTGGTCATCCTGTCGCGGTTGGTCGCGAAACGCGGGACCTGCCCAAGCTCTGGTGCTTCGATCACCTCCAGCAGACGCTCCCAGTTGCGCTGGTTGGCGGCACCGATGTTGATCCAGCCGTCCCGGGTTCGGAAGGACTGGTACGGCGCGTTGAGCGGATGGGCGGAACCCAACGCGCCCGGCGCCTGACCGGTGGCGAAGGCGATCGCGGACTGCCAGTAGGTCAGCGAGATGCCCGCCTCGAACAGTGACGTGTCGACGATCTGCCCCTCGCCGCTGGATTGCGCGCGCGCATAGGCCGCGACGCAGCCCAGTGCGGCGAGAAACCCCGCGGTGATATCGGCGATGGGCGCGCCCGGCTTGACCGGCGGACGGCCCGGCCCTTCCCCGGTGATCGACATCAGCCCCGACATGCCCTGTGCGATGAGGTCGAACCCACCGCGCTCGGCATAAGGCCCCGTCCGGCCGAACCCGGAGATCGCGCAGTAGACAAGGCGCGGATTGCTCTGGCGCAGGGTCTTGTAGCCCAGCCCGAGCCGGTCCATCGTATCGTGCCGGTAGTTCTCGATCACGACATCGGCGGTATCGAGAAGCCGGCGCAGCACGGCGACGGCGTCCGGATCCTTGAGGTTCAGCGCAATGCCGCGCTTGTTGCGGTTCATCATCATGAAGGCGGCGCTCTCGCCTTTGATGTCGGGCGGAAGAAAGCGGCGGCTGTCGTCGCCGTCCGGTTTTTCGACCTTGATCACGTCTGCGCCCATGTCGGCCAGCATCATGCCGCAGGCAGGACCGGCCATAATATGGGCAAGCTCGACGACCCTCATGCCCGCCAGCGGGCCCTGCCCGCTCATCTGCCGCTCCATTCGGGTTTCGATTTCGACAGGAACGCTTCGAGCCCGTGTTTGAAATCGGCGCTCATGTAGCACGAAGTGATCAGGTCGCTGTCATCGACGGAGACCGCCTCGCGGTTGCGGCGCATGGCCTCCTTGGTGGCCCGCAGCGTCAGCGGGGCCATGCCGGCCAGCTGATCGGCCAGCGCTTCCGCGCGCGCCAGAACCGCAGCCTCGTCCGGCAGGACCTCGGACACCAGCCCGCAGGCCAGAGCCTCGTCCGCGCCCATCAGTCTCGCCGTGAAGATCACCTCGCGCACCCGGCCCGCGCCCATGAGCTCGGTCAGGCGGGCGATGTTCCCGGCGTTCAGGCAGTTGCCGAGCGTGCGGGCGATGGGAAAGCCGAATTTCAGCTGCGCACTTGCGATCCGGATGTCGCAGGCCGCCGCAATCGACGCGCCGCCGCCGGTGCAGGCGCCGTGGACCGCCGCCACCGTTGGCACCGGGCATCGCTCGACCGCCGTCAGCACGCGGGTGATCTCGTCCTCGTAGTCGAGCGCATCCTGCGCAGTCTCGAACCCGCGAAACTGGGTCATATCCGTGCCCGCTGCGAAGGCCTTGCCCCCGGCGCCGGCGATCACCACCGCGCGGACATCGCCATCCACGGCGAGACCCGAACAGAGCGCCGCGAGTTCCTCGTACATCGCGAAGGTCAGCGCATTGCGCGCCTCAGGCCGGTTGAAGGTGATCCAGAGGGTGCTGTCGGCCTGTCGGGACAGGAGTTCGCTTGCCATGTTCAGGGGTCTCCGGTTGAAACTGTGCTCTGGCTCCGCCGCGCAGTTTGCACCCCGGCGCGGCTTATCGCCGGGTCAGGGATCCGGCGTGTCGCCGGACGCAGGGTCCACCGCGTCGAGCGCCTTCATGTGCGCGGCGTGCTTGTTCATCATGTGACGCTTCATGATCCGGCCGAGCGCCTTGCCGTCGCGCTGCCGCAGCTTTTCCATCATCGACTCGTGCTCGGCGATGGCCTGCGCCCAGCGGTCTTCCGACAGGTTGGCCATGAACCGCGCCCGACGGACCCGCGCGGCCAGCAGCTTGTGATGATTTTCGAGAATGGGGTTGCGCGCCGCCCGGATCAGGGCCTGGTGAATATCCTGATTGGCGTGGAAGTATTCCTGCCGGTCCCGCGCGGCATAGGCCGCCAGCATTTCGGCGTGCCGCCCTTCGATCGCCGCCAGTTCCTCGGGGTCGAGATAGTTGCAGGCCTGCTCTCCGGCAAGCTGTTCGAGCGCCGCGATCACCGGAAAGGTGTTCTCGAGCTCTTCCCGCGTCACCTCGGCCACGCGCGCGCCGCGATTGGCATGCAGGACCACGAACCCTTCCGAGGCGAGCACCTTGAGCGCCTCGCGCAAGGGCGTGCGCGAGACACCGAAGCTTTCGCACAACTCCTTTTCGGGCACCTTCTCACCGGGTTTCAGCGCATCCTCGACGACGAGGTTGCGGAGGCGCTCGACCAGTTCCTCGTGCAGCGTCGGACGCTTGATGGTCTCCATGAGGTTCATGCCTGCATCCTATCCATCGAGAAGCTGGTCCAACAAGCGCGCGACATGGATCGCCCGTCGCGGCGTACCGTCGGCGATCTGGTGACGACAGGAGGTGCCGTCGGCGACGATGATCGCGTCCTGCGGGGCCGCCGCCAGCGCCGGGAAGAGATCGAGGTTCGCCATCTTCAGCGAGACGTCGATGGTGTCGGGCGCATAGCCGAAGGCTCCGGCCATGCCGCAGCATCCGCTGTCGATCAGGGTGACGCTGGCTTTGGGAATACGTTCCAGCAGCGCGATCATCGGCGACACGGCATCATGCGCCTTCTGGTGGCAATGGCCGTGAACATGAATGGGCTGCCGGACGGGTTTCAGCGGCAGATCGGGTTGCTGGGACAGAAACTCCTCGAAGGTCATCGTCGCCTTGGCCAGCGCCTCGGCCTCCGGGCCGGGACAAAGTGCCAGAAATTCGTCCCGGAAGGTCAGGATCGACGAGGGTTCAAGGCCGATCACCGGCACCCCGCGCGCGACTGCATCCCGTGTCGCGTCGATGACGCGCCAAGCCTCCGCGCGGGCCTCCTCGACGCAGCCGACCGCCAGCAGCGTCCGACCGCAGTCGAGCGCCCGGCCCGACCCGTCCCGCGCCACGACGATGCGCAGCCCGGCGGCGCGCAGAACGCGCAGGGCCGCGCGCAGGTTCTCGGGCTCGAAATGCCGGTTGAAGACGTCCGCGAACAGCAGCACGTCCGGGATGTCGTCCTGCGCCTCGGCGTCGCGGAACGGATCGGGCGACCAAACCGGCAGGCTGCGCCGGCGCGAAACGCCGATGGGTCTTTCGGCAAGTGCGCGCAGCGATCCGATCCGGTTGCGCAGGTTCATCATCCCAGCGACCTTCGCCGCATAGGGTGCATAGCGCGGAAGGTACCCCACCAGCTTCTCGGCCAGCGTTAGCCCGGATGCCTTACGCCGCGCCGCCAGCACCTCGATCTTCATCCGCGCCATGTCGACGCCGGTCGGACACTCGCGGCGGCAGGCCTTGCAGGAGACGCAGAGCTTCATCGTCTCGGCCATCGCGTCTGAGGCCAGCCCGCCCGGGATCTGACCGCTGATGACAAAACGCAGCGTGTTAGCCCGTCCGCGGGTCACGTCGCGTTCGTTCCGTGTCGCCCGGAAAGACGGGCACATCACACCGCTCTTCAGCTTCCGGCAGGCGCCGTTGTTGTTGCACATCTCGACCGCACCCTGGAAACCGCCTGCGGCACCGGGCCAGGCCGACCAGTCGAGCGCGGTCTCGAACTCGGGCACCGCGTAATCCGGCCCGTACCGGAACAGCCGTCGATCATCCATCGCCGGCGCCCGCACGATCTTGCCCGGGTTCATAAGGCCCTGCGGGTCGAAGCGGTCCTTGACCTCTTCGAAGGCCCGGACGACGCGCGGCCCGAACATCGTTTCGTGAAACTCCGACCGCACGATGCCGTCGCCATGCTCGCCGGAATGCGAGCCCTTGTAGCGCCGGACCAGCTCGAACGCCTCTTCGGCGATCGCCCGCATCGTGCGCACATCCTTGTCCTGACGCATGTTCAGGACCGGGCGCACATGCAGGCAGCCCACCGAGGCATGGGCGTACCAGGTGCCCTTGGTGCCATGCCGCGCGAAAATGTCGGTCAGGCCTTGCGTGTATTCGGCGAGGTCAGGCAGCGCGACGGCGCAATCCTCGACGAAGGAGATCGGCTTGCCTGCCTCTTTCATCGACATCATCACGTTCAGGCCGGACTTGCGATACTCCGCGATTGCCGCTTGCAACGCATCGTCGATCACGGGCACGACGCCGCCCCAACGGTCGCCGGTCTTGTCGAAATCGAATCCGAGATCACCCATGAGCAGCGCAAGCGCCGCCAGCTTCGCCGCGTTCGCGGGCTGGCTGCCTTCGGCGAATTCGACCAGCAGCAGCGCGGCCGGGTCGCCCTGAACAAAGGCTTCTATGGTCTTGCGGAACAGCGGGATGTCGCGGCCCAGCGCGATCATCGTATCGTCGATCAGCTCGACGGCCTGCGGGTTCAGCGTCACGAGGTGCTGCGCGGCATCCATCGCGGCGTAGAAGTTCGGGAAATGGCAGATGCCGGTCACCTTCTCGCCCGGCAGCCGCGCGAGGCTCAGTTCCAGCTCGGTGAAATAGGCCAGCGTGCCTTCGGATCCCACGAGAAGCTGCGCCATGTTCACGTCGTTGCCGGTCAGCGCGTCGATGTTGTATCCGCCCACGCGCCGCAGAACCTTGGGAAACCGCGCGTCGATCTCCTCGGCCTCCCGGCGACCCAGGGCGCGCATGTCCGAAACCAGTTCGGCATAAGGCCCCGGTTCGGGATCATCACCGTTGAATCGCGCCCGGCTGCCGTCGGGCAGGATCGCCGAGATCGCCCTGACGTTGTCGCGCATGATTCCGTACCGCAAAGATTTTCCGCCTGAAGAGTTGTTTGCCGCCATCCCGCCCAGCGTGCAGCGCGAGGCGGTGGAGGGATCGACGGGAAACCACAGCCCATGCGGCTTCAAGGCCCGGTTCAGCTCGTCCAGAACAAGGCCCGGTTCGACCCGTGCGGTCATCGCTTCGGGATCGACCTCGAGGATCCGGTTGAAGTGGCGCGTGTTGTCCAGCACCACGGCCCGGTTCACGGTCTGCCCGCATTGCGAGGTTCCGCCGCCGCGCGGCAGCACCGGCGTTCCGGTTTCGCGGGCGACGCCCATCGCAGCCTCGACGTCCTCGACCGAACGCGGAAGGACCACCGCCTCCGGCACCATCTGGTAGATCGACGCGTCGGTTGCGTATCGCGCGCGCGAGGCATCGTCGGACAGCACGTCCCCTGCCAACGCGGACACCAGACGCGCGCCAAGGTCGGCATTTTGCTGCATGGTTGCGTGCCCCCTCGCCCGGTTCGGACCTCGCATCGGCGGTCGGGATTTCCTGTTGACTGAGTTATGAATTCATAATTACGTTTTGACAACGCCAAATGTCGCCGGGGCGGAGTCCCGGGAAAGGACCGAACACGATGCGCCAGGCAGGCCGACACTTCTTGCAGATCCCGGGACCGAGCGCCGTTCCCGACCGCATCCTGAAAGCCATCGGCCAGCAGACCATCGACCACCGCGGGCCCGACTTCGCGGCGGTGGGGTTAAAGGCGCTGGAGGGCATGAAGACGATCTTCAAGACCGATCAGCATGTCGTCATCTACCCCTCGTCCGGGACGGGCGCCTGGGAGGCGGCGCTGGTCAACACCCTGTCGCCGGGCGAAAAGGTGCTGATGTTCGAGACCGGACATTTCGCGACGCTCTGGAACAAGATGGCACGCCGGATCGGGCTGGAGCCGGAGTTCCTTGAAGGCGACTGGCGCGGCGGCGCGGAACCCGACCGGATCGAGGCGCGCCTGCGCGAGGACAAGAATCACGCGATCAAGGCGGTTTGCGTGGTACACAACGAAACCTCGACCGGATCCGTCTCGCCCATCGCCGAGGTGCGCAAGGCGATCGACGCCGCCGGTCACCCGGCCCTGCTGATGGTCGATTCGATCTCGGGCCTCGCCTCGATCGACTTCCGCTTCGACGAGTGGGGCGTCGATGTTTGTGTCGCCGGCTCGCAGAAGGGCCTCATGCTGCCGCCCGGCCTGGGGTTCAACGCCGTCAGCGACAAGGCGCTGGAACACGCGAAATCCGTGACCATGCCGCGCAGCTACTGGGACTGGCAGGACATGGTCGGTCCGAATGCCAAGAGGTATTTTCCCTACACGCCCGCCACCAACCTGCTTTACGGTCTCAACGAGGCCGTCGACATGCTGCACGAAGAAGGGCTCGACAACGTCTTTGCGCGCCATGCCCGGCACGGCGCCGCGACCCGCGCGGCTGTGCGGGCCTGGGGGCTCGACGTGCTCTGCGCCCGGCAGGGCCAGGAATCGGGCGTGTTGACTGCCGTCGTCATGCCCGAGGGCCACTCCGCCGACGCCTTCCGGGCGACCACGCTCGAGCATTACGACATCTCGCTCGGCAACGGCCTGTCGAAGGTGGCCGACAAGGTGTTCCGCATCGGGCACCTCGGCGATTTCAACGACCTGATGCTGATGGCGACGCTCTCGGGCGTCGAGATGGGCCTGGCACAGGCCGGCGTGCCTCACGACGCGGGTGGCGCACAGGCGGCAATGGAGCATCTGATAAAGACATCGCAAGAGCGGTTCGCCGCTGAGTAACGCCTCCGGGAGGGAGGCACAGAGGGAGGAAGAACCAATGACACTGAGAGCGACGCTACTGGCCAGCGCGGCCGCGATCGCCCTGCCGCTGACGGCAACTGCAGCCGACCTGACGCTGCGCTTCGGGCATGTCGGCAACCCGGGCTCGCTGTTCGAGGCCTCGGTCGATGCCTTCGCCGAATGCGCGAACGGCAAACTCGGCGACCGGGCCGAGGTACAGACCTTCGGGTCGAGCCAGCTCGGCAACGACCGCGAATTGCTGCAGAAGCTCAAGCTTGGACAGGTCGACTTCGCCCTGCCCTCCTCGGTGATGTCCTCGGTCGCGCCAGAGTTCGGCGTCTTCGAGATGCCCTATATCGTTCAGGACCGCGACCACATGCGCCGGATCCAGGAAGAGCTGGGCGACACCTTCCAGGAAGCCGCCCAGAGCCAGGGCTACCGGATCATCGGTTACTTCGAGAACGGCTTCCGCCATATCACCAACAATACCAGGGCCATCAACGTGCCCGCCGATCTCGAGGGCATCAAGCTGCGCACACCCAACGGCGAGTGGCGCGTGAAGATGTTCCAGCTCTATGGCGCGAACCCGACGCCGATGGCGTTCTCGGAGGTGTTCACGGCACTGCAGACCAAGGTGATCGACGGGCAGGAAAACCCCTACGCCCAGATCGCCTCGGCCAAATTCCAGGAGGTGCAGGAGTATCTCTCGGTCACCGGTCACGTCTACACGCCGGCCTACATCCTCGTTGGCGAGAACCAGTGGCAGAAACTGCCCGAGGACGTCCGCGCCGATCTGGAAGCCTGCGGATCGGAGACCCAGGACTTTGTCTACGATCATGCCGCCAAGCTCGAGACCGACCTGCTCGAGGTGATCCGCGAGGCCGGTGTCGAGGTCAACGAGGCCGACAAGCAGGCCTTCATCGACGCCTCCGCGCCGATTTACGAGGAGTTCTCGAACACCGTCGAGGGCGGTGCCGAACTTATCGAGCGCATGCAGAGCGCCGCCTCCGGGTCCTGATCACTCCAGCGCAGGGGGCCGCAAACGGCCCCCTGCCCGCCTCGGCCCCGCCGCAGATGCCGGGCTGCATGACCACCGCGGGCCGCTTGCCCGGCAGAGACCCGACATGCTCGACACAGTGCGCAGGTTCTTCGAGGGCGTCCTCGAAAATTTCGTGATCTTCCTGATGGTCATCCTCACGGCGGTCGTGGTGGTGGCCGTGATCTACCGCCTGATCGGCTCCAGCCTCGCATGGTACGACGAGGTCGCGGCGATCCTGCTGGCGTGGATCACCTACTACGGCTCGGCGCTGGCGGTCTTGCGGCGCCGGCACATCGGCTTTGACTCCGTGCTGCTGTCGATCCGCATGCCATTGCGGATGTGGGCGGTGGCCCTGGCCGAGGCGATCACCGCCGGCTTCTTCGTGCTGCTGGCCTGGGCCGGCTACACCGTGATGACAATCCTGGGCGGCATGTCGCTGGTGTCGATCACCTGGGTGCCGGTCAGCTTCACCCAATCGGTCATCCCGATCGGGGCGACGCTCTTCGTGATCTGCCAGGTCCTCAGCCTGCCCGAATACTGGCGCAAGACCGCGCGCGGCGTGTCGCTGGAGCACGCCGAGATCGAGGAAGAGGTCGAGACCGAGATGAAGAAAGCGGGGAACGCCTGATGCTGATGCTGGGCATCTTCGTCGCCATGGTCGTGATGATCTGTCTCAACGTGCCGATCGCCGTTGCGCTCGCCGTCTCCGCGATCCTCGGCCTGCTGGCGCTGGAAGGGTCGGGATCGCTGGTGAACGTCGCACTCGACATGTACGGCGGCGCCACCAAGTTCTCGCTGATCGCGATCCCGATGTTCGTGCTGGCCGGCGCGATCATGAATGCCGGCGGCATCACCGACAGGCTGATCAACTTCGTCGCGGCGCTCATCGGCTTCGTCCGCGGCGGGCTTGCCCATGTCAACATCGGTGTTTCGCTGTTTTTCGCCGAGATCTCCGGCTCGGCCGTGGCCGACGTCGCAGCGATGGGTTCGGTGATGATCCCGCAGATGAAGAAACGCGGCTACTCCGGCGCGCTGTCGGCGGCGGTCACGTCGTCCTCGGCCTCGCTTGCCATCATCATCCCGCCCTCGATCCCGATGATCCTCTATGCCACCTCCGCCAATGTCTCGGTCGAGCAACTGTTCGTCGCCGGCGTGATCCCGGGGCTGATGGGCGCTGCGGGTCTGATGGGGGTCGCCTACTACTTTGCCGTGCGCTACGACCTGCCGCGCGAAGAGGCGTTCTCGGGCCGGCGCCTGTGGACTGCTTTCGTCGACGCGCTGCCGACCTTCGCGCTGCCGGTGATCATCCTGGGCGGCATCTTCGGCGGCTACGTGACCGCGACCGAAGCGGCAGGCCTTGCCGTGCTGGCCGCCATCGCGATCAGCCTGTGGTACCGGCAGGTCGACCTGAAGCACCTGCGTCAGTCGATGCTCGACGGCGGAATGCAGACCGCGGTGGTGATGCTGCTGGTCGCGGCCTCGGTCGTCATGGGCGGGTTCCTGACCCGGGCGCAATATCCCCAGGAACTTGCCGCTGGCATCCTGTCGATCACCGAGAACAAGTGGCTGATCCTGCTGATCCTCAACTTCTTCTTCCTCGTGATCGGCTTTTTCCTGCACTCGGCCGCTGCCATCATCCTCGTGGTGCCGATCGTCATTCCGCTGATCGACGCGGCGGGCATCAACCCGATCCACTTCGGCCTCGTGGTGACGCTCAACCTCGCCATCGGCCAGCAGACCCCGCCCGTGGCCAGCGTCCTGATCACCGCCTGCGCGGTGGCGCGCGCCAACATCTGGGACGTAACCAAGGTCAACATCTACTTCATCGCGGTCCTGCTGACCGTTCTGCTGATGTGTACCTATATCCCCGCAATCCCGCTATTCCTGGTCGACTACTTCTACAACTGAGCGGCACGGCGCGGCTTTCGTCGCGAACGGGCTTGAACAAGCTGACCCTAACGGCGCGAGTGCGGGGGTTGCAGTTGCGCCGGACCAGTGCAACGCCGGCGCCGGGCGCGATACGGGACCGGAGCGACGGTCAGTGCGTTCTGTCGCCCCTGGCCATTGCTATGTGGTGCATCCGATGGTGATCGCCGGTCGCCATCAGCCCGAAAAACCCGAGCGCCTGAATGCGCGCGACCGCTTCCGCGTCGGGGGCAGTGACGATCCAGACGATATCGTCCGCAGCGCGTGACACGTCCGAAGACCAGCCCGTTTCGGCCGCCATGAACGGACCGTGCGCGGGAACCATGCGGGACGCGGCCGCGCCGGCGCGCCCTTTCGTGCCGATCCGCATCCTGATGCCGTTCGGTAAAAGCTCGGAGCGCACGTCGGCACCGATGACAAGCTTGTTCATGTCGACCAGGTGCGTGCGCAGACCATCGATGTCGACGCGGCTCCAGTCGGTCGCGGGATCGTCGGACAATATCGCGACGATCTCGATGATCGCGGCGAAGGTGCCGTCTCCGGGCTCGGATGGGATGTTCGACGTCTCCCGCTCTGCCACCGGGTGACCGGCAAGGCCTTCATGGGTCGCGTGCTGCGCAGCCGAGGGCGCCGGCATCAGGGAAATGAGTCCCATCGCCAGTGCAAGCAGTTGAGAGAAATTGCGCATCGAGCACTCCTTTCGGAACAATCTAGCCAAACTGGCGTCGCGCCGAATATGATCGCGATCATGTCGGCATTGGAATTTTTCGAGCGCCTCGAACGCGCTTGCCCACCGGGCGCCCTCCGCCTCGTCACGCTTGAGCCGGGCCAGGCTCTGTTCCGCCAGGGTGACGCGGCCCCCGGGCTCCCGCTACTGACCGATGGTCGGGTCGATCTCCTCCGCCACACGGAAACCGGGCGCAGTGTCCGGATCCACGTGGCGCACAAGGGCGAGACATTTGCGGAGGCCTCGATCTTCGTCGAACGCTGCCATTGCGATGCCGTCGCGGCGGCAGCATCCCGGGTGCGCATTCTGCCGAAACGCTTCGTCCGCAGCGCTATCGAGGCGCAGCCGGATCTTGGCGAGGTCTTCAGCCTGCATCTCGCGCGATCCTTGATGACGGCCCGACGCCTCCTCGAGTTGCGGGCGATCACGCCTCTCACCGAACGCGCCCTCGCCCGGATGAGCGATCTCGCGGATGCGACCGGCGCCTTGCCGCGCACGACAAGTCTGACGTCGATCGCGGCTGATCTCGACGTCACGCCGCCCGCGCTATACCGCGCCATCGCGGCACTCGAGAAACGCGGCATTCTCAGCAGGCCGGACCGCGGACGGGTCTGTCTGATCCTTGCGTCGGAACATGAGACACCTGAGCCCGAGGATCCAACGTGACACCCGGCGCAGCTACGTTCGCGCCGTTCTTCATGGGACAGCGCCCTCGCACACCATCACGTCGAAAGGTCATCCGCCCTTGACCTTCCAGCGGCTGGAAGCCTCATATGGTAGTTTAGGAGGGTCTCGTTGATGAATATCGGAGAGGTCTCGCGCGCCAGCGGGCTACCGGCGAAGACGATCAGGTACTACGAGGACATCGGCCTTGTGCGACCGGCGCGCGGCGCCAACGGCTATCGCGATTTCAGCGATCAGGATGCGCACAAGCTGGCGTTTCTGGGCCGGTCCCGGTCGCTCGGGTTCTCGATCGAGGAATGCCGCACGCTCCTGTCGCTCTATGAGGACCGGGACCGCGCCAGCGCGGATGTGAAAGCGCTGGCCGCCGAACATCTCGACCGTATCGCGCAAAAGATCGACGAGCTGCAGGCGCTGAAATCCACGCTAGAGACCCTCGTCACACGCTGCCACGGCGACGACCGCCCCGACTGCCCGATCCTGGACGATCTCGCCGGGCGGGATGCCCTGACGGCGTGAGGCGCGTGCAGTCGACATACGCCGTGATCGGCGCCGTCGTCATTCTCGGGGCCGGCTTGTATGCGCTGTCCGAGAACGATGGCGGCTCTGCACCGACGGACACCGGCGCAGTGATCGTGCCAAACCTGACTCCTCAACAGCAGGCTGGCAATGTCCTTTACGATGCGAATTGCGCGGCATGCCACGGGCCCAATGCATCGGGCTCGGACCAGGGCCCGCCGCTGGTGCACCCGATCTACGAGCCGAGCCATCACGGAGACATCGCTTTCCAGCTGGCGGCGCGCCAGGGCGTGCGCGCCCATCACTGGAAATTCGGAAACATGCCGGCCGTCGGCAACGTGTCTGACGACGACGTCGCTCAGATCACGGATTATGTCCGCGCCCTGCAACGGGCGAACGGGATAGATTGAAGGAGGTGGCCATGAAATCGCACCTGGCCCTTGCAGTCGTCGCATCGCTTCTGAGCGGTGCGGTCCTTGCGCATTCCAGAAGCGAAAGTACCACGCCGACCGACGGCGCGAAGATCGCCGAGACGCCACAGATGATCCGCATGATCTTCGACGATCCCATGCGCATCACCACGGTACGTCTGGTGAATGCCGACGGTACCGAGATGCGGCTGGACGGCGGTACGGGATTGGAACCGTCGCTCGAATTTATCGCCGAACCCGCACCGCTGGCGCCCGGCAGCTACAGGGTGGAGTGGCGCGGGCTGGCCTCTGACGGGCACGCGATGAAGGGCAGCTTTTCCTTCGAAGTGACTGATTGAGCCGGGATGCTTGCCGCGCTCAGCCAGGCCGATGCCGTCACGTGGTTTTCGATCGTCGTGAAAGCCCTTGCCTACGCGGCGACGCTCGGCTCGGTCGGCAGCGTTCTGGTGCTTGCGACGTTGCGCAAGTTGAGCGAGGGCGGCCGTGACGCGCTGCGTCTGACGGCGGTCTTCTTGGCCGTCGCGTCGGCCGTTTTCACGGCGCTGCGGCTGCCTGTGCGGGCAAGTTTCCTCATGGGCGGGACCCTGGACGGTGCCACGGATCCCTTGATACTCGGCATGGTGACGCAGAGCCCGCTTGGAACAAGCGCAATCCTTCGCCTGACCGGCCTCGCGCTCATTTGCTGCGTGCTCTGGCGGACCAGACCTGGCCTGATTCTCGCCCTGCTCGGCGCGATCCTGGCGTCTGCTTCCTTTGCTCTGCGCGGTCATGCGCTCGGTGAACCGCAGATGATCCTCGGCACGCTCATCACCTTGCACATCCTCTGCCTCGCCTTCTGGGTTGGCGCCTTTGCGCCGCTGGCACGCGCAGCGCGAACCGACCCTCCCGTACGAGCCGGGGCGCTGGCGCACGAGTTCGGCAGTCGTGCGCTTTGGGCCGTCAGCATTGTCGTGCTTGCCGGAGGGGGCGCCCTGGGCCTTCTGGGCGCCGCCACACCGTCCGCCTTGTTCACCCCCTACGGCCAGATGTTCGCACTCAAGCTCGTCCTCTTTGCCGGAGTTCTCGCGCTGGCCGGCCTCAACAAGCTGACGCTGACCCCGGCCTTACTGGCCTCCGCACCGGGTGCCGGGGCGCGGCTTCGCCGCTCGATCGGCATCGAGGCGGGGCTGGTCGCGGGGATCCTTGTTACCACGGCGGCACTTACGACGCTCTTTTCACCGGCGGGCACCGATGACAGCCGGACGGCCGCTTCAGACATGCACCCTCACAGGACGGCGCATCAGACGATCGGAGACGTTCCATGACCGAACTGACACGCAGGCAATTCCATAGATCGGCGATCGGCGCAGCGGCGGTCGCCGCCCTTCCGGCCATCGCACGCCCTGCCACGGCACCGATCCTGCAGGCGCGGGAAGGCAACGTGCGTTTGGCGCCGGAGGATTATCCGGAAACACGGATCTGGGGCTATGACGGCACGGTACCGGGCCCCGTCCTGCGCGCAAGGCAGGGGGAGCGGATGACGCAAATGTTCCGGAACGATCTTCCGCAGGCGTCGACTGTCCACTGGCACGGGATCCGGATCGCCAACGACATGGACGGCGCAGCCGGGCTGACACAGCCGGCCGTCCCGCCGGGGAGCGACTTTTTCTACGATTTCGTGCTGCCGGACGCGGGCACCTATTGGTACCATCCGCACAACCGGACCTTCGAGCAGATGGCGCGGGGGCTTTACGGCGCCTTGATCGTCGAAGAAGAAACCGGTGCCCCTGAGGTCGATATCGACGAGGTGCTTCTTCTCGACGACTGGCGCCTCACGGACAAGGCGCAGATTGCGGAAGACTTCGGCAACATGCACGACCGGGCGCACGCCGGGCGGATCGGCAACTGGATCACCGTGAACGCCGAAGGCGACTGGTCGCGCGCGGTTCCCCGTCACAGCCGCATGCGGTTGCGCCTCGTGAACACGGCGAATGCGCGCATTTTCAGCCTTGAGGCGCGTGGGCTGGACGGCTGGGTCGTTGCGCTGGACGGGATGCCTCTCGAGGCGTCGCAGCCTCTGGGCCGGATCACGCTCGCCCCGGCGCAACGGGTCGATCTCGTGGTCGACGTGGTGGCGGACGAAGGTGCGGAAGCGTTTCTTGTCAGCTTCGAGGCTGACGGCGGATACGCCATCGCCGCTTTCCCGGTCGCAGGCACCGCCCGGGATGCCCGTCTTGCAGCGCCGGGCGCCTTGCCGGCAAACCCCGTCCCCGCCCTCGGGCCACTCGATACCGCGATCCGCACCGAGTTGCTGATGGAAGGCGGTGCCATGGGCGGCTTGCGCGGCGCCAAGCTGGACGGTCGCAGCATGGACATCCGCGACATGGCCGCGGCCGGGAAAGCCTGGGCTTTCAACGGCATGGCGGACATGGGTGAAACCCCGCTGCTGGAGGCCGGCATCGGCGACACCGTGCGGATCGTCATGAAAAACGACACCGCTTGGTCACACGGGATGCATTTGCACGGGCACCACTTCCGGCAGATCGCGGCGGACGGTACGACTGGCCCGCTGCGCGACACCGTTCTTATGGGCAGCGGCGAGACCGTCGAAATCGCCTTTGTCGCGGACAACCCCGGCGACTGGCTTTTGCATTGTCACATGCTCGAGCACTCGGCCGGCGGGATGATGACCTGGCTGCGCGTCTCGTGACACCGCGCTTCGGGTTGCCCACCCGCAGCGGCCGCCTGATCGGAACGGCCGCGGCGAAAGGTGATGCTGCGGCGCGACGTGTGCGGAAAAAGACAGACACCGTTTCGGACGCCGTCTCTGCATGATCGGCATTCCGGTGTCCGACAAATCGCCGCTTTCCGGCAACCAGCCTGGTGTTCTGCGGGCCCAAACGCTGAGACCGGTCGCGTCGCCTGCCCGACCCCTGCCGCGTCAGCAGCGGCCAGGGGCGTCTGGCCATGCCCTCGGGGCAGCGCGATGCCCGCAGGACCACGTCGCCATCTTCAAGCCATAGGCGATCCACGCTGCGGCATCCCCGGCGGCGACAGGTGGCACCCAGAAAGCATCTTTCGAAGTGACCGGGACCGGACCCGCGTCGTAGTTGATCGTACGCCGACCTTCGGTGAAAGCGTCCAGGCTTTGCCCCCATGCCTCTTCGGGCCAGTGCAAAGCCACGCTTCTGCGGGCCGGGTCGTAATCCGCGGTGAAGAGCGTCCCGAAACCCTGCGCATGTCCGCGCTGATAGAGCGGAGGCGCGAGGAAAGCCTCGTGAAGAGCGGACGGCCGCATGTCTTCGGAAAGCATTTGTGCGAGGTGGATTCGCCGTTCGATGGTGCGGGTGAACCCCGGCCGCTCGGCGGGCTCGGTGCCATGCTGGTGATTGGTTGCGATGGCGCGATCCATCCGCCGCACACCGCCTCCCGGCGCCAGCTCGAGCGAGGCAACACGTCCCGATGCATCAGCGAGAACGAGATTGTAGGCCATGTGCGAAGGCAGCCGCGCAAGTGTCGCCTCGGCCGCCCCGACCGTGTCGCAGGTCTCGAGAAGATAGCGCACGATATGGGTGATCCCGAAGCCGCGCCCTGCCGTTCCCCGCCCGCCAAAGGCCAGCGCGACCGCCAGACCGGCATCGTTGATGCCATCCGACAAGCCCCAGAGAAACTCGACCATGCCCATGACCGGACGCCGCCATGCGCTTTTCAGCAAGAACCCTTCGTTGAGGTCGGGTGAGAGGTCGTAGTTGCGCACGAGGCGGACTTCACCACCCTTTGCATGAGCCGCCAGCGAGCAGCCGCCGAGATAGGCCGGCGGACACCACCCCGACAGGAACCGCGCGGCCCGGTCCTCGGTCCCCACCAGCGCCGTCAGTTCCGCATGGATCGGAACGAGTTCCGGCATGTGTCGACGGAGCGCCGCCTCGCACTCGGCCCGCGACGGTCCGCGGTCTCCGCCCCGTGCGGTGAACCACGCCTCGTAGTCCGGCCAGGACCAGTTCCAGCGCCGCAGCCACTTGCGGCCAGGGCGTGCCTCGTCGACCGCCTCGAAGGTCAGCGCGCCGCTCACTTTCCCTCCTCCGCCGCGCCTTCGAGGAAGAACCGCGTCATTTCCGCCGTAGCGTCCGGACCGGTCGGATCGGTATAGCTGCCTTCGGCCGCGCCTCCTGACCACGCGTGGGCAACGCCGGCCAGCGACCATTTCTCCGCCACCGTCACGCCGCTCTGATCCTTGTAGAGCGTGACCCTCGCACCGACCGTAGCGCCGTCCTCGACCTCCGAATAGCGTCCTGTCCCGAGAGCCCCGGCAATCACCGCATCGGCGTTCGCCGGCGCTACGGTGTGATCGGCCTCACCGTGAAAGACGATGCTGCGCACCGGCACCGGGTTGCGTCCGGCCCCGGATCGCGTGGAACCGCGCATGGCCGCGAAAGCGCTCGTCAGGTCGCTGGCCGCACCGGGCGCCAGTCCGGAATGCACGCCCACGGCCGAGAAGACATCGGGATGCGTGCGCCCGAGAATGGCTGCCATGGCACCGCCTGCCGAAAGTCCCGCGGCGAATATCCGCTTTTCGAGACCGCCGAATTCCTCGGCCATCTGCAGGGCGAGGTCGGCCAGCAAGGCGGGCTCGCCCGATTGGCGCGACTGATGTTCGGGCAGAAACCAGTTCCAGCACCCCATCTGGTTCGCCTGCCGGCTTTGATCGACATAGACCACGACAAGGTTCTGTGCCTCGGCCTCGAAGTTCATCTGCGTGCCCACGGCGAAATCGTCGGCATTTTGCGTGCAACCATGCAGCATCAGCAAAAGACCCGATGGCACGGTCTGTCGCGCGGACGGAACGAAAAGTCGAAACTCCCGCGCTCCGAAGGCCGAAGAATGCGTTCTTGCCTCGTAGCGCGCGCCATCCGGGATGGCTGGTGCAACTTGGGGTCTTCGGAGGTTATCCGGCCGAAGCCCAGCGCGTCCTGAAAGCGTGTCGACAACCTCTTTCAGACTTTTCCTGGACTTGGGTCTGGTCGCGGTATCGTCCTGCATCGTCGCGGCCTGCTCGGTGCCACGAAGCGTTCTCTGGATGTGACGCGTGGCTTCCATGGTGGAGCCGGCGCGCGTGAGTTCGAGCGCCCGGCACATGGCCGACGCAAGCTGATCGTTCATGAAAATTTCCTTTCAGACGAGGCACAGCCTCAAATGATGCGGTCCTTAAGGGCCGCCTTGACCGCGCTTGGCGCCTGCAGGGCGCCAAGTACATGGATAGAGCCGATCGTCGCCAGCGCGAGGTCAGCCGGGACATCCGCGGCGATCCGCGCGAGGCCGACTACCCGGATATCAAGCTTCTCGTTTTCCGCGCGCGCCGCCTCCAGATCGTCCCGGGTCAGATCGAGCAGGCCGACCTCCAGCCGTTGCCGTTTGACGGAGCGCGAGACCTGCTCCTGTTGCGCGGTCAGCTGGTTTCGGATGGCCGTGCGAATAAAGTCCGTGCGGTTGGAATAGAACCCGTCCCGCACCAAGAGGTCGATCCGGCCGAGATCGACATGCCCGAGGTTGATCGTGATCTTCTCGTTGTCCGCAGGACGCAGTTGGTGAACCTTCGCCATTCAAATCTCCATCTACATGGATGGTATGTAGATGGCATATTTGTGAGGTTCAAGCCATGAGAGCGCAGCCGGCTCGCGAGGCTTTGCTTTATCGGCACCCGCACTGTCGCGTCGGCGCAGAGGCTCGCCTCACCTAAACCGCAACGTTCGCGCGCTGTCGCCCGGTGACGAACTAGCAACGAACCGTCGCCGCCTGTGCAATTCTGCACCGGAGGCCCATCAGCGACAGTTCGCCGTCAGTTCAGATCGGCGTCTTTCCAGTACCGCGTGCCGGATGCATTGGCATTTATACGCCAGCCCGTCTTGCTCAGAACGAAGAACGAACGCCCGGCGGTGAACTGAACTTCCGATCGCGTTCGGTCCTCGCCCTGCATCACGCCTGCGTCCATCGAAGCATCGTAGCCGTTTTCAACGAACCGTTCGAAATCGGTCGGTGTTTCGAACATGATGACGAACTGCGATTCGAACCCGCCGATCCCGAAGGCCGCTCCGGCGCCGCCCGTTCCCATCTGCATGTAGGTCCGCGCCCCGTCGGGGATCGATACCGCAACGCCACGCCCATAACCGGCCGACAGCGGGAACACCGAGATCCGGCGCATGTCGAAAACCGCGTACCCCGCGCTTGCCGCGAAGGTCTCGGCCGCCACCTGGTTCTCGGCAAGCAGCCGTGCCAGAACCTCATCCGCGATCCGGTCCAGCTTCGCGCGTGTCGCGTCGGGCGTCTCTTCGTCGCGCACAAGCTCCCCGGTTGACTGTACCGCGTCCTCGACCGCGTCGGCGCCCTTGCGCGCAACCTCTCCGGCTTTTCGAGCGCCCTGCTTGATATTGTCGAGCAGCCCCTGCGCGGACGCGGGCGCCGCAAGCGTCGCGCATGTCGCCAACAAGAAAATGATCTTCATCTGTCGCCTCGCATGATCGTCCCCGGTTCGACCCGGCGCTTGAAGCGTCCAGTGACCGGCCTCAGGGAGGAGTCTGGTCCGAAAAGACCGACCGCGCCAGAAAAATGAGGCTGGTTCCAGGTATCCGCGCGTCTGCGTGGGTGCGCATCGTTTGAGACCTGAAGGAATACGAGACTGATCGCACCCAGGCGCGGGCTGCCAAAATCGAAGCGCTGGGCTCTGTTGGTCGACTACCCGGCACGGGACGCAAGGCACTGGGCGACAGGCCGGATCTTGACCTCCTAGCCGCACCATGGAGAGCATCCACTACCTCCGACGTCTCGATGGTTCGCAGCACGTGGAACAGCGCTGACGGTTGCTTTGGCAGGGTGCAGGCATTGTATGCGGCCTTCGATCGCCTCGAGCCGCCCTGCTCTCTTTCAAAGGTTACTTTGAAGCACCGCCGGCAAATTCAGGTGCCCGTCGCGCCCTCGCAATGCAGACGTCTCGGATTAACACCGCACAGCGTGCCGCCTACTCGACCTTCACGATTGACCTGAAACGCTCCTCGGCAACCGTGCGCGCAATGCGGCCGATCAGGTCGATCACCTTCCTGTGCGATGCGCGCCGTCGCCAGACCAGGCCAATCGACCGTGTCACCCGGTCTCCTCGAAACGGCAGTATGGCCACATCGCCATCGTCCTTGGAGACTTCGGACTGAACGTAGAGTGCCGGAAGAAAGCTCAGGCCCATGTCGAGGGCTGTCATCTGCCGCAAAGCGTCCAGGCTCGTTCCCTCGTAATCCTGCCGAAGATTGGCCCCGAGTTGCTGGCAAAGGTCGACGATCTGGTTGTGCAGAAGGTACGTCTCGGAAAGCGCCAGAACGTCCTGCCCGGCGAGGTCCGCATCCCGTATCGCCGACGCCGACGCGAAACGGTGGTCCTGCGCGACGGCAAGTTTCAGCGGTTCGCGAAACAGCCTGCGGACTTCGACATCCGCGGAACTGACCGGAAGCTGCGTCAGGATCAAATCATGCCGCCCGTTCAAGAGTTCGTCCTGCAGGACCCGTGGCGCCGCATCGCGTACCACGATCTTCAACGATGGATGCTCGCGATGCAGATGCCGCATCACGTAGGGCAGAAAATATGGTCCGATCGTTGGCGTCGAACCCATCCTTATCGTCCCACCGATCCCGCCCTTCGCCTCGTCGACCAGCTCACGCAGCACGTCGACTTCGGACAGCACCTTGCGGGCCTGCGCGAGAACTGCGCGTCCGTTCGGAGTCAGAACGGCACCGCGCTGGCCGCGCTCCACGAGGTCGAGGCCAAGCACCCCTTCCAGTCCGAGGATCTGCTGGCTGAGTGACGGCTGGCTGATGCCGACGCGCTCGGCGGCCTTGCGGTAGTGCTTGGTATCCGCCAGCGCGACGAAGTAGAGAAGCTGTTTGAGGGTGAGGTCGCCGGGCATCTCGGATCCTGGTTTTGCACGCAAATTAAATTGGATTTTCCAATCGACTTTGCAATGGCACTCGGACAACGCGACCGGCACAAAAAAACTCTGCGCCTATGCGGGCCGGTCGTGCGCGGTTGCCCGAGGTATCGCACGAAGATGGTCAAAATTTGATTGGCAAAACCTATCCAGTTTTCTGGCGAGCCCATCTTCATCGGCACGCGTCGGTGTCCATATCCGTGGGGCAGACCTGACACGGCATGCGATATCAACGATCAGCACATGAGGAGAAAACACGTGACTTCGAGAGCCCGGATCAAGCCCTTTTCTGTCGAGACAAGACTGGCCAAGCTGCGTGCGCGGCATCAGGAACTGAAGGCGCGTATCAATCAAGAGCGTCAGCGTCCGGCCCCGTGCAGCATCTCGTTGCAGACGCTCAAGCGGAAACGGCTGATCATCAAGGACGAGATCGCCCGCTTTGACGGTCTGCTGCGCACGATCGGCGCCTCCCGCGCCCCGCATGTCAGCGCGTAGGGGGATCACGATGTTCTTTCGTTTTTTCTTCCTGAATTCGGGCTTGCGCCGGTTTCACAGCACCGATTTGGGCGACATGCGCCGCGCGATCCTGGAAGAGGATCAAGACGGGCCGGATGGCGGCAGCGCGGATATCTCCAGATAACCCGAACAAGGGCGACGGTCATGACGTCGCCCATCTGGATTGGAGGCAGAAACGCGCGGACGGGTCGCACGCTTTTCAGACACGGCGGATATTTCGCTTCCAACACAGCCTCCGCGCTTAAGCCACCTCACATCTGCGGAAGCTTTCTTTGCTCGCGCGTCGCGGCTGCGACGGTGTCGATGCGCTTGGAGCGTGTCGCGGGGGTTTTGGCAAGCTTGATCCATCGCAACACATTGCGCCGGTATGACGGGGCAAGAGCCTCCCATTTTTCCAGTTCGACCGCAGACGCAAGATCGTCCGGCACGATCAGCGCATCGACGTCGTCGTAGAAGTCCCAAAGACCCGACGCGCGACCCTGTTCTATCGCGGCCTCGCCGGCCTCGTGCATGCGGCCTTCGCGGCGCAGGCGTTCGGCACGCTCCTTGTATGTCTTGGACCATGCCTGCTGTTTGCGCGGTGAAATGAGCTGTGCCGTGCGATCATCGTCCACGACAAACCTGCGACCGTCGATCCAGCCGTGCGCAATCAGCGCGTCCAGCACGTCTTCGCGCCCGACAAACTTGTCTCGATGCGCGGCTTTCCATGTGACCAGACGCACGCTTTCGCGTGTACGATGGTTTTCGGCCAGCCAGGACCATAGCTGTTCGGAAGCAATGATTTCAAGCGTGCGCATAACCCGGAGTTAGCGACCGCGTGGTGGAAGTCATCTATCAAACCACGCGGCGGAGGACCGTGAGGGGTCGGCGTTTCCCGCGGTGCTGGACGCGGGAGTCTTGCGTGTGCAGCGCGCCTTCGAGCTGACGGCCCGCATCCAGGCACGCTTGAATATGTTGGGCCTCCTGAAGTGGCTGGCGTCTGCCTGCACCCTGCCGCAGGTGCCCTTTCAGCGGGAGGTCTGCCAGGTCGAAATGGCTCTCAGCCCCTCCGATCGCGGAACGACGCAGACAAACCCCTGCCCCTCGGACGTACCCGCCACGATCGCGTGCGCCTCGTCTATCGGGACCGCGATGCCCTTGACCTCTCGGTCGAAGGTGCCCCTGCCGGAACCTACCGGTTTCCCGCCCTCGTGCAGATTGCGTGCGCAGTACTCGAGGATGTGGCGCCAGGTATCGGCGCCGCGAAACGCCTGTGCGTCGCCGCCGCGGTGCCAGTCCACCTTGGCAAGCGTCAACGGATCCAGCGCCAGCACGAGCGCTTCGAACGCGCAGATCTCTTCGCCAGTCTCGAGTTCGGCGCGCAGTGACGAGACCGAGCAGCTGTCGACGGACTGGCATTCCGGGCCGTTTTCGCCCAGCGCCTCGACAGAGACCGATGTCGCCTGCCCGACCGCTTGCGAAAAGGCCGCGGCAAGCGAGGCAATGTCGCTGTTCTCGCGACTGATGGCGCGCGACGGGTCGTCCTCCGGACGAAGCTGGTAGAGACGCCGGTTTCCGGCAAAGAGTGTCGCGACAACCTTCGCGCCGGAGGTCAGGGTGATCCGCCGGGGCAGGATGGTCTCGTCGATTTCGCGGAGCAGGCAGTCGATCTTGGCCCGCGAAGATGCGGGCAGGCTTCCGCGTTCATCCGCGAGGTGTTGCGGCGGGCTCCCCAGCCTGCGGACGACATCCGCCAGGTTGGAAGACGGGGCTTCTGTGCGACGCCTGTTCAAGCCGGACGGTCTCATCGGACGTCTTTTGCCATCTCGGTCGCCACCCGTTCGATACAAGTGATGGCGTGGGCAATGTCCTGACCCGCCTCGATGAGCGCACAGTACATGTCTCCCTGTTCGGGATCGTGCCGCCCGCATACGAGGGTCTTCTCTGCCGTGAAGCTCAGTGCGGTTCGGCATGCATCGCCTTTTCCGCCTGCGTCGCCGGACCTGGCATCGCCAAGTGCGAAGGCTTGCATAGCGTCGACGCAGATCTGGTCGAGTTCCTCCCTTGCACGCCGCGCTTCGGAGCTCGACCGTAGGATCAGGCCGGAGGACAGATCGCCGAATGCCGTAAGGTGACAGCCCGGCAGGTTTCTGCGGAGATCGTCCAGGGACTTCTGTATCGTCATAGGCTTGGTTCCCCTAGTCCCGGCGCCTTTCGGCAGGGACCTTCTTGGCCGTGGACCGAGGCATCGCGTGTCGTGGTCGCGCCCATCACCGCCCCTGCAGGCTGCCGCCTTCGTGGTCCGGTCGTTGCCGGCGCGACCGTGCCGGGTTCGAGACGACCCGTCGCGGCACGACGCGACCCGCGCTGTCTTCCGGTTTCGGATGTGCCGGCTCCTGCATTTGCACGGCGGCTGCATCGCGGATGCCGGCGTCCATGACACCCGGCGCGGCCCCCGGCAGGAAAGGCAGCTTGCCTTTGCGCTGCATCAGGAACTGGACCACATGCTCGGAAAGCGCGGCGGCGCCGCTTTCTTCCCAAGCCTCCGCATCATCTCCGGCATTCATGGCCTCCAGAAGCGACACGGGATAAACGGCCGCGAAAAGGCCTGCCGTCTCCCGTTCGACCCGCTTCAGGACCCGTTCCCTGTCCCGTTCGTTCTGCAACTTGTCGAACTGGGTAATCAGCAGCAGGTTCTCGCCCGAAGTGCCGTGCCTCAGGATCTCCCAGATCGCTGCCTCCGACTGCCGCCAGGCCTGCGTGGCATGGGTACACCAGATCACCCTATCGTTCGCCTCGATAACATCCTCCCACATGTCTTGCGGCATGTTGGGATCGGAAATGCCGGGCATATCGAGCAGGTCGCACAGTTGCAGCACGTCGGACTGCATCCGGATGTCGACCATCGCGGTTTCGTCCAGCGAGATCGATTCCATGTCTTCCAGCTCAATCTCCTGCCGACCGCCATCCTTGCCGACCGCATAGGCGGCCGGCTCGCCATAGCTAAGCCGCACCGGCGGCAGGCGCGTCGCCGTCACCCGCATGGGAAGCGGCGCCCCATCCAGAAGGATGTTCGTGAGCGTGCTCTTGCCCGCGCTGAACTCGCCCATCAGCACAAGACGCGGCTTGGCGTCTTCGGCGTCCGGCTTGGTTTCCATCACGTCGTCACTGCTCATCGTATCTTCCTTCCCAATTCGTTGGACCCATCCTCGACTTCAGGCTCCGGACAAGGTCTTCGACCTGCTCGTTCCGTTCGTACTCGTCCTTGCCGAGGCATATCCGCTGCAGCCCGTCCGAGGAGGCGCGAGATGTGCTGATTTCGATCATGATGTCGCGGTTCTGGGCGAAGAACGCGTCGATCGTCTGCGCCAGAAGCTCCTGGATATGGATGGTCTGGATGGTCTGCAGCTGGGTCATGAAGTCCTCGGTCTCCGCAGACACGAGCGCGTGGAACTGCTTGGCGAAGGCCTTGTATCCCCGTGTCCGGCGCCACCAGGACACCCACCAGCTGTCGTTGAAGTCGAGCGCGATGGTCTGCGCGATGGCGACAGGCTCGGGAAACTCCGGTACCTCGGGAACCATGAGTTCGATGCCCTCCACCGCGCTGCCGAAGGCCTCGCAATATAGCTCCGCGATATCGACCACGGCGGCCTCGTACCGCTTCCTGGCAAGGGTCTGCGCGCGCGAGGCAAACACCGAATAGGCGGACTTGAGCAGCATCCGCAGCCCCGTTGGATCGTAGCTCCAGACATGGTCGTCGCCATTGGTCTCGAGGTGCGTGATCAGGCTGTGCGTGGCGCGCTCCACGAAATTGGCATGCGCGCGGCTGGCTCGGGCCTGGAAACTGCCGATGATTTCATCGGTTTCCCTGAGCAGATCGTCGTGATGGCGTTTGGCAAGGGTCGTCAGTTCGTCACGGACGTCGTGCATGGACATCGACCCGGACGTGTGCTCGCCCTCGATACGGACCTTGTTCGCAACCTGCTGGCCGGTCGCGATGCTGACGGCGGACTTCGCGATCTCCTCGAGAAACGGATCGCCGAGCTTGGCCACCACCCTCTCGGATATCATCCGGTTCAGCTTGGGCAGGCCGGACAGATGCCAGACCATATCCGCTGGCGAACCGTCGAGGTCGCGTTCCTCCCGCGGCGTCTCCGCCCATTTCAGCAGGGTCTCGGAGCTTTGCTTGCCCATGCGCTCGAGATCACCGGCCAGGACGTAATTCGCCCAGAGAGCGCTGCCGAACACGATCTGCGCGTCCTCGGGCCCGTTGTGATCGGCCAGGACCTGACGGATGCTCGCCTCGATCTCGGGCACCTGGGCCACTGGGTCGCGCAGTTCGTCGATCCGGTTCACGAAGATGAACACATCGCGCGACTTCAGACTCGAGATCATGCGGATGAGCGCCATGTCCACCGAGGTCAGCGCCTGGTGGGCAGAGAGCACAATCACGCAGATCTTGCTGGACCGGATCGCGTTGATGGTGACCTGCTCGCGCATCATGAACGTGTCGTTCACGCCGGGCGTATCCCGCAGGCACATCCGCAAGGGGGCGCTGCCGCTTGTCAGGTAAAGGTCCGCAGAACGCGTTATATCGGCGAACCGGCCCTGCGTCTGGGACGTGGCTGCCTCCTCGTCCTCGTAGAAGTCATCGCCGATGCAGATATAGCGTTCGAGCAGGTTCTTGTCGAAGTAACCGTATTCATGCTCCTGTCCGAGCAGCATCTCGAATTTCCGGCCCAGCCGCCGACGCGACTTCTCTTTCAGCATCTCGATCTGGCTACGGATACTTTCGAGCTCGCCCTCCGAGCCGGCCCGGTTGGCCAGTTCGCCCAATCGGCCGCCCTTGTGAACGAGCCGGTCCCATTCGCCTTCCTCCATGAAGCGGAAGCGCGCACCGATATCGCTTCTGTCGTCGCCCGGCGTCAGGTGGAGCGATGTGACGACCGACGTCCAGGGGTTCACGTCGGCGGGCAGCAGATCGGCCCAGCCCGCCATCGCGTTCACCAGCGTGGTTTTTCCCGATTTGACCTGGCCCAGAAAGGTGATCGCAGGTTCGAATTCGTCCAGCTGCTTGCTGAGTCGGGCCACGGCCTTGGTCGCCGCCGAGCCGGTGAGATCTTCGAGCTTCGCGATCAGTCCGCCAACCTCCGACGCGCGCTTCGCGAAGGCCTGCAAGGGTTCGAGGCCTGCAGTCAGACTGGCCGTGCCGTCGGCGGTGCTGTCGGTACTTTCCAACTTGAATTTGGTATCGATGATCATGTTACGTCCGATGTCCTCTCAGCGCCGCGCGGCAGGTCTTTACGGGCGACGTCGTTCTGCATCCCCGGCGAGCGCATCTGCGCTGGCGAAGGCCGGTTTGCGAGGCAGGCGACGGCATCATCCACAGGCGACCTCCGCGAGATCCTTTTTCACCTGCAGCAGGGCCGTGGCGGCGTCGCATGCTGCGGAGTCCGTGCCTTCGAGTTGCAACAGCAGAAACATCTGCTCGCATTCGACGATGTCGTCCCGCAGGACGTTGAGTATGGGATCGTCCGAGCCCGTATCCATCAGCAGTGTCGCCATCGCCTGCGCCGCCTGCATCGACTGATCCAGAACGGCCAGCGCCGAGGGCCTGCCGGAGTCGTCACAGCCTGCGGATATGTCGTCGGCGCAGGTCTGCAGGATCGAAAGCGCGGTTTCGACGGTGTCGCGGCGATCCATCGGTCCGACTGGTCGGGAGGGCTCCGGAGCGCCGGCTGCTGCGGGCCGGGCTCCGGGCGCGGCGGACGTCGGAGCCGGAGCGTTCTTCGCGCGCGCAGCGTTTGGTTGGGTGCCGCCGGCATGGTCTCGGGAGCGCCGGGCGCTTCTTGCCAGCAGCATGTCCGCATAGTCGAGATCGGCGGTCTTTCCGGTCTCGACAAGCCGGTCCAGCGCCTCAAGCAGAGGCTTCGCGCCACTTGTTTTCCAAAGGGCGACATCTCTGATCTCGCTGCCCTGGACCGCGGAAAAGGCCTGTTTCGTCGCAACAGGATAAAGTCCGAGGAATTCATCGGAAAACTGCTGCTCGAAACGTTCGGTCCGCTTGCCGAGTTCACCCTTCATGTAGAGCTGATCCGATTTGGTCAGCGCGAGAAAGCTGTGATCCTTGAGCTTGTCGGGCATCACCGACCAGATCGCGAGTTCCTCGTCATCGAGGTCCTGCGAACACCAGATCACCACGTCCGAGCATCCTGCGACCCAGCTTAGAACCGCCTCGCGCTTGGCCGGATTCGTCGGCAGATCGATCTCCGCGAAGCGTCTTTCGCGCAGCGCGGGCAGCGGCATTTCCTGGACGACGCGAAAGGTACCCTCCTTCAGGTTTGCCTGCGCAACCAGACCATCCGCGGGGCTGGTTTGGCCGGAAACGCTTTCGACCCTGAAACGCGGCTGCGCGCCGTAGACAAGCTCGACGATGCTGACCCCGTCGAGAACCGGCATCGCAGCGTTTTTGAGGATCAGGTTAAGAAGGCTCGTCTTTCCGGCCCCTCTGGGCCCGAGCAGGGCCACGCGCGCCGGCCGCACCAGATGTGCGACGAGCGTCTTGGCCACGCTCATGAGATCGTCCGGCAATTCCCCGGTCTCGAGCAGCTGCCGCAGACGGCTCGCCTTTTCGCGCGGATCGGCGGTGCTTGTCATTGGCCGAGCGCCTGACGGTTTCCGGACGGCTGCTGTACGCCGGTATGCGTCGCGCTTTCGATCTTTTGCAACGGTACGCAGGAGGCCAGGTTCGCGACTTCGGAAAACGGCGTCTCGATCTCTCGCTTGCTGATCTTCAGCACGCACAGCGACACATTGTCCTGGTCCGGATCATCAAGATCGTAAACGGACTGGAGCAGGCGCTTGCCGATCTCTGCACTGGGCAGGTCGCGGGCCTCGAAGGCGATCCGAGCGATCTGCCATTCGCCGATGAACTGTAGTCCGTCGCTTGCGGCGATGACGATATCATTTTCGCGCAGCTCGACGGCCTGGGAGCGGCAATCTATCTCGGGTATCGCTTGGCCGCCGAGGACCGAGGTCAGGCAGTTCCGGTCGGGATGTTGTTCGGCGACCTCCGGGTCGAGTTGTCCCTTCGCGACGAGCTTGCTCATGCGGCTTGCGAAAGAATGTTCTTCGTTCAGGCGGAAGAGTCGGCTCCCGCGCAGGAGGTAGAGCGGGGAATCTCCCACCGAGATCCAGTACAGGCGATTGTCGAACACGACCGGCGCGATCAGCGTCGCCCCCATCCCGCGCGACCCGGGACTGTCTTGCGCGATCCGCGCGACGCACTCGTTCGCCGCCGCAACCGCCTTGCGAAGGATGCGGTCGAAATTCCGCTCCAGCAGTTCCGGCTGGTCCGCGAGCATTTTCAGCTCGCTGAACACTTCGGTCACGACGATCTTGCTGGCGACGTCACCGGCCGAATGACCGCCCATACCATCGGCCAGAACGATGAACCCGAAATCGGCGCCCTCGGCGAAGTCCATCGCGATCGCGTCTTCTTGCTGCTCGCGTCCGCCGACGCAGATCGCAGGCGACGCGTCATAGGAGTATCGCTGTCTTTCACGCACGCCGTACCGCCTTTGGATCAGCCATGTTCCAGCCGAAATCGCCGTCGCAGAAGGCGATGAAGCGCAATGTCGTCTCGCCGAGCCGGATCAGGTCTTTCGAGTTCAGCTCCTCGGTGCTGAGCAGCGGAACGTTGTTCAGGCGCACGAGGTTGGTCTTGCCGCTGTGGCCGATATAGAACTTGTTCTGCTCCGCGTCGTAGGCGATCGAGGCGTGGTTCGTCCGGGACACGCTGTTGTCGCCGAAATCGAGGCATACGGTCTGTTCCGCGTCGCGTCCGATTGTCGAAACCCCATCATGCAGTGCGAAGGAAGCACCGCGTCCGACCTCGGAGACGACGACCAGCCAGCCGACCGGGAATTCGCTGCCCGAGGCGGACTTCTTGGCAAAGGGATCGTCATCCTCCATTTCCGAGGCAGAGAAGCCGAGCAGACGCGTTTTCACGCGGCCGGACCGGTTCGCCCCGCGGCCTATGGCCGGCGAAGGCATTGTCACCGGGTCCGGCTCGAGGGCGTCGGCGAGTGCCGTCATGCCACCGAACGCGGGATCGTCGTCTTCTGCCGGATGTGGCAGGTCCGGTTCCCGCAAAACGGGCTCCCGCGGGGCCGGTTCTTGCGCCATCGGCTCCACCTTCGCAGTCGAGGATGACGCCGCGGACCGGAACGGGCTGACCGAAGGCTTTCTCGGGAAACTTCGGTCCTGTTCGAACAACAGCTTGCCGAATGCGTCCGGCTGGACGTCATGCAGGTCGTCGTCCTCGTCGCCCGCATCGTCGAGATCTTCCAGATGATCGTCCGATGCTTCGAGATAATCGACCTCTTCAGCCTCGGTGAGGCCGGCATCCGCTCCACGGACCTGCTGTGCGACGTCCGACATCATGTTCTGCCAGGCGTCGTCGTCCTGCTCTTCCTCGTCGTCCTCGCCTTCCTCGAGCCCAGCCTCCGCCCGAACGGCGTCGAGGTCGCCCGTGAGGTAGAAGTCGTGATCGTCCTCTTCCTCTTCGAAGAACTCGTCTTGTGTGGCAGCGCCTTCGGTAGCGTCGTCCCACTCGCTGCTGTCGAGGTGGGCGTTCGTATCCGACCGGATGGTCGCGCCGGTTCCTTCGTTCTCGTCTGGAAGGATCGGCGATTTCAGCAGCAGAGGTTCGGACCGGGATGCGCCGGCTTCGAAGGCCTCGTGCCCGGGATCGCCGCCTCCGGGCGCGCTGCGTTTTTCCTGGATGATGTCGCGGATGAATCTCATGAACTGGCTCCCTAGGTATCCGTTGATTTCAGGTTCAGGCCATCTTGCCGGGGCACGCATCGGGCGAAGAGGTCAGCCAGGAACCTGGCTTTCGATCCGCTTCGGGGCTTTTCGGCCAATCGTCGCTTCGCGCCGTCATCTTCCGGAGACGTCACGGCATGCTTGGCATTGCGTTCGCGAAGCTCGGCTTCCTGTTGTTCCTGCCAGGCCTCGATGTCGATGATCTCGTTGCCGAAGACGTCGAAGACCTTCCGTTTCGGTTGCGGAGCCGCGGCGGCCTGCTCGGCCTTGACCTCGGCCGCCGATTTCCGCCGGGGCGCCTGACCCACGCCGTCAAGAAGCGAATTGGTCTGGCGCACCATCTGCGCGATGTCCTTTTCGAAGGCGGCATCGAACGCCGGAACCGGCGGTTGGGCTGGGCGCTGTCGGGGGGTCGCCGCAAGCATGTCCCGCCAGTCGCCAACGCTCTGGAAACGTTCTGCCTGGCGCAGGCTCAATGCCCGGTCGATCGTCACGAGTATGTCGTTGTCCGCCGACCAGTCTCCCGATGACAAGGGTGTGTAGGGGTCGCTGCCCCCGTTCTCGATCTCCAGCAGTCGCTGGTCGCTGTCGGGCGGGGCGCTCCCCGTGACGATGAAATGCAGCGTCGCGCCGAGCGAATAGAGATCGCTCGAATACCCCAGTTCGGCCCCGGCGCGGTACATTTCGTGAGGCGAGTAGCCGTCCTTGACCATGTAGGGCGATGCACGGGTGGTTGCGTCGCGTTCGCGCGCGGCGCCGAAGTCGATCAGGGACAGGTGCCCCCGTTCATCAACCATGATGTTGTCCGGCGAAATATCGCGATGCAGCAACTTGCGGTCGTGGATGAAGCCAATGGCGGTCAGGCACTGGTCAAGCACGCTGCGGACGAACTCGCCTGTGATCCGCTCGGGCTGCCGCTCGACGATGTCGAAGAAATCCATGCCCCGGATCAGGTCCAGCGCCATGTAGGCCGTGTTGTTTTCCTCGAACACCTGATGGACGGCCACGATATTGGGATGAACCAGCTTGGCCATCTGGCGCGCCTCGCGCACGAAGTGGCTCTTGAGGATCGCGAACTGCTTTTGCAGCTTGGCGGACCGCGGCAACACCTGCCCGTTCCGTCGCACGCAGATCTCGGCGGGAAAGCACTCCTTGATGACGACCTGCCGTTCCAGACTGTCGGTCGCAATGAAAATCATCGCAAAGCCGCCACCGCCGAGCCTCGAACGGATCACATACTGCCCGTTGAGCAGCGAGGATCCGGCAGCGATGCCGTCGGTCTGCCTGTCTTGCCTGTCTGTAAGCACCTGACCCATCTGCCCCTGCTTAAGTGCCTATCCCGCGACACACCCCGAGTATCCGAATGCAAGGTTTAACTTTCGTTCCGATTGCGCTGAAAAAGTGGCGGCCATCCGGCAGACCTGTGTCTTTTTCAACCTTGGGTGCATCAAAATGCTCTTAAACTTGCAGCAGTTCGAGACCATGGGTTGCGGCGACGGGCCGGGTGGTTCCATGCGGGAATCCACGTGTCTCGGCATCCCGCTAACAGGGTGATCCCGGGATGGAACTGGCGCGACCCGCCAATGGCAACGGTGGACCGAGGCTGGTCTCAGGCTTAGGCAGAATCAACCTTCCTGATCGGACTGGTTTTAAACAAGTGGGTTGAGAAACGGCTGAAGCAATGCAGACGGCGGACCCGCGACGCGCCTAAACAACCGTTTGGTTCGAGCCACAAGTGTATCCACGGAGCATCCTTACGGCGTCAGGGTCAGGACACATTGATCAGCTGAAGTCCTTGTGATTCACCGCCGCCAAAAACGAGCGGTGACATGAGAAATCTCTACTGGCTGACGGACATGCAGATGGCGCGTCTTGAAGCCGTTTTCCCGGAATTCCACGGCAGACCAAAAAACGACCTGCACAGTGAAATTCGAGAGGCGATATCCGATCTTCGACCTGCTCTAGGCTCTGGACCCATTGATTTGGTTGCAGTCGGTGCATCGGGCTGATTCAAGCTCCTGAACATCAGGNCTTGCCCGCTTCCAGGAACTCCTTAGGCTCTGGACCCATTGATTTGGTTGCAGTCGGTGCATCGGGCTGATTCAAGCTCCTGAACATCAGGAGGCGTGATGAGCAACTTGTTCTGGTTATCCGACGAGCAGATGGCTCGGTTGAAACCGTATTTTCCCAAGAGCCATGGCAAGCCGCGTGTCGATGATCGGCGGGTACTGAGTGGGATTATCTTCATCAATCGCAATGGCTTAAGATGGTCGGATGCTCCAAGGGAGTACGGCTCACCCAAGACTCTGTACAACCGCTGGAAACGA
>NZ_JAWQFO010000010.1:0-10000 GCF_033436665.1 Roseobacter sp. FCG-D35
GAAAACCTACAGCACCCGCTGCGACACCACCAAGATCCCCTGCGTCTCAACATGGCGGTAGTTCAGCCGAAGGCTGGCGCCGGGCGGTTGCCCGGCGCCTGGACTTCAGCTTGAAATTCGGGTGACCGTCATTCGCCCAGGGGTCCCGCGCGTGACCGAGAACCGGGCGCCCGGAACCTCTTCACCGGTCTCGAGCACGACCAGCCGCGCCTCGCCTTCCTCTTTCAGGATTTCCGCCGAAAGCGGCAGCCGGAAGCCGTGAAACTCGAGGTCCGGCGTGCGCCGGCCAAGGCTGGGGATATGCGCGTCCGCCGGTACAGCGACCACCGGCCGCCCGTTCTGCACCAGCGCGACGTTGAGCAGCGCGCCGGTATCCTCGCGGTCCCAGGCCCAGCCGATCAGCCAGCCCTCGCTCCAGTCGCTCCGGGTCCGATCGACGATCGCGGACCGTACGCGCCGGGGGGCGGCCCCGTTGGTCTCCGCCGGCGCGCCGCGGCCAAGGATGTCGCCGCTGCGGTCAGCGACCCGTTGCAGTTCCATCTGTTGAACGTCTTCCGCGTCCTGCGAAACCGGCACGACCGGTCGAAGGAACTGACGCTTTTCCTCCGCCCTGCGATCCAGAGCAGCCCGCAGCGCCTCCCACGTCATGATCGGCTGGCGCGTGGTCAGCGCGAGGATCCCATCGGCGAATTTGGTGATCTGGAAGGGCAGCCGCTTCGGACCCTCGGGGGTCTCGACGGTCCACTTGAGCTCGTAGCTGGCGCCAGCGATCCAGTCCTCGGGCACCGGGAAGCGCCGAAGCGTACATTCCGGCAAAAGCGTCCTGTCCACGGCGTCCGTCGGGACGGGCTTGTCTGACACCAGAAGCTCGCGCCGCCCCCACCCTTTTGCCAGCAGGTAGATATCGGTGCTGTCCTCGTCGATGGCGAGTACGAGATCGCGCAGCCGCTCGACGCTGCCGTCGGTTTCCATCCGGTCCAGCGGGGTCAGCCAGACCGGTTTGCCATCCTGGGATTTCACCCCGGAGAGATCGCCCAGGCCGGTGCCACCGCCCTGCCCGAGCGTGGACAGCAGGATCTTGCGCAGGCCGATGCTGGACGTGTCGAGCAGCGGCTTCGCCTTGAGATACTTCGCCACGGGATCCTTCGAGAATGCCTCGGTCTCGGCCTGAACCGCCGGCCAGAAAAGCAGCGGTTCTGCATAGACCAGCATGTCCTGCCCGTCGCGTTCCTGCGACCGGGTGACGTACTCCTGGACCAGCCCGTATTCGACATCGTAAGGCTCGAACGCGCCAAGCTGCTTCAGCCGGTCCCGGCGCAGCGCGACGATCTCGGGCCCGTAGGCCGCCGATGTCAGGTATTGCGAGGCGACATCGCCGCCAAGCGGCAATCCGGAGAGGTCGTGGCTGTCGGTGAACCGGGTCGTGAACAGCGCACCGGGGGCATGCGCAAGACCGGTACGGGCGGCCGCCGCGAAACCGGGGCGCAGCGACGCGGCGGTCCCGGCGGCGACGATGACGACCTCGGCGGCGGTCCGGGACACTGCCGTGTTCAGCGCCTCGCCGGCCGCCTGCCCGATCGAGCGGAGCAGGCGCACCGGGTGCCCCTTGTCGGCAAGCTCCCGCACTGCCGCCTCGGCCGACTTCGCCAGCCGGAAATCGGTGCAGGCAATGACGGCCTCGTCCGGGCTGTCCTCGGTGATCGACCGCACTGCTGCGTCGAGCGAGGCGGCATCGCGCGCAAGCGCCACGTAGGCGACACGGCCGGCATCGTCGGTCGCCGGCGTCGTTCCGAGCAGTCCGCGGATCGCGTCGCGTCGCCCCTCTTTGGCAATCCGCTTTCCGACGTGGTTGTGAAACCCGTACCAGACCTCGAGATTGCGGGCGTTCGAGAAGCTCGGTCGCGCGATCTTCTGGCCATCACGAAGCACGCGCTCGATCCCGGCGGCGAGCGACTGGCTGGTCGGTTCGACGAGGCATGCGTCGCGATCCTCTTCGGCGATCAGCTCGAATGTTCCGCCGACGCGCGTGGCGAGAAACGGAATCTTCATCTCGAGTGTCTCGTAGACCGCCATGGTCGAATTCTCGATCAGCGACGGCATCACCGCGACCTTGTCGCTGTTGCAAATGAAAGAAAGGGCCTCGGGCTGGTTCAGATCCGGGATCACATCGACCTCGAAGGGCCAGTCCTGCGACCGCTGCGCGATGTAATCCGCGACCTTGATGCCGCCGAACTTGGTCAGCGGGACCCCGAACTTGCCGAGAAAAGTCACCTTTTCGGGGTGGATGCCGCGGTCCATGAGGCTGTCGAGCGCATTGCAAAAGAGTTCGATGCCCTTGCGCGCCTCGAGGCGTCCGAAAAAGACCAGCTCGCGCGTGCGGACGACGTCACCGGCCTCGCGCGGCTCACGCAGATCCGTCACCTTGACCTCGGAGAAGTCGACGATGTTGGGCTGAACGAACACGTTTGCCTGCGGGACCTTGTAGCCGATCTCTTCCATGAAGGTGATAAGGTGGGCGCTGCCGCCGACCACCATGTCCGCCAGTTCAACGCATTTCTGTTCGGCGTAGCTGGCCGCGACCAGATCGACGCGTTCGATGGGCTGCATCTGGTAGTGCCGGTTCCAGATATGCGGCGAGGACGTTTTGACGATGAAAAGAGTCTCGTCGAAGGCGAGGCCCAGGCTCTTGGCCATCAGCGCGTAGACCATGCCGCCGCGCCATTCCGACGTGTGCACGATGTCGAAAGCGGGCTGATCACGCAACCATTGGTAGGCAGCGAGATAGCGCGGCTGCCAATGCTGCGAGGGACCCCAGATCGGCGCTGCGGGAATGTCGAGGTAGTGCAGCGTGACACCGATCTCGGCGAAATGCGCAACCCAGTGATCGGGGGTCTCGTTCTCGACCACCGGCCCCTTGAGATAGAGCACGTGAACCTCGTGGCCGCGGCTGGCGAGACCCTTGGCGAGATGGTAGTAGGTCGACGCGATCCCGCCGTTGCGGACCGGGCCAATGATCTCTTCGGTGGCAATGCAGATCCGGACCGGATGGGAGTCGTCTTCCAGACCCAGGACATCGATACCGGGGAAGGATTTCACGTCGAATGTGTCGATCTGCATGGGGCCTCGATGATCTGTCTTTCGTCTTCCACCGGCACACGCACGAGTTGCTGCGAACCGGCTCGTGTCGGGATACAACTTCTTTCGGCGGCGCGAAAGACGGGCGGTACGGCAATCCGACCGCGGGTCCCGGAAGTCACGCACGACAAATATCCGGCGGGAGGCATTGTCGTCCGCCACGGGACGATTCATTCTGCGCCGAACCTGCCCGCGCGACGACCGAGACGATCGAAGTCTCCTGCGGTTGGCGCGCGGATACTTGAGGAACCTGCAGCTCACGATGAACGATACCGTTTCGACACCAGATCCGGCTGACGCAATGCAGGCGGGCAAGGCCGCCCTCGGTGCAAAGGACTACGACGGCGGCCGCGAGATCTTCTCGAAAATCGCCGGCAACGACGATGGCAGCATGGCGCGGATGTTTCTGGCCCGCGTCGAGTACGAGTCCGGCAATCATGCCGAGGCTCGCGCTCAGCTCGACCGGTTCCGGACCAGCAAGCCGAACAACCCTAACGGGCTTCTGCTTGACGGACAGTTGCGCTTCGACGCTGGTGAGTTCGATGCCGCCGAGGTCTCCGCCCGGAACGCTCTGGCGCGGAACCCGTCGATGTCGCGTGCGGAAAAACTCCTGTCGGCGATCCGCGGGGCGCGTGCCGCCGCCGAAGCCCGCGCCCATCTCGACCTGATCGACCAGCGCTGCCCGTTGCAGAGCGGAATGTCGCCGGCCGCGGAACTCATGGAAGCCGCGCGGGCGATCGCCGATCTGCCGGAGGGCGGAGAATGGTCAGACGACGTCACGCTGGCGAAGATCGCCTATTTTCGGAACGCGCGGTCGCTCGATGCCGCGCTGCGGAACTACGATGCGCATCTCGTCGATATCTCCTGCCGGTTCGGCTATGTCACCTGGCCCAGGCGTATTCAGGAGCATGTGCGGCACAAGTCTGTCATCGACGTCGGCTGCGGTTTCGGCGGTTATGGCATGGGATTTCTGATCGCGGGCGCCGACAGCTATCTTGGCCTCGATCCGCTGATGGACCTCGAGTCGACCAGCGCTCGGAACAAGCGCAAGCGCGAATGGACGGACATGGGTGTCACGCCACGCGGCATCGAAGACGCCTTGCCGGCGATCCGATTGTTTCAAGGCACGGCCGAGGACCTCAGCTTCGACGAGACATTCGACACCATCGCGCTTCACAACGTCACGGAGCATCTGATCCAGCTCGATCTCGTGTTCGAGGGGCTTGTGCCGCTGATGCACGACCAGAGCCGCGTCGTTTACCTGCACCACAACTACTATTGCTGGAACGGACACCACTATCCGCCGGTCCATCCCGATCAGTTCGACGAGACCGATCCGAGGCATCGGCGGGTCGCCGACTGGCGGCATATCGAGATCGCCACGCAGCTTGCCAAGGATTACAACGCCGAATTCACTTCCTACCTCAACCTTGTCCGCCTCGACGAGATCCGGCGGATCACCGAGAAGCATTTCGCGATCGAGACCTGGCAAGAGATCGATTCCAATGCGGCCACTCTCGCACGGCTGACGCCGGAAGTGCTGGAGCGCGTGCGCACTTCCGTTCCCGACATCACCGAACGCGATCTCAGGGTGAACACGGTATTCTGCGTCGCGCGCCGGAAACCGGCGCTGGTCTGACGCCAGCCTTTTGCAGACCTGCACCCGGCATGTGGTCTTCGAAGGCGGTCGCGCTTGCTTGAAAGGCCCTCTCAACCTCACTAAGGGTTTCGAAAACGAAGGAAAAAGTCCGTGATCGACCAGGACAAAGGCGTGCAGCACCCCGATCTCAGCGTGATCCTGACAGCCCATGACGAAACGCTAGTCTGCGGCCCGACGATGCGGGCGGCCGAAGTCGCGATCGCAACAGCCCGGGACGCTGGCTTCACCGTCGAGCCAATCATTGTTCTCGATGCGGCGACGCCGGACACCAAGGCGTGGTTCCATCAACCCGCACTGGACGGCTGGCAGCGCATCGAACTGGAAGAGCGCGACCTTGGACGTGCGCGCAATACCGCGATCCGCAGGTCCAGCGGCGCCTTCATCGCCTTTCTCGACGCCGACGACCTGATCTCGGAGAACTGGCTGTCGGAAGCCGCACGCCTGCTGGCCGAGGCCCGCGCGGCCGGCGAGAAACGGATCGTTCATCCCGAACTGAACTGGCTGTTCGATGGCGGCAGTTCGGTCTATTTCAATCCCGATCAGGACGATCCGCTGTTCACGCCGTGGTACTTCTACGCGATGAACTACTACGACAGCATGTGCATGGCGCCGCGCGAAGTGCACGAGACCATCGCCTATGCGGGTCGCGACATACCCAACGGTCTCAGCTATCAGGACTGGCAGTTCAGCGTCGAGACGATGGCCGCGGGTTGGCGCCACGTTTCGGCGCGTGACACTGTCATCTTCAAGCGCCGCAGAGATTCGTCTCTCGTTACCGAAAGCCAGGGGCGCAAGGCCGTCGTGCGCGCGCTCGAACCGATGGCGATCGACCGGATTTCAGAGCTCGGCGCCCCGTTCGACCGGACGCCGCTTGACAAGCCCGGCGCGATGTCGCGCCTGACTTCATGGACGAAAAGCGCATTTGCGCCGACTGGAGACCAGAGCGTTGACGCGCCCCACTACGGGCCGGTCCTGGCGGAAAGGATCGAATATGCCAAGACCCGGGCGCAGCGTGACGCGGCCCGGGACACGAAGGGTTACGAACGCGTCGCGAAGAACTTCGACTACGCCTACTACCTGTCGAAGTACCCGGATCTCGCCCGCGCGCGCAAGATCGACCCGGTTGGGCACTTCATGCGGATGGGTGTTGCCGAAAACCGGCAACCGTTGCAGTACTTCAGCAATCGTCATTACCTGGCCCGGCACCCCGAGGCGGCCGAGGATCCGGCCGGACCGCTGCACCACTACCTGGCCAAGGGCAAGTCGCGAGGACTGATCGCGGCCCCGTTCGCACGCTTCGAGGAACTGGCGGCAATCATAGGCCGCACGCCGCAGGAGGCACTGGACCTGATCCAGTCCCGCTATGACGACATCCGCGGCCGCCTCGAACGCGGTCGTCTCGGCGAAGTGGTCAATCGAGCGGCTGCCTTCGAGCCGCTGATAAGCGGAACCTGGCCCGATGCGCTCGGCCTGCGCATTCCGCCGTTTCACGGCGACATCGTCGTGTCGCGGGTCGCAGCCATTCATGCGCTCTGTAATGCCGCGGATCTCGCGCGCGCCAAGGCGGTTATCTGCGTGAACCGGCCGCGCTGGGGCGGCGCGCGGCGCATGGAAGGTCATATCGCGCATGCGCTCACCAACCTTCACCGCGCAGAGGACCTCGTGGTCATCGGCACCGACGGCTCAGGCGATCTTCCGGAAGGTCGGTTGCCGGCAGGCGTACGATACGTCGATTTCGCGGCGCTGGTTGCGCCCTTGACCGGGGACGAGGCCCAACGGGTTCTGGTGCAATTCCTGCGCGCGCTGCGACCCGACGTGGTCTTCAATGTCAACAGCCGCCTCATGTGGCAGGCGTTGTCGACTTACGGTCGTGCCATGAAGGCCAGTTTCCGCATGGTGGGCTGCCTGTTCTGCAACGAACAGACGGTGCTCGGCCATTCGACGGGATACCCGTTGACCCAGGTCTACCGGCATTTCGAAACCTTGCATGCGATCGCCACGGATAGTCACGATCTGGCCGACGAACTGGTCAGCCGGCATTTGATCCCGCCGGCTTCCGCCTCCAAGATCCGGGTACTGAGCGCGCCGGTGGATGCCGCCCTGCCTGTGGCATCGCGCCCGGAGCCGCGGTCCGACCGACGTCCGCAGGTATTCTGGTCGGGACGTTTCGACGCCCAGAAGCGGGTGGACCTGGTCTATGCGATCGCCGAGGCGTGCCCGGACGTGGATTTCCGCATGTGGGGGGAGGTGGTCATGGGTTCGGCCCGCGCACTGCCGGCAAGCAGACCCGACAATATCATCCACGAAGGAAAATACGAAAGCTTCGGCGACCTGCCGCTGCACGAAGCAGACGCATGGCTTTATACAGCCGCCTGGGACGGTGTTCCCTCGATTCTGCTCGAGGTCGCTATGACCGGGCTGCCGCTTTTCGGAACCGACGTTGGCGGGACAGGTGAGGTGCTTCAGGAAGAACTGACCGGGGTCGTGCCGCGTGGGGCCGATGCCCCTGCCTACGTGGAGGCGCTGCGCCGGATCCTCTCGGACCCGGAAGACGCGAGGCAGCGCGCGCTGCAACTGCGCGACCGGTTGACCGCCACGCGAACCTCCAGCGCCTACGAGAGCGCTGTTGCAGACCTGATCAACTGAATAGCGCACCTTCGGGTGCGATCCGACGAGATCTTTCGAACGCGCCCAAGACTGCCTCAGCTCTTGTTCGATACCATAGCAGGTTGCGCACGGGTCTGCAGTATGCAGCCCAGTCCTTCGAAAGATTGCCGCGGCGCCTGACACATGTGTATCCGTCGATGACGTTGACCGAACTGCCTCGGCTCAGACGAAAAAATCCGCCTGACTTCCGTCGGCGGAGTGCGCAATGCTTTTGAATTTGGTTGCGGGAGTAGGATTTGAACCTACGACCTTCAGGTTATGAGCCTGACGAGCTACCGGACTGCTCCATCCCGCGCCAATGCCGTGCTGTGTCATCGTTGAAGAGAGATACGGAACAGAGGTTTTACTAGGTTTGGCGGTGACCTACTCTCCCACGTCTTAAGACGCAGTACCATTGGCGCTGCGGCACTTAACGGCCGAGTTCGGAATGGGATCGGGTGTTTTGCTCGCGCTATGACCACCAAACCATGAAAAACCTCTGCATGTCCAAGTCAGCACACCGTCGCTGTGTATGCTTTCGACCGGAAGAAGTCTTGCTTCTTCTGGATCAAATCAAGCCTATCGAGCAATTAGTACCGGTCAACTGAACACATTGCTGTGCGTACATCTCCGGCCTATCGACGAGATCGTCTATCTCGGCTCTCAGGGATACCTTGTTTTGAGGGGGGCTTCCCGCTTAGATGCCTTCAGCGGTTATCCTGTCCGTTCATAGCTACCCAGCACTGCCGTTGGCACGACAACTGGTCCACCAGTGGAACGTTCAACCCGGTCCTCTCGTACTAGGGTCAACTCCTCTCAAGTATCCTACACCCACGGAAGATAGGGACCGAACTGTCTCACGACGTTCTAAACCCAGCTCACGTACCTCTTTAAACGGCGAACAGCCGTACCCTTGGGACCTGCTCCAGCCCCAGGATGAGATGAGCCGACATCGAGGTGCCAAACACTGCCGTCGATATGGACTCTTGGGCAGTATCAGCCTGTTATCCCCGGCGTACCTTTTATCCGTTGAGCGATGGCCCTCCCACTTGGGACCACCGGATCACTATGGCCGTCTTTCGACTCTGCTCGACTTGTCAGTCTTGCAGTCAGGCTGGCTTCTGCCATTGCACTCAACGAGCGATTTCCGACCGCTCTGAGCCAACCTTCGCGCGCCTCCGTTACGCTTTAGGAGGCGACCGCCCCAGTCAAACTACCCACCACACAGGGTCCCGGATCCGGATAACGGACCGCGGTTAGACATCAAGCAAAGCAAGGGTGGTATCTCAAGGGAGGCTCCACGCAGACTGGCGTCCACGCTTCAAAGCCCACCACCTATCCTGCACATGCTTGGCCTGATGCCAGTGTGAAGTTGTAGTAAAGGTGCACGGGGTCTTTCCGTCTAACCGCGGGAAACCTGCATCTTGACAGGTAATTCAATTTCGCTGAGTCGATGTTGGAGACAGCGGGGAAGTCGTTACGCCATTCGTGCAGGTCGGAACTTACCCGACAAGGAATTTCGCTACCTTAGGACCGTTATAGTTACGGCCGCCGTTTACCTGGGCTTCAATTCAGAGCTCTCACTCCTCCTTTTAACCTTCAGGCACCGGGCAGGCGTCAGACCCTATACGTCGTCTTGCGACTTCGCAGAGCCCTGTGTTTTTAGTAAACAGTCGCCACCCCCTGGTTTGTGCCCCCAGCTCCAAGTTGCCTTGGAACCGGGCCTCCTTCTCGCGAACTTACGGAGGTATTTTGCCGAGTTCCTTCAACATCGTTCTCTCAAGCGCCTTGGTATTCTCTACCAGTCCACCTGTGTCGGTTTAGGGTACGATCTCATGATGGAGCTATTTCCAGGAACTTCTAAGCGGCCCATCCAATCCGATAAGGATGAACAACCTTCGAAATTCGTCACTTCCATCTGGCCCAGGAATATTAACCTGGTTCCCATCGACTACGCCTTTCGGCCTCGCCTTAGGGGTCGGCTTACCCTGCTCAGATTAGCTTTAAGCAGGAACCCTTGGACTTTCGGCGACAGTGTCTCTCACACTGTTTGTCGCTACTCATGTCATCATTCTCGCTAGTGATCTCTCCACCGGATCGCTCACGCGCCGGCTTCACAGAAAACCCCGCGTCTCCAATCCGCCCGAAGACGGTAAGGAGACATGGAGTTATGTCACACTACGCTCTGCTACCATGCGATAAACGCATCCTAAGCTTCGGCTCATGGCTTGAGCCCCGTTACATCTTCGCCGCAGGACAACTTGATTAGACCAGTGAGCTGTTACGCTATCTTTAAAGGATGGCTGCTTCTAAGCCAACCTCCTGGTTGTTTTGGTCGTCCCACCTGCTTTCCCACTTAGCCATGAATTGGGGGCCTTAGCTGTAGGTCAGGGTTGTTTCCCTCTCCACGACGGACGTTAGCATTCGCCGTGTGTCTGCCATCTAGTACTCCTCGGTATTCGGAGTTTGGTTAGGATCAGTAAGCCTGTGGGGCCCCATTACCCATCCAGTGCTCTACCCCCGAGGGTATACGGATGACGCTCTACCTAAATAGATTTC
>NZ_JAWQFO010000010.1:15000-133270 GCF_033436665.1 Roseobacter sp. FCG-D35
TCGCTTCATCGAGGCGAAGACCCTCGACATAGGGCCATTCCAGAACCGGGTAGCGCACGCCGGGCATCTCCTCGGGTCGGTAGAGCGTTTCGAAGGCGACGTAGCGCGCCGCCGACTGCACCCCGGCAAGCTCGAGCAGGTCGGCAAGTTCGAACCCATTCCACGGCACGACCATCGACCAGGCCTCGACGCAGCGCAGGCGGTAGATGCGTTCTTCGACAGTCATCTTTGCCATGATGTCTTCGAACGCGTAGTCCGCCGGACGGTCCACCAATCCGTCGATCTTCACCGTCCATGGTTCGGTGGTCATCTGCCCCGCGTATTTCTGCGGATCGCGCTTGTCGGTGCCGAACTCATAAAAATTGTTGTACTCGGTGATGTCTTCCCACGGGTTCGGCTCGAGCCCTTCGGGCATGGCGCGCGCATGGCCTCCGATACCCGCCAGCCCCGCTCCTGCAACGGCACCCGCGATCAGTTTGCGCCTGTTCAGATATACGCTCTCCGGTGTCGCGTCGCGCTCGCGCAATCTGTTCTTCCAGCGGTTGGCCATGTCACGCTCCCTTCCTTGCTGCGCAAAACGTAAGACTGGCAGCCCCGACGGCAAAACGCTTTCGGGTCACGTTTGCGGCAGGGTGCTGAAATCATCGCGCACGCCTCACATGAATTCACGACCAATTCACTGGAAACCCGCGGGGCCGCACGCTTAGCGCGCGACCGTCCCTCATCAATGACCCAATTGCGGTTTTCGGCAGTGAACCGACCGCGCCACAGCGCCGTAAGAAGCACGATGCCAAACGAGCATCCCTATCCAACCAAAGGAGATACCGATGCTGAGACGCACTTTCATGAGCCTCGCCGCCGCAACTTCCATCACCGCTGGTGCCGCCTACGCCCAAGACAGCAAGGATGTCGTTGATACCGCGGTCGACGCAGGCAGCTTCACGACGCTCGTCGCCGCGGTCGAGGCCGCCGGGCTGGTCGAGACGCTGAAGGGCGAAGGCCCGTTCACGGTGTTCGCACCCACTGACGAAGCCTTTGCCGCGCTGCCCGAGGGCACCGTCGACACATTGCTCCAGCCCGAGAACAAGGACCAGCTCGTGTCGATCCTCACCTACCACGTCGTTCCGGGCAAGGTCATGTCGACCGACCTCAGCGACGGCATGGCCGCCACTACCGTTCAGGGCGGCGATCTGAACGTCGATCTGAGCGATGGCGTGAAGATCAACGATGCCACGGTCACCCAGCCGGACATCGAAGCCTCGAACGGCGTGATCCACGTGGTCGACACCGTCATCCTCCCCGAAGGCTGATCAACCACATCATTTAGCGGCCCGACCCCGCGGTCGGGCCGTTTTTCTTTTCGCCTGATATCAGGCGCTTGGCCGTTAATTGTCGCCAAATCGACAACAGAGCCTGTCCAACACGAAACTTACCCAACGTCAGCCCGTGACTCCTCCAGCCTCATTTCAGGGGCAGCAACGGGAGAGTAACGATGAAGACATCAATTTCCGCGCTCGCGACGATTGTAGCGCTGGGCGCCGCGCCCGCGATGGCCGCACATCTTGATTACTACACTGCCGACCTTGCCGCGCTCAACGGATCCGGCGTTTCCGGCACCGTATTTCTTACTTACGACGGTCCGGAAGATGACGGTTTGCGCAAGCTTACAGTGCAGGTCGCTGCACGTGGGTTGGAACCCGGTGCCCACGCTGCCCACATTCACGGGTTCCCGATCGCAGACCGAGAAGCCAGCGTAGCACCTACGGACGACGTGTTCATGCCCAACGTGGCCGGCCCCGGTAACGACGGCGACGGGTTCACTGAACTTCTCGAGGGCGCTGATTTTTACGGCGGGATCCTCGAGACACTGACGGGCCTGACGGCGGATGGTGCCGGACGTGTATTCTACAGCACGATCTTCGACGTCACTGCTGGCGGCGAGCTGGACGATGATGTGTTCTCGCTCGACAATCGCGAGATTGTCCTGCACGGCATGACTGTCGATGTGGCGCCCGACGGGCCCGGAGGGGTCGACGGCTTCACGCCGGCACCTGCCAACTTCAACGCCTTTTTGCCAATCGCGACCGCCAAGTTCGAGCGCGCCACGCTGGACGACCGGCCGGACATGACCCCGGTGCCGCTGCCGGCGGCTGGGTGGTTCCTGATCATGGGCATGGGCGGCCTCGGCGCGATGCGCCGGTTCGGTCGCAAGACTGCCTGACCAGACACCACAAGGCAGAGCCAGGCAGGCAAGAAAAGACCCCGCCGGAGCGATCCGGCGGGGTCAATCGTTAACGAAAACACCAAGTATCAGTGAAGGACCGCATCGTCCGGTTTCGGACGGTTCGTAGCCGCAACGCGGTCGCCGATGATCAGCCCGTCGCTTCCGGCCTGAACTGTTACCGTGTCGCCGTCCGCGACGTCACCGGCGAGGATCATCTCCGCCAGCGGGTCCTGCAACGCACGCTGGATCACCCGCTTGAGTGGCCGCGCCCCGAACACCGGGTCGTACCCCTCGTCGGCCAGCCACTTGCGCGCACCGTCGTCGAGGGTGAGCGTGATCTTCCGCGCCGCGAGGCGTTTGAGCAGCCGGCCAAGCTGGATCGTGACGATCCCATCCATGTCCGCGCGACCCAGCCGGTCGAAGATGATCGTCTCATCGAGACGGTTGAGGAACTCGGGCCGGAAATGCGCCCGGACAGCATCCATGACATGCCGCTTGGCCTCGCCGGCATCCGCACCGTCGGGAAGCTGGCTGAGCGCCTGCGCCCCGAGATTCGAGGTCAGCACGATCAGCGTCTGCTTGAAATCGACCGTCCGGCCCTGACCATCGGTCAGAACACCGTCGTCGAGCACCTGCAGCAGCACGTTGAACACGTCCGGGTGCGCCTTCTCGACCTCGTCGAACAGCACGACCTGGTAGGGCCTGCGCCGGACAGCCTCGGTCAGAACGCCGCCTTCGTCGTAGCCGACATAACCCGGAGGCGCCCCGATCAGGCGGGCGACAGCGTGCTTCTCCATGAACTCAGACATGTCGATGCGGACCATCGCGCTGTCGTCGTCGAACAGGAACTCGGCAACCGCCTTGGTCAGCTCGGTCTTGCCGACACCGGTCGGCCCGAGGAACAGGAATGACCCCAGCGGGCGGTTCTCGTCATTGAGCCCGGCCCGCGCCCGACGCACGGCGTTGGAAACCGCACGCACGGCGGCATCCTGACCAATCACCCGGCTGTGCAGCTTGTCTTCCATCTGCAGCAGCTTGTCGCGCTCGCCCTCGAGCATCTTGCCGGCCGGGATCCCGGTCCAGCGCTCGACCACGCTTGCGATCTGCTCAGGCCGCACGGCCTCCTCGACCATGACGTCGGCGTCTTCGGCGTCCTCGGCCGCCTGGAGCTGCTTCTCGAGCTGCGGAATCACGCCGTAGGACAGCTCGCCCGCCTTGGCGAGGTTGCCCTCGCGCTTGGCGATCTCGAGCTCCGCCCGGGCATGGTCCAGCCGTTCCTTGAGGTCGCGCGCACCAGCCAGCCGATCGCGTTCGGCCTGCCATTGCGCGGTCAGCTCGGCACTGCGCTCCTGAAGTTCGGACAATTCCTTTTCCAGCGTTTCGAGCCGGTCCTTGCTCGCCCGGTCGTCCTCGAGCCGCAGCGCCTCGGCCTCGATCTGCATCTGCAGGATCTGCCGGTCGAGCGCGTCGAGTTCCTCGGGCTTGCTGTCGACTTCCATGCGCAGGCGCGATGCCGCCTCGTCCACGAGGTCGATCGCCTTGTCCGGCAGGAAGCGGTCGGTGATGTAGCGGTGGCTGAGCGTCGCAGCCGACACCAGGGCCGAGTCCGAGATACGCACACCGTGGTGCAGCTCGTACTTTTCCTTGATCCCGCGCAAAATCGACACGGTATCCTCGACCGTCGGCTCCTGCACGAAAACCGGCTGGAACCTCCGTGCCAGTGCTGCGTCCTTTTCGACGTACTTGCGGTACTCGTCGAGCGTCGTGGCACCGATACAGTGCAACTCTCCCCGCGCCAGAGCAGGCTTGATCAGGTTGGCCGCATCCATCGCGCCATCCGCCTTTCCGGCCCCGACCAGCGTGTGCATCTCGTCGATGAACAAGACGATCTCGCCGGCGGCATCGGTGACCTCGTTCAGGACCGCCTTGAGCCGCTCTTCGAACTCGCCACGGTATTTCGCACCGGCGATCAGCGCACCCATGTCGAGCGCCAGGAGCTTCTTGTTGCGCAGCGATTCCGGGACGTCGCCGTTGACGATCCGCAGCGCAAGCCCTTCGGCGATTGCAGTCTTGCCGACCCCGGGCTCGCCGATCAGAACCGGGTTGTTCTTGGTCCGGCGCGACAGCACCTGCATCGAGCGGCGAATTTCCTCGTCGCGCCCGATGATCGGGTCGATCTTGCCCTCGCGTGCCGCCTCGGTGAGATCGCGCGCGTACTTTTTCAGCGCGTCGTACCCCTCCTCGGCACTTGCGGTGTCCGCGGTGCGGCCCTTGCGCACCTCGTTGATGGCCCCGTTCAGCCCCTGTGCTGTCACCCTGCCCGCATCCAGCGCATCCTTCGCGCCCGAGCGGACCATGCACAGCGCCATCAGCACCCGCTCGACCGGCACAAAGCTGTCGCCGGCCTTCTTGGCCAGCGCCTCGGCCTCGGCGAGAACCTTCTGTGTCGTGTTGTCGAGGTACACCTGCGCGGCATCCCCGGTGACTTTCGGCATCTTCGCCAGCGCCACCTCGAGGGCCTGCACGACCTGTGCAGGCTGCCCGCCGGCGGCTGAGATCAGGTTGCTTGCCAGCCCCTGCTCGTCGTCCATCAATGCCTTGAGAAGATGTTCGGGTGCGAGCCTCTGATGGCTTTCCCGGATCGCAATCGTCTGCGCCGCCTGGATGAATCCGCGCGAGCGCTCCGTGAACTTGTTCAAGTCCATGGTCGTCTCCTTTTCCAAAGCGCCCGTTATTGCTGCGCCCGACTTGGCGGCGCGACAGCTGGTGGGCCTCGGGGAAAGATTTGGGCACTGCGCCGGTACCGTTCAAGCCTCGGGCCTCGGCGAATGCCGGATTTTCGGGCGAAGTTTACGGGATCGGGTGGCATGTCCCGGTTTTTCGCACTTGCAGCATTGCCGTCCTGCACCGCGTGATGTTCTGTATTCCCCAGGCAGGTTCGGCGCGCGGGGCGTTCGGTCGCGACCTGTCATGTTGTCGTAGCATTCCGGCTCTAGGTCCGGACTTGGCTACCCGGGACCGGAACGGTGACAAGTCCGGCCCAATGTAAAGATTCGGCACGGTTCGCCGAACGTACGTTTACCAGTCTTCAGGTTCACGTTCACTGCAAGTTCTTGGCCGGGCCGGCACCACCGACCCTCCCCCGGTGACCGGGCCCGGCATCTTGCGGAAAACCGCGCGACACCGTTGCCCCACGAGATCCCCAAAGCTCAGATGCGCCCGACGGCATGGACACCGCAAGGCCCTTCGACTAGTCAGGTCGGAACGCGAACCCCGGGGAAGATGTCCGAATGGCCGATGACCGCCTGATCGTTGCGCTCGACGTTCCGGACGCGCTGTCCGGTCACGAGCTTGCCAAGAGCCTCGGTGACGCGGTCGGCTTCTACAAGATCGGTCTCGGCATGCTGACAGGCGGCGGGCTGGCCCTGGCCAACGAGCTCAAGCAGGAGCACGGCAAGCGCATCTTCCTCGACATGAAGCTCTTCGACATCTCCGCCACCATCGAGGCGGCGGTCCGGGGGCTGGCGCAGTTCGACCTCGATTTCCTCACCGTGCATGGTGATCCGCATGTCGTTGATGCCGCGAAACAGGGCGCGGCCGGGTCCGACCTCAAGATCCTCGCCGTGACGGTGCTGACGTCGCTCGACCGCTCGGACCTCGACGATTGCCTGCTGCGCGATGGCAGTGTTGCGGATCTTGTCGTGGAACGCGCCGGGCGGGCCTTCGAAGCCGGCGCTGACGGGGTCATCGCCTCGCCGCAGGAGGCAACGCGGATCCGCGCGCTTCCGAACTCCGCCGGACGGCTGATCGTGACGCCCGGCGTGCGGCCCGGCGGCAGCGATCCCGGAGACCAGAAACGCACGGCGACGCCGGCCGTCGCGCTGTCCAGTGGCGCGGATCACATCGTCGTCGGCAGGCCGATCTGGAAATCGCCTAATCCGCAGGCAGCAGCGGAAGCCATCCTCGCGGAACTCCCGTCGCCCGGGCGGAAAACCTCAAGCAACTGATTCCTTGGTTGTTTTGCCGGTTATCCACATCTCGGCAAAGGTCAAGACACCGACTTTAGTCATAGCCGACTGTGGCACCCAAGGCACAAAACGCGCAATCCGGCCCTTGCGGCGCTTTCCCGGCTAGGGCGCTTCTCCCGCAGGTGGTAAGTTGACCCTAGGTGATACTCCCCAACGGACCGCGTCTTCCTGAGGTTCGTTACCTCCCCCCGCTTAAAGCAGCGGGGGGTTTTTCGGTGGAGGTCGCGAGTCCACGTAGGCCCGCAGGCGATCCTGAAACTGCGGCACCGCGCGCGGATGTTCCAGGAAAGATCGTTCGTCCATCAGCCTCCATCCCTGACCCTCGTCTCCGAAGCTGACCTTTCGGGCGGCGCTGATGGGCAGTCCGGCCACGAAAAACCATTTGCGCTTGGCACCCTCGCGGAACGACCGGCCCCAGACCAGCGCCTCGATCGGCACGTCCAGACCCAGTTCCTCTCGGGTTTCACGCAGCGCGCAGGCGACCGGGCTTTCATCGCCTTCGCGCCCGCCGCCCGGCAGGTCCCAATGTCCGGGAAACGGGATCGTCTCGACCATGTCGCGCAGGATCACGACGAGGCGCGGGCCGAGGTAGAGCGCCAGTTTGGCCCCGTCGAACGGCATGTTCATTTCCTCGGCGCTGGCATAGAATCGGGACATGGCGCGACACTAGCCGATTTTCCTGACCATGCCCGCCCTTTGCCGAGACTGCCTGAAAGAGTTCGACGCGCCGCGCCGCTGCCCCGGCTGCGGCAGCCCGCGCGTGGTCAGACACCCCGAGCTTTTCGCGCTCGCCATCGCCCACATGGATTGCGATGCCTTCTACGCCTCCGTGGAAAAGCGTGACGACCCGAGCCTCGAAGGCAAGCCCGTCATCATCGGCGGTGGGCGCCGGGGCGTGGTCTCGACGGCGTGCTACATCGCCCGGATCCGCGGCGTGCGCTCGGCCATGCCGATGTTCAAGGCGCTCAAACTCTGCCCCGAGGCGGTCGTCGTCAGGCCGCGGTTCGATGCCTATGTCGAGGCCTCGCGGGCCATACGCGCGATGATGGATGAACTGACCCCGGTGGTGGAACCGCTCTCTCTCGACGAGGCGTTCATGGACCTCACGGGGACCGAGCGTCTGCACGGCGCGCCGCCCGCCGTCATGCTGGCGCGCCTGACGCGCCGCATGAAGACCGAACTGGGCCTGACCGGCTCGATCGGGCTCAGCCACAACAAGTTTCTTGCCAAGGTCGCCTCGGATCTCGACAAGCCGCGCGGGTTCTCGGTGATCGGCGCGGCCGAGACCGCCGATTTCCTGCGCGACCGGCCCGTGCGGCTGATCTGGGGAGTGGGCGAGGCCGCGCAGGCGGCGCTCGACAAGGCCGGCATCCGCACCTTCGCCGACCTTCTGCGCTGGGACCGCGAGGATCTCGCCGCCCGGTTCGGGTCGATGGGCGACCGGCTGTGGCATCTGGCGCGTGGGCAGGACCGGCGCCGGGTCTCGGCCAACGCGCCGATGAAAAGCGTGTCGAACGAAACCACCTTCGGCGAGGACACCTCGGATCCCGACATCCTCGACGGTCACCTCTGGCGCATGGCAGAGAAGGTCTCGGACCGCGCCAAGGCCAAGGGGCTTGCGGGGCGCGTGGTGACACTCAAGCTGAAGCGATCGGACTTTTCCCTGATCACGCGGCGTGTGTCGCTGCGCGATGCGACACAGCTTGCCGACACGATCTACCGCACCGCGCGGGGGCTCTTCGACCAGGTCGGCGATGCCGGACCCTACCGCCTGCTCGGCTGCGGCATTTCCGACCTGCGCAGCGCCGACGAGGCGGACCTGTCCGGAGACCTGCTGGATCCGGGTGCAACACGGCGTGGCGCCGCCGAGCGCGCAACCGACCGGATTCGCGACCGTTTCGGCCCCGATGCCATCCTGAAGGGGCGCGCGCTTCGGTGAGCTGTCATTCGGCGGCGAGTGGAACCCGCCCCTGGCCGATCTGGGCGATCTCGGCAATGGCCCCGCGCAGGGCATCGCGCACGGCCTGGAAATTCTCGGACGGCCGCACCCGGCGCTCGTCCATGTAGAGCGACCGGTCGATCTCGACCTGCACCGCGTGCTGACCGCGCGACGGCCGACCGTAGGCCTGGGTGATGTAGGCCCCGGCGAAAGGCGCGTTGCGGGTCACCGTGAAGCCCGCCGCGATCAGCGCGGCCTCGACCCGGTCGACGACCTCGCCACCGGCAGCGGCGCCGAACCGGTCGCCCAGCACGACGTCCGGCCGGCGCAGGCCCGAGCGCGCGACCCCGTCCATCGCCTCATGCGGCATCGAGTGGCAGTCGATCAGGACCGCCTGCCCGTGATGCTGAAGCGCCCGGCCCAGCAGACTGTGCAGCATCACGTGATAGGGTTTCCAGTAGGTGTCGATCCGATACTGCGCCTCGCCGAGGCTCATCTTGCCGCGATAGATCGCGCGCCCATTGGCGACGACGCGGGGAATCACCCCCAAACCGGAGGCGACCCGCGGATTGTGGCCTTGCCGCATGACGCCCTGGATCACCGAAGGATCGAGCTCGTCCGGAGACCGGTTGAGATCGACGAAAGCGCGCGGCGCGCCCGCCAGAAGCAGCGGCGCCCCGAAAACCGGCGCGCAGTCGAACAGGACATCGACATAAGCATCTTCGGAGGACCGCACCGAATGGGCGTCAAGGACCGTCTCGCTAAGGAATGTGCGCGGGTAGTCGCGCCCCGAATGCGGCGAGGCGAAGACCACGCAGGAACGCGGGTCTTCCGGGTAATGGACGTCATACGCGGGCTTCGGCATCGCAACTCCTCACTGCGCGAGAATAGACCGATAATTTGCCATGCCGAAAGGCCTTGATCCCCCCGTCGACTCCTTTTATAGACCCGGCACCGGCGCGGAACCTTCGCGCCCCATTTTTGTTTGGGGCTCCGAAATCCACGCAACGACATAGTGGGTGATTAGCTCAGCGGTAGAGCACTTCGTTGACATCGAAGGGGTCACTGGTTCGATCCCAGTATCGCCCACCACGTTCTGATTGGCCTGGTATGGATGAGCCTCCAGGTCACCCGCAACCCCGGCGCTGGCCCGCGCCACGGCATAGGAGACTGACCATGAAGGTCCGCAATTCGCTCCGCTCGCTCAAGAACCGGCACCGCGACTGCCGGGTTGTGCGTCGCAAAGGCCGCGTCTACGTGATCAACAAGACGCAACGGCGCTTCAAGGCCCGCCAGGGCTGAGCCTGCAAGTCATCGACAGAGTTCAAGGCCGCCCCTTCCGGGGCGGCCTTTTTCTTTGGCGCTCCTGCCATGGGGCCGGGTGAGCGTTTGCCATCACGTGCCGGACATGCATTATCGGCCCTCGACAAGATGCGTCGCGCAAGGGACGCCGAGCAGGGAGAACGGGCAGACATGGGCAGGCTCATCCTATTCGTCACGGGTGCGTGCGTTCTTTCGGGCTGCAGCCTCGATCCGAAAGCCTGGGAGACGGCCCCGGTGACGGTGCAGACCGCACAGGGTCCGGTGGTCTGCCAGCTTTACTCCGAGAACATCCAGACCTGGGACCGGGCGATCAGCCGGCCCGAGACCATGTCCGTCGAACAGGGCGACGCGATCTGCCTCGCAGAGGGACGCCGCCGCGACGCCGCTGGCTGATCCGCGGACCAGTGCCCGCCATTTTCCGCTTTCACTTGTTTCGCGGACACGACAGCTTAGGTCGAACCCGAATTCAGCAGAAAAGCGAGTGTTCCATGACCGACGAACCAAAACCGTCCCTTCCAGAAGGCTACACCCCGCCCAAGGTCTGGACATGGGACCGTGAGAGCGGCGGCCAGTTCGCCAGCATCAACCGGCCCATTGCCGGCGCGACCCACGACAAGGAGCTGCCTGTCGGCAAACACCCGCTGCAGCTTTACTCGCTGGCGACGCCGAATGGCGTGAAGGTCACTGTAATGCTCGAGGAACTGCTGGCGGCCGGTGTGTCGGATGCCGAGTATGACGCCTGGCTGATCAAGATTGGGGACGGCGACCAGTTCGGCAGCGGCTTCGTCGAGGCAAATCCGAACTCGAAGATCCCGGCGCTGGTCGACCGGTCCGGCGACACGCCGCAGCGTGTCTTCGAATCGGGCGCGATCCTGCTTTACCTCGCCGAGAAGTTCGGGAAGTTCCTGCCGACTGTCCCCGCCCAGCGGACCGAGGCGCTGTCCTGGCTCTTCTGGCAGATGGGATCCGCGCCCTATCTCGGCGGCGGCTTCGGGCATTTCTACGCCTATGCCCCGATCAACATCGAATACGCCATCGACCGCTTCGCGATGGAAACCAAGCGCCAGCTCGACGTGCTCGACCGGCACCTGAAGGACAACGAGTTCATGTCCGGCGAATACAGCATCGCGGATATGGCGATCTGGCCGTGGTACGGGCAGTTGTCGCTGGGCCGCAACTACGGCGCAGGGGAATTCCTCGACGTCGACACCTACGCAAACGTGCAGCGCTGGGCCCGCGCCATCGACGCGCGCGCGCCTGTACAGCGCGGGCGTATGGTGAACCGGACTCACGGCGAGCCCGAGCTTCAACTGCATGAGCGCCACGACGCATCGGATTTCGAGACCAGGACGCAGGACAAGATCGCGCCGAAAGAAGACGCCTGAGGACGATTGACCGCCGAGGTCAGGGCCGCCCCGCATCCGGTGATGCAGGGCGGCCTTTCTTTTTTCTGATTTATTTTGTCGGGAATGCCTTGCGCGCCTTGGCACCATATGTAACTGATCTTTTCAGTCGGGAATTACCCGGAAACGACGAAAAGGATGTATCCCATGACCTTCAAACGCTCGGGCCTGTCTGTACTGGCCCTGCTTGTCGCGACGCCGGCCTTGGCAAACGGCGAGGTGAACCTCTACTCGTCACGCCACTACGACACCGACGAGCGGCTGTATTCGGACTTCACCGAAGCGACCGGCATCACGGTGAACCGCATCGAGGGCGACGCCGACGAATTGATCGCGCGGATGCAGGCCGAGGGCGCGAACAGCCCCGCCGACGTTCTTCTGACCGTCGACACCTCGCGGCTGGCGCGGGCAAAAGACGCCGGCGTGCTCCAGTCCGTCGACAGCGAAGTGCTGGAATCGCGTGTGCCATCGAACCTGCAGGACGCCGAGAACCAGTGGTTCGGCCTGTCGCAGCGCAGCCGGATCATCTTCTACGACAAGGCCGGGCTGGATAACCCGCCGCAGACCTACGAGGATCTCGCCGATCCGGCCTACAAGGGCCAGATCTGCATCCGGTCCTCGACCAACACCTACAACCAGACCCTTTTGGCCGCCATCGTCACACACCTCGGCGAAGACGCCGCGACGGACTGGGCGAAAGGCGTGGTCGACAACATGGCGCGCGACCCGCAGGGCGGCGACACCGACCAGCTGCGTGCGCTGGTCTCGGGTGAATGCGACATTGCCGTGTCGAACACCTACTATTTCGCCCGCGCCCTCGCCGGGCCGGTCGACGGCGTCAGCGAAGGCATCGAGCAGATCGGCTGGGTCTTCCCGAACCAGGAAACGACCGGCGCGCACATGAACCTTTCGGGCGGCGGCGTGGCGGCAAATGCGCCGAACCGCGACAACGCGATTGCCTTCCTCGAGTATCTCGCCTCGGACAGCGCGCAGAAGTATTTCGCGGCTGGCAACAACGAATACCCCGTCGTTGCCAGCGTCGAGACCACCGAAGCCGTCAACAAGCTCGGCGCCTTTGAGGCCGACACTGTCGATCTTTCGGAAGTCGCCAAGAACATTCCCGTGGCGCAGAAGATCTTCAACGAGGTTGGCTGGGAATAATTTCTCTCCCAGCATCGTGAACCGGTCCCCGCGACCGATCGGGTCAGGCCGCATCGACACGAATCGTCGGGCGGCCTACTCTTTTTCCGGATCATGGCAACGGAGGCTGCAATGTCCGGAACTCAGCGCAAAACCGCACGCGACTTTCACCCCAGGCTGCTCGAGATCTTCGACGGCTACGTTCACGGCACGATCTCGAAACGTCAGTTCCTCAGCCAGGCCGGGCAGTATGCAGCGGCGGGGGTGACCGGTGCCATGCTGCTCGAACAGCTCAAGCCGAATTACGCCCTCGCCCAGCAGGTCGATCCGGACGATCCCGACATCGAGACGATGCAGGTCAGCTACGAAAGCCCGGAAGGGCATGGCACCATCAACGGGCTGATGGCGCGCCCGGCCGGCGCGGAAGCGCCGCTGCCGGCCGTACTCGTGATCCATGAGAACCGCGGCCTGAATCCCTACATCGAGGATGTCGTGCGGCGCTGCGCCAAGGCGGGCTACCTCGCGCTGGGGCCCGACGGGCTGAGCCCGCTCGGCGGCTATCCCGGGACCGACGAGGAGGGCCGCGAGATGCAGCGCAGTCTCGACGGTGCCAAGCTGTTGGCGGATTTCTTCGCCGGGTACGAACACCTGCGCGATCACGAGGGGTCGACCGGAAAGGTCGGCGCGGTGGGCTTCTGCTATGGCGGCGGCGTCTGCAACGCGCTTGCCGTGGCCTATTCCGATCTGTCGGCGTCCGTGCCCTTCTACGGACGCCAGGCCGATGCCGAGGACGTGCCGGCAATCGAGGCGCCGTTGTTGCTGCATTACGCGGAACTCGACGAGCGCATCAACGCCGGCTGGCCGGACTACCAGACAGCGCTGGACGCCAACGGCAAGGAATACACCGCCCACATCTACGAAGGCGCGAACCACGGTTTTCACAACGACACGACGCCGCGCTATGACCCGGAGGCCGCGCAGCTGGCCTGGGATCGCACGCTGGCCTTCTTCGCCGAACACCTGAGCGGCTAGGCGATCAACCGCAAACTAAGTCTGCCGGCCGACCTGCCGGCAAATCAGGATGACCGGCAGCAGCCCCATCGCCACGATGACGAGACTCGGCACCGCCGCCCCATCGAGCCGTTCGTCCGAGGCCAGGCGATAGGCCTGCACCGCCAGCGTGTCGAAGTTGAACGGGCGCATGATCAGGGTGGCCGGAAGTTCCTTCATCACGTCCACGAAAACGATCAGCAGCGCGGTCAGCAGGCTCGGAGCGAGAATCGGCAGGTGTACCCGGCGCAGCGTCCCGACCGGTCCTTGCCCCAGCGAGCGTGCGGCGGCGTCCATGTTGGCCGCGACCATCGACTGGCCGCCCTCGTATGCGCCAAGCGCGGCGGCGAGAAAGCGCACCATGTAGGCCAGCACCAGCAGCCAGATCGAGCCCGTGACCAGAAGCCCGGTGCGGATGCCGAACCGGGCCTGCATCCAGGCGTCGAGTGCGTTGTCGAAGGCGGCGAAAGGCACGATGAGCCCGACGGCGATCACCCCGCCCGGAACAGCATACCCCAGCCGCGCGATGTAGGCAGCGCCGCGCGCCGGCTGGCCGGGGCGCAGCCGGCGGTAGAAGCCGACACAGATCGCCGCCGCCAGCGTCACCGCCGCCGCGACCGAGGCCAGCGTGAGCGAGTTGGTGATGAACCCCAGGTAGCGCGGGCTGAGCAGGTCTTGTTGCGAACCGATTCCCATCGAGAACAGCACGACGATCGGCACCAGCGCACCAAAGACCACCGGCACGCTGCACAGGAAAATCGCGAGACCTGCCGCCGGCCCGTGCAGCCGCGCAGGGTCCATGCGCTGCTGCCGCCGGGACGCGTCGTGGTACTGCGCCCGCCCGCGCTGGGCCCGTTCGAGGAAGGCCAGCAGCAGTGCGAAGCTGAGCAGGCAGAGCGCCAGCTGCGCGGCACCCGCCCGGTCGGCCATCGCGAACCAGCTTGTGTAGATGCCTGTGGCGAAGGTCTGGACACCGAAATAGGCCACGGTGCCGAAATCCGCGATGGTCTCCATCACCGTCAGCAGCACGCCCGCGGCGATTGCGGGTCGCGCCAGCGGCAGGCTGACCCGGAAAAACGCGCGCCATGCGCTCGAGCCAAGCGCGCGCGCGGCAAGGAAGGTCGTGGCGCTTTGTTGCAGGAAGGCCGCGCGCGCCAGCAGGTAGACATAAGGGTAAAGTACCAGCACCAGCATCGTCGCGGCCCCGCCGAGCGACCGGATCTCGGGGAACCAGTAGTCGCGCGGCCCCCAGCCGGTCACGTCCCGAAGCGTGCTCTGCACGATGCCCGGATGGTCGAGCACCGAGGTATAGGCATAGGCCAGCACGTAGGCCGGGAAGGCGAGCGGCAGGACCAGTGCGACCTCGAACAGCTTCACGCCGGGAAAGCGCGTCATCGTCACCAGCCAGGCCGCGCCAACACCGATGGCGAAGGTGCCCAGAGACACCAGCCCGACAAGCGCTGCCGTGGTGGCGGTGTAGCGCGGCAGGACCGTCTGGGCGAGGTGGGTGACGGTGTCGGTCCCGCCCAGCACCGCCGCCAGCGCCACGGCCAGCATCGGCAGAGCGCAGGCCGCGGCCACGAGGCAGGCCAGCATGCCGACGGCCCATGCGCCGTCCTTGCGGCGCAGGCCCGGTCTGCCGGGCCCGAGAGACAGTGTATCGACGCGGTCGGTCATGCCTCTTTCTCCACGGTTTTTGTCGGATATTCCAGAGGCGATGAAACGGGTTGTCACACCTATGCGTTGACCCGGCAGGAGGACGCGCGATGGCGGACGCACAAGGCAAGACGGCGAAACTCTACCGGATGGTGATGGAGGACCACCTCTGCCCCTACGGGCTGAAGACCAAGGACCTGCTGGAGCGGCAGGGCTACGCGGTCGAGGACCACAAGCTGACGACGCGGACCGAAACCGACGCCTTCAAGAAAGAGCACGGGGTCAAGACCACGCCACAGGTCTTCACCGAAAGCCGCCGGATCGGCGGGCTGGAGGATCTGCGCAGGCATCTGGGCCAGACCGTGCGGGAGGATTCGGAGACCACCTACATGCCGGTCATCGCGCTCTTCGGCATGGCGTTCGCGATGGCACTTGCGGTCGCAATTCTGGTGACCGGTTCGCTTTTCACCTGGCGCGTCGTGGAATGGTTCATCGCCATTTCCATGTGTCTCCTGGCGCTGCAGAAGCTCAAGGACGTCGAAAGCTTCTCGACCATGTTCCTGAACTACGACCTGCTGGCCCGGCGATGGGTGCGCTACGGGTATGTCTATCCCTTCGCGGAAGGCATCGCCGGTGTGCTGATGCTGGCCGGCATCCTGATCTGGCTCGCCGCCCCGCTGGCGCTCGTCATCGGAGCCATCGGCGCAGTTTCGGTCTTCAAGGCGGTCTACATCGACAAACGCGAGCTCAAATGCGCCTGCGTCGGCGGCGACAGCAACGTGCCGCTCGGGTTCGTCTCGCTGACCGAGAACCTGATGATGGTGGGCATGGCGCTCTGGATGCTGGCGCGCATGGCCGTCTAGTCGTAGCTGCGCTGATCCTCGATCACGAGTCCATCCTTGGGCAGGCTGCCCGGCGGCACGATCTCGACCGCGCCTTTCAGCTTCAGTGTCGCGACGACGCTCGCGGCATAGGCATCGGCATCGCCGCCGGGGCTTTCCATCTGCACCGTCATCGCGTCCTGCTCGCCCTGACGCGTAGCGATGACCCGGGCCTTGGCGACCTCATCGTGGCGCGCGACAAGGGCCGCGACCTGTTCGGGGCGCACGAACATGCCCTTGATCTTGGTGGTCTGGTCGGCGCGGCCCATCCAGCCCTTGATGCGCATGTTGGTGCGTCCACAGGGGCTGGCCCCGGACAACACGGCGCTGAGGTCGCCGGTCGCAAAGCGGATCAGCGGATAGTCCGGGTTCAGCGTCGTCACGACCACCTCGCCGACCTCGCCTTCGGCCACCGGATCGCCGGTCCCCGGTGTCACGATCTCGACGATCACGCCCTCGTCGACGATCATGCCCTCCAGCGCGCCGCTCTCGTAAGCGATGTTGCCGAGGTCCGCCGTGGCGTAGCATTGCAGACAGGTGATGCCGCGCTCGGCGTAATGCTGGCGCAGCGACGGGAACAGCGCCCCGCCGCCGACCGCTGCCTTGGTGATGGCCAGGGTCACGCCCATCTCGTCGGCCTTGTCGAGGATTATCTTCAGATAATCCGGCGTACCGGCATAGGCGGTCGTTCCGACATCGCGTGCCGCGGTCACCTGCAGCTCTGTCTGGCCGGTCCCGGCCGGCAGCACTGCGGCACCGACGGCCCTTGCGCCGCTCTCGAAGATCATGCCGGCAGGCGTCAGGTGATAGCCAAAGCAGTTCTGCACGATGTCGCCCTTGCCGATGCCGCAGGCGTGCAGGAAGCGGCCCATGCGCCACCAGTCGGGATCGTTGCTGGAGGGCTCGTAGATCGGGCCGGGCGACTGGAAGACGTGGCTGAACTCGGTCGCGGGTTTCGTCGTGAACCCCCCGAAAGGCGCGTGGGCCGCCTGCGCCTTGCCCAGGTCGGACTTGCGCAGCACCGGCAGCCTCGCCAGCGCCGCGCGATCCCTGATCGCCGCCGCCTCTACGCCGTCCAGCGCGCCGGCATATCCCGGCAAGGCTTTCGCCCGCGCGACCTGTTCCGGCAGCGCCGTGGCGATGGCATCCGCCCGCGCGTCGTCACTGCGCGTTTCCAGCGCATCGAAATATCCGCTCACGTCACGATCTCCTCGCCCTGTATCGCCTAGCTGAGCCAGCGCTTGCGGCGCCGGTAGCTGCGCACGTCGCGGAAGGACTTCCGTCCTTCGTCCGACATGCCGAGATAGAATTCCTTCACGTCCTGATTCTCGCGCAGTTCCGCGGCCGGACCGTCCATGACGACCCGGCCCGACTCGAGAATGTAGCCGTAATGCGCAAAGCGCAGCGCCACGTTGGTGTTCTGCTCGGCCAGAAGGAAGGTCACGCCTTCGTTCTCGTTGACCGATTTCACTATCTCGAAGATCTGTTCGACCAGTTGCGGCGCCAGCCCCATCGACGGCTCGTCCAGAAGGATCGTCTCGGGGCGGGACATCAGCGCGCGCCCGATGGCGCACATTTGCTGCTCGCCGCCCGAGGTATAGCCCGCCTGGCTCTTGCGGCGCTCCTTGAGACGAGGGAAATACTCGTAGACCATCTCGAGATCGGCCTGGATCGCGGCGTTGCCATCGCCGCGCGTGTAAGCGCCGGTCAAAAGGTTCTCTTCGACCGTCAGGTGCTCGAAGCAGTGCCGCCCTTCCATGACCTGCACCACGCCGCGCTTCACGGTCTCCGCCGGATCGGCATGGTTCAGGCTGTCGCCGCGATAGCGGATCGCGCCCTTGGTGATCTCGCCGCGTTCCGAGGCGAGAAGCCCCGAGATCGCCTTGAGCGTCGTGGTCTTGCCCGCGCCATTCCCGCCGAGCAGGGCGGTGATCCCGCCTTTCGGAACCTTGAGGCTCACGCCTTTCAGAACGAGGATGACGTGGTTGTAGATCACCTCGATGTTGCTCACTTCGAGCAGGGTGTCGCTTGTCACGTCGTCGGTCTTGGCAGCGTCCAGCATCGCGTCTCTTTCCCGAAGATCACCGCCCGGACCGGCCCGGGCGGCGCTGGTTTCAAAGCCCCGGCCGCAGTTGCGGCCGGGCAAGGGCTCAGCAGCCCGGTTCGATGCCGCTTTCGGATGCGAAGGCCGCCGCGTCCTCGTCGATCAGCGGCTCGATGACCTCCTGGTCGGACTGGAAGAACTCGGTGATCATCTTCCACTCGTCGGCGGCCGCATCCCACTGCGCCACGGCACCGTAACCGTCACCGCCGTGGTTCTCGCAGCTGACCGAGAAGGTCGGACCGAAGTTCGGCAGGCCGAGGGCGGCCATCTTCTCTTCGGTGATCTCCAGCGCCTCCATGCCGTCACGCATCTGCGCCGGTGTCAGCGCCTGGGTGCCGTGGATCTCCTGCGCGGTCCGCGCCGCCTCGGCGGCCAGCATCGCCGCGTACATGCCGCGATTGTAAAGCGCGGTGCCAAGCTGATCGCCCGCACCCGCCGCCTTGCCGGCATCAACGACGTATTGCTTGAGATCGTCGTAGATCGGGTAATCGTCGCCGAGGTTGTGGAAGGTCAGCGCCTTGTAGCCGTCGGCCGCCTCACCCGCCGGGCGCACGTCGTTCTCCGACCCGGACCACCAGATGCCGATGAAGTTCTCCATCGGGAAGCGGATGTTCGCGGCTTCCTGCACGGCGACCTGGTTCATCACGCCCCAGCCGTACATGATCACGTAGTCCGGACGCTCGCGCCGGATCTGCAGCCACTGCGACTTCTGCTCCTGGCCGGGATGGTCGATCGGCAGCAGGCTGAGTTCGTAGCCATGCTTCTCGGACAGTTCCTCGAGCGTGCGGATCGGCTCCTTGCCATAGGCGGAATTGTGATAGACCAGCGCCACCTTCTTGCCGCTGAGATCATCGCCGTTGATGTCGAGCAGGTGCGAGATCGCCACCGACGCGCCGTCCCAGTAATTGGCCGGGTAGTTGAACACGTTGCGGAACACCGAGCCGTCCTTGGCCGAGGTGCGCCCGTAGCCCATCGTGTGCATCGGAATGCCGTCCGCAGTCACTTTCGGGATCAGCTGATAGGTGATGCCGGTCGAGAGCGGCTGGTAGACCAGCGAGCCTTCGCCCTTGGTCGCCTCGTAGCACTCGACTCCCTTCTCGGTGTTGTAGCCGGTTTCGCACTCGACCACGCGCACCGGCTCGCCGCCGATGCCGCCGTCGCGCTCGTTGAGCAGGGTGAAGTAGTCCTCATAGCCGTCGGCGAAGGGAATGCCGTTCGCGGCATAGGGGCCGGTGCGGTAGCTGAGCGAGGGGAACACGAGTTCCGCCATCGCAGGGCTGCCAGCCATCAGCGCTGTAACGGCGACTGTCGTAAGCTTCGTCTTCATCGGTGGTACCTCCCTTGGTTCTTGTCCGATGCCGCCGGGTGGCCCGGCGTGGTTGTCGCGGGCGGCATGTGTGCCGCGCGGGGTTCGCGACCGCCCTAGTAGGGGAACGGCCACAGTCTGAGTTTCTCCTTGGCAACGCGCCACAGCTGCGCCAGCCCGTGCGGTTCTGCGATCAGGAAAAGCACGATCAGCCCGCCGACGATCACCAGCTGCAGGTGCGCCACGATGNTTTCTCCTTGGCAACGCGCCACAGCTGCGCCAGCCCGTGCGGTTCTGCGATCAGGAAAAGCACGATCAGCCCGCCGACGATCACCAGCTGCAGGTGCGCCACGATGTCTGTGGCCCAGCCCAGCATGTCGACGCCGATGACCTTGAGCGCGACAGGAAGCACGACGAGGAAGGCCGCCCCGGCGAAGCTGCCGAAGATCGAGCCGAGCCCGCCGATGATGATCATGAAGAGCACCAGGAACGACTTGGTGATCCCGAAGACCTCGCCGACCTCGACCGCGCCGAGGTAGACCGCGAAGAACAGCGCCCCCGAAATGCCCACGAAGAAGGACGAGACGGCGAAGGCCGTCAGCTTCGAGCGCAGCGGGTTCACACCGATGATCTCGGCGGCGATATCCATGTCACGGATCGCCATCCATTGCCGGCCCATGGCGCCACGGGTCAGGTTCCGCGCGACGATGGCCGAAAAAACGGTGAAGATCAGGCAGAAGAGATAGGCCGCCCATGCCTCGGTGTTGGGGCCGGTAATCAGGATGCCGAAGGTGTCGCGCTCAGGCGCGTTGATCTGGCCGGAAGCCGAGTAGTTGTAGAACCACGGCACGCGATTGAAGAGCCAGACCAGGAAGAATTGCGCGGCCAGCGTCGCCACGGCGAGGTAGAACCCCTTGATGCGCAGGCTTGGCAGACCAAAAAGCACCCCGACGACGGCCGTGATCCCTCCGGCCAGCAGCACGTGGATGAACATGCTGACGTCCGGAAAGGCCGTCATCAGCTTGTAGCAGGCATAGGCCCCCACGGCCATGAAGCCCCCCGTGCCCAGCGAGACCTGCCCGCAATAGCCCACGAGGATGTTCAACCCGATCGCGGCGATCGAGTAGATCAGGAAGGGCACGAGGATCGAGTTAGCCCAGTAGTCGTTGATCAGAAACGGCACCACGAAGATCGCCACGAACAGCACCGCGTAATAGCGGTAGCGGTCGAAGCGGATCGGGAAAGTCTGCCCGTCCTGCTGGTAGCTGGTGTGGAAATCGCCTGCCTCGCGGTAGAGCATTCTCTCAGGTCTCCTCGAACGTCGGTTCGGCGCGGTTCGGGCGCTTGGCGTAGCCGCTTTGTTCCGAATATTTCACCAGCCGCAGGTAGGCGAAAAGCCCCAGCGCGGCGCCCAGGGCGGCCAGGATCGTCGCCGTCACCACCTGTCCGCGCTCGCTTACGTCGGCGCTGAGCGCGAGGTAGCCGAAGGCCCAGAAGCCCGACCAGGCCACGACGTTCAGGATCGCCATGAACTGCCGCATCAGACGAACTCCTTCGCGTCGCCGGGAAAGTCGTCACCCTGCGGCCCCACGAGGCAGAACCGGTGGCCGGTCGGCGCTTCCATCACGATCCAGGTCTTGACCCGCGCGATCTCCCTGGCGCCCAGCGCCTTGAGCCGTTCGCACTCGGCATCCCTGTCGTCGGTCTCGATGTCGAGATGTACACGCGGTTCGTGATCGACCGCCTGCAACAGCACCTTGGGATATCCGGCATGATCGTCGAAGGCGGCGTACTTGCCCTCCGCGTCGACCTCGCCCTCCATGCCAAGCATGTCCGACCAGAAGCGCACGGCGTCGCTCAGATCCTCTGTCTTGCAGTCGATGCAAACCACGCCGATGCGGGACTTGTGCGTCATCACACCCTCTCGATGATCTTTTCGCCGAAAAGTCCCTGCGGACGGAAGACGAGGAACAGCAGCGCCAGCATGTAGGCAAACCAGTTCTCTGTCGCGCCGCCGAGGAAAGGCGCGCCGATCAGGAACTCGAAGAGCTTCTCGCCCACGCCGATGATCAGCCCGCCGACGATGGCGCCCGGGATCGAGGTGAAGCCGCCCAGCATCAGCACCGGCAACGCCTTGAGCGCGATCAGCGACAGCGAGAACTGCACGCCCGACTTAGCGCCCCACATGGTGCCGGCGACCAGCGCCACGAAACCGGCGAGCGACCAGACGAGGATCCAGATGAAGTTGAGCGACACGCCGACCGAGAGTGCGGCCTGGTGATCATCGGCCACGGCGCGCATCGCCCGGCCCTGCTTGGTGAATTGCGCGAACAGTACCAGCCCGATCACGAGAACCGCCGCTACCACCGAGGCCACGATGTCGAGATTGTCGATGAAGAACCCGTAGCCGAAAGCCTCGAAGGTGATCTGGTCGATAGTCTCGTTGATGCCCTGCGGCAGGCCCACATCCAGCGTTTTGATATCCGACCCCCACATCAGGTCGCCGACGCCTTCGAGGAAATAGGCAAGGCCGATGGTGGCCATGAAAAGGATGATCGGCTCCTGCCCGACGAGGTGCCGGAAAACGAAGCGCTGCACCGCCCAGGCCAGTACAACCATCACCGCGATGGTCAGCACGATCGACACGAAGGCGGGGACATGCCAGCCGAAGTGATGCACGTCCGTGCCGAAAACGGCGTTGATCAGGTGCGCGAAGGGCACCTGCCCGTCCATGATCCCCACCAGCGTCAGCGCGGCGAAGAGCGCCATCACCCCTTGGGCATAGTTGAAGATGCCGCTGGCCTTGTAGATCAGCACGAAACCAAGGGCCACGAGCGCATAAAGCACGCCGGCCATCAGCCCGTTGATGAAGACCTCGATGGTGAAAAGAAGCTGGTCGGACATCACGCGGGTCCTCCGGTCGTTGCGGGCTCAGTCATGCGACACCCCGAGATAGGCGTCGATGACGTCCGGGTTCGCGCGCACCTCGTCGGGCGTGCCGTCGCCGATCTTCTTGCCGTAGTCCATCACCACGACCCGGTCGCTGAGATCCATCACCACACCCATGTCGTGCTCGATCAGCGCGATCGTGGTGCCGAACTCGTCGTTCACGTCGAGCACGAAGCGGCACATGTCCTCCTTCTCCTCAACGTTCATCCCGGCCATCGGTTCGTCCAGCAGCAGGATCGTGGGCTCCGCGGCCAGCGCCCGGGCCAGTTCGACGCGCTTCTTGAGCCCATAGGGCAGGCGCGCCACCGGCGTCTTGCGGATCGCCTGGATCTCGAGGAAGTCGATGATGCGCTCGGCCACCTCGCGGTTTGCGACCTCTTCGCGCTCGGCCGCGCCTTTCCAGAGCGCCTGGTTGAACAGCCCGGTCTTCATGTGGGTCAGACGCCCGGTCATCACGTTGTCGAGCACACTCATGCCCTCGAAAAGCGCGATGTTCTGGAACGTGCGCGCGATGCCCTGCCGCGCGACCTGGTAGGGCTTCATCGGCGGGCGCACCGCGCCGCGATACCAGACCTCGCCTTCCTGCGGGATGTAGAAGCCAGAAATCACGTTCAGCATCGACGATTTGCCGGCGCCGTTCGGTCCGATGATGGCGCGGATCTCGCCTTCGCGGATGTCGAAGGAGATGTCCTTGATCGCCTCGACGCCACCGAAACGCAGGGTGATGTTTTTCATCTCCATCACAACGCCGCCGATCCTGCGGCCGTCCTCGGTCGTCGTGACCGTGTCCGAAGAATCAAGCACGCGCCACCTCCCTGCCTTCTGCGCCCGCACGTCCTGATTGCGGGAAATTAACCCTTCTGTGCGCAGACTTGTGCCCAGGAGCAGCAGAAGGAGCCATGCAATGTTCATGGATATCGAGCGCAGCTACCTCGTTGCGCGGGCCCGCGACTGCAAGCGGCGCGGCCTCACCCAGATCGAAGCCTACGACACCATCCAGGCCGACCTGCGCGGCTTCAGCGCCAGCGAACGAATCCGCTGCGCGGTTGCGGCGGTATTTCGGTGCGGGGGTCATTCGGCTGCCATCTTCTGAGTGGCGGGCCAGGTCTTGGCCTCGCGGATCTCCAGCGTGGCCGAGATCGAGCCCTTGCGCCCGTCCTCGTAGGTCACTTCCGTGACCGTGTGCACCGAGTTCGAGCCGTCATAGAGCGCACGGATGATGTCGTCGTACTTGTCGCCGATGATGTTGCGCCGGACCTTGCGGGTCCGGGTCAGTTCGCCGTCGTCGGCGTCGAGTTCCTTGTGCAGCACCACGAAGCGATGCACCTGGCAGCCCGATAGCATCTCGTCCTCGGCCACGCTCCGGTTCACTTCCTCGACATGGCTCTGGATCATGTCCATGACCTTCGGATGCCGCGCGAGCTCCTGGTAGGAGGCGTAGCCGATGTTGTTGCGCTCGGCCCAGTTGCCGACAGCCATCAGGTCAATGTTGATGAAGGCCGTACACTCGCTCCGCCCGTTCCCGAACACCACCGCCTCGAGAATATTGGGGAAGAATTTAAGCTTGTTCTCGACATATTTCGGCGCGAAGAGCGAGCCGTCCGCCATCTGGCCCACGTCCTTGGCCCGGTCGATGATCCGCAGATGCCCGGTGTCCTCTTCGATGAAGCCCGCGTCGCCGGTCGCGACCCAGCCTTCGGCATCCTTGGTCGAGGCGGTGCTTTCGGGGTTCTTGTAGTACTCCACGAAAACGCCGGGCGAGCGGTAGTAGACCTCGCCGCTATCGCCGATCTTCAGCTCGACCCCGGGACAGCAAACGCCGACCGTGTCCGAGCGTACCTCGCCGTCGGGCTGGGCGGTGATGAACACCGTCGCCTCGGTCTGTCCGTAGAGCTGCTTGAGGTTGATGCCGAGCGAGCGGTAGAAATCGAAGATCTCCGGTCCGATCGCCTCGCCCGCAGTATAGCCGACGCGCACCCGCGAGAAGCCCAGCGTGTTCTTGAGCGGGCCGTAGATCGCAAGCTCGCCGAGGCGGTACTTGATGCGGTCCCACAGCCCAACAGGTTTGCCGTCGAGCAGGCGCGGCCCGACCTCGCGCGCATGGGCCATGAAGTGATCGAAGAGCCAGCGCTTGAGCTTGCCTGAATCCTCCATCCGGATCATCACGTTGGTCAGCTGGTTCTCGAACACCCGCGGCGGCGCGAAATAGTAGGTCGGCCCGATCTCGCGCAGGTCGGTCATCATCGTCTCTGCGCTTTCGGGGCAGTTGGTGCAGAAACCCGTCCACATCGCCTGACCGACCGAGAAGATGAAATCGCCCACCCAGGCCATCGGCAGATAGGCGAGGATGTCGTCGCTCTGCCGCAGCCCGTCGAATTCCGAGGATGATTTCGCCGTCTCGATCACGTTGCGGTTGCTCAGCACAACGCCCTTGGGCTTGCCGGTGGTGCCGGAGGTGTAGAGCATGACGCAGGTGTCGTCGTAGCTCAGCTTTTCCTGACGCCGCTCGAGTTCGGGACGCAATTCCTTTCGCTTGTCGCGCCCGCGGGCCTGAATGTCGGCGTAGGAGTCGAGCTTGGAGTGATCGTATTTCCGCAGCCCGCGCGTATCGAGGTAGATCATCCGCTCGAAGTCCGGCAGTTCGCCCTGCACCTCGATGACCTTATCGACCTGTTCCTGGTCGCCGGCGATCACGAAGCGCGCGCCGCAATGGTTCAGCACGTAAGCCATCTCTTCGGCGACCGAGTCCTGGTAGAGCGGCACCGGCACCGCGCCGCACATCTGTGCCGAGACCATCGCCCAGTAGAGCTTGGGTCGATTGCGCCCGATGATCGCGACGAAATCGCCCTCGGCGAGCCCGAGATCGAGCATGCCGAGCGCCAGAGCCTCGACTTCTTCGGCGGTTTCGGCCCAGCTCCAGCTTTGCCAGATGCCGAATTCCTTTTCGCGATAGGCCGGCGCGTCCGCGAATTCCTTCGCGTTGCGGTGCAGAAGCGCCGGAATGGACTGCGGTCCTCCGGCGCGCGCTTGCGTCGTGCTCACGTGTCGTCCTCCCAGACCCGGCCAGCGCCGGGCAACGCGGCCGGTCTCACTCCCGCCGACCGTCGTCGCGTAACATTCTTGCTTTTACAGTCGCTGGCAAGTTTTTCCCAATATTTTCGGAATCCTTTCGAATTGTTACCGGCCGCCGGATCGGCCGATGACCCGACGTCCACCCGTCCCCGCCGCGCGCGTCCGTCCGGCCGAGGCGACCCAGCGATTGGCCTGCCCGGAAAGCTTTGCTAGCCATAGGGGAAAGGAGACATGGCGTGCCGCACAGCCCGTTGCAAATCCGGACGCTGACCACAGCCGGGCTCAACCTGATCGCCCAGGCGCTGTCGATCTACGATTCCGATCTCAAGCTCGCGGTCTGCAATGCCCCGTTCCAGCACATGTTCGACCTGCCCGATCACCTGGTGACGCCGGGGGCCACCTTCGAGGACACGATCCGCCACCTCGTGACCGCCGGAGAATACGGGCCGGTCGCGGATATCGAGGCATTCGTGACCGAGCGCGTCGAACAGGCGCTGGCCTTCGTGCCGCACTACATGGAACGCACCCGCGCCAACGGGCGCACGATCTCGGTCGAGGGCTCGCCGCTGCCGCAGCGCGGCTGGGTGACGGTCTACACCGACATCACCCGCTCGAAGCAGCAGGAGGCTTTGTTGCGCGCCCGCTCCGAGGAGCTGTCGGACCAGCTGGTGGCCTATTCCGAAGAGCTGTCCTCGACCAACCGCGAACTTGCAGCAATGAACACCGCGCTTGCGGAGGCCAAGCGCGAACTGACCGAGATCGAGGCGCGCACCCGGCTGACCACCGAGATGATGCCGGCCCATATCGCCCATGTCGACGACGGCGGGCACTACACCTACTCGAACCGGCGCCTCAGCACCATGTTTCCCGGGCGCGATACCGAGATCCTCGGGCGGCATATCGGCGAGGTGCTGGGACCGCGCGCCTTCGAACGGATCGCGCCGAAGCTGCAGCAGGCCTACGACGGCACCGCATCGGTCTTCGAGTTCGGAGACGAGGCCAGCGCGCGGCGCATCCGCGCGGCCTTCACCCCGGACGGGCGTGGCGGCGTCTATATCCTCAGCATGGACGTCACCGAGGAAACCCAGGCGCGCGCCGCGCTGCAACAGACCCGGCGCCGAGCGCTGGCCGCGCAGATGACCTCGGGGCTGGCGCATGACTTCTCGAACCTTTTGACCATCATCCTCGGCCTGCAATCGAACCTGAAACGTCTTGACGGGCTGCCCGCCGAGGCGCCTGCGCTGATCGAGGCGACGCTGGCGGCGGCGCGGCGCGGCGGCGGTCTTTTGGAAAGCATTGCCGACGTCACCGCGCGGCGCACCCTGCGCCCCGGCGCGACAGACCTGCACGCGCTGCTGGAGGATCTGCGCACGCTCGCCGCGCCGACGCTGCCCACGGAGATCCGGCTGAACGTGATCTGCGATGCTCCCGACCGGCCGATGCTGCTCGATGCCGGGATGGTGCAGGACAGCCTTCTGAACCTGATCCTGAACGCGCGCGATGCCTGTGGAACGCACGGAACGATCACGATCCGCTGCCGCGCGCTCCACGAGACCTGGATCGAGTGGGTGGTCAGCGACACCGGGCCCGGATTTTCACCGCGCGCGCTGGAACGGGCCTTCGATCCCTTCTTCACCACCAAGGGCGCCGAGGGCACCGGCATGGGATTGCCGATGGTCTGGGACATGACCAAGCTCGCCGGCGGTGACCTGCGGCTGTCCAATACCGAAGACGGGGCGCAGGTGGTGCTGCGGCTGCCCTACCGTCCCGCCGTCGCCGCGCCCACTGGGCTGGTTCTGCTGGTCGAGGATCGCGAGGACCTGCGCGAGATCTACCGCGACATGCTGACCGGCCTCGGGCATTCGGTGGTCGAAGCGGTCTCGGCCGACGAGGCTACGGCCCTTCTGGCCGACGTGCCCGACATCAGCCTGATCTTGTCGGACATCCAGCTCGAGGGCGAGGCAACGGGGATCGACCTTGCCGCGCGGGTCGCGGGATCGAATACCGCGATCGTGCTGATGACCTCGCTGCCCGCAGACGACGCGCTGAGCGTGCAGGCGCGCGCCCGCGCGCCGGTCCTGCAGAAACCGTTTACCGCCGAAGACCTCGCCGCTTTAACCGGCGTGTTGACGGAGGCGGCGCAATGACGACGCCACTGGTCAGCATCCTCGACGACGAACCGGCGATCCGACGCATGCTGGCGGATGCGCTGGAAGAGGCCGGTTTCCGCACCCAGAGCTTCGCCCGCGCCCGCGAGTTCGAGGCCTCGCTGGCACAGGTCACGCCGGACGTCTGTCTTGTCGACCTTTCGCTGCCGGACACGGACGGGCTGGCGCTGGTCCACCGGCTGGCGTTGGAGCGCGGGGCGATCGTGATCATCATCTCGGGTCGCGCGCAGGTTCAGGACCGGGTGACCGGGCTCGAACTCGGCGCGGACGACTACATCATCAAGCCCTTCGAGCCGGCCGAGGTGGTCGCCCGCATCCGCGCCCGGTTGCGCGGCGCGCGCAGTGCGCCGCAGGCCGGACGGACGGCGGCCTTCGCCGGCTGGACCGCGCATTTCGACCGCTACGTTCTGGCCGATGCGAGCGGCGCGGAGGTCGTGTTCTCGCATGCCGAGGGCGAAATCCTGCGGCTGTTCCTGGAAAGCCCCAAGCGCCTGCTGAGCCGCGCACAGATGCAGGAGAGCCTCGGCGGGGCTGCGAGCGAAAGCTTCGACCGGGCCATCGACGTACGCATCTCGCGCCTGCGCACGAAGCTGCGCGAGGACCCGAAGAACCCGCAACTGATCAAGACGATCTACGGTGCGGGCTACATCTTTCTCGGCGACGTGAGGTGGCAATGACCGGCCCCGTGCGCCACAGCTTCGACGACCCGCAACTGGCCGACATCCTGTCGCTATTGCATGACGCCTTCGCCTACATGGACGGCAGGATCGATCCGCCGTCCTCACTGCAGCGCCTGACCCTCGAGGACGTCCGCGCGCATTGCGAGACGGGCGAGGTCTGGAGCATCGGCTCGCCGCCAAAGGCCTGCATGTTCCTCAGTCCCCGGCCCGACGCGCTCTACCTCGGAAAGCTTGCGGTGGCGCCGGAGCACCAGGGCAAGGGCCTTGCGCGGCAGTTGGTCGATTGCGCCGAGGCGCGGTGCGTGGACCTCGGGCTGCAAAGGCTCGAACTCAAGACGCGCGTCGAACTGGTCGCGAACCATCTCGCCTTTACACGGATGGGCTTCGTGGTCACCGGGCGGACGGCGCATCCGGGCTACGACCGTCCGACCTCACTGACCTTCACCAAGCTTGTCACGCGGTAATGCGGATACCGTAGCGTTCAGCGGCGCAGACGTTGCACCGCCGCGTCGAGCACTTTCAGCCCCGCGACAAGGTCCTCCTCGCGCGTATCTTCCGCGAAGGCATGGCTGATCCCGTCGATGGACGGCACGAACAACATGGCGACAGGCATCAGGCGCGAAACGTTCGTGGCGTCATGCAGCGCGCCCGAGGGCATCCTGCGCCAGCGCGCCGGCGCCACCTCTTCGGCCCCGGTCTCCAGCGCGCCGCGCAGGCGGGCATCCATTTCGACCGGCTCGAGGCCCAGCATCGGCCCGAACGACAGGGTCATGCCGCGCGCGTCGGCGACCTCGGCGGCGGTGTCGCGGATGATCTCTTCCATGCGCTTCAGCCGGTCACCGTCGGCGTCGCGCCACTGCATCGAGAACACGGCCCGGCCCGGCACGATCGAGGACGCGTTGGGATGCAGCGAGACATGTCCGATCGTCCAGACCGTGCGCGGCGTCACCACGTTGCGGAATCGCTCCTCGATCGACGCATTGAACGCGGCGAGCGCCTGGAAGGCGTCGCGGCGCAGGTGCATCGGCGTGGTGCCGGCGTGGTTCTGCTGGCCCTCGAACGTGACCTTCATGTCGCGAATGCCGACGATGTCGGTGACGACCCCGATCCGCTCGCCGGTCGTGTCGAGGTGCGGCCCCTGCTCGATGTGCATCTCGATGAAACCGCCGAATTGCGCAGGATCGACAGGACCGGTGACCATCGTATCCATCGCCTGTCGCGCGTCGCCCAGCGCGATGCCGGCGTGATCGGTCAGCGCATCGGCCTTGTCCTGTTCGATGTTGCCGGCCCAGACCGCGCTGCCCGTCGTCACGCCCCAGCGCCCTTCCTCGTCCTGGAACGAGACGCAGGAGACCGGTGGTCCGCCCGTCTCTTTGGCGGCGCGAGCCAGTTCCAGACCGGCGATCACGCCCAGCGCCCCGTCGAGCCAGCCGCCCTCGGGTTGGCTGTCGGAATGCGAGCCGACCAGAAGCGATCCCGCACCGGCAAGGCCGAAGACATTGCCCATCGGGTCGACCTCGACACGCAGCCCGGCCTCGGTCATGCGGGACGCCAGCCACTGGCGCGCTCCGACGTCGGCGTCGCCGTAAGCGGGGCGCACCACGCCCTTCCCGACACCTGCGGCGCCGAAGGATCGCAGTTTGTGAAAGTCGGCGAGAAACCTGTCGGGATCTGTCATGGCCGCAGACTAGGGCAAAGCCCGCGCCGCCGGAACCCGCCAGCGCCGCGTTCAGCGCGCGGGCTCGGGATCCTTCAGCGCCAGGAGCCCGGCCGCCGCGATCATCAGCCCGCCGCAGACCCGGTTCACGACCGCCCGCGACCGGGTGCCGATCAGACCGGCCGCACGACGACCCAGCCAGCCCCAGCCCAGCAGGATCGCGCCGTCGACCGCCAGATAGGTTGCGCCGAGGATCAGTAGTTGCGGCAGCAGCGGCAGGGCAGGGTCGATGAACTGCGGGAAGAGCGCGCCGAAGAACACCACCGCGAACGGGTTGGCGAGCGAGGTGACGAAGCCCTGCCGGAACAGACGTAGCCGCGTCCCGGCGACGCCGGCACCGGTGCGCATCTCGGGCTCCGCACGCAGCATCAGGCTCAGGCCGATCCAGGCAAGGTAGGCAACACCGGCCCACTTGATGACGGCGAAGGCCTGCGCCGACGTCGCGATCACCGCCGCGAGCCCGAAGGCGGCGGCGGTCATTTGTAGCGCGTTGGCCGAGAGGTCACCCGCCACGGTCCAGAGGCTGCGGCGCAACCCGTGCCGGATCGCGTTCGACACGATCAGCAATTGGCTGGTGTCGGGCGGCGTGGCGAAGAACACCGCCACCGCCGCGAGGTAGATCAGGTAGGTTTCAAGCGGCATCGGCCCTCCCTGGCGGCAAATGTGCAAGACGATACTTGCACAAGCCTGCTGCCGTACCCTGTCAGCGGATCACTCCGCGGCTTGTGCCGGTTCCGCGCCCGCCTTTTCGACCCTTACGGCCGAGAACTTGAACTCGGGGATCTTGCCGTACGGGTCGATCGCCGGATTGGTCAGGATGTTGGCCGCGGCCTCGACGAAGGCAAAGGGCAGGAAGACCATGTCCGGCGATACCGCCCGGTCGGCCCGGGCCATGATCGAGATCGTGCCGCGCTTGGTCGTCAGCCGGACGTGCTCGCCCGGTGCGACGCCAAGCTTCCGCAGCGTCGACGGGTGCAGCGAGCAGTTGGCCTCGGGCTCGAGCCCGTCGAGCACGCTGGCGCGCCGGGTCATCGAGCCGGTATGCCAGTGTTCGAGCTGCCGCCCGGTGGTCAGGATCATCGGGTAGTCGGCATCCGGCACGTCGTCGGGCGGAATGATCGACGCAGGCGTGAACCGCGCCCGCCCCTCGGGCCGCGGGAACCCGTCACCGAAGACGATCGCCTGGCCCGGATCTTCGGGCGACAGCGACGGGTAGGTGACCGCGCCCTCGCGCTCGAGCCGCTCCCAGGTGATGTTGTTGAGGCTCTTCATGTTGCGCTTCATCTCGGAGAAGACATCCGCGGGGCTGTCGTAGTCCCAGCCGAGCCCGAGCCGCTTGGCGAGTTCAACCTCGATCCACCAGTCCTCCTTTGCCTCGCCCGGTGGCGGCACGGCGGGCCGGCCCATCTGCACCTGCCGGTTGGTGTTGGTCACGGTCCCGGACTTCTCGGCAAAGGCCGAGGCCGGCAGGATCACGTCGGCGTAATTCGCCGTCTCGGTGATGAAGATGTCTTGCACGACGAGGTGATCGAGCTTGGCCAGCGCGTCGCGGGCGTGTTCGACGTCAGGGTCCGACATTGCCGGGTTCTCACCGAGGATGTACATCGCCTTGATATCGTCGGCGTGCACGGCATCCATGATCTCGGTCACCGTCAGCCCCTTCTGGTCCGAGAAATCCCCAGAGCCCCAGACCTCGGTGAAGGCCGAGCGCACGCCGTCGTCCGTCACCGGCTGGTAGTCCGGCAGGAACATCGGGATCAGCCCGGCGTCGGATGCGCCCTGCACGTTGTTCTGACCGCGCAAAGGATGCAGGCCGGTGCCCGGACGGCCGACCTGCCCGGTCATCAGCGCCAGCGAGATCAGACAGCGCGAGTTGTCGGTGCCGTGGATGTGCTGCGAGATGCCCATGCCCCAGAAAATCATCGCCGCCTTCGCCCCGGCGAAGGTGCGCGCCACGTCGCGAAGCACCTCCGAGTCGACGCCGCAGATGGCAGCCATCTTCTCCGGCGGAAACTGCGCCAGATGCGCCTTCTCGGCCGCCCAGTTCTCGGTATAGGCCTCGATGTACTGCTGGTCGTAGAGCCCTTCTTCGACGATCACGTTCATGATCGCGTTCAGCATCGACACGTCCGCGCCGGGCCGGAACTGCAGCATGTGGCTGGCGAACCGCCGCAACCCGACGCCGCGCGGGTCCATCACAATCAGCTTGCCGCCGCGCTTGGCGAACTGCTTGAAGTAGGTCGCAGCCACGGGATGGTTCTCGACCGGGTTGGCGCCGATCACGATCGCCACGTCTGCATTCTCGATCTCGTTGAAGGTCGCGGTGACCGCGCCCGAGCCGACGTTCTCCATCAGCGCCGCCACCGAGGAGGCGTGGCAAAGCCGCGTGCAGTGATCGACGTTGTTGTGGCCGAACCCCTGCCGGATCATCTTCTGGAAGAGATAGGCCTCTTCGTTGGTGCATTTTGCCGACCCGAAGCCCGCGACCTCGCGCCCGCGCCCCTTGAGCCCGGCGGCGGCGAAATCCAGCGCCTCGTCCCAGCTCGCCTCGCGGAAATGGCTTGACCAGTCGGCGGGATCGACGTTGAGCCCTTTCGGCGGGGCATCCTCGCGCCGGATCAGCGGCTTGGTCAGGCGGTGCGGGTGGTGGATGTAGTCGAACCCGAACCGCCCCTTGACGCACAGACGCCCCTCGTTTGCCGGGCCGTCGATGCCGTCCACGTACTTGATGCGATCGCCCTTGACCTTCAGCGAGACCTGGCAGCCCACGCCGCAGAACGGGCAGACGCTTTTGGCGGCGCGGTCGTAATCCTCCGCATCGCCCCGCTGTTCCGCGTCGAGCACGGTTGCCGGCATCAGCGCGCCCGTCGGGCAGGCCTGGACGCATTCGCCGCAGGCCACGCAGGTCGAGGCGCCCATCGGATCGTCGATATCGAACACCGGAAAGGCGTCGTGGCCACGCCCCGCCATGCCGATCACGTCGTTCACCTGAACCTCGCGGCAGGCCCGGACACACAGGTTGCACTGGATGCAGGCGTCCAGGTTCACGCGCATCGCGACGTGGCTGTCGTCGAGCAGGGGAACGCGATCCGCTTCGAGCTTCGGCAGACGGCTTTCGCGCACCCCGCTTTTTTCTGCCATGTCCCACAGGTGGCTCGACCGGTCATGCGCCTTGGCCTGCTCGGGCTGATCGGCAACCAGCATCTCGATCACCATCCGGCGCGCCGACTTCGCCCGCGCCGAGGCGGTCTTGACCACCATGCCGTCTTTCGGCTCGCGGATACACGAGGCCGCAAGTGTGCGTTCGCCGTCGATCTCGACCATGCAGGCGCGGCAGTTGCCGTCCGGCCGATAACCCGGCGCCGGCTTGTGACAAAGATGCGGGATCACCAGCCCGCGCCCGTGCGCGACCTCCCAGATCGTCATGCCCGGTTCCGCGACGACTTCCTCGCCGTCGAGCGTGAAGGTGATCCCGTCACTCATGTCGCGTGCTCCTGCGTCTTCCGTCATGACTCTATACCGGCAGGCCGAAAGGCCAAGCAGGCCCAAAGTCGACATCCCGCGCCGAAATCCCGGCACGCGGGTTTCCCATCGGTCACCCGGCGACGCGTTTGATCCGCACGGCGCCGATTTCGCGCCCCGCTCTTTCCAGCCGTGCGCCGCTCGCCTAACAAGGCGGAGCAGTACCGGGGCCGCAGCATGAGCCACATCACCCTCGTCCGTCACGGACAGGCCAATTCCACCGCCCGCGACGAGGCGGGCTATGACCAGCTGAGCCCGCTCGGCCGGCAGCAGTCGGCCTGGCTCGGCGGCCATCTCGACGCCCACCGCCAACTGCACACCCGGCTCTATACCGGCACCCTGCGCCGGCATGTCGAGACCGCCGACGCGATGGCCACCGACCTCGACCCTGTGCGCGATTCGCGGCTCAATGAACTCGAATACTTCACCCTCGCCCGCGCCATGCAGGACGAGCACGGGCTTGCCATCCCCTCTGACCGCGAGGGCTTTGTCACCCACCTGCCGCAGGTCTTCGCGGCCTGGCACGAGAACCGGATCGCCGCAGCCCCGGAAACCTTCGCGGCCTTCGAGACCCGGATCCGCGACGTGCTGGACGATATAGCCGCGGGCGATGGTCCTGCGCTGGTCGTCACCTCCGGCGGGCTCATTGCCTTCGCCATGCGCCAGATCCTGCGGCTCGACATTCCGGCCACGGCAGCGATGGCGCTGGCGATCTTCAACACCTCGCTGCACCGGCTGTTTCCCATCGGCGGCACCCTCGCTCCGGTGCTCTTCAACGCCATCCCGCATCTCGAACCGCCCGACCGGCATCACGCCCAGACCCACCTCTGAGGAGAACGGCCATGCGCCTCTACTGCGCCCCGAAAACCATATCCGTCGCCGTCTACATCGCCCTGCACGAAGCCGGCCTCACATTCGACGTGACAACTCTCGACTTCGGCGCCGGTGAACAGACGCAGGCGCCCTATCTCGAGATCAACCCCAAGGGCCGGGTGCCGACGCTCGAGCTTGCCGATGGCCAGCGCCTCACCGAGACCGGCGCCATCCTCGAACTGGTCGCCGCTCTGGCACCGGACGCCGGGCTGATGCCCGAGGACGCGCTCGCCGCGGCGCGGGTGCGCTCGGTCATGTACTACCTGGCCTCGACCGCGCATGTGAACCACGCGCATGCCCGCCGCGGCGCGCGCTGGGCCGACCGTCCCGAGAGCCACGCGGACATGGCTGCCAAGGTGCCGCAGACCATGACCCAAAGCGCGCGCTTCATCGAGGCGCATTGCCTCGGTGGCGACCCGCTCGGCGGCGAGACGCCTTGTGTGGCCGACTTCTACGCCTTCATGATCTGCAGCTGGATGGAAGGCGACGGGGTCGCGATCGACGACTTCCCCGGGATCACGGCTTTCCTCGAACGGATGCGCGCGCGTCCCTCGGTCCGGGCGGCATACGACGCGGGGTTGCTGTGAGCGTGCACCTCTGGCTGCGCGCCGAGCAGCGCCCGAACGAGACGCGCACGCCGCTAACCCCGGACGGTGCCGCCGCGCTGATCGCCGAAGGGTTCCGCGTCAGCGTCGAACGCGCCCGAACCCGTATCATCCCCGACGCCGGCTACGCCGAGGCCGGATGCGACATGGTCCCCGAGAATGGCTGGCCCGACGCCCCGCGCGACGCGGTGATCCTCGGCCTCAAGGAACTGCCCGACGACGGCACGCCGCTGCCGCACACCCACGTCATGTTCGGGCATGCCTACAAGGACCAGCCCGCCGGGCGCCGCCTTCTAAAGCGCTTCCGCGCCGGCGGCGGCACGCTGATCGACCTGGAATATCTCACCGACGACGCCGGGCGCCGGGTCGCCGCCTTCGGCTATTGGGCCGGCTACGCAGGCGCCGCCGTGGCGCTGAAATGCTGGACGGCGCAGGTCCGCGGCGGGTCCTGTGGCGCCCTCCAATCCTGGCCCGACGCCGAACATCTGCGTGCCGATCTAGCCGCCGAACTCGACGCGACAGGCACCCCGCGCCCCGACGCGCTTACCATTGGCGCACTGGGCCGCGTCGGTACCGGGGTGAGTGATCTTTGCCGTGCGCTCGACGTTCCGGTCATCGGGTGGGACATGGCCGAGACCGCCCGCGGTGCGCCCTTTCCCGAAGTGCTCGACCACGCGCTTTTCTTCAACTGCATTCTCGCGCAGCCCGGCACGCCTGTCTTCGTGCCTGCCGACACCGGCGCACGGGATCGCAGACTGCGGGTGATCGCGGACATCGCCTGCGATCCCGACAGCGACTTCTCCCCGATCCGGGTCTACGACCGCGCGACGGACTGGCACACCCCGGCCCTGCGCGTGCATGACACGCCCCCGCTCGACGTGACCGCCATCGACAACCTGCCCTCGCTTCTGCCGCTCGAAAGCTCGCAGGATTACGCCGCGCAACTGTTGCCGACGCTCGCGCGGCTCGCCGACCCGGACGATCCGGTGCTGGCGCGCGCGAAAAAGACTTTCCGCGACCATCTCGCTCGGCTTTGAACCGACCTGCCCCTCTCTGGTTCGAAAATATCCCCGCCGGAGGCATGAAGGTCTTCGGCGAACCCGCCTGGATCACGAGAATATGCGGAAGTAAAGCCAGTCGGGCAGGAATTGCGAGACGCGAAACACCAGCGAAAATGCCCAGGGAAAGCTCTTCTTGAAGCGCCGGCTTTCCATGTGATCCAGCATCTCGCCCGCCGCCGCCTCCGGCTCCATGATAAACGGCATCTTGAAATCGTTCTTGTCGGTCAGGCGGGTGCGGATGAAGCCGGGATTGACCACCTGGACCCGCACGCCGGTCGCGCGCAGATCCGCGTGCATGCATTCGGCCAGCGACATGATCCCGGCCTTCGACGCGGTATAGCCGATCGAGCCCGGCAAACCGCGAAATCCGGTCAGGCTCGAGGTCAGCACGATATGGCCAGCGTCGCGCGCCACCATATCGGGCATCACCTCTCCCAGCACCCGGACCGCGCCGGTGAAATTCACGTCGGCCATCGCGGTTGCCTGTCCCGCGTTCCACTCCGTCGCCGGGAACGGCCAGTAGACGCCCGCCAGCCAGACCAGCCCGTCGACCCGGCCAACGGCTTCGGCGGCTTCCGCCACGCTTTCGTCGTCCGAGACATCGATGACCTGCACCTGGGCCGGGCCAGGCAACTCGGCCGCCAGCGCCTCGAGGCTCTCCTTCGAGCGCGCCGACAACACCAGCTCGGCGCCCTTGGCGCTCATCCGGCGCGCCAGGGCCGCGCCCAGCCCCTCGCTCGCCCCCACAAGCCAGTAACGCTTTCCCGTCCAGTCACTCATGCGGTGGCCTCCCTTGGCGACAGCAACAACAATCCCAGTGCGACCGCCTTGAGCAGACAGGGCACCCCGGCGTAAAGCAGCGTCAGCAGCGCGAGCGCGGCATCGGGGTTGTCGCCGGACCCGCTGTCGAAGCCGGCGCTTCCCAGAAGCGGCAGCAAAACCCCGGCCGCCAGTGCCAGCGTCAGCTTCGACACGAAGGACCAGAGCCCGAACCCTTCCGCCGCCGAGGGCGAGATCCGGGCCATGCGGGCCGCGAACATCGCCGGCAGCAGTGTCAGGTCCGCGCCCAGCGCCGCGCCCGAGACCAGGCAGACCGCGGCGAAGACCGGCCAGTCGCCGGGACCCAGCGTCAGCGTCACGGCGAAGGCGGCGATGGCCAGCAGCATCGCCCCGCCCAGCGTCGCGCGGGCACCGTACCGTTCGGCCAGCGCCCCCCAGCCGGGCGCGGCGAGCGCCGCGGCGAGAAAGAAGGCCAACAGCAGCGGTCCTTCGAGGCCCGGCGCCTCGAGCCGGCTCTGCACGAAGAACAGGAACAGCGTCGAGGTCACCGCCACAGGGGCCGCGTTGACCAGTGCGATCAGCAGCAGGTGGCGCGCCGGGCCGTCGCCCAGCACGGCGCGCAGCCCGATCGACGGCGCCGTGGTCTCGGTCGTGACCCATTCGCCGCGCATCGCGAGCCAGGCACAGACCGCCAGCAGCGCGAAGGCGACGGCATACCCGGCGTAACCCAGCACCAGCGGGGCAACGGAGGCGACGCAGATCCCGACCAGCGCCCCGGTCTCGCGCCAGCGCGCGAGGCGCAGGTGCCCGTCCCCGGCGCGCACGACGCCCTGGGCGTAGAAGTTGATCGTCAGGAAGCTGAAGGCCGAGAAGACGACGGTCAGCGAGATCGCGAACCAGACCAGCGGCGCGAGCGCCGGAGGCAGCGCGAAAAGCGCGACCATGCCCACCGCGATCACGGCACAGGCGAGCGCGACGGCGCTGCCGCGGGACGGGCGCAGATGCTCGGACAGCCGTCCCAGCAGCGGGTCCTGGACCACGTCGATCAGGCGCAGGCCGGCCAGAACGGCGCCGAGCGCAGCGAGTGAGACGCCGTACTCGTCGGCATAGACCTTGGGGGCGTGAATGTAGATCGGCAGACCCGCTGCCGAGAGCATGGCGGCGAAAAGCGCGTAGGACGGGTAGCGCGGCGCGTCATTCACCGGCTGACCTCTTCGGCCGGCGGGGTCGGTTGCGCCCGGAAGCGCGCGCCTTTCCACCAGAGCTTGAGCGCCTGCCAATGGATCAGCGCCAGCACACGCCGCGACCCGAACGGCCGGCGCAGCATCGCCCGCAACAGCCCAGCGTTGCTCAGCGGCGACCGCTGTCCGGTCAGGGTTGCGACCAGCCCGCCTTCGGCACGGTCGTAACCAATCCAGATCCCGATGCGGTCGGGTGCGAGGTTGAAGCGGAAGGCGTATTCACCCGCCACGGGCTGAAACGGCGAGACGTGCAGGATCTTGCGGGCGCGGAGCGTGTGCTCGGACGCGATCGGCGACAGGTCGGGGTGTGTGCAGAGGTAGCAGTGACGATCGCCGTAGGTATTCGTGACCTCCGCGATGCTCGCGATCAGCGCCCCGTCCGCACGCCGGCAGAACCAGAAGCTGACCGGGTTGAAGACGTGACCGAGAACACGCGGCTGCGCCAGCAACTCGATCTTCGCGATGCCGGCGATCTGGTACCGCTTTAGCACTTCGCGGACCCAAGCCGCCCCGCGCCCGGCGCCGGGAGCACCGCCGTGGTCGCTGTCCCAAAGCGCGGCGAGCGCCCGGCGGTTGCGTCCGAAGAGGGCCGGACCCGAGGCCTCTGCCTCGGCGTCGAGGAGAACATAGTCGACGCCGTAACGGAACGCGTTGCGCACCGCGCCGCGCCGCCCGTGGAAAGTCTGCCCCGCGATATGTTCGACAGTTGCCGTCATGCCGCCGCCAGCGACACCTGCCGCTGCCGCATCCGCTCGACCACGTCGACGGCGCTGGACAGCCCGTCCTCGTGGAAGCCGTGCTTCATCCAGGCGCCGCAGAACCACGTGTTGTCGGTCCCGTTGTTCCGCTGCAGCTCCTGCTGGGCCGCCAACGCCTCGAGCGTGTACACCGGATGGCGCAGTGTCACCTGGTCGTAGATCAGCTCTTCGCGGATCGGCCGGCGGGAATTCAGCGTGACGAAATGCGGATCGTCCTGCGGGATCGGCTGGAGCGAGTTCATCCAGTAGGTCAGATCGATCTCGTCGGATCTGGCGTTGCGATCCTCGGTGTAGACCCAGCTTGCCCAGGTCTTGCGCCGGCGCGGCATCAGGCTTTCGTCGGCGTGCAGCACGATCTCGTTCGGCTGGTAGGCAATGGTCCCGAGACTCGCGCGTTCCTGAGCGGAAGCGTCCGCCAGAAGCCGCAGCGTGTCGTCGGAATGGGTCGCGAAGATCACGTCGTCGAATACTTCCGAAACGCCCCCGTGCGCGCGGATCGTGACCTTGCCGTGCTGGCGCCTTACCTCCTGCACCGGGGTCTTCAGCCGGATGCCAACGCCCCGCGACCGCAGGGACGCCTCGAGCCGCGAGACATACTGCGCCGAGCCGCCCTGCACCGTGTACCACTGGTGCTGACCGTAGGTGTTCAGTAGGGCATGGTTTTCGAAGAACTGGATCATCGCATGGGCCGGAAACTCCATGATCCGCTCTTTCGGGGTCGACCAGATCGCGCCGGACAAGGGCAGCAGGTAGTAGTCGCGGAACCAGGTCCCGGTGCCCATCTTGCCGAGGAACTCGCCGATGTTCAGGCTGCGGTCGCTGGCCCGGCGCAGGGCATGCCGGTTGAAATGGAAGATGTCGCGCACCATCCGCAGGAACTGCGGCACGACGGTGTTGCGCCGGGTGGCGAAAAGCGCGTCGAGCGAATGCAGCGCGTATTCCATGCGCCCGCCGTCGATGGAGGCGCCGAAGCTCATGTTCGATTTCACCACCGGAACGCCGAGCGTGTCAAAGAGCTCGGCAAGATGCGGATAGTTGGCGTAGTTGAAAACGATGAAGCCGGTATCGACCGGCTGGTCCCCGTTGCGCCCGGCGATCACGGTTCTCGCATGACCACCGAGGCGGTGCTCGGCCTCGAACAGCACCACCTCGGCCTCGTCGGCAAGCATGTGCGCGGCACCCATGCCGGAAATGCCACCGCCGATCACGGCGATCCGCCGGCGCGGACCGGACGGCTGCAGTGCGGCGATGGAGCTTGCGGTCGGGGCTTCGAAAGGCATGTCGTTTGTTTCCACTCTTTACGGAATTTCATGTAGATACGGGACAGGTGTTGAAATGGATGCAACGCGGACGCAAAAATCTGATCCGACCCCGCGAGGATGACGTAAACGATGCATGTTCAGCGGTGTCGAGCCATTTACGCCCTACGACGTGGGCAATCTTCCGGAGGCTCTCCGGTCGGTCGGTGCGTCGGAACGAGTTGAAGCGGATCGAAAACGCGTGAGCGCAGAAGACGGAACTGACAGGCATATGTGGGTGGCGCAGATGACGCTGGTCCGCGATTTCCGCGACCGCGCGGCCTTCGCGGAGCTTTTTGGGCATTTCGCGCCGCGGGTGAAAGGGTTCCTGATCAAGTCCGGCACCAACGCCGATGTCGCCGAGGACTGTACGCAGGACGTGATGGCGACGGTCTGGCGCAAGGCGCATCTCTTCGATCCCTCGCGGGCATCCGTGGCGACGTGGATTTTCACCATCGCCCGGAACCGCAGGATCGACTTGATCCGCCGGCAAAGACGGCCCGAGCCCGAGGATCTGACCTGGGGACCGGAAGAGGAGCCTGACCAGCATGACGTGCTGGCGCTCCAGCAGGAAAGCGAGTTGCTGGGTGCTGCGGTGGCGAAACTGCCGAAGGCTCAGCGGGAACTGATCGAGAAGGCGTATTTCGGGGACCTGACCCACAGTGAAATCGCCGCGGAAACGGGTCTGCCACTGGGCACGATCAAGTCGAGGATACGGCTGGCGCTGGACCGCTTGCGCCATGCGATGAAATGAGAAGTGACGAATTACAATGACAGAAATCATCAAACATCACCTTAGCGACGCGTTGCTTATGGCCTATTCGGCCGGCAACCTGCCCGAAGCGTTTGACCTTGCCGTCGCAACGCACATTTCACTCTGCGACGAGTGCCGCGCCAAGGCAGAGAGTTTCGATGCCGTCGGCGGCGCGCTGTTGGAAGAAGCGGATGCATCCGCCGAATCCCTGGGCGCGGTCAGCCTCGATGCGACCTTCGCCCGCATCGACGCCCAGCCGCAGGACCGCGTGGCGCCGCGCCGCAATCCGAATGGCGTGTTCCCCGCCCCGCTGCATGACTACGTCGGCGGCGATCTCGAGGCCGTGCGCTGGCGGTCCGTCGGGATGGGCGTGCGACAGGCGATTTTGACCACCGGCGACCGCGCGACGGCGCGACTGCTCTATATCCCGGCCGGTCTCGCGATGCCCGATCACGGCCACCGCGGGATGGAGCTGACGATGGTTCTGCAGGGCGCGTTCCAGGACGAGGACGATTACTTCGCGCGCGGCGACGTCGAAATCGCGGATTCGGACGTGCAGCACACGCCGGTTGCCGATGTACACGAGGACTGCATTTGTCTCGCCGTCACGGACGCTCCGCTGAGGTTCACCAGTTTTATGCCCCGGATCGCGCAGAAATTCCTGCGGATCTGACTCGAAATGGCTTGAAACAGGCCAAATCGAACGCCAGATACGCCTGACTTTCGCCGCAAGTGGATCGCATACTCGCGACTCACGCATGATTTACTGGCACTTCAGGCGCACGCGTGCTGTTACCTAGCCCATCGCGCAAGCAAGAGGGGATTGAACCATGACCGATTGGACACGTCGCAAATTCGCCGCGGCCGCGCTGGCGACTCCCTTCCTCGTCCGGCCGGCTGCTGCACAGATTCTCGATCCCGCGTTCGAGGAGGACCTCGCGCAGGAACGCCGCGAGACCGGCGCGGTGCGCCGCAACATCTCGAGCTTCCGCACCCAGCGCTGGCAGGACCACTTCGATCGTCTTGGGCGCTCGACGATCGTCTGCGATACCGAATCGCGGTGTCTGCATTACTGGAGCGCGGACGGATCGGACTACCGCATCTATCCGACTTCGGTCCCGCGCACCAACGAACTGACCAAGCGCGGCTACACGGAGGTCGTGCGCAAGCGGGTCGGTCCCGACTGGACGCCGACGCAATCGATGCTCGAAGCCGACCCGACGCTCAGCTACATGCCCCCGGGCCCCGGCAATCCGCTCGGAACCCACGCCATGTACCTCAGCTGGCCCGCCTACCTGATCCACGGCACCCACGACACGCGCAAGATCGGACGCCGGTCCTCCTCGGGCTGCATCGGGCTTTACAACGAGAAGATCGAAGAGCTCTACGGCCTTTGCCCGGTCGGTACGCAGGTTCGCATCATCTGATCCGGTCAACCGGTTGAAACGAAACAGACCCCGGGGTTCATCTCCCGGGGTTTTTGCTGCTAGGTCTGCGCCAGACGCCACCAAGGAGCAGACCATGCGGATTCTCTTCACCGGCGGCACCGGCAAGGCCGGCCGCCACGTGATCCCCTACCTGATCGAACAAGGCCACCGCGTTCTCAACGTCGACCTGCAGCCGCTCGATCTGCCCGGCGTCGAAAACCGCATCGTCGACATCACCGATCCCGGTCAGGTCTACGACACCATGTCCTCGCTTGTCGGGTTCGACGAGCTCGACCCCGGAACCGGCGTGCCGAAGTTCGATGCCGTGGTGCATTTCGCCGCCGTCGCGCGCATCCTCATCACCTCGGACGGCGAGTGCTTTCGCGTCAACACCATCGGCACCTACAATGTCATCGACGCCGCCGTCCGCTTCGGAGTGCGCAAGATCATCTTCGCCTCGTCCGAAACCGCCTACGGCGTCTGTTTCGCGGACGGCGTCCGCAAGCCCGTGTACCTGCCCATCGACGAAGATCACCCGACGGTTCCCGAAGACAGCTACGCCATGTCGAAAGTCTGCAACGAGGCGACCGCCCGCGGCTTCCAGCGCCGCTCGGGCTTCGACATCTACGGGCTGCGCCTCAACAACGTGATCGCGCCGGATGAATACACCACGGATTTCCCGGCCTATATGGAAAACCCGGACCTGCGCCGCCGCAGCACGTTCTCCTACATAGACGTGCGCGACCTCGGCCAGCTGGTGCAGAAATGCCTCGAGACGGACGGACTCGGCTACGAGGTTTTCAACGTCTCGAACGACGATCACTCGGTGAGCCTCACGACACCGGAACTGCTCGAGCGCTACTATGCCGACGTGCCGGTCAGACGCGACGTCGGAACGCACGAGACGCTGTTCTCAAGCGCCAAGGCCAAGCAGATGCTCGGGTACCAGCCGCAGCATTCCTGGCGCGACCACCTCGACGATCCGCGCGGCTGACCTCGGACCGGCTTTGCGCGAATCGACGCGCGTGCCACAGTCCTGCGGCTTGTGTGCAGGGAGACTAGGGCATGTCCGGAGTGATCGCCGACCGAATGACCGCCCGGATCGAGGGCGATTTCGTCGTCTTCCTGATCGGCGTGCGGATCAACAAGCCCTGGAAGATCGGCGCATGGCTGCCGACGGTCCGGGCAATGCCGCGCATGCTGGCGGAGTTGCAGCGCCTGCCGGCGGAGCAGACCGGCTTTCTCGGCCATACTGGCCTGGCGCGGGCGGGCATCGTGCAATACTGGCGCAGCTTCGCGCATCTCGAAGCCTACGCGCGCGCCGACGACCGTCATCACTTTCCGGCCTGGGTCGACTTCAACAGGCGGCTGAAGGACCGGCGCGGCGACGTCGGGATCTGGCACGAGACCTATCTGGTCAAGGCCGGGCAATACGAAACGCTCTACTCCGGCATGCCGCCGCACGGGCTGGGATGTGCCGCCGAACTGGTGCCGGCCACCGGAGGTCGGGCAGAGGCACGCGGCCGTCTGCAGGCTTGAAACCCGCCAGCAGAAAGATCGCGCAAATTCGCCACAAAATCGACACTGCGAGGCGGTACCCGATCTGCACCAGGGGAGCCTTGCACCATGAAGCGATATTCGCCGGAACGGATCCGAACCGTCATTGTCCCGCCGCAGATCTTCGGGACCCACCGCGCGTTGTTCCACGTCCTGCGCGAGCTTGACCGGCCCGTGGCAGCCGTCGCGCGCCCGCGCCCGTCCGCGCCTGTCGCCAAGGCCATGAACGCTGTCCGGGACTACGTGCGGATCGAGGCCGACGAGTTCGTCTTCGCGACGGCCTGAGCCTGTCAGCCCTTCGGCTTGGCCAGCGGCACCACCTGTCCGCCATCCTCGGCCAGTTCCTCGAAATCGAAATTGTCGAGCCGTGCGGCCCTTTTGCCGGCGCGTTCCGCCGCCGTGGTGATGCCGTCGAGATCGGCCCGGGCCTGGCCGAAGTGCGTGTTGAGCTTGCCGACGCGCTCTACCACGATTTCCACGTCGCGGTGAAGCTGGTGCAGCGTCTTGCGGATCGCTCCGGCCTGCTCGCGCATCCGCGCATCCTTGAGGATCGCCCGCATGGTGTGCAGCGTCGCCATGCAGGTCGTCGGCGACACGATCCAGACACGCGCGTTGAAGCCTTCGCGCACGAGTTCCGGGAAATTGGCGTGCAACTCGGCATAGACCGCCTCTGACGGCAGAAACAGGATCGCCCCATCCGCCGTCTCGCCTTCGAGGATATAGCGATCGCCGATCGCCTTGATGTGAGCGCGCACCGCCACCCGCAGCGCCTGCGCCGCCTCGCGCAGCGCTCGGTCGTTGTCGGCCCGGCGCAGCGCCTCGTAGGCTTCCAGCGGGAACTTGCTGTCGATTACGATGGGGCCGGGTGGATTGGGCAGGTGGATCAGGCAATCGGCGCGCTTGCCGTTCGACAGCGTCGCCTGCAGCGCGTAGCTGTCCTTGGGCAACGCCTTGGACACGATGTCGTGCAGCTGGATTTCCCCGAAGGCCCCGCGCGTCTGCTTGTTGCTGAGGATGTCCTGCAGCGACAGCACGTCACCCGACAGCTTGGTGATGTTGTCCTGCGCCTTGTCGATCGCCGCCAGGCGTTCCTGCAATTGCGTCAACGAGGTTGCGGTCTGCTTCGACGACCCGCTGAGCGTCTCGTTCATGCGCTCCTGCATTTCGGCCAGCGCCCGGGCCGAGCGCATCGCGTTCTCGGCCAGCCGGTCCTGCATCTGCTGCTGCACCGAAGCCAACCGCGTCTCCATCGTCTGGATCACCTGGGTCTGCGCATTGGCCTGTGTGTCCGAGACGGTCTGCAGCCCACCGCGCAACTGCTCCTGGCCTGCCCCCAACTGCTGCACCGACTGCCCGAGATAATGGATCTGGCGCGCAAGCGGCGCGGCCATCGCGGCACTGGCCCCGGCCCGGCGTACGGCAAGGATCAGCAGCACGAGGATCAGCACCAGCACCGCCGCACCGGCGAGCAGCGCCAACACGCGCGGGTCGTCGAAGGCATAACTCTGTCCGGCGATCTCGATCATCTGCGTCCGAACAGCCGTTCGATGTCGGCAAGCTTGAGTTCGACGTAGGTGGGTCGGCCGTGGTTGCATTGCCCGGAATGCGGCGTCGCCTCCATCTCGCGCAAAAGCGCGTTCATCTCCTCGGCGCGCATCCGACGGCCCGAGCGGATCGAGCCGTGGCAGGCGACGCGGCTGAGGATCGCCTCGACACGCGCCTGCACAGCATTGCTCTGGCCCGCGTCGGCCAGTTCGTCGAGCACGTCGAGCAGTAGCGCCCGCGCATCCACCTGGCCGAGAAGTGCAGGCGTTTCGCGAACAGCCACGGCAGCGCTGCCGAAGGCCTCGATCACCAGCCCGAACCGCGCCAGATCGTCGGCGGTCGCCAGAAGGCGGGCACAGTCCGACGCGGAAAGCTCGACGATTTCCGGGATCAGCAGCGCCTGCGAGGTCACCCCGTTCTCCGCCATCTGGCGTTTCAGCTTCTCGTAGACCAGCCGTTCATGGGCGGCATGCTGGTCGACGATCACCATGCCGTCCGCAGTCTGGGCGAGGATGTAGTTCTCGTGCACCTGACCGCGCGCGGTGCCCAGCGGGTAATCCGCCGGGGTTTCGTCCTCGACGACTTCCGGCGTCTCCTCGATCCGTCCCCAGACCTGCGCGGTTTCGGCAAAGCCCGGCGCCGAGGGTGCGGGCATCGGGCCGGGGCGCGGGCGGTCCATCTGGTAGACGCGCCCCACCTCGGGCTGCGGCTGTATCGCGCCCAGCGTCGCCGTGGAGACCGTGGTCGAGGCCCGGTGCCCGGCCTCGGCCAGGGCGTGCCGCAGGGCCGAGACGATCAGACCCCGCGCAAGACCGGGATCGCGGAACCGGACCTCGGATTTCGCCGGATGCACGTTCACGTCGACAAGGCGCGGGTCGCACTCCACGAAGAGCGCCGCCGCCGGGTGCCGATCACGGCTCAGAAAGTCGAAATAGGCGGCGCGCAGCGCCCCGGTCAGCAGCTTGTCGCGCACCGGGCGGCCGTTGACGAAGAGAAACTGCGCCACCGCAGCGCCCCGCGAATAGGTCGGCAGAGCGGCGTAGCCCTTCAGCCGCAGCCCCTCGCGCACCGCGTCTATGGGCAGGGCGTTCTCGGCGAACTCCCGTCCGAGAATGCGGCCGAGGCGCGCCTGCAGCGCGTCAAAAAGTTCGCCCTGCTCTGCCTCGGTGCGCAGGATCTCGCGCGGCGCACCGGTGCCCGAGGCGTCTCGCAGCACAAAACTCACGTAAGGCTCGGCCATGGCGAGGCGCCGGATCACGTCGGCGATGGCCTGCGCCTCGGCCCGGTCGGTGCGCAGGAACTTGAGCCTCGCCGGCGTGGCGTAGAAGAGATCGCGCAAGGTGACCGTGGTGCCGCCGTTGAGCGCCGCCGGGCGCGTGCCGCGCGTCTGCCCGCCCTCGACCGTCATTTCGACACCGGCAGAGCCCGGTGCGCGGCTGGCGATGGTCAGACGTCCTACCGCCCCGAGCGAGGGCAGCGCCTCGCCGCGAAAGCCGAAGGTGTGGATGTCGAGCAGGTCGGACCCGTCGATCTTCGAGGTCGCGTGCCGGGCAAGGGCGAGCGGCAACTCCTCGGCCGACATGCCGCAGCCGTCATCGGCCACCCGGATCAGCGTCTTGCCGCCGTCGGCATAGTCGACCGTGATCCGACGTGCCCCGGCGTCGAGCGCGTTTTCCACCAGCTCCTTGACCGCCGAGGCCGGGCGTTCGACGACCTCGCCCGCCGCGATGCGGTTGATCGCCGCCTCGTCGAGTTGCCGGATCACCGGCCGATCTTCGCCTATGTTGGGGTTTGCGCCGTCCATGCCGCAACACCTAGCATGGCGCGACACGATTCTGAAACAGCTTTCCGATCAGCGACCTGTCCGCTTGATGCCGGTTTCAGTCCCGGTCGCGCCAGTGATTGACGATGGGATAGCGCCGGTCCAGCCAGAAGGCGCCGCTGGTCAGGCGCGCGCCGGGCGCGGCCTGGAAGCGCTTGTACTCGCTGACGTAGACGAGATGTTCGACCTTCTGCGCCGTCTTCTCGTCGAACCCCGCGGCCACGCAATCGGCCACCGAGCCGGCCTTGTCGACGAGGATTTCGAGCATCGCGTCGAGGTCGGGGTAATCGGGCAGGCTGTCGCTGTCCTTCTGGTCGTCGCGCAACTCAGCCGAGGGCGGCTTGGTGATCACCCGGTCGGGGATCACCTCTCCGTCAGGCCCATTCATCCAGTCGCGATGGTTCGCGTTGCGCCATCGGCAGGTCTCGAAGACGCGGGTCTTGTAGAGATCCTTGATCGGGTTGTAGCCGCCCGACATGTCGCCGTAGATCGTAGCATAACCCACCGCGACCTCGGACTTGTTGCCGGTGGTCAGAAGCATCTCGCCGAACTTGTTCGACAGCGCCATCAGCAAAAGGCTGCGCAAGCGGGACTGGATGTTCTCTTCGGTCAGGTCCGGCGCCTGCCCCTCGAAAAGCGGCGCCAGCGTTTCGGTGACCGCCGCGCGGGCTTTCGAAATCGGCACGTAGTCGTAGTGGCAGCCCAGCGCCTTGGCGACGCTCTCGGCATCCTCGAGCGAATGCTCGGACGTGTACTCCGACGGCAGCATGACGCAGCGCACGTTCCCGGGGCCCAGCGCATCGGCCGCAATCGCCGCCACCAGCGCGCTGTCGACCCCGCCCGAGAGCCCCAGCAGTGCCTTCTTGAACCCGGTTTTTCGGAAATAATCCCGCGTCGCCTGCACCATGACGCGGTAATCCTGCTCCCATGCGTCGCCCTGGTGCGCCTTCTCGCCTTCGACGATGCGCCAGCCCTCGGACGTGCGCTCCAGGTCGACATGGGCGATGCATTCGTCGAAGCCGGGCAGTTGCACAGCCAGCTTGCCGCCCGGGTTCAGCCCGAAACTCGCGCCGTCGAAGACCTGGTCGTCCTGGCCGCCGACCATGTTGAGATAGATCAGCGGCAGGCCGGTCTCGATCACGCGTGCGACCATGTGATTGATCCGCACGTCGTACTTGTGCCGGTGGTAGGGCGAGCCGTTCGGGACCAGCAGGAACTCGGCCCCGGTCTCGGCCAGCGTCTCGGCCACGTCCTCGTACCAGGCGTCCTCGCAGATCGGCGAACCGATCCGGGTGTTCCCGACGGCATAAGGCCCGCCCAGCGGTCCGGCGTCGTAGATCCGCACCTCGTCGAAGACATCCTCGTTCGGCAGGTGATGCTTGAGCACCTGGCTCGCGATCCGCCCGCCCTTGAGGATCAGGTAGGCATTGTAAAGCTTGGTGCCTTCGACCCAGGGACTGCCGATTGCCATCGGTGGCCCGTCGGCGCAGTCGCGGGCAAGCTGCTCGATCCGGCGCGCAACGTCGAGCTGGAACGACCGGCGCATCACGAGGTCCTGGATCTGGTAGCCGGTGATGAACATCTCGGGCAGCGCGACGAGATCGGCACCCGCCGTGCGCCCAGCCTCCCAGGCCTTCAGCGCGAGCGCCGCGTTGCCGGCCAGATCGCCCACGGTCGGGTTCAGCTGTCCGAGGGTGATGCGGAAGCGGTCTGCCATCTGCGCGCCTTCTGTCTCTGCACCGGGGTGATGTAACAGATCGGGCCGCGGTGAAAAGCCCAAGCCGCCCTGCGGGCCCGAAAGGCGTTGCCCCGGCGGGACGCAAGCCTTAACCTTACGCGCAGGCCCGAGAGCCTGCGCGGTGTTACCGCGACAGCCAAGACCCAGTCACCAGACTCCCAGTCGACCGAATACAGGCCCGAGATGACGCTTACCCGCAAAAGCCTTTGCCTGATCAGCTTCACCGTCGCGCTTCTGCCGGTGACCGCATCCGCGCAGGACGGCCAGATCCTGACCAAGCAATACGACGACGGAGGAGTCTACGAAGGCACCTTCAAGGGCGGCGTGCAGCACGGGCTCGGGACCTACAAGCTGCCCAGCGGCTACGAGTACACCGGCGAATGGGTCGACGGCGAGATCAAGGGCGACGGGACCGCGCATTTCCCGGACGGGTCGATCTACGAAGGCACCTTCGCCAAGGGCAAGCCCGACGGGTTCGGCAAGATCACCTTCGCCGACGGCGGCACTTACGAGGGCGACTGGACGGCGGGCGAGATCACCGGTCAGGGCATCGCGTCCTACGCCAACGGGGTGCGCTATGAGGGCGCGTTCCGCAACGCCAAGTACCACGGCAAGGGCACGATGAGCGTGCCGGGCGGCTACGAGTACAAGGGCGACTGGGTCGACGGCGTCGAAAACGGCGTCGGCGTGATCACCTATCCCGACGGCACGGTCTACGATGGCGAGGTGGTCGCAGGTAAACGCTCGGGTCAGGGCAAGCTCACGATGCCCGACGGGCTGGTCTACACCGGCCAGTGGGCCGAGGGCCAGATCGACGGGAGCGGAACGCTCACCCAGCCCAACGGCGACGTCTACGAAGGCCAGCTTTCTGCGGGCAAGCGCGAAGGCACCGGCAAGGTGACCTATGCCAACGGCGACGTCTACGAGGGTACCTTCAGCAACGACCGGCGCCACGGCGAGGGCACCTTCACCTCGACCGACGGCTACGTCTACACCGGCGCCTGGGTCAAGGGCGAGCGCGAGGGCCTGGGCAAGGTCACCTATCCCGACGGGTCGGTCTACGAGGGCGACTTCAAGGCAGGTCTCGCGGACGGCGCGGGGCTGATCACCTATCCCGACGGCTCGACCTACGAGGGCGACTGGAAGAGCGGAGTGATCGACGGCCAGGGCAAGGCGACCTACGCCAACGGGGTGACCTACGAAGGCGGGTTCCGGAATGCGCGCAACCACGGCAAGGGGGTCATGACCTTCGCCAACGGCTACCGCTACGAGGGCGACTGGATCGACGGCCAGCGGCAGGGCCAGGGGACCGCCACCTTCGCCGACGGCACCGTCTACGAGGGCGGCTTCGAGAACGGAAAGCGTCACGGCAAGGGCAAGATCACCATGGCTTCGGGCTTTTCTTACGAAGGCGACTGGGCGGAGGGTGACTTCGAAGGCGAGGGGGTTGCGACCTATGCCAACGGGGATGTCTACGAAGGCAGCTTCAAGGCCGGCAAGCGCCAGGGCAGCGGCACGATGCGCTACGCCACAGGCGAGGAAAAGACCGGGACCTGGGACAACGGCGCCCTGAAGCAGGACGGTTGATCCGCGCGGCGTTTTCCGATCCGGAAAACGGGCCGGAATTTTGCAAAATTCCGGGGCCGGCCCGGCGCGACCGATCGAGCAAGACACGGCCATGATCACGGGACCTTCCGGCATCGACGCCAACCCGGACCCCTTCGCCCGGCATCCGGAGTTGCGCGACCGCATCGCCGATCCGCTCACCTCCTATTTCCGCAGCTTCAAGGTCGAGGACCTCGTGCGCGAACTCAGTGTCCGCGGCATGCGCCCCGATATGATCGACCCGGAGGATGTGCGTGAAGCCTCGCGCACAGTTGCGCTTCGGGACCGTTCCGGGCAGGACCTCTGGGTGTTCGCCTACGGCTCGCTGATGTGGGATCCCGCGCTGCGCTTTGCCGAGGTGCGCCGCGCCTTCGCGCCGGAACACGAGCGGCGCTTCATCTTCGTCGACGTCTCGGGCTGGCGCGGCACGCCGGAAAGTCCCGGCGTCATGGCTGCACTCGACCGCGGCGCGGGGTGCGAGGGGCTTGCCTTCCGGATTGCCGCGGACCTCGTCGAGGAGGAATCGCACCACCTCTGGCGCCGCGAGAAACTCGGTCCGGTCTACACGGCGGCGCATATCGAGATCTTCATCGACGGCGCGCCGGTATCGGCGCTCACCTTCCTGGCCGATTATGCCGCGGATGCGATCCACCCCGACCTCGGCTACGCCGACCAGGTTCGCTACGCCGCGAACGGGGCGGGCTACTACGGCAGCAGCTTCGACTACGTCGAGAACATCTCCCGCCAATTCGAGGCGCTCGGCATCGAGGACGCGCATGTCTCGGCGCTTTTGCGTGATGCGCGCGCCTGCCGGGACCGGCAGCCGGAATAGAGTCAGACCGTCTCGCCCGCGTCGAGGCGGTCGAGAAACGCACGGGCCTCGCGCAACACGGTCCGTTTGCGTTCGTCGTCCATCCGGTCCCAGTTGCGATAGATGTTGGCCATGCGTCCGTTCGGCTCGAACCGGTCGCGGTGCCGGTCAAGGAAATGCCAATAGAGAAGGTTGAACGGGCAGGCATCCTCGCCGGTCTTGTCCCCGACCTTGTAGGCGCAGGATTTGCAGTAGTCCGACATGCGCGAGATGTAAGCGCCGCTGCTCACGTAGGGCTTCGACGCGATCACCCCGCCGTCGGCGAACTGGCTCATGCCGACGGTGTTGGGGCTTTCGACCCACTCGTAGGCGTCCGCATAGACCTCGAGATACCATTCGTGCACCTGCCCGGGGTCGGCCCCGATCAGCAGCGCGAAATTGCCGGTGACCATCAGCCGTTGGATGTGATGCGCGTAGGCCTCTTCCTTCGTCTGCCGCACCGCCTGTTCCAGACAGCGCATCCGCGTCTCACCGCCCCAGTAGAGCGCCGGCAGGTCGCGATCGTGGCCGAGCCCGTTGCGCTTGGGGTAGTCGGGTCCTTCGAGAAAGTAGATGCCGCGGACGTATTCGCGCCAGCCGATAATCTGCCGGATGAAGCCTTCGGCGGCGTTGATCGGCACGTCCCCGTCCTTCCAGGCCTTTTCCGCGCGTTCGCAGACCTCTAGCGGATCGAGCAGCCCGAGGTTGAGGTAAGGCGAGATGACCGCGTGGTAAAGCCAGCGGTGATCGTCGAGCATCGCGTCCTGGTAGTCGCCGAAACGCGGCAGCGCGTGTTCGATGAAATGCCGAAGCACCGCCAGCGCTTGCCGCCGTGTGGTGGCGAAGCCGAAGGGCCGCAGGTCACCGAAGTTGTCACCGAAACGCGCCTCCACGAGGTCCAGCACCGCCGAGACCTCTTCGTCGGGCTCGAAGACCGGCGGGCCGTCGTGGTCGATGGATTTCGGCGGCGGCTTGCGGTTGTCCTTGTCGAAGTTCCATTCCCCGCCCGCCGGTTCGTCGCCCTCCATCATCAGCCCGGTCTTGCGACGTATCTCGCGATAGAAATATTCCATCCGCAGCGCCTTGCGCCCCTTGGCCCAGCGTTCGAATTCCGCGTGCGAGGCGATGAAACGATCGTCGGACAGGACCTCGGTCTTGATCGGAGCATAGCGCAGCTTGTCGATCAGCCGCCATTCGCCGGGTTCGGTGGCCAGAACGCTCTCGGCACCGGTTTCCCCGGCGCGGCGCAGCAGCTCTCCGACAATCGACCCGGCGTTCGTGGTATCGTCGAGCTCGGTGTAGCGCACGTCCCAACCGTCATCGCGCAGCGTTGCTGCGAACTTGCGCATGGCGGCAAAGACCAGCGCGATCTTCTTGGGATGGTGGCGAACGTACTCGGCCTCTTCCTCGACCTCGGCCATCACGACGACATCTGCGTCCTTGCGCGCCTCGCGCAGCGCGCTGAGCGACTTGGTCAGCTGGTCGCCGAGCACCAGCACGAGCCGGCTCACCACGGCACCGCCTTGCCAGCCCAGTCGAAGAACCCGCCGCTGTCGTCGGATGTCAGCCCGTCGATGACGCCAAGCAGGTTCTCGGCCGCTTCCTCGGGCGCCACGGACGGATGTCGGCCCAAGTATTTGCGCGTGAACTCCGTGGCGACGGTGCCAGGATGCAGCGCGACGCAGACCGCCTCGCCATGGCTGCGCGCCAGTTCGATCGCCGCGGTATGGACCACCTGGTTCACCGCCGCCTTGGCGCTGCGGTAGCTGATCCAGCCGCCGATCCGGTTGTCTTCAATGGACCCGACTCGCGCCGACAGCACCGCAAAGACCGAACGCCCCTCGCGCGGCAGCAGGTCCGGCGCGTGGCGCAAAACCAGCGCCGGACCCACGGCGTTGAGCGCGAACTGGTCGAGCATCGCCTTCGCCTTGATCGCCTTGATGGTCTTTTCCGGCTCGGCGCCGTCGATCTCGAGCGCACCGGTCGCCAAGAGAACCAGGTCGAACGGCCCGGAGATCTCTCCGACGATCCGGTCGACCGAGGCCTCGTCCGTCAGGTCGAGCCCGTCGCCGGACCGCGAAAGTCCGGTCACGTCATCGCCTCGCGCCGTGCAGGCGTCCGCGACGGCAGCGCCGATGCCGCCCGAGGCGCCGATGATTAGTACCCTTGCCATCCCGAGCCAACTAGCGGCAGGCGCCACCGCTTCAATGGCATTGCGCCCCGCCCCGCCCTGCGCCCGCAAAAACAGCCTTCCCATTTCATCCCGCGCCGCTATAAAGTGGCCCCATGACCGAGGCCGCACACATCAAGACCCTGCCCTGCACGTCCCGTGCGGCCCTCCTGCGCGCCCCGCTGCTGCTAATCCGCCTCTGAGCGTGCCATCCCGGCGCGCCCGCTCAGAGGATTGCGCCGCGCGCCACGGATGAAAACAGCAGCCATCGGAAAGACATCACCATGACCGACAAGAGCCAACAGGACCGCGTCCTGATCTTCGACACCACCCTTCGTGACGGCGAACAGTCGCCCGGGGCCACGATGACCCACGCCGAGAAGCTTGAAATCGCCGCACTGCTCGACGAGATGGGCGTCGACATTATCGAGGCGGGCTTTCCCATCGCCTCGGAGGGCGATTTCAAGGCCGTCTCCGAAATCGCGCGCCAGACGCAAGACGCCGTGATCTGCGGTCTCGCCCGGGCGCAGCTGCCCGACATCGACCGCTGCTGGGAGGCGGTCAAACATGCGAAGAAACCACGCATCCATACCTTCATCGGCACCTCGCCACTGCACCGGGCGATCCCGAACCTCGACCAGGACCAGATGGCCGAGCGGATCCACGAAACCGTGACCCATGCCCGCAATCTCTGCGACAACGTGCAATGGTCGCCGATGGACGCCACGCGCACGGAAGAGGATTACCTTTGCCGCGTGGTCGAGATCGCGATCAAGGCAGGCGCCACCACGATCAACATTCCCGACACGGTGGGCTACACCGCCCCGCGCGAAAGCGCCGACCTGATCCGGATGCTGATCGAGAAGGTGCCCGGCGCGGACGAGATCGTCTTCGCCACGCATTGTCACAACGATCTCGGCATGGCGACGGCGAACTCGCTGGCGGCGGTCGAGGCCGGCGCGCGCCAGATCGAATGCACGATCAACGGCCTCGGCGAACGGGCCGGCAACACGGCGCTCGAAGAGGTGGTGATGGCGCTCAAGGTGCGCAACGACATCATGCCGTTCCGCACGGAGGTCGATTCCACCAAGATCATGAACATCTCGCGCCGCGTCGCGGCGGTCTCGGGTTTCCCGGTGCAGTTCAACAAGGCCATCGTCGGCAAGAACGCCTTTGCCCACGAAAGCGGCATCCACCAGGACGGGATGCTGAAAAACGCCGAGACCTTCGAGATCATGCGCCCCGAGGACGTGGGTCTTTCGGCGACGAACCTCGTGATGGGCAAGCACTCGGGCCGGGCCGCCCTGCGCGCCAAGCTCAACGAGCTTGGCTTCGAGCTGGGCGACAACCAGCTCAAGGACGTGTTCGTGCGGTTCAAGGAACTCGCCGACCGCAAGAAGGAAGTCTACGACGACGACCTCATCGCGCTGATGCGCACGGCGACCGACCCCGAAAGCGACAAGCTGAAGCTGAAGTCTCTCAAGGTGGTTTGCGGCACCGAAGGCCCGCAGCAGGCCGACATCGTCATGGAGATCGACGGCGCCGAGCAATCGGCGAGCAAGACCGGCGATGGCCCCGTCGATGCCGCGTTCAATGCGGTCAAGGCGCTGGTTCCGCACGAGGCACGTCTGCAGCTCTACCAGGTGAGTGCGGTGACCGAAGGCACGGACGCGCAGGCCACGGTGTCGGTCCGGCTCGAGGAGGACGGGCGCATCGTCACCGGCCAGTCGGCCAACACCGACACCGTCGTCGCCTCGACGCTGGCCTACATCCACGCGCTCAACCGTCTTCTGATGCGGCGCGAGAAGACAGGCTCGGACCGGCGCGAGATCAGCTACAAGGACGTCGGCTGAACGCTGACGTAGAGCGACGCAACGCTGCGACGCATGGCGACGAACGTTGCGGCGTCATGGCAAATTGGCGCTGATCCCGGGGCATTGTCCCCTTTTCCCTTCGTCATGGGATGCCTATAAGAACCGGACGTGCCCGCGACTGCAGAGTCGCGGGCCGTTCATAATGACGCAAAGGCCCTTCTCCGCATGTCCCTCTTCGACAACATCCGTGGTCTGTTCTCTTCCGACATGGCCATCGACCTCGGCACCGCCAACACGCTTGTCTACGTGAAGGGCCGGGGCATCGTGCTGTCAGAGCCGTCGGTGGTCGCCTACCACGTCAAGGACGGCGTCAAGAAGGTGCTGGCCGTGGGCGAAGATGCCAAGCTGATGCTGGGCCGCACGCCGGGCTCGATCGAGGCGATCCGGCCGATGCGCGAGGGCGTGATCGCCGACTTCGACACCGCCGAGGAGATGATCAAGTACTTCATCCGCAAGGTGCACAAGCGCTCGACCTTCTCCAAACCCAAGATCATCGTCTGCGTGCCGCACGGCGCAACGCCGGTCGAGAAACGCGCGATCCGGCAGTCGGTTCTGTCCGCGGGTGCGCGCCGCGCCGGCCTGATCGCAGAGCCCATCGCGGCCGCCATCGGCGCGGGCATGCCGATCACCGACCCGACGGGCAGCATGGTCGTCGACATCGGCGGCGGCACCACCGAGGTCGCCGTGCTGAGCCTGGGCGATATCGTCTACGCGCGCTCGGTGCGCGTCGGCGGCGACCGCATGGACGAGGCGATCATTTCCTACCTGCGGCGTCAGCAGAACCTGCTCGTCGGCGAGACCACCGCCGAACGCATCAAGACCTCCATCGGCACCGCCCGCATGCCCGACGACGGGCGCGGCACCTCGATGCAGATCCGCGGCCGCGACCTGCTGAACGGTGTGCCGAAGGAAATCGAGGTGACCCAGGCCCAGATCGCCGAGGCGCTGGCCGAACCGGTGCAGCAGATCTGCGAGGCGGTGATGACCGCGCTCGAGACCACGCCGCCGGATCTTGCCGCCGACATCGTCGACCGCGGCGTGATGCTCACGGGTGGCGGCGCGCTGCTGGGCGATCTAGACCTCGCACTGCGCGAGCAGACCGGCCTTGCGGTGTCGATCGCGGACGAGTCGCTGAACTGTGTGGCCCTCGGGACCGGGAAAGCGCTCGAATACGAGAAACAGTTGCGCCACGCCATCGACTACGACAGCTGATCGCGTCACACTAGAGCCAAGGCCCCGGTCCGAGCCTCGCCGGGGCGAGGAGGCCCGCCAGCATGGCCAGGGATCGTTCCGGAAGTTCAGACTACGCCGGCCCGCTCCGCCGGCTGCTGCTGAGCGTGCTGGTGCTTTGCCTGCTAGCCGTGTTTCTCGTCTGGCGCATCGACAGCCCGCGCGTCGAACGCTTTCGTGCGCAGGTCAGCGACCGCTTCGTGCCGAGTTTCTCCTGGGCGATGGCTCCGGTCACGGGTGCGATCAATCTGCTGCGCGATTTCCAGAGCTACCAGAACCTCGCCGAGCAGAACCGCGAGCTGCGCTCCGAACTGCGCCAGATGCAGGCCTGGAAGGAGGCGGCCCTGCAGCTCGAGCAGGAGAACGCCCGCCTTCTCGACCTCAACAACGTGCGCCTCGATCCGCGCCTGACCTACATCACCGGCGTGGTTATGGCCGACAGCGGCTCGCCCTTCCGCCAGTCGGTCCTGCTAAACGTGGGCTCGCGCGACGGGCTGATGGACGGCTGGGCGACGATGGACGGCATCGGCCTTGTCGGGCGGATCTCCGGCGTGGGGCAGAACACCTCACGGGTGATCCTGCTGACGGACGCCTCGAGCCGCATTCCAGCGGTGATCCAGCCGTCCGGCCAGCGCGCCATCATCGCCGGCGACAACTCCGCCGCCCCGCCCATCGACTTTCTGGAAAACCGCGACCTCGTGCGCCCCGGCGACCGGATCGTGAGTTCCGGCGACGGCGGCGTGTTTCCGCCGGGGCTGCTGATCGGGCAGGTTGCCTCGGATCCCGGCGGTCGCCTTCGCGTGCGCCTTGCCGCCGATTTCGAGCGGCTCGAATTCCTGCGCGTGCTGCGCCACCACGGGACCGAACCCGTCTCCGATACCGCCCAGGTGATCGGCCCCGAACTGCCGCCACTGCCGGTGGAGCGCGGCGATGACTGAGCTGTCGCTGACCCGGCTCTGGGCCATGCGGCTCGGGTTCGCGCTGCTGGCGGCGGTGATCCTGTTCTTCCGGCTGCTGCCGCTCGACACCGCGCCGCGCAGCTGGGCGGGACCCGACCTGCTGCTGTGCTTCGCCGCGGCCTGGGTGCTGCGGCGCCCGGAATACGTGCCCGCCCTGCTGCTCGCGGCGATCTTCCTGCTTGCCGACCTGCTGCTGCAACGCCCGCCGGGCCTCTGGGCCGCGCTGGCCCTGATCGGCTGCGAAAAGCTGAAATCCCGCGCCCGCACCTTGCGCGATACGGGTTTTGCAGGCGAATGGTTCTCGGTCTGTCTGATGGTCGTGATCGTCACCCTAGCCTACCGCGCGGCGCTGGTTCTGACGCTGACCGAGCCGCCGACGCTCGGCCTGCATCTCTTCGCCATGGTCATGACGATGCTGTTCTACCCGCTTGCCGTGGCGGCCACCCACGGGCTGATGGGCGTGCGCAAGACGGTGCCGGGCGAACTGGACGCGGTGGGAGGCCGGATGTAATGTTCGCACGTTTCCTCCGGAGGGCAGTTCCGTGAGACGCACCCGCGCCGAAACCGATGCCAGCAACCGCGTGATCAGCCGCCGCGCCGCCGTGCTTGGCGGGGCGCAGCTGCTGTTCGTCGGCACACTCGGTGCGCGCATGCGGCACCTGCAGGTCGACCAGGCCGACCAGTTCCGCCTGCTCGCCGAGGAAAACCGCATCAACATCCGCCTGATCCCGCCGACCCGCGGCGAGGTATTTGACCGCAACGGGCTGCGGCTGGCGCAGAACGTACCTTCCTACCGCATCGTGATGGTGCGCGAGGATGCCGGCGACATCGACGCCGTGCTGGACCGGCTGCGCCGCATCGTGACACTCGACGAGGACACGCTGGAACGCGCCCGGACCGAGATGAACCGCTCGGCGCCCTTCCTGCCCGTGACCATCGCCGAGGACGTGAGCTGGGAGGACATCAGCCGGGTCTCGGTCAACGCGCCGGCCCTGCCGGGCGTGACGCCAGAGGTCGGGCTCAGCCGGATCTACCCGCGCCGCGGCGATCTGGCCCATGTTCTGGGCTATGTCGGGCCGGTCTCTGACTACGACCTCGAACGCATGGAAGACCCCGACCAGGTCCTGCGCATCCCGCGGTTCCAGATCGGCAAGGTCGGCGTCGAGGCCAAGCTCGAGAACGGATTGCGTGGAAAGGCCGGCGCCAAGCGGGTCGAGGTCAATGCCACAGGCCGCGTGATGCGCGAACTCGACCGCCGCGAGGGTGTCCCCGGCTCGGACGTGCAGCTGACCATCGACGCCAACCTGCAGACCTACGTCCAGGCGCGGTTGTCGGGCGAAAGCGCCTCGGCCGTCGTGATCGACTGCGACAGCGGCGACGTCGTCGCCTGCGCCTCGGCCCCGAGCTATGATCCCAATCTTTTCGTGCGGGGCATCTCGCGCAAGAACTACGCCGAACTGACCGAGAACAAGTACCGCCCGCTGGCCAGCAAGACGGTGCAGGGGCTCTATCCCCCAGGCTCCACCTTCAAGATGATGACGGCGATGGCCGCGCTCGAGGCCGGCATCATCGGCCCCGACGACACCGCCTATTGCCCCGGTCACATGACCGTCTCGGGGCGCCGTTTCCACTGCTGGAAGCGCGGCGGACATGGCTATGTGGACCTTCAGACCTCGCTGAAGCGCTCTTGCGACGTCTATTACTACGACCTGGCCGTGAAGATCGGCATCGAGAGGATTTCCGCCATGGCCGAGCGTTTCGGTCTCGGTGTGCGTCACGACGTGCCGATGTCCGCCGTGGCCCAGGGGATAGCGCCGACCAAGGACTGGAAATTCGCCAACTACGGAGACGATTGGCGCGTCGGCGACACGGTGAACGCCTCCATCGGACAGGGCTTCGTGCTGGCCTCGCCCCTGCAGCTTGCAGTGATGACCGCCCGCATCGCGACCGGTCGCGATGTGCGCCCGCGGTTGGTGAAATCCGTCGACGGCATCGAGCAGCCCTCGGGCGCCGGCGAAGCGATGGACATGAACCCCAACAACCTCGCCCGCATGCGCCGCGCGATGTTCGCGGTGGTCAACGACCGCCGCGGCACTGCCTACCGCTCCCGCATCATCGACGACGCCATGCGCATGGCCGGCAAGACCGGCACCAGCCAGGTCCGCAACATCACCGCCGCCGAACGCCGCGCCGGGGTGGTCAGCAACGCCGACTTGCCTTGGGAACGCCGCGACCACGCGCTCTTTGTAGATTTCGCACCCTACGAACAGCCGAAATATGCGGTGTCCGTCGTTGTCGAACATGGCGGCGGCGGCTCCACCGCGGCTGCCCCGATCGCCCGCGACATCACCCTGCAGGCGCTATTCGGCGGCGCGCCCCCGCTCGAGGCCTATCCCGCAAGCGAACGCGACGCCGCCGCCGAACGACAGGAGCAGCTGCAGAACCTGCATCCCGAGACCGCCACGCTCGAGAAGGATCAGGCATGAGCTATCTCGAGTATGCGGTCAAATCGGTCCCCAGCGGCTACCGCAAGATCTTCTATCTGAACTGGCCGGTGGCGATCCTCCTCGCCTCGGTTGCCGGTGTCGGGTTCCTGATGCTCTACTCGGTCGCGGGCGGCTCGTTCTCGCCCTGGGCCGAACCGCAGATGAAACGCTTCGCGCTCGGCTTCGTGCTGATGCTCGCCGTGGCGATGGTGCCGACCTGGTTCTGGCGCAGCGTGTCGGGCGCCGCGTACCTGCTGACGCTGCTGCTCCTGGTCGCGGTCGAGTTCTTCGGTACGGTCGGCATGGGCGCACAGCGCTGGATCGACATCGGCTTCATGCGGCTGCAGCCGTCCGAACTGATGAAGATCACTCTGGTGATGTTTCTCGCCGCCTATTACGACTGGCTGCCCGCGCGCAGGACGTCGCACCCGTTCTGGGTTCTGCTGCCCGTCATAATCATCCTGATCCCGGTCGCTTTTGTCCTCAAGCAGCCCGATCTCGGCACCGCGATCCTGCTTCTCGCCGCGGGCGGCGGGCTGATGTTTCTGGCCGGTGTGCACTGGGCCTATTTCGCCGCCGTCATCGCCGCCGGGATCGGTCTCGTCTCTACCGTGCTCCAGTCGCGCGGCACGTCCTGGCAGCTGCTCAAGGACTACCAGTTCCGCCGCATCGACACCTTTCTCGACCCGTCCTCCGACCCTCTTGGCGCCGGCTATCACATCACGCAGTCCAAGATCGCGCTTGGCTCCGGCGGCTGGACCGGCCGCGGCTTCATGCAGGGCACCCAGTCACGCCTGAATTTCCTGCCCGAGAAACACACCGACTTCATCTTCACCACGCTGGCCGAGGAATTCGGCTTTGTGGGCGGCGTGTCCCTGCTCGGGCTTTATGCGCTCATCATCCTGTTCTGCGTCTGGTCGGCGCTGGTCAACAAGGATCGGTTCTCATCGCTTCTGACCCTGGGCATCGCGCTGAACTTCTTTTTGTTCTTCGCGGTCAACATGTCGATGGTCATGGGGCTCGCCCCCGTCGTCGGCGTGCCGCTGCCGATGGTCAGCTACGGCGGCTCGGCCATGCTGGTGCTCATGCTCGCCTTCGGCCTCATGCAAAGCGCGCACGTCCACCGTCCAAGATAACAAGGTACACCAAAACATGACCCTGAACGTCCTGTTCGCGGCCCAGTCCGACCTCTGGGCCGACTACGAGGCGCCGCTTGCCGCGGCCTTGGCCGAAGCCGGTCTCGATGCGCGCCTCGACCTGTCGATTCCCGCGGCAGAGGTCGACTACATCATCTATTCGCCGGATTCCGAGCTGCAGGATTTCGCGCCCTACAGGCGCGCCAAGGCGGTGCTGAACCTTTGGGCCGGCGTCGAGAAGACCGTCGGCAACCCCACGCTCGTTATTCCCTTTGCGCGGATGGTCGACCCGGCGATGACCACCTCGATGACCGAATGGGTCTGCGGGCATGTGCTGCGCTACCACCTCGGGATGGACGCCGATATCGTCAACCCGGATCGAACCTGGGGCCCCCGCGTGCCGCCGCTCGCCGCCGAACGCCGGGTCTGCGTGCTCGGACTCGGGGAACTCGGCACCGCCGCGACGCAAAAGCTGGCGCAGTTCGGTTTTTCCGTGAGTGGCTGGAGCCGCAGCCCCAAGCGGATTGACGGCGTGACCTGCCATCATGGCCCGGACGGGTTCAGCAGGGCGCTGGGTTCGGCCGAGATCTTCGTGACCCTGCTGCCCGACACGCCGGCGACCGAGAACCTGCTCGACACGGCGGCCTTCGCGCAGATGCCGCGCGGCGCCTTTCTCATCAATCCCGGGCGCGGCCCGCTGATCGACGATGACGCGCTGCTCGCGGCTCTCGACAGCGGCCAGTTGGCCGGCGCCACCCTCGACGTCTTCCGCACCGAACCGCTGCCGAAGGACCACCCCTTCTGGGCGCATCCCCGGGTCACCGTCACACCGCACATCGCCGCCGCGACCCGGCCCGCCACAGCGTCGCGCGTGATCGCCGACAACATCTTCCGCAGCGAGGCCGGAGACCCGCTCCTGCACCGCGTCGACACCACGCGCGGCTACTGACCCTGCGGTCACAGCAGGTTTCTCTGGTTGAAAAATATCCCGGGGGAGTCGCGGCACCGCCGCGGCGGGGGCAGCGCCCCCGTCCGTCCTACCAGTCGCCGGCCTCGCGGTCGCCGAAACGGTCAACGAGAAAGTCGATGAACGCCCGCACCTTGGGCTGGGTGAAGCGTCCCGGCGGGTAGACCGCGTAGATACCCAGCTTCTCGCCCGGCAGATCCGGGATGGCATCCTGCACCAGACCCTTCTGCAGCGCATCGGCATAAAGAAAGCTCGGCAGGTAGGCGATGCCGAGACCCGAGATCGCGGCGTTGAGCAGCGACTGGCCGTCGTTGACGCTGAGCCAGCCCGCCGTGCGCACCTGGCGCTTCTCGCCCGAGGGCGCGGTCAGCTTCCAAACGTTGCCCGAGGACTGGCTCGAGTAATGCAGCAGCTTGTGCTCGTTCAAATCGTCGATGCGCATCGGTCGCCCGAAGCTCTGGAAATAGGAGGGCGAGGCGATCATGCGCTTGGTGGTCTCAGACAGCTTGCGCGCCCGAAGCGAGCTGTCTTCCAGCTCGCCGATCCGGATCGCCATGTCGAAGCCTTCCGAGATCAGCTCTACGTAGCGGTTGCTCAGCACCATGTTGACGGTGATGTCGGGAAAATCGGCTAGGAAGTCTCCGAGGATCGGCGACAGGTGGTTCACCCCGAAATCCGTCGCCACGGAGATCCGCAGCAGGCCCGAAGGCGCCGACTGCATCGACGTGACCAGCGCATCGGCCTCGCCCGCGTCGTTCAAAACGCGGCGTGCGCGGTCGTAGTATGCAAGCCCGATCTCGGTCGGGCTGACCCGGCGTGTGGTGCGATTCAGCAGCCGGGCACCCAGCCGCGCCTCGAGGCTCGAGACATGCTTGGAGACGGCGGATTTCGAGATACCCATCTTGCGCGCGGCATCGGTGAATCCGCCCTGGTCCACCACCGTGGCAAAAGCTTCCATTTCGGTCAGGCGGTCCATGTCCGTCCCCTTGAGCAGCATTCGACGTGCCCCCGGTTCTGTCGGTCAAATCAGGCAGGAAGGCGGCGTCTGTGGGACAGTATCGCGGTTTTTCGCCGCATCGTGGCGGCAACAGAAACGGACCCTAGGCTAGAGCCAGCGTTTCCAGCGCATGACCAGCACGACCAAAAGGGCGATGACGGCCATCGCCAGCGACAGCAACGCGAAGGCCACGGGGCTTCCGACCCCCGGCATGCCGCCGACGTTGACGCCGAACAGACCGGTCAGGAAGCCCAACGGCAGGAAGATCGCGGCGATCACCGACAGCACGTAGCCATTGCGCCCCTGGCGCAGCGTGGCCTGGGTGTCGTGGTGATCCTGTACCGAGGCCAGCCGCTCGCGGATCGCCGAGAGCTCCTCGACCGACACGGCGGCGCGGTTGGCCAGTTCGCGCAGATCGAGCCGGTCGGCCTCGGTCAGCAGGGGCGCGTCCGATCCGGCCAGCTTCTGCAGCGCAGCACGCTGCGGCTCGAGATAGCGCAAGAGGCGGATCACGCTGCGCCGCGCGGCGCCCAGGCCCGCTGGCAGGTGATCCTCGTCCTCATGTGTCACGCTTTCCTCAAACGTGTCGGACTGGTCCATGATGACGAGCACGCGCTCCTCGACCCGGTCGACCAGGCGCGTGACCAGCGCGTCGATGAACCGCGCCACGGTCATCGGGCTGCGCCCCGCCGCGATTTCGGAGCGGATGTCGTCGACCGCGAAGACGCGCCGGACCCGCGCGGTGACCAGGCAGCTCTCCGTCGCCCACATCCGGACCGAGACCATGCGGTCGAAAGACTGGCCTTCGTTGAGGTTGATGCCGCGCAGGTTTAGGATCAGCCCGTCCTCGAACCTGTCGCAGCGCGGCCGCGTCTCGGATTGCAGAAGGGCCTCGGCCGGGATCTCATGCAGCCGTTCGCGAATCCAGGGTTCGAATTCGGGGTCGGCGACATCGAAATGCCACCAGCGATAGCTTCCCTGTCCGGTCAGCCCACGATCTGCGGGCACCTGCGCGGTACCGTCGGGAAAGATGTCGAAAACGCAGACTGGCATCGGTGACCCGGGTGTTTGCCGAAACAGTGCCTCGGACCCGTCGAAAGGGCAACCGACACCGCGCGGCCGGCAGCGCGACACGGCGGCCGGCTTCGCGCAGGATCGCGCCCGACGTGAACCCCAACACGACCGCATCCATTCGCTCGCGTATGTTTGCAGCCAAAGTGCCCGCAGCGGCGCACTCCCACCGCTCCGTCTTGGGCGTGGTCAGAGGTTGGCGGCGAGTCGCGTGCCCTGGTCGATCGCGCGCTTGGCGTCGAGTTCGGCGGCGACATCCGCCCCGCCGATGACGTGGCAGGCGATGCCCTGCGCCTCCAGACGGTCCGCGAGGCCACGTTCCGACAGCTGCCCGGCGCACAGCACGATCGTATCGACCTCGATCAGTGTCGGGTTCTCGCGGCCCTCACCGAAGGACACGTGCAGACCTTTCTCGGAGATGCGCTCGTAGTTCACGCCGCCGACCATCTCGACCTGTTTCATCGCCAGCGCCGCACGGTGGATCCAGCCGGTGGTCTTGCCCAGCCCCTTGCCGGGGCGCTGGGCCTTGCGCTGAAGCAGCGTGACCTTGCGGGCCGGAGGTTCGGGTTGCGGCCCTTCTGGCGCGAGACCCGAGCGGTGTTCCGCCGGGTCCGCCACGCCCCATTCGCGCATCCATTCGGGCAGGTGCTCGGTCGGGCTGTCGCCTTCGTGCACGAGATATTCGGCCACGTCGAAGCCGATCCCGCCAGCACCGATAATGGCGACGCGATCGCCGACCGGCGCCTTGCCGCGCAACACGTCGATGTAGCCCAGAACGTTCGGGCCGTCCTGTCCGGGGATCTGCGGATCACGCGGCAACACGCCCGTCGCGACGATGATGTCGTCGAAACCGCCAAGCGCTGAAGCCTCGGCCTCGGTGTTGAGCCTCACGGTCACGCGGCGGTCGTCCAGCATCGTCTGGTACCAGTGCACCAGCCCGTGGAACTCTTCCTTGCCGGGGATCTCCCGGGCCATGTTGAGCTGACCGCCGATCCGGTCGTCGCGGTCGAACAACGTGACCGCATGTCCGCGCTCGGCGGCGGTGATCGCCGCAGCAAGACCCGCCGGGCCGGCCCCGACCACGGCGACCGATTTCTTGACCTCGGCCGGCGTGATGCGCAGTTCGGTCTCGTAGCAGGCACGCGGATTGACAAGGCAAGACGAAATCTTGCCCGAAAAAGTGTGATCGAGACAGGCCTGGTTGCAGGCGATGCACGGCGCGATTTTCTCGGCCTCGCCCGCCTTTGCCTTGGCGACGAAATCGGCGTCGGCAAGGAAGGGCCGCGCCATCGACACCATGTCGGCGCAGCCGTCGGCAAGCACCTCTTCGGCGACGTCGGGCGTATTGATCCGGTTCGAGGTGATGACCGGGATGCCCACCTTGCCCATGAGCTTCTTCGTGACCCATGCGAAGGCCGCCCTCGGCACCGAGGTGGCGATGGTCGGGACCCGTGCTTCGTGCCAGCCGATGCCGGTGTTGATGATCGTCGCACCGGCCGCCTCGACGGCCTGCGCCAGCTGCACCACCTCGTCATGCGTCGAACCGTTGGGCACCAGGTCGATCATCGACAGGCGGTAGATGATGATGAAATCCGTCCCGACGGCTTCGCGCGTGCGCCTGACGACCTCGACCGGAAGGCGCATGCGGTTCTCGTAGGCGCCGCCCCAGTCGTCGGTGCGCTTGTTGGTATGCGTGACAAGGAACTGGTTCAGGAAATAGCCTTCGGACCCCATGATCTCGACGCCGTCATAACCCGCCTCCTGCGCGCGCCGGGCACAGGCGACGATATCGGCGATCTGCTTTTCGATCCCGGCCTCGTCGAGTTCCTTCGGCGGGAACGGGGAGATCGGCGATTTCAGCGCCGAGGGCGCGACGCACTCGGGGCTGTAGGCATAGCGCCCGGCGTGCAGGATCTGCATCGCGATGCGGCCGCCGTCGGCATGCACGGCGTGGGTGATAACCGAATGGTTCGCCACATCCTCGTCCGAGACCATCATAGCCGCACCCGGAAGCACCGAGCCTTCGAGGTTGGGACCGATCCCGCCGGTGACCATCAGGCCGACACCGCCGCGGGCACGGGCGGCATAGAATTCGCCGACGCGCTCCCAGTCCTTGGTCTCTTCCAGTCCGGTGTGCATGGAGCCCATCAACACCCGGTTCGGCAGCGTGGTGAAGCCGAGGTCGAGCGGCGCCGTCAGGTTCGGGTAAAGCGTCATGAAACCCCTCCGTTGAGACTTGCCGGAGAACACCCTATGAGCGGATGCGTGTCACGCGCAACGCGGCGTCACGGAGGATGTCATGCTGAGATGGGCCGATCAGTCCGACGCGGCGGCGCTGGGTGAGGTGTTCCACCGCGCGATCCGGGAAGGGACGAGCCCCTATTCCGAGGCGCAGCGGGCGGCATGGTCGCCGCGACTGCGCGCGGCCGCTTTCTGGACGAAAAGGCTGGCCGGGCTCGAAACCCTGCTCGAAGAGACCGACGGGCGTATTCTGGGGTTCATGAGCATGGATGCGGCCGGCTATGTTGACCTCGCCTTCATCCTGCCCGAGGTGCGCGGCACCGGTATGTTCCGCCGCTTGCTGACCGGTCTCGAAGATCGCGCTTGCGGTCTCGGGATCGCACGGCTCTGGACCTTTGCTAGCCTGAGTGCCGAACCCGCCTTCCGGTCGGCAGGCTTTCGCGTTATCCATCGCGAAGAGGTCGAGATGACCGGCCAGATCCTGCGCCGCGCGAAGATGGAGAAACCGCTGGCATGACACCGGAGGAGATTGCCCGCCTGCCCTACCGACCCTGCGTCGGGGTCATGCTGGTCAATCGCGACGGAAAGGTCTTCGTCGGTCAGAGGCGCGACCGCGATCAGGATGCCTGGCAGATGCCGCAGGGCGGTGTCGACAAGGGCGAGGCGCCCCGCGCGGCAGCGCTGCGCGAGCTGCGCGAGGAAACCGGCGTCACCGAGGACCTGGTCTCGGTCGAGGCGGAAACGCCCGGATGGCTGACCTACGATCTGCCGCACGAGCTGGTGCCGCATATCTGGAAAGGCCGCTATCGTGGCCAGAAACAGAAGTGGTTCCTGCTGCGCTTTACCGGTAGCGACACCCAGATCGACATCGAGACCGACCACCCCGAGTTCTCGGAGTGGCGATGGTCACCGGCCGGCGACCTTGTGGCGAACATCGTTCCTTTCAAGCGGCAGGTCTATACGCAGGTGATGCAACTCTTCGAGGAGAAACTGTGATGCGACATGCAGGACTGTACTGTCTCGCGGGTGTGCTGACTGCGGCAATGCCGCTGCAGGCGGCGGCCCAAAGCTGTCCGCGCCAGCCGCTCGAAGCCGCATGGGAGCGCGCCTCCGAAGCCGAGGAGACCTTCGTGATCGTGCGCGGCGCGTTCGACTTCGATCCCGCGCTGAACCCCGAGCCGGACCCGTCCCGGTCCGAACCGGTCGAGTTCACCGCCGGCTTTCGCGGCGCGGTCATGGGTCCGGACGGCTTCGACACGCCGGTTGCCCTTGACCTGACGGTCGCCATCGACTGCGACACGGACGCCTGCGGCCTGCTCGAACCCGGCAAGGACGCCATCGCCTTCCTACGCGAGGGCACGGATACATATGTCCTCGAAACCGGCCCCTGCGGCGATTTCCTGCTTCAACCGGCCCCGTTGCGGTCCGAGCAACGGCTCATGGAATGTTTCGCCGGCGCGGATTGCGGGACCGAATAAATCCCGGGCATTGGCGCGCAACCGCACTGATTTACCAATTCCGGGTTGCGAATCTGCAATTCTGAATTGCGCAATACCTGCGGTCACCCAGGTCAACGCTTAGTTGTTTTTCTTTTTTCAAAGCTACTTCTAATTGTTGTCGCTTCTCCGGACTATCAAGCTCACCATATTTCGCGCGGCAATTCCGCAACGAAAATGCAGTGAACGCCTTTGCGCATCGAATAAATTTCGGGATTCTGCTTGTCCGCATGGCCACGTGATGCAGATACTTCGGTAATCGACTGGACCCGGTCGTATCGGGACAGACGGCAACAGATTGGAAAGGATTTCATCCGAAACTTCTAAATGGCGAACCGGGTGTAATGCACCGGAGCCCAGACTCGGAAGAAGTCCGAAATAAAAAGGAAAGCTGCAATGGCTACTATCAAACTCGAAAAGCTGTCGCTGGAAGAACTCAAGCAACTGCAAAAAGACGTGGCGAAGGCAATCGACGGCTACGAGACGCGCAAACGCCAGGAGGCTCTGGCCACGCTGGATGCGAAGGCAAAGGAAATGGGTTTCACGCTGGCCGAGTTGACCGGCGCGTCCAAGAAAAGCGGCCGGAGCGTCAACGCACCGAAGTTCCGTCATCCGGAGAACCCGGAAATGACCTGGAGCGGTCGCGGACGCCAGCCCGGGTGGATCAAGGAAGCGCTCAAGGCCGGGAAATCCCTCGACGACTACTTGATCGCGAAGTGATCTCCGCGCAGCGCGCGACGCAATTGGAAAGGCCGCCCGAAACCGGCGGCCTTTTTCAATGCGGTCGACAGGCATAACCCGGGATCAGAATTCAATTTTCGTCCGGCTGGCTTCCGGGAAATAGACATGCCCCGGATCGAGCAACGCCAGGATGTCGATCAGGGAATGCTGGATCGGAACAAGACGCTGACACAGGATCACCGGGCTGGTCGCGTAACGCTGGATATCTTCACGCAACGGATCGAGCCAACGATCCATTTCCGGCGGTCGTCCAGTCAGGAAAGACGCATATCCAAGGCAATGGGATCCACCTGTTTCTCGCCGGATCATCAATTCACCAACGGCACGCTGCTCACCCGCGAAGAGCCGAAAGACCGGGCCCAGCGCATCGGTCTGGAAACTGGCGTAAACACCGTCCTGCAACTTGCGAAGCGCCTGGGTCTTTTCCTGCTCTTCCATTTCCATGAAGCGGATGTCCTGACGCACGAGTTCGGTCCAGCCGAGAAATTGCGCGACAAGGAAAACCGTGTTCTCGACCGCGTATTTCTGTTCGCGATCATTGCCGTTCGCGAGGTACCGCTGCAGAAATCCCTGCTCGGAGATATTGTAGATCCGGCTTTGCAGGTCGAACGCCGCGTGCAGCAAAGGGTCGCGATAACGCGCGACGATATCCTGTTTCTCGAACAGGCGTTCGCGCCGGGATTTCTCTTCGTCGATACGCGCGTCCATCCGGCGCAGGCTGCTTTCGGTCTGCCGCGACAGGCCGGTGTTCACGATCGCCAGCACCAGCGCCGTCAACAGCCCTATCGCCGCACTGACCATCCCGGCCACGATCGTCGGATCATCGAACATATCAGCCCCGCCCCACGCAAGTCGGGCGCGAGTCTAGCACGGTCGCGATGCTTCAGGCAGTGTCGTGTTCAGCGCGTGAAGATGGGCGCGCGTGGACCCGCGGTGTCCGGCAACTCGCCGGTCGCGCGCGGATCGTCGGCAATGTCGACACTCTGCCGGACGGGCACAAAGCCGCTGCGGATGTAGAACCGCAGCGCCTGTGGGCTGTCGCCGGTGCAGGTGTGGACATGAAAGCGCGAAATTGGTCGGGACCAGGCCCGCGCGATCGCCTCGTTCATCAGGTATCGCCCGACGCCGCTCCCGATCAGCTCGGCCGCGACGCCGAAAAAGGCAAGCTCGCATGCGCCCGGCGTACGGAAATCAAGTTCCAGAAGCGCAAGGTCCAGCCCGTCCGACGTCAGCGTGTAGACCTCGACCCGCGCATTGGCGAGCAGCCGTGCAAGGTCGGCTTCGGGCATGCGCAGGCGCGAGATCCAGAGCCAGTCCAACGCCCCGACCCGGGTGTAGATGTCGCGGTACCAGTCCGGGTCCGGCGCCTCGACGCGGCGGAACGCAAGCCCGTGGGGAAGGCTGGCGGGGCGGGTCGGTGCCCGGGCCGTCATTTCGAGATAGGTGACGATCACGGCGAGCTTGCCGGGCGGAACCTCGTATTCGCCGTTTTCCAGCGCCGTCAATCGACAAGACCCTCGGCGCGGAACACCTGCATCATGTCGCGTTCGGGACGCGGACCGACATGGCCGATGACTTCCGCCGCGCAGGCCACACCCATCCGCCCACAGGTCATCAGATCCCGGTCCGTCGCCAACCCGTAGAGGAATCCGGCGGCGAACTGGTCGCCCGCGCCCGTCGCATCGACCGGCACGACCCGTTCGACTGGCACGTCCACGCGGTCGCCGTCGCGCAGGATGGTGACCGCGTCGCCTGAACGGGTGCAGACCACGATCCCGCACATCTCGGCGGTGCGCGCGATCGCCTCCTCGGTATCCTCGGTCTCGAACAGCGAGCGGATCTCGGCCTCGTTCCCGATCACGTAGTCGAGTTCCTCACCGATCATGCGCAGAAAATCCGGACGGTGCCGGTTCACGCAGAACGGATCGGAGATCGCGATGCCCGCCATCCCGCCGGCCGCACGGGTCAGGCGCGAAGCCTGCAGGAAGGCCTCTTTCCCCTTGTCCTTGTCGAAGAGATAACCTTCGAGGAACATGATCCGGGCCTGCGCCGCGACATCCTCGGAGACGTCGTCGGGGCCAAGCTCGGTCGAGATGCCGAGGTAGGTGTTCATCGAGCGTTCGCCATCCGGCGAGACGAAGATCATCGATCGTGACGTGGGCAGCTCGCCGCCCGGCACCGGGGCGTTCACGAAATCGGTGCCACCCTCCTGCATCGACCTGGCATAGAACCGGCCCAGCGCATCGTCATGCACGCGCCCGATGAAGGCCGTCGGCAGGCCCAGCGCCCCGACACCGGCAATCGTGTTCGCCACGGATCCGCCGGGGGTCTGAAGTCGCTCCTTCATCGCGGCGTAGAGCAGTTCGCCGCGCTCGCGCTCGATCAGTTGCATGATACCCTTGGTGATGCCCATGTGCTCGAGAAAGCTGTCGTCGGCAGGGGAGATCACGTCGACGACGGCGTTGCCGATGCCGACCAGTTCGTACTTTGTCATGTGGTCTTGTCCTCGAATGGGCAGAGATCGCGGATCAGGCAGGTCGGGCACATCGGCTTGCGCGCCTTGCACTTGTAGCGCCCGTGCAGGATCAGCCAGTGATGTGCGTGAAGCTGGAACTCGGCCGGTACCTGGTCCTCTATGGCGCGCTCGACCGCCTCGACGGTCTTGCCGGGCGCGATTCCGGTCCGGTTGCCGACCCGGAAGATATGCGTGTCGACGGCCTGTGCGGGCTGGCGGAACCACATGTTGAGCACGACGTTGGCGGTCTTGCGCCCGACGCCCGGCAATGCCTGCAGTGCGGCCCGGCTCGATGGCACCTCGCCGCCATAGTCGTCGACGAGAATCTGGCTCAGCTTCATGACGTTCTTCGCCTTCTGGCGGAAAAGGCCGATGGTCTTGATGTGGTCTGTCAGCCCGTCGATCCCGAGGTCGAGCATCTTCTGCGGCGTGTCGGCGACAGCGAACAGCGACCGGGTCGCCTTGTTCACGCCGGCATCGGTCGCCTGCGCCGAAAGCGCTACCGCAACGACCAGCGTGTAGGCGTTCACGTGCTCCAGCTCGCCCTTCGGTTCGGGATCGGCCGCGCGGAAGCGCGCGAATATCTCGTGGATCGTGTGGTAATCGAGCTGTTTCGCCATGGGTCACGATATGCGGGCAAATGCCGCCGGGGGCAAGCATGGCGCGATCCGCATCCGGTTTGCGCAAGTTCCGGGTCGCTTGGCGGGGTGCGAGGCTGGTAGAAGAGGGCATGACAAAGCACCAGCCTCTTCCCGACACCTCGGACGCATCCTACCACTACCGCGTGATGCGCCGCGCCATCGACCTCATCGACGGCGCCGAGGACCCGCTGACGCTCGACGCGATCGCGGAACGCATGGGCATGAGCCCCGCGCATTTCCAGCGGCTGTTCTCGCGCTGGGCCGGCGTGTCGCCGAAGCGTTACCAGCAATACCTCACGCTGGGCCATGCCAAGACCCTGCTGCGCGAGCGTTTCACGACACTCGAGGCGAGCCATGCGCTCGGCCTGTCGGGCAGCGGACGCCTGCACGACCTCTTCCTGCGCTGGGAGGCGATGAGCCCCGGAGAATATGCCCGCGACGGATCGGGGCTGACCATCTTCTGGGGCTGGTTCGAAAGCCCGTTCGGCCCGGCGCTGGTGATGGGGACGGACCGCGGCATTTGCGGAATCGCCCTGTCGGCGGAGACCGGCGAGGCCCACGCGATGAAGGACATGACCGGGCGCTGGCCCAAGGCCACATTCGTTGAAGACGTGATGCGGCTGCGGCCCTGGGTGCTAAGCGCGTTCGGCGCGCAGGAGGGCGGACGGCTCGACCCGGCGCCGCTTTACCTGATCGGCGCGCCGTTCCAGATCAAGGTCTGGGAAGCGCTGCTTGCCGTTCCCTCTGGCCAAGTCACGACCTATTCAGAAATCGCCCATTCGATCGGCGCGCCGCGCGCCGTGCGAGCCGTCGGCACCGCCGTCGGACGCAACCCGATCAGTTGGCTGATCCCCTGCCACCGGGCCTTGCGCAAGTCCGGCGCTCTGGGCGGCTACCACTGGGGATTGCCGATGAAACGCGCCATGCTGGCCTACGAATCCGCGCGCGCCGACGCCTGAAACGGCCTCAGGACTGGCGCCAGCGCACGCCGACAGCGTGCCTTCACGTTCACGCTCGGCGGCCAAGTTCTCCTTGGCACCGGAGGGAACCGCGGGCATACATGCTGCATTCACCACGAGACGCCCTGCCCGAACGGGGCCAAGCAGCCAAAGGCAGTACCCATGATTTCCAGCAAGACATCTCTCGTTTTCGCCCTCGCTGGCGCGATGGCGCTCGGGGCGTGCACGAACCCCGGCGCGCTCGACGGCAGCACGACGGGCAACCAAAACACTCAGACGGGCGCGCTGATCGGAGCAGGCGCCGGCGCGGCACTTGGCGCGCTGGTCGGCGACAGCACCAGTTCCGCGATCAAGGGCGCGGCGGTCGGAGGCGCGATTGGCGCCGGCATCGGCTACTCCCTCGACAAGCAGGAAGCCGACCTGCGCCGTCAGGTCGCCAACAGCAACGTACAGATCACCAATACCGGCGACCGCCTGATCGTCACCCTGCCGCAGGACATCCTTTTCGCCACGGACAGCTCGGCGGTCCGTCCCGACCTGCAGGACGAGCTGCGCGCCGTCGCGGGCAACCTGCAGCAGTACCCGCAGTCGACGATCCAGATCGTCGGTCACACCGACAGCGACGGCGATGCGGCCTACAACCAGCAGCTTTCCGAGCGGCGCGCGGGCGCGGTTTCGAACGTGCTTCTGAACGCAGGCGTGCCAGGCAACCGGATCCAGGCCATCGGCCGCGGCGAGACCCAGCCCGTCGCCAGCAACCTCAATGCCGCCGGCAAGGCGCAGAACCGGCGCGTCGAGATCGTGATCCTGCCGACTGCGGCCTGACGCGGACCACGGATCCAAAAACCGCAAGGCCCGGGCATGTCCGGGGCCTTTTTCGTTTCCGCGCTTCGTCAGTCTTCGGGCACCGATATCTCGATGAGGTTGCCATCCGGGTCGCGGACGTAGACCGACGTGATCGGCCCCCGCGCGCCCGAGCGCGGCACCGGTCCGTCCTCGATCTCGACCTGGTGAGTCTCGAGATGCGCGAGCCACTCGTCGAGCGGCGCGTCGGTCAGAAAACACAGGTCGGCACTGCCAGGCCGCGGGTCCGCCGCCCTGGGGTCGAACTCGCGGCCCTTCTGGTGCAGGTTGATCTTGGAGCGGCCGAAAAGCAGCGCCCAGCGCCGCGTGCCGTCGGCGACTTCGAACTGGGTGCCGCGCATGCCCAACACCTGCGTGTAGAACCGCACCGTCTCGGTGATGTCCGCAACCGTCAGGACGAGGTGGTCGAGCTCCCTGACCCGGCACTGGATAGGGGATTGCGGCATCGACGGGCTCCTTGCTAGAGAAACTGAATGCAGGATGCGGCGACACGGCAGGCAAGTCAAAACGATGCGCTGGATACGGCCCGCGCCGAAACGCTGCAGATCGCCCTCGGGCTGCCGGCCGCGATCGGCAAGGGCGACCCGCTGCCGCCGTTCTTCCATCACGTCTATTTCTGGGCGCCCCAGCCACCGGCGGCGCTCGGGCGCGACGGCCATCCGAAGGTCGGCGGGCTGGTGCCGGACATGGGTCTGCCACGACGGATGTGGGCGGGCGGACGCCTGCAATTCGACACGCCGCTGCGCGCCGGCATCCCGGCCACGAAAACGACCATCTGCGAACGCCAGTCGCACAAGCAGGGCCGCAGCGGACCCCTTGGACTGGTCACGCTGCGCCACGAGATCCGTCAGGGCGGACGTCTCTGCGTGACCGAATGGCAGGACCTCGTCTATCGCGAAGACCCCGAACCGGACGCGCCGGCCCCGGTCCCGCCCACCGCGCGCACCGACGAAGAGGAAATGCACGAGGTGGGGTTCGACGCGGTCCTGCTGTTCCGATACTCGGCGCTGACCTTCAATGCGCATCGCATCCACTTCGACATCGACTACGCCCGCGACGTCGAGGGCTATCCGGGCCTCATCGTGCACGGCCCGCTACTGGCGCAACACCTGATGCTGATGGCGGAGACCCGGCTCGGCTCGCTCACAAGCTTCAGCTACCGGGCGACCGCGCCGCTGTTCCACACCGAGACCGCGCAGCTCTGCGCCGCGGGCCGCAGCTTCTGGGTGCGTGGACCGGACGGTCGGCAGATCATGGAAGCCGAGGCCTGAGCGGGCTTAAAGCGACGCCTCGACCCTGAATCCCTCCGGGATCTCGTCGCGATCTTCCAGCACCAGCCGTGCCATGACCTCGGCGACCTTCGGGGCCATGCCGAAACCGATCTTGAATCCGCCGTTGGCGATGTAGTGACCCGCCCGGCCGGGCCAGGGTCCGAGCATCGGGGCGCGGCTGCGTGTCCGCGGACGCAGGCCGGCCCAGCGCAGAACCACCGGCGCATCCGCGAGTCTCGGCAATGCGGTCCGCGCCCTCTGGATCAACGGGTCGAGAAGGGCGTCCGTCTCGGACGGTGACGCGAATTCGCGTTCCGTCGTGCTGCCGATCGCAACCGTTCCGTCCGCATGCGGAACGACGTGCAGCCCCTCGACGAAAAGCTGCGGCGCGCTGCGCGCGTCATGCTGCAACAGCGCCGCCTGACCCTTGATCCCGGTGCCGACTGTACGCCCGAGGTCTTTGCCCAGCTGCTCGAGCCCTGCCGCGCCGGTCGCCCAGACCACGCGCCCGGCATCCGGCGCCTCGGCACGGATATCGACGTCGCGCGCACGAAGCGCCGCGACCAGAGCCGCGCAGGCCTGTCGCGGATGGATGCGCGCGCTCAGCGTGTCATGAATCAGCCAGCCGGAGGGCGCGGCGGGTTCCCAGCCCCGGCCTTCCGCCGGAACGACGGCCCAGGTTGCATTTTCGCCCCAGTGTTCCGCGGCACCGGCACAGCGCGTGCGGGCCATCTCGAGTGCCGCGGCATCTCGGATCGGTTGCAGGCGTCCGGTTCGCGCATAGCCTGCCTTCAGGCCGCCGGTCGCGGTGACGCCGGCCCAGAAGCTTTCGGCCATCAGCAGGCTCTCTAGCTGGAAGGCCTTCTTGGCGTTCCAGTTCTCGGGAACATGCGGCGCCAGCGCGCCGACGATCCCGCCGCTGCTGCCGGCACCGGGACCCGCGGGGTCGATCACGCGCACCCGCGCGCCCTGCCGCACGCAGGCCCAGGCGATGGACAGGCCGAAAATCCCGGCGCCGCGCACGGTTACGTCGACCATTGCCAATCCCTTTGCGCTGTCCCACTGTCCCGACCGTATTCCCCAGTCTACAGGTGCGCAGGGTGCCGAACCAGACGGCAGATGTGGCATGGAAGGACAGTGGCGTTCCGGTCTCGGAACGCTTCGACGATCCCTATTTCAGCCTCGAGAACGGCCTGGCGGAAACGCGCCACGTCTTTCTCAACGGCAACGGGTTGCCGGGGCGGCTCCGGGGCGGGTTCCGCATTGCCGAACTTGGCTTCGGCACCGGGCTGAACTGCCTGACGACGCTTCTGGCATGGCGCGGCGCGGGCGCGCCGGGGCGGCTGACCTACACCAGCTTCGAAGCCTTTCCGATGCACGGGCGCGACATGGATCGCGCTCTCTCGGCCTTTCCGGAAATGGCAAAGGTCGCGCCGGCGCTACTGCGTGTCTGGACGCCGGACACGGGGCGCTACGAGCTTGGCGACGGCATGGTGCTGGAACTGTTGGTAGGCGATGCGCGCAAAACCCTGCCGTCCTGGGAGGGTGTTGCGGATGCGTGGTATCTCGACGGTTTCGCGCCGGCCAAAAACCCCGAGCTGTGGTCGCCCGAACTGATGGCCGAGGTCGCGCGCCACACCGCGCCGGGCGGCACCTGCGCGACCTACACCGCTGCCGGAGCCGTTCGGCGCGGCCTCGAAGCGGCAGGATTCGACATCACCCGGGCGCCGGGCTATGGCCGGAAACGGCACATGACCCGCGGAGTCCTTCCCGAATGACCCATACCGGCGCGCTGCGCCCGGCGCAGAGCAACAACATCCGCCTCGGCGTCGCGCTGATGCTGCTGACGACGGTGGTCTTTGCCGTTCAGGACGGCATTTCGCGTCATCTTGCGGGCGAGTACAACGTCTACATGGTGGTGATGATCCGCTACTGGTTCTTCGCCGCTTTCGTGATCAGCGTCGCGGCCCGAAAGGCCGGCGGACTGCGCGCCGCCGCGCGCACCAGCCAGCCGGTGGTGCAGGGGTTCCGCGGATTCCTGCTGGCGGCCGAGATCTGCGTCATGGTGGCCGGGTTCACCCTGCTCGGCCTCGTCGAAAGCCACGCGGTCTTTGCCTGCTACCCGCTCCTGGTCGCGGCGCTGTCGGGACCGATCCTCGGCGAGCGGGTCGGCTGGCGGCGCTGGTCGGCCATCGCCGCGGGATTCGTCGGCGTGATGATCATCCTGCGGCCCGGTTTCGGCGTTTTCGAGCCTGCGGCGGTGATCCCGCTGATCGCTTCGCTGATGTTCGCGCTTTACGGTCTCCTCACCCGCTACGTCGCGCGGCGCGACAGCACCGCCACCAGCTTCTTCTGGACCGGCACCACCGGTGCCATCGCGATGACGGCGGTGGGGCTGTTCTTCTGGGAACCGATGACCGCAACCGACTGGGGTTGGATGGTCGCACTCTGCATCACCGGGGCCTCCGGGCACTGGCTGCTGATCCGCTGCTACGAGGTGGCCGAGGCCAGCGCCGTGCAGCCCTTTGCCTATTTCCAGCTGGTCTTCGCATCGCTGATCGGCATCGCGGTCTTCGGCGAAACCATCGCGCCGAACGTGGCGCTCGGCGTGGCGATCATCGTTTCGGCGGGGCTATTCACCCTGTGGCGCGAACGCACGAAGGGTTGAGCCGGTCAGTTCCTCCGAGAACGGCACTGGCAATGCCTCTTTCCCGAGCCGCGCGCGATAGCTCGGCAGGCTCTCGGTCACGCGCATGACGTAGTTCTGGGTCTCGCGGAACGGGATGTGTTCGATCCAGTCGACGACATCGATCCCGCCGCGCCGGGGGTCGCCGAACTCGCGCATCCAGCGGTCGGGCCGTCCGGGTCCCGCGTTGTAGCCGGCCGACATCATCACCACGTTGCCGTCGAAGCGCCGCGCCAGCATCGCAAGATAGGTCGCGCCGAGTTCGGCGTTGTAGGCCGGATCCGAGATCAGGCGCTCGGTCGAGTGCGCGCGCCCACGTCCGAGACGCTGCGCCACCTCGCGGCCCGTCGCCGGCATGATCTGCATCAGCCCGCGCGCGCCCACCGAACTTTGTACGCGCGGATCGAACTCGCTTTCGCGCCGGGCGATGGACAGCACCATCTCGGGCGCCATCGGTAGCCGCGCCCTGGCGACCGCGTCGACCGGAAAATAGGCCAGCGGGATCACGAGACCGCGCTGTGCCACGCGCTTGGCGATCATGAGAGCGAGGTGCGAATCGCCCGCGTCGATGGCGATCTGTGCGAGGATCGCGGCGTCGCTCTCGTCGAGGCTTTCGGCGAGATGCGTCCAGAAGCGTTCGGCCAGCGCGGTCTCGCCCGAAGCGCGCAGCAAAAGCCCGGCCTCGAAGACCGGGTTGTCGGCAAAGCGCGCGGTGGTCCAGCTGCCCGACGGTTCCTCGGTCGCAGCCTTCGTGTCAAAGGGCAGTCCGGCGCGTTCGGCGGCCAGCAGCCCGTAGAACGAGGTCTGGTGCTGGGCGCCCTCGGCATAGGCCTGGTCCGCTGCGGCGGCGTCGCCCAGCGCCTCGAGCGCGCGCCCGCGCCAGTAGCCGGCGCGCCCCTTGGAGATCGGCGAGGCCACGGCCGCGTCGTGGTTGCGGAAATGGGCGAGCGCCGTCTTCGGCTCTTTGAGCTTGGTCAGCGCGATGTATCCGGCCAGCCATTCGAGGTCGGCGTAATCCGAGCCTTCGGTCAGAAAGTGGCGCGCGGCGAGTTCGTAGGCGCGCACCGGGTCGCCGTCGCGCATCTCGTCACGGGCCATCGAGCGCCGCCGGTTCGACCATTTCTCGGGCCGTCCCAGCGCGTCGCGGCTCACCGAGCGTTCGTGCAGCAGCGCCTTGGCGTCGTCGTAGCGCCCGGCCCGGATCCGCCAGGTGAACCGGTCGTATTGCAGGCCGGCGTCGTCGGCGAGGCTTGCAGGCACCGCCGCGATCAGCGTGTCGACACCCGGCGCGCGTTTCTGCAGCGCGATCCGTGCCTTGGCCAGCCGGGCATGCCCATCCGGCACGAGGTCGAACATGCGCGTCGCATTCTCGGGGTTCCCGGTCCAGAGCATCTCGTCGAGGCGGGCGACGTGATGCGGTTTCAGCAGGTCCGGAAACTCGGTCAGGAACAGCTTGTGCGTGGTGCTGGCCATCGGCAACGTGCGCCAGCCCAGCACGATCTCGGCATCCGCATCGCCGGAGCGCCCGGCCCGGCGCAGCGCCGCCGCGTAGGTCAGCAGGTTGTCAGGCGTGCTGGGCCGCTGGGCCTCGTAGAAGGTGATGATTTCGGCATCGGGTGCCGAGGCCATCGCGTCGCTCGCCTTGCTGCGCAGGTAGCTTTCGCCGGGCCAGTCCGGGCGGCGGTCGAGAAAGTCCATCACGTCCTGCGCGGTCCCGCCGCCCGAGCGCAGGCGGATCCATTCGATGACATCGGCGGCCACTTCGCCGTCGCGGGCCGCGATCCTGGCGGCACTGTCCCAGTTTCCGGACCGCATCGCCTCCATCGCCCAGCCCAGGGGCCGGGGCCGCTGGGCGCTGGCCGGAAGGGCGGTGAGGAAAACGCAGAGAAGGGTCCAGAGAAGCTGTCTCGTCACTTGCAATTCACTCGGGTTGAGGGCTAAGGCCTCTGATACTTAGCGCGCCGTTACCGTGAAGTTAAATCACGATCGGGACAGGCGTGTGGCACCCACCAGGCCTTTTGCCGGCCATAATACAAAGGAGCGTGAACATGTTCAAAGGCTCGATGCCTGCCCTCGTCACGCCGTTCCGGAACGGCGAACTGGATCTGGACACGCTCAAGAAACTCGTGGACTGGCACATCGCCGAAGGCTCGAGCGGCATCGTTCCGGTCGGCACCACCGGCGAGAGCCCGACGCTGACGCACCGCGAGCACGAGATCGTGGTGGAAGAGGTCGTGAAGGCGGTCGGCGGGCGCGTGCCGGTGATCGCCGGGGCCGGGTCGAACAACACCGTCGAGGCGATCCGCCTGATGCGCCATGCCGAGAAAGTGGGCGCGGACGCCGCGCTGGTGGTGACGCCCTATTACAACAAGCCGACCCAACGCGGCCTCGTCGCGCATTACACGGCGCTACACGATTGCTGCGACCTGCCGATCGTCATCTACAACATCCCGCCGCGCTCGGTCATCGACATGCTTCCCGCGACGATGGGCGAGTTGGCGAAACTGCCGCGGATCGTCGGCGTGAAGGACGCGACCGGGGACCTGGCCCGGGTCAGCTGGCAGCGGATTTCCTGTGGACCCGACTTCGTGCAGCTGTCCGGCGAGGACGCCACCGCGCACGGGTTCAACGCGCAAGGCGGGGTGGGGTGCATCTCGGTCACCGCCAACGTTGCGCCGAAGCTTTCGTCGCAGATGCAGGCGGCCTGCGCGGCGAACGACTATGCCAAGGCGCTGGAGATCCAGGACCGGCTGATGCCGCTGCACCGCGCCATCTTCACCGAGCCGGGACTGGTCGGCGTCAAGTACGCAATGTCGCTGCTGGGGCTCTGCTCGGAGGAGGTGCGGCTGCCGCTGACCTGCCTGTCGGACGAAACCAAGGCTTTGGTCCGGGATGGCATGGCACACGCCGGCCTGCTCTGAACCCGACCGGGGCGGGGGCGCTGCCCCCGTCGCGCGCTGCGCGACTCCCCCGGAATATTTTCCAACCAGAGAGAGGCCTGCGCGGTCACTGCGACAGGACGATCGCCTCGACCCGGCGATTGGCCTCGCGCCCGTCCGGCGTGAGGTTCGAGGCACGGGGGGCAAGGTATCCCATGCCCTCGGCCTCAAGCAGGTCCGGATCGGCGCCGTGCGCCTCGACGAGGCGCTGGCGCACCGCGCGGGCGCGATCGCGCGAGAGCCCGATGTTGGCGGCAAGCGAACCGGTGCTGTCGGTGTGGCCGACCAGGGCGATGCGCAGACCGGGGCGGTCCTGCAGCACCTGCGCCAGTGCGGCGAGCGAAGCGAAGGGGCCGGTGCCGAGCTGGGCGCGGCCGGAGGGGAAATCGAGATCCGAGAGCACGACATGCCCGTCGCGCAGCAGGACTCTTGCGAGCGCATCGGTCTCGCCCGCCTCTTCCGGCACGTTCTGCACCGTATTCGGGACGACCGGGGCCGGCGCCGGCTGGGGGGCAGAGCCGCTCTCGGCCTCGATCACCTGCAGGTAGGTCGCGGCCTCCGCCCGGCTGGCGAGGATCGAAACCACCGCGTCGGGGGATGCCGCCGCCCCCCGGATCGCGGTCACCGCGTGATAATCGCGCAGGTCGACGTACATGTTCGGGCCCGGCAGAACCTCGATTGCGAACCGGAAGTCGAAGCCGCCGCAAGCGCGGCTCGCGCAGTCGAGAACAACCGCATAGCCCGCGGCCTCGTACTGTTCGCGCAGGCGCGCGGCAATCTGCAGCGGCGCGGTGCGTCCGCCGGGGATACGCCAGGCGCGACGCAGCACAGTGCCCTCGATCCGCCGCATCGGAACCTGAGCATCGGCGAAAATCCCGACGGGTGCGGCATGGACATCGAGCGGGCTGGCGCGTTCCACCGTGAGGCGCGCACCCTGCGGCAGGTCCGGCTCGAGCGCTGCGGCGGGCAGCGCCTGCACCAGTAGAACCGCCAGCGCGGCGGCGCGCACGCTCATCGCGCCTGCGCGTGGTAGTCGTCGTTGGGACGCATGGCGGTGGCGCTGGCCACGCGGTTGGTCATGTTGAAGAAACCCGCGACGTTGGCGATGTCCCAGATGTCGCGGTCCGAAAAGCCCGCGTCGCGCAGCGCCTGCCGGTCGGCCTCCGAAACCGCGGCGCTGCTTTCGGTGATCCGCGCGGCGAAATCGAGCATCGCGCGCTGGCGTGGATCGAGCGGGGCGACGCGGTAGTTCATCACCAGCATCTCACCCAGCTTCGGATCGCCCGAGAGCGCGCGCACCGCGGCACCATGCGCGACGAGACAGTAGAAGCACCGGTTGATCGCCGAGACGACGACCGCGATCATCTCGCGCTCGAGCTTGCTGAGCCCGGAGGGCGCCAGCATCAGGTTGTTGTACATCGCGGTAAAGGCATCGAGCTTGTCGATGTCGAAGGCGTAGGCCCTCAGCACGTTCGGCACCATGCCCAGTTTTTCGACGCAGATGTCGAAGTATTTCTGCGTGGCCTCGGGCAGCGGGTCGACCATCGGGAGGTCGAGCGCGGTGGGCGGATGTTCGTCGACCATGCGCGGCCTCCTTCAGTCTTGGCTAACGCGATAATGGTACTGTCCCGCGACGGTGAAGCCCAGAGACGAATAGAGCGCGTTGGCGCCCGTGTTGGCCCGCGTGCAGAGCACTGCGAGGGTCTCGGCGCCCTGGGAGGCGCCCCAGAAGGCAGCCTGGCGCATGATCCAGCGCGCGACGCCCTGCTTGCGCTGGTGCGGCAGCACCTCGACGGCGTGCACCATGCAGATACGATTAGCGACGGCGGCGAAGGCGACACCTGCGGGCTTCTCGTTCCAGCGCGCAAGGATGCCGGTTCGCGTGCGCGCGCGGGCCATCACCGCGATGCGCGCCGGACCGATAGCGCCCTGGGCCCAGATCTCGAGCATAATCGCCAAGGGTTCCCAGATGCAGAAGGTGGTCACGCGCGGGATCGGCTCGGTGGTCAGCGCGCTGATCGGGGCCACGTAGACGTTGACCGGGTCGATGACGGAATAGCCGCGCGCCTCGAGCATCGCGTCGAGCGCCGCCTCGCCGGCCCGGATCATGAAAAGCGGCACCTCGCCCATCCGGCGCATGGCGGCCTCGGCCTCGGGAATATCGGCATCGGAAAACTCCGCCTCGGCGGTCGCAGCCGAGACCCGCTTGCCGCCGCCTTGCCCGTCGCGCAGCATCCAGGGTCCAGCGCGCCAGGCCCGCGCCGGGGGCCAGGTGGCCTCGGTCGTCGCATAAAGATCGGCGATCTGCAGGCTCACCGCGCGAACACTTCGCCGAGCCGGGCCAGGGCCTCTCGCACCATCGCGCCGTCCTGCCCGCGGATCACAACGTTCGCCCCGTACTTGCCGTCGCGCTGGAACGGGTAGGAGCCCATGCTGAGATCGGGATAGGCGCGCGCAAGTTCGGCCAGCGGTCCTGCGATATCGCCCTCGCCCCGGTCGATGCGCAGGGTCTCCGAAATCAGCGGCGCGCCGCCGGTGAGCGTCGGCAGCACGCTTTGCACCATCGCCTCGAATATCGCGGGCACGCCGGCCATGACATGCACGTTGCGCAGGCTGAAGCCCGGCGCGACCGAGACCGGGTTCTCGATCAGGGCAGCACCGTCGGGGATGCGCGCCATGCGCAGGCGCGCGGCGTTGAACTCCAGACCGGATTTCTCATAGTGGGCCGCCATCAGCGCCCGGGCATCCTCGCGTATGTCGATTGCCACGCCGAACGCCTCGGCGATGGCGTCGGCGGTGATGTCGTCATGGGTGGGACCGATCCCGCCGGAGGTGAAGACGTGATCGAAGGCGTCCGACAGCGCGCGGACCGCGGCAACGATCGCCGCAGCATCGTCACTGACGACACGCACCTCGCGCAGGTCGATGCCGGCTTCCGTCAGCCGCCCGGCAAGATGATGCATGTTGGCGTCCCGCGTGCGCCCCGACAGGATTTCGTCGCCGATAACCAGCATGGCGGCCGTGGGGTTAGGCATCGGCGGGCTCCTTGAATGTCTTGCCTGCATTGGTATAGGGCCGCCCCCATGCGCTTTCAAACCCAACTTGTCCCGGCCCGGCTGATCCGGCGCTACAAGCGTTTCCTCGCGGATTGCCGATTCGAGGACGGGCGCGAGGTGACCGCGCATTGCGCCAATCCCGGCTCGATGATGGGTCTCGCGGACCCAGGGACAAAGATCTGGCTGGAGCCCAATGAAGACCCGCGAAAGAAGCTGCGCTACGGTTGGCGCCTCGTCGATCACGAGAACGGACACTTTACCGGTGTCGACACGGCCTTGCCGAACCGGGCGCTGCGCACAGCACTCGAGGCCCGCGAGATCGCCGAACTGTCAGCCTATGACACCGTCCGCCCGGAGGTGAAATACGGCACGAACAGCCGGGTCGATTTCCTGCTTGCCGCGCCGGGACTGCCCGACGCCTATGTGGAAGTGAAAAGCGTCACGCTGTGCCGCGAACCCGGGCTCGCCGAGTTTCCCGACAGCGTCACTGCACGCGGGACAAAGCATCTTGCCGAGCTGGCAAAGGTCGCCGCTGCCGGTCACCGGGCGGTGCTTGTCTACCTCGTACAGCGCACGGATTGCGGGCGGTTTGCGGTTGCCGCGGACATCGATCCGGCCTATGCCGCCGCCTGCGCGGCCGCCCGCGTCGCCGGTGTTGAAACACTCTGCATCGGTACCGATATATCCCCGACTTCCATCACCCTTGCCCGGCGCCTCGACGTCGTGGACCCGCACGGCACTGGCCCTTTCGCGGCGTCCGCGCTACACAGCGGGTAGGAGACACGGAGATGCGCGTGAACGAGAACCTGCGTGGCCGTCATACCAAGGACGGCATCCGAATTTACGAACGATCCGACTTCGCTGGCATGCATGCGGCGGGGGCGCTTGCCGCGCGCCTGCTCGACGAGATCGCCGCGCATGTCTTTCCGGGCCAGACCACGGGCGAGATCGACCGGATCATCACGCAAAAGGTCGAGGATGCCGGCGCGAAGTCCGCCACCATCGGCTACAAGGGCTACCAGCACGCCACCTGCATCTCGGTCAACCATGTGGTCTGCCACGGCATTCCGGGCGACAAGACCCTCAAGGACGGCGACATCCTCAATATCGACGTCACCGTCATCGTCGACGGCTGGTACGGCGACACGTCGCGGATGTACGTGGCCGGAAAGCTGCCCCGCAAGGCGGAACGGCTGATCGAGGTCACCCATGACGCGCTGATGCGCGGCATCGAGGCGGTGCGCCCCGGAAACACCTTCGGGGATATCGGCCACGCAATTCAGAGCTTCGTGGAAAGCCACCGGATGTCGGTCGTGCGCGATTTCTGCGGTCACGGACTGGGTCGCGTCTTCCACGCCCCGCCCAACGTGCTGCATTACGGGCGACCGGGCACCGGGGCTGTTCTCGAGGAAGGCATGTTCTTCACCATCGAGCCGATGGTGAACCTCGGCCGGCCCGAGACCAAGACCCTGTCCGACGACTGGACGGCCGTCACCCGCGACAAGTCCCTGTCGGCCCAGTTCGAGCATTCGGTCGGGGTCACGGCGGACGGATGCGAGATCTTCACGCTCTCGCCCGCCGGAACCTTTCATCCGACCTATTGACGGCCGCGCGTGGCGGCCGCACCGGATCAGTCAAGAAAGCCGTCCGCGTCGCGGTCGGCGCCGGCGAAATTGTCCGCCATGTGTTGACCGAACTCTGAGGTGCTGACGGTTCCGCTGGAATCGGCATCCAGTTCGGAGATCAGGTCGTTCGCCAGATGTGCCTCCATTTCGGCCGGTGTGAGCGAACCGTCGCGGTTCGCATCCATCGACCCGAAGGCGAAGTTGGCGAATTCCTGGTACTCGGCGCGCGAGACACGCCCGTCACCATCCTTGTCGAGCTTCTGCAAATCCGCTTCGCTGAACGTCTGGGCGACGGCTGGCGCCGCGGCAACCGCAAGCGCAATTGCGATGGTTGTTCCGATCTTCATCCGATCATCCTCCCTCAGCAGGAATATCTGCTACCCGCAACGGCACCCGCGCCGGCACCGGCCGCACGCAGGATGTCCTGCCCGGAACCGCCGCCGAAGGCATTGCCGATGGCCCCGCCCAGAAGCGATCCGCCGACCGTGCCGCTGACGCAGGCGATCTCGTGCTGCCGTGCGGCTTGTGCTTCGGGCGTGGGCGCGGGTCCGCAGGCCTGAACGATCGCCAGAGCCGCGAAAGCGACGCCTGTCATCTTGAGTTTCATTCGACACATCCTCTTGTACCGATTCATGAACATTGAGGCCGCGACCCGCAGGTCCGACCACCGCCTCAAGCCTAGTCAGCAGGGCCAACGCCGTAAAGCACGCGATCAGATGACCCTGGGGCCGTGCGCCACTTCCCGCGCATCCCGCGCGGCCGGGCGGGTCCGCGCGAGGGACCGGGCCGACGCTCCCCAGCGCCGACCCGATCCCTTCCGCCCCCCTGGCCCCTCCCGCAAGGAGGGCGGCAGCCCGGCTGGCCGCACCGCGGCGTGCAGGCCGTGGAGCGACATCTTCGCCGCGCCGAACCTCGCACGCGGCGCCACGATCTGCGCGGCGGCTGCGGTTTTTAAGTTCGGCAGGCCTATCGCTAGCGCGTCGTGGCGCGCGGGTAAACACTTTTGCGTGTTTCCTTCGAAATCATGCAACTATAGAGAGATTATTGCCCGAAACGAGGGTCTTACAGGCTCACCGCGTCCCGCGGTCGTCGGGCATTGTCCCGTCGCGATCCCTTTCGGCCTCGGCCCGCAGAAGCGCCATCAGCAGCGTGCCGCCGTGGACCGGCAGCACGGCATCGCCGATAAAGACCGGGCCTGCGGTGCGTCTGCATGGCCGGTCGACGTCGGCGCGGGTCTCCGGTGCGGAGAACCCCTGCATCATCCGGGATGAGAGCGCGGCGATCATGCGCGAACTCTGCCACGTCAGGCGGGATCGGTCAAAAGAAGCGTGACATGCGTGTCGCCATATCGCCGTCGGTCAACGGCCTCGAAGCCATCCGGCGCTGACATTTCGGCGTTTTCCTCCCACACCACGAGGCCGCCTGGCGCCAGCCACCCCCCGCTTGCGGCAGAGGCGAGTGCCTTCTCCCCCAGCCCCTTGCCGTAGGGCGGATCGAGAAACACCAGATCGAACCCGTCCCCGTCGCAAGCGCCGAGGCGCGTGGCGTCGCGGCGCAACAGTCGGGCGCAATCCGTGACGCCAAGCCGCGCGATGTTTTCGCGGATCAGTTTTTGCGCCACCCGCCCGTCATCGACAAAGACCGCTTCGCGCGCGCCACGCGAGATCGCCTCGAGCCCCAGCGCGCCGGTCCCGGCGAAGAGGTCGAGCACCCGCGCGCCCTCGACCGCTCCACGATTGCCGAGCAGATTGAACAGGCTCTCGCGCACCCGGTCCGCCGTGGGTCGCAGATGCGCCCCGCGGTCTCCCTTTCCGACCGATGCCAGCGGCACCGAGCGAAAGCGTCCTGCGACGATCCTCACGCCTTGAGCAGCGGCTTGAGGTTGGCCTCGGGATCCGCAACGACATCCGGATCAGGCGTCTTTCCCATCTCTATCAACCGCTTGCCGATCATGTAGCCCCGCGCGTCGTTCATTGCATCGACAGCGACCAGCGCACCGTCGCTGTAGTACCAGAAGGACACGGCACGCCCCTCGCCGGGACGGGTCACGACCCGGTCGTAGCCGGTGTTCAGCCCTGCGATCTGCAGCTTGACGTCGTATTGATCCGACCAGAACCAGGGGGCGGCCACATAGTCCTTTTCCGCGCCCATGATGTTCTCGGCCACGACCTCGGCCTGGTCGATGGCATTGGGCACCGATTCAAGCCGGATACGGGCGCCGCGGAACGGGAACGAGCTACAGTCGCCCGCCGCCCAGACGTTAGGCACCGAAGTGCGCCCCTGCGCGTCGACCCGGATGCCGTTGTCGATCTCGAGACCCGCCGCCTCGGCCAATGACGTCGCGGGTGCGATCCCGACACCGACCACGACGAAATCGACAGCCACTTCGGTACCGTCGCTCAGCACCGCGCCTGACACGGCCCCCTCACCGATCAGCTGATCGAGCCCGACACCTTCGAGGATCCTGACGCCGTGATCGCCGTGCAGTTTGCGGAAATAGTCGCTGGTCTCGGGTGCCGCGACACGTTGCAGGATGCGGTCGGCCATCTCGACCAACGTGACCTCCAGACCGCGCATCGCCGCGACCGCCGCCGCCTCGAGCCCGATGTAGCCGCCGCCCACGATCAGCACCTTCGCCCCGGCCTCGAACCGCGGCGCCATGCGGTCGACGTCCGACAGATCGCGCACGGTAAAGACGCCGGCGAGGTCGCCGCCGATCGCCGCAGGCAACCGGCGCGGCTCGGAGCCGGTGGCGAACACGAGATCGGAGTATTCGAGGGTTTCGCCGCCCACGCTCACCGTCCGGGACGCAGTGTCGATGGAGTGGACCTGCTGGCCGAGGCGCAACGCAATGTCGTTCTCGGCATAAAAGGATTCCGGGCGCAGGTAGAGCCGTTCGACCTCCATCTCGCCCAGCAGGTAGGCCTTGCTCAGCGGCGGTCGCTGATAGGGCGGCACCGGCTCGGCGCCGATCAGCGTGATCTGTCCCGCGAACCCGCCGTTGCGCAGCTTGGCCACGCAGGAGGCCCCGGCCTGCCCGGCCCCGATCACGATCACATGCTGCATCCCGCTCCCCCGTTTTTTCTGGTCCCGTCTGACGGCAGAGCCTATACCTCGCCGGAGGACAATCGCAATCTTCACCGAAAGGCCGATGACATGAGCATATCCACGGGCGACCAGCTTCCCGACGCGACCCTTGTGCAACTCGGTGCCGAAGGGCCCGAACAGGTGTCGATGACGGACAAGACCAAGGGCCGCAAGGTGGTGATCTTCGCGGTACCCGGCGCCTACACGCCGACCTGCCATTCGGCGCATGTGCCGAGCTTCGTGCGCACCAAGGCGCAATTCGATGAAAAGCAGGTCGACGAGATCATCTGCGTGTCGGTCAACGATCCCTTCGTGATGAAGGCCTGGGGCGAGGCGACCGGTGCCACCGGCGCCGGGATCACCATGCTCGCCGACGCGCAGGGCGAATTCACCAAGGCGATCGGGATGGATTTCGACGCGCCCCCGGCCGGCCTGATGGGCCGTTCGAAGCGGTATGCGATGCTGGTCGAGGACGGCAAGGTCTCGCTGTTCCAGGCCGAGGAAAGCCCCGGCACCTGCGATGTCTCGGGCGGCGAGGCCTTGCTGGCGTCGATGTAACGGCACTTGCGCCGTCCCGGCCGTCAGGCAGGGGCAAAATTCTTGGCAAGAATTTTGGCCGGAAAATGCCTCATTTTCCGGTCAGTTCAAAGCGGCGGCCAGGCCATCCATCTTCCGCGCCAGCTTGGCGTCCTGCGCGCTCAGCCCATCGACGTCATGGGTCGTGAGCACGACCTTGACGGTCTTGTAGACGTTCTCCCACTCGGGGTGATGGTCCCATTTCTCGGCCCAGATCGCGACACTGGTCATCCACGAAAACGCCTGCACGAAATCCTCGAAGACGAACGTCTTCCTGATCGCGTCCCGGTCCTCGGCCATCTCCCAGCCGGACTTGAACAGCGGCTCCAGCAGCGGCCCGCGTGTCTCTTCGCTCAGTTTCTCGGTCATTGCTGTTCCTCCATCCGGTCGCGCCTGAAAGGCCCGTATTCGGTCAGCACCTCGATTTCCTCGTCCACCGCGCCGCGCTCGGCCTCGAGGTAGCGCGCGATGGCGTCGGCGAAACCGGGATCGTTGAACCAATGCAGCGACCATGTCGGTGTCGGCAGGTATCCGCGCGCCAGCTTGTGATCACCCTGCGCCCCGGCCTCGACCCGGTCGAGCCCCAGGGCGATGGCCAGGTCCATGGCCTGATAGTAGCACAGTTCGAAATGCAGGCAGGGGTGATGCTCGACGCACCCCCAGTAGCGCCCGAAGAGCGTCTCGCGCCCGACGAGGTTCATCGCGCCCGCAACCCAGCGCCCGTTCCGTTCGGCAAGCACCAGCGCGATGTCCTCGCGCAGCCGCTCCTGGGCGAGATCGAAGAAGCGGCGCGTCAGGTAGGGCGTGCCCCACTTGCGCGCGCCGGTATCCTGGTAAAAGCGCCAGAACGCCTCCCAGTGCTCGGACCGAAGATCATCGCCCGTGAATGTGTGGATCGCGCCGCCGAAGTCCTGCGCCTGGGCGCGTTCCTTGCGGATGTTCTTGCGCTTTCGCGAGCTCAGACCGGCAAGAAAGTCGGCGAAGTCGTGATAGTCCCGGTTCTGCCAATGGTACTGCTGCGACTTGCGCACCAGCAGCCCGATGTCCTCGCCGCGCGCGGATTCCTCGGTCGTGCAGAATGTCACGTGCAACGACGAGACCTTGTTGTTGCGCGCCAATTGCACGGCGCCTTGCGCAAGAGCCGCCGTTCCGGCCTCCTCGAACCCCGGCCGCACGAGGAAGCGCCGCCCCGTGGCCGGGGTATGCGGCACGGCGATCTGCAGCTTGGGATAGTAGCGCCCGCCGGCGCGCTCGTAGGCATGCGCCCAGTTGTGGTCGAAGATGTATTCGCCCTGGCTGTGCGACTTGACGTACATCGGCGCGACGCCGATGAGCGTGCCGTCAATGCGCGCGGCAAGATACTGAGGCTGCCAGCCGGTCCCGGCCCCGACCGATCCGCTGTCCTCCAGCGCGCTTAGGAAGCGATGCGTCGTGAAGGGATCGTAGGGTCGGCCCCCGTCGGCGGTTTCCGGACAGGCGCAGCCGTCCCAATCCTCCGCCGCGATCTCTCTCAGGCTCGGGACGACCCGGATTTCGACTTCCTGTTCCTGCACTGCGCGCTCCTGCCCGTCAGCACCCTACTTGTGCCTGAACGGTCGGGCTTCAACCCGGCAGGGGCGGAAGGTAGCCCTCGAAAGTGACGTTTGCCGCCACCCGGCGCGCCTGTGCCTCTTCTGCGGGCGACCGGACGGTCCAGCACAGCACCGCCGCTCCGGCCTCCTTCAACTCCGTGACCCGCGCCCGGCCGAGATCGCCGCGTTCGTGGCTGATGAAGCAGGCCCCGACACAGTCGTAATCCGGGATCTCGCGCAGACGGTCGCAGGTCGCTTCCGGCAGAGGCCAGTCCTCGGGCCGGTAGGCGCTGGTCACGAGGCCGCGCGGCACGTCCGGTGCAAGCTCGGCCAGAAGCGCCACAGAATGGGGGTTGAAGGACATGACCGCCAGCGGACCGTCATACCCGGCAATGGCCTGCGCCACGTCCCGCTCCAGCGGCCCGACGTCGGGGCCCATCGCACCGTCCTGGTCCTTGATCTCGATGACCAGCGGCACCTCGCCCGCGACAAGCCCGAGGATTTCGGAAAGCGTCGGAATGCCCTCGTCCCCCCCTTTCAGGGCGATGTCGCCCAGAGCCGCCGCATCGAGGCTGCGCACCGGCCCCGCGCCGTTTGCAAGCCGATCGAGCGCGTAGTCGTGAAACACCATCGCCTGGCCATCCGCGCTGAGCTGGACGTCGATCTCGATGCCGTAGCCGGCCGCGATGGCCGCCCGGACCGCGGCGCGGCTGTTCTCGGGCCGCCCGTCGCGGACATCGTGAAGGGCGCGGTGCGCGACCGGCAGGCGCAGGAAGGCTTCGGGCAGGGCGGGTGTCATTCGATCTCGAAGATGCCTTCGATCTCGACCGCGACCCCGAGCGGCAAGGACGCCGCGGAGACGGCCGAGCGTGCATGTCGTCCGGCATCGCCCAGCGCCTCGACGAGGAAGTCGGAGGCCCCGTTGATGACCTTGGGCTGGTCGGTGAAATCGGCGGTCGAGTTGACGAAGCCGGTCAGTTTCACGACCCGTTTCAGCCTCTCGATGTCGCCGTCGCAGGCCGCCTTGACCTGTTCAAGCAGGCTGATCGCGCAAAGCCGCGCGGCATCCGCGCCTGCCGCCACATCCATGTCGGCACCCAGCTTGCCCTTGACCATCCCGTCGGGACCGTTCGAGATCTGGCCCGAAACGTAGAGCGTGGCGCCGGATTTCACGAAAGGCACGTAGTTGGCGGCGGGGGCTGCGGGGCTGCCGAGTGTCACGCCAAGCTCGGCGAGGCGGTCGGTGATGCTCATGGGGCGAATCCTTCTGATCGTCGCGGCCGGGCGCCGCTGGCGCGACGCTATCCGGGATGGCGCGCGGCCGGAAGGGGTCGGCTCAGGTTTCGCGGAAGGCGCGCGAGAAGTAGTCGGTGAAAGGCTTCACCAGATAGGCAATCGGCGCCCGGTCGCCCGTACGGATATAGGCCTCGACCGGCATGCCCGGGATCAGCACCGTGCCCTCGGGCAGCTTCTTCATCTCGCCGGAGTTCAGCGAGATCTCGGCGCGGTAATAGCTTTGCCCCGTGGCCTCGTCCTCGAAGGCATCCGCCGAGATCTGTTCGACGACGCCGTAAAGCTCCGGTGTCGTGCGCTGGTCGAGCGCGGACAGGCGCAACGTGACTTCCTGCCCGGCGACGAGTTCGTCGATGTGGATGAGTTCCACCCGCGCCGCGATGATCAGCGGACGGTCCTGCGGAACGAGGTACATCAGCGGCTCGGCCGCACGGATGACCGAACGCGGGGTCCGCACCGTCATCCCGTAGATCACGCCCGAGACCGGCGCCCGGATCTCGAGCCGCTCGATCTCGGTCAGCGTGGCGCGGCGCTGTTCGTTCAGCTCCAGCTCCCGGTAGCGCAGGTCGCGGAGCTGGCTGATGGCCTGCTCGCGCGCTGAGGTGCCAAGTTTGATGCGCTCGATGTCGATCTCGGTGATGCGGCCCTCTGACTGCGCCTTGCTGGCGATCAGTTCGCCCATCGTCCCGTTGAGTTGCGACGACTGGCGTTGCAGCGCCAGCACCGTGCTGGCCTGCGCCAGCCCGCGTTCGAGCAGGTTCTGCTGGTTCTCGAGCTCCTGCCCGATCAGCTCGAGCTGCTGGCCGATCGCCTCCTGCTGGGCTTCGACGCCGGAGATCTGGCTCTGGATCTGGGCGCTGCGTTTGCCGAGCTGGTCGATTTCCTGCTGGATCGACGCGCGCCGCGCCTCGAAGAGGTTCTCTTGTCCCTGCATCAGCTCGCGCACGTCCGGCAATTGTTCGCCAGCCTCGACCAGCAGCGGGTCGAACTCGATGCGGTCGACCTCGTCGCGTTCGGCCTCGAGCCGGCCGCGGCGGGCCATCAGCTCGTAAAGCTCGCCCTCGATGATCATCAGCTGCGATCCGAGCTGTGCGTCGTCGAGTTGGATCAGCAGATCGCCGGCGGCCACGGTATCGCCCTCGTCGACGAGGATTTCCGCCACCGTACCACCGGTCTGGTGCTGCACGACCTGCCGGTTGCGGTCCACCTCGACCCGGCCCGAGGCGACGATCGCCCCGGCGATCTCGGTCAGCGCGGCCCAGCTTCCGAATCCTCCGACCAGCGTGATCAGGGCGACGAACCCGAAGATGACCGGCGTTTTCGCGCTCCAGCGCCTTTTGTCGCTCATGCCACACCTCCCGCGTTCGCCGGGGCCTGAAGAATTTCCTTGTAGTTCTTCACCACGCCGGCCAGCACCTCGTCCTTGGGACCGAAGGCCATGCGAACCCCGCTATCGAGCACCAGCAGCGTGTCGCATTCCTGGATCGCCGCCGGGCGGTGCGCCATGATCAGAACCGAGCGGCCTTCCGCCTTGAGCGACCGGATCGCCTGGTTCAGAGCCTGCGATCCGACATTGTCGAGGTTCGAGTTCGGCTCGTCCAGCACCACGATGACCGGGTCGTCGTAAAGCGCACGGGCTAGACCGATGCGCTGCATCTGGCCGCCCGACAGGCGCACTTGCCCGGCCGCGATCGGCGTATCGTATCCGCGTGGCAGTTCGAGGATCATCTCGTGCGCCGCCGCCATCTTCGCCGCCGCGACCACCTTGGCATCATCGGGATGGCTGTCGAGCCGGGCGATGTTCTCGGCGATGGTGCCGTCGAACAGCTGCACGCGCTGCGGCAGGTAGCCGATATGACGCCCCAGCACGGCGGCATCGTATTGGTCGAGCGCCGCGGCATCGAGCCGGATCGAACCGCCAGCAGGAGCCCAGACACCCGTGAGTGCCCGCGCAAGCGTCGACTTTCCGGCTCCGGACGGGCCGATGACGCCGACGGCCTGCCCCGGCTCGACCTCGAAGTTCACCGATTTCAGTGCTGCCTGCTTCTCGCCCGGCGGCACCACGGTCAGCGCGCGCGTGACAAGCCGCGCGCGCGGCTTCGGCAGCTGCGTCCGCGCGGACTCGGGCGGCACGGCGCCCAGCAGCTCGCACAGGTTCTGCCAGCCCTTCATGCCGCGCTGCACGACCGGCCATTGGTTCAGCGCCATCTCGATCGGGGCCAGTGCCCGGCCCAGAAGGATCGACCCTGCGATCATCGCGCCGGCCGTCATCTGGTTCTGCAGCACGAGATAGGCCCCCAGACCCAGCATCGCCGATTGCAGGAACAGGCGCAGCGTCTTGGTCAGCGAGGTGAAGGTGCCGCCGACATCGGTGGCGCGCACCTGCTGGTCGAGCGCATCGCCCCGCGCCGACTGCCAGCGTGTGAAGGCGGCGTCGCGCATACCCATCGACTGCACCATCTCGGCCTCGGTGCGGATCTGCTCGGCCATCAGCCCGGCCCGGTGACCGGCCACGGTCGCGTCGGCCTGCGGCTGGCGCGACAGCATCTGGTTGGCCAGCGCAATCAGCACCAGCACCGCGGCGCCGGTCACGGCGAGGATGCCGAGCCAGGGGTGGAAGATGAAGATCCCGGCGAAAAACACCGGCGTCCAGGGCATGTCGAACCCGGCCATCAGGACCGGCGAGGTCATCAGGCGCTGAACAGCCTCGAGATCGGAAAGCCCGGTCTGGGTCTTCAGATCCGGCGCCACCGCGGACTTGCGCACCACTGCGTCGAAGACACGCCGGTCGAGATCGGCCTGAAAGCGTGCGCCGACCCGGGCCATGATGCGTCCGCGCGTGTAGTCGAGCACGCCCATGATGCCGTACATGAAGACCACGAGGATGGAGAGCGCGATCAGCGTCTCTTCCGATCCCGACCCCAGGACCCGGTCGTAGATCTGCAGCATGTAGAGCGGGCCGGTGAGCATCAGCAGGTTGGCAAACAGGCTGAAGAGTGCGACCGTCCAGTAAAGCCCGCGGCTGCGCGCGCGCACCGCCTTCAGTTCCTGCCGGCCGGCCTTTACATATGCGCTGTCCATGGGCACCTTTTCGCCTGTCGCCGCTTCGCAAAACCATAGGTCAATGCGCGGCCCGCCAACATATGTCAATCAGAACCCGGTCCAGCGCTGTCGCTGAACGATCACAACATCGATTTCGCTGCACTGCGCACTGGGAATGGCAGCGGAATGGACCTAGGTAAGCCATAGTCAGATTAACGGGATATTTCCATTGTCTCTTACCCTCAGACCAGCTTCGGCTTTCGCGCGCCCGGCCCTTCTTGTCAGCGTCCTGCTGCTTGGCGCCTGCGCCGGAGGCGAACAGGTCTCGCGGAATGCGGATGGCATCTACGACCCTTACGAGGCGCGCAACCGCCGCGTCCACGAGTTCAACAAATCCTTCGACCGCAACTTCTTCCGCCCGGTGGCCAACGGCTACGCGGCGGTTTTGCCGCTGGGCGTGCGCAACTCGGTGAACAACTTTTCCGACAACCTGCAGACGCCGGGCGTCGCGGTGAACAGCCTCTTGCAGGGCAATTTCGCCGACGCCAGCATCGCGACCTTCCGCTTCGCGTTCAACTCGACCATTGGCTTCGGCGGGATCTTCGACGGCGCCTCGGAGTTCAACATCCCCAAGCCCGACACCGATTTCGGCGAAACCCTCGCGGTCTGGGGCGTACCGGAAGGTGCCTACATCGAAGTTCCGTTCATCGGGCCGAGCACCGTGCGCGATTCCGCAGGGCGCGTGATCGACTTCTTCACCAACACCAACCCGGCGACCGCGGGTCTCGACTTCCCCCAGCGCGGCTACCCGATCGCGACCCAGGCGCTGGCCGGGGTCAACAACCGCGCCAAGTTCGGCGATACCATCGATTCGGTGCTGTACGAAAGCGCCGACAGCTACGCGCAGACGCGGCTCATCTACCTGCAAAGCTCCCGCTTCGGAATCGGGACCGGCCTCGCGAACGCGGCGGACCCGTATACCGACCCCTATGCGAACCCCTACGCGGATCCCTATGCGGATGCAGCGGCCGGACAGGTCGCCGCCGCACCCGGTGCCGAAACCGCGGCGCCCGCCGCCGCACAGGCCCCGGCCCAAGGCACTGCCCTCCCCGCCCCCTACGAGGACCCCTATGACCTTCTCCAGTAGTCAGAACCGCAGACAATTCCTGGCAACCTCCGCCGCCGCCTTGACCTGCGCCGGCATCGCCGGTCCCGCCGCAGCGCTGAGCGAAAGCCAGGCCGTGAATCTCGTCAACTCGATCGTCGCCGAGATCAACCGCGTCATCGCCTCGGGCAAGTCCGAAGCCGCGATGATCGGGGATTTCGAAGCGCTTTTCGTGCGTTACGCCGACGTTCCGATCATGGCGCTCTACGTGCTCGGCAACGATGGTCGCAGCGCCTCCGCGGCGCAGAAGCGCGCTTTCACCCAAGCGTTCCAGGGCTATATCTCGCGCAAGTACGGGCGTCGGTTCCGCGAATTTATTGGCGGGCGTATCGACGTGCAGTCCGCACGGGCGATCAAGCCCGGCTACGAGGTGCGCAGCATCGCGTACCTGCGGGGCGAGGCTCCTTTCGACGTGACCTTCCTGGTCTCGGACAAGTCCGGTCGGCCGCTTTTCTTCAACATGTTCATCGAAGGCGTGAACCTGCTTCTGACAGAGCGCACCGAGATCGGCGCGATGCTCGACCGTCGCGGCGGGAACATCGACCAGCTGATCGCGGACCTGCGCGCGTCCGCCTGACCTTCGACGATCGCGCACAGATCACACGTCAAACGCGTTTTGGCGTGCGACGCGGATTGCGCTATTGTAGAACGGGCATTAGTGGCCCGGCCTGCAATTGAAGGTTGCGGCGCTCATCACGACGCGGGATCGAACCATGCTGGACATCGGCGGAGATACCGCCATCAGCCTGATCTACGAAGCCGCCGCAGACGCGGCGCTCTGGCCGTCCGCGCTCGACCGGATCGTGCAGGTCACCGGCGCGAAAGGCGCCGCGTTGCTGATCCGCCCGCCCAGCTCCACCGGCCACGTCAGACCCCATTTCGACACCCGCCTCGATCGCTTTGCGCGATCCGCGCGCGGGATCTACTTCGCCGTCGGTCCCGGCAAGGACCGGCGCCCGGGTTGGAGCGATCTTTGGGGCTGCGCCCTGCACAAACCCGTCCGCGACGACCGCTTCGGCATTCCTGCGTCGGACCTCGATGCGCGCCGGGACTATCGCTATCTGCGCCGGCGGCTGGGGTTCGGACGCCGGATCGGCGTGCGGCTCAGCCCCGATCCGGCATGGTGCGAAGGTCTCGCACTGTTTCTCGGCACCGGGCAGACCGTGCCAAGCGATGATGCATTGCGCCCGCTTCTGCCGCACCTGACGCAGGCGCTCCGGCAGGCGCGTCTTCTCTCAAGCCTCGGTGCGCGGCACGGCACCGGGCTCGACTCGCTGAGACATCTGCGCATCGGCGCCATCTTGGTTCGCCAGGACGGGCGCATAGCACTGCGGAACCGCGAGGCACGGCGGATCCTGTCGCAGGCCGACGGGATCGCCGCGCAGCCCGAGCACAACTTCCGCTGCCATTCGGCACTGCTGACCGCGCGCCTGCACGCTGCCGTTGTCGAGGCCTGCGCGACCGCCGAGGGTCGCGGCAACGTGCCGAGCTTCGAAACCCTGATCGACCGGCCTTCGGGTGCGGCGCCCTGGATCGTCGACGCAACACCTCTGCGCACACGCGGGATCGCCGGTAAGGGCATGGAGAACGCGGCCCTGCTCACCCTGATCGACCCGGACCGGACGGCATGGGTGGACCTCGACGGCTTCGCGCGGATCTGTGGGCTCGGTCCCGCGGCCCGGGACGCCTGTGCCCTGATGCTCGAGAAAGGCGGCACCGGCGCGAAAATCGGTGTGCTCGGGGTCGGGACGCGCGCGGATCTGTTGCGCCTGATCGCCCGGGTCATGCCGCCCGTCGGCTGACCCCAATGCTCAGCGTTCCTCGCCGCGCGGGACCTGGTTGCCCGATCCGCCACCGCCGCCACCGCGCCCCAGAATATCGTTGAGCAGCCCTTCGATCAGGCCCTGCACGGCCCCGCCGCCGCCACCGCTGGCGCCACCGGAGTCCGCAACGGCCCCGCCGTCCCGGACCGATCCGCCACCCTGCGGCGGCAGCATCGGCAGCGGCTTGGGCGGCACGCCTTCATGGACGCGCACCATGACCTCGCGCCAGATCTCGGCGGGAAGACCCGCGCCGGTGACCCCGGTCAGCGGCGTGTTGTCGTCATAGCCCATCCAGACGCCGGCGACGTAATCCGCCGAGAAGCCGACGAACCAGGCATCGCGCGCGGCCTGCGTCGTGCCGGTCTTGCCGGCAAGCTCGCGGCCCTCGAATTGCGCACGGCCGCCGGTGCCCTGCGCGACGACCTTTTCCATCATCCAGATCAGCTGCAGCGCCGCATCCTCCTGGATCACGCGCTCGCCGATGCCGCCGCCTGTGCCCATGAGCGGCTCGGTCTCTCCCTGAAGACGCAACTCGACAAGGCCATAGGGCGTCACCGAGGAACCACCGTTGAGGATGCCGGCATAGGCCCCGGTCATGTCGAGCAGCGTCACCTCGGACGTGCCCAGCGCCATTGCCGGCGTATCCGAAAGATCGCTCTGGATTCCGAAGTCGCTCGCGACCTGTCGCACCAGATCGCGCCCGACACTTTCCGAAACCTTGACCGCGGGAATGTTCAGGCTCTCCTGAAGGGCATACTCCAGCGAAACGACGCCGGCGTACTTCCGATTGTAGTTCTCCGGGCACCAGCGCCCCGAGCCAGGGATGTCCATGCAGAACGGCGCATCCTCGACCGTGTCGAGCGGCGAATACCCGAGATCGAGCGCGGCGGCGTAGATGAACGGCTTGAAGGCCGATCCGGTCTGGCGCAGCGCCTGCGTGGCGCGATTGAAGGCGCCGCTGACCTTGGTCTTGCGCCCGCCCACCATCGCACGGACCGCACCGTCGGCGGACATCACCACGATCGCGGCCTGCGCCTCCGAGCCCTCGCGCACCTTGTTGTCGAAGATCCACTTCAGACCCTCTTCGGCCGCCTTCTGCAGGCGCGGGTCGAGCGTGCTGGAAATGATCACGTCCTCGGTGGTGTTGCGGGTGAAGAACTCCGGTCCCGACGACATCAGCCAGTCGGCAAAGTAACCCCCGGCCTGCGCCTCGGCGGCTTCCGACAGCACCGCCGGGTTGTCGCGGGCCTGCTGCGCCTGTTGCGCCGTCAGGTAGCCCTGCTCTTCCATCAGGCGGATGACCACCGCCGCGCGGTTCTGAGACCGGTCCAGATTGTTCGTGGGCGCAAGCGTCGACGGCGCGGTCAACAGACCGGCCAGCATCGCGCCTTCCGCCGCGTCCACGGCAGCGGCCGGCTTGCCGAAGTAGCGCTGCGCCGCGGCCTCGGCCCCGTAGGCGCCGCCGCCCATATAGGCCCGGTTGAGGTAGATCGAGAGTATCTCGTCCTTGGAGTACTTGAGTTCCATCGCCATCGCGTAGACGGCTTCCTTCATCTTCCGGCGCAGCGAGGTCCGCCTGCAATCGGCCTCGTATTCTGCCTCGGTCATGCCCGAGGACTTGTCGTAGGGTTCGCCGAGGCAGAGCAGCTTGGCGGTCTGCTGGGTGATGGTCGAGCCGCCGTGTCCCTGCAACGGACCACGGCCTTCGCTGAGGTTGATCCGGATTGCGCTGGCGATACCGCGCGGGCTGAGTCCGAAATGCCTGTAGAAGCGCCGATCTTCGGTGGCGACAACGGCATTCTTGAGGTGCGGCGACACGCTGTCGGCCGTGACCACGCCACCGAACTGGTCGCCGCGCCAGGCAAAGACTTCTCCGTTGCGGTCGAGCATCGTGACCGACCCGCGCGCGCGTCCGTCCAGAAGCGCATTCACGTCGGGCAGGGAGGTGTAGTGGTAACCCACGATCAGCGCGACCATCAAAAGAACAACGATCGTGGTGACGACAAACGTGGTCCAGACAAAGCGCATAATCCAGCGCGCCACAGCGCTGAAAAAGCCCAGGATGCCGCCGCGGCGGCGCGGTGCCTGGCGCTTCGGCTTTCGCCCGAACCAGCGCGACGACGTCTTTGCCGATTTCTTCGAACCGGTCGCACGTTTCGACTTGCGCGACGCCGGCTTGGCGTAGCGCTTGTCGGCCACCAGCGGCCGTTTGCCCTTCGATGAATCACCCATGAATGCCTGCCCGGCCTGTCTTGTTTTCGGCAGTCTAGTCGGTCTCGCGGGAATTGTTGAGACGGTCAACCCCGCTTTCGGACTTTCTCGATCGCACAAAAATCAGGCATTTTTCCCGCACCGCCTAAAATTCAATCATTCGCCTTCGCTTTAAGGTCGCAAACCCGACGGCTCAACTTCCGCCCACGGACACAACTGCGGTCTTGTTCACCCACGCTGACCGCAGGACGACCTGCCACAACAAGGGGACACGGGGTGAAACTAATCATTGCGACAATCAAGCCGTTCAAGCTGGAGGAGGTCCGCGAAGCGCTGACCACTGCCGGTGTGCGCGGCATGATGGTGACGGAGATCAAGGGGTTCGGTTCCCAGTCCGGGCACACGGAAATCTATCGCGGCGCTGAGTACGCGGTGAACTTCGTGCCGAAGGTCAAGATCGAGATCGTCGTCGCCGAATCTGCCGTCGACCAGATCGTCGACACGATCACCAAGACCGCCCACACCGGCAAGATCGGAGACGGCAAGATCTTCGTTCTGAATGTCGATCACGCCGTGCGCGTCCGCACCGGCGAAACCAACGAAGACGCGCTGTGAACCCGCGCCGATAACCAGGGATACGTATCATGAAGTTTCACAAGCTCCTCCCCTACGCCGCAGCCGCGATCGCGCTGCCGACGCTGGGACTGGCACAGGAGGCGACGGAGGCTGCCGAAGCCGCCGAGCCTGCAACCGATTTCGCCTTTGTCCTCAACACGCTGCTGTTCCTGATCGGCGGTTTTCTGGTGATGTGGATGGCGGCCGGCTTCGCCATGCTCGAAGCAGGCCTCGTGCGGTCGAAGAACGTGGCGATGCAGCTCACCAAGAACATCGCGCTCTTCTCCATCGCCGCCATCATGTACTGGTTCATCGGGTATTCGATCATGTACCCCGGTGACGGCTGGGCGATCCCGGGTTATCTCGGCAACCTCTTCTCGCCCTATCCGGTGAACGGTGAACCGGATCTCGAGACCGGTTACTCGGTCGCCTCCGACTTCTTCTTCCAGCTGATGTTCTGCGCCACCACCGCCTCGATCGTCTCGGGTACGCTGGCCGAGCGCATCAAGCTCTGGCCGTTCCTGATCTTCACGGTCGTTCTGACCGGCGTGATATACCCGATCGAGGCGTCCTGGCAGTGGGGCGGCGGCTGGCTGTCCGAAGCCGGCTTCAGCGACTTCGCCGGCTCGACGCTCGTTCACGCGGCAGGCGGCTGGGCAGCGCTGGCAGGCGCCCTGATCCTCGGTCCGCGCCTCGGCAAGTACGCCAAGGACGGCAAGGTCGTCCCGATCCAGGGCTCGAACCTCGCTCTGGCCACGCTCGGCACGTTCATCCTGTGGCTCGGCTGGTTCGGCTTCAACGGCGGTTCCGAGCTTGCTCTGGGTGCCAACGGCAGCGCGAACAACGTCTCGATCATCTTCGCCAATACCAACATGGCCGCAGCGGCCGGCGCTGTGACGGCGCTGATCCTGACGCAGCTGGTCTTCGGCAAGGTCGACCTGACGATGGTGCTCAACGGCGCGCTGGCCGGCCTCGTGTCGATCACGGCGGGTCCGCTCGACCCGACGCTCTTCGGTGCGCTCTGGATCGGTGCCATCGGCGGCGTGATCGTGGTCTTCACGGTCCCGATGCTCGACAAGCTCAAGATCGACGACGTGGTCGGCGCGATCCCGGTCCACCTGCTTGCAGGAATCTGGGGCACGCTCGCGGTGCCGTTCTACACCGACGGCGCCTCGTTCGGGACGCAGCTTCTCGGCATCATCTCGATCGGCATCTTCGTCTTCGTGGTCTCGGCGGTGATCTGGTTCATCCTCAAGGTGACCATGGGCATCCGGGTCAGCGAAGAGGAAGAGATCATGGGTCTCGACATGGCCGAACTGGGCATGGAGGCCTACCCGGAGTTCGCAAAAGGCTGACCGTTTCCCTCCCTCGCGGTCAAAACGGAAAGGCCCGGGCAGTCACGCCCGGGCCTTTTCTCGTTGCACGTCACGAATTGACTATTCCGCGGCGGTCCGCGGCGTGTCGTCGGTCACTGGCAATGACGGATCGCCATGCTCACCGGTTTCCAGCGCCTTGCGCACACCGGCCTCGTAGTCGGGGTGGACCTTCTTCAGCACTGCAAGCCAGCGTTCCTTGACCCCGTCGGACACCGGCGCCATGCCACCGGCCATGTTGCGGTGCAGCCGGTCGCGTTCCTCGTCATTCAGCACCTCGGCATAGAGCGCGCGCGGCTGAACGTAGTCAATGTCGCTTTCCTCCTGCTCGAAGCGTGCCGCGACAGCCTCGGGGTCGATACGCAAGGGCGGCTCGGCCACCGAGGCATCCGCGACAGGGCCGTCGTGCTGGTTCGGCTCGTAATAGGCATCCGGGTTGCCAAAGTCGTTCGAGAAGAACCGCATCGCGCCGTCCTTGTGGTAGTGCTGAACCTTGGCGTTCTTGGGCGCATTCGCGGGCAGCGCCTCGTAATGGGTGCCGATCCGATAGCGGTGCGCGTCGGCATAGGACATCACCCGCGCCTGAAGCATCTTGTCGGGTGAGAAACCGATCCCCGGGACGATGTTGTTCGGGTTGAACGCCGCGTTCTCGACCAACTGGAAGTAATTCTCGGGCATGGTGTCCATGACCAGCTCACCCACCTCAATCAGCGGATAGTCGCCATGCGGCCAGACCTTGGTCAGGTCGAACGGGTTGAAGTCGGTCTCGAGCGCCTGCTCCTCGGTCATGACCTGGATGAAGAGCGTCCACTTGGGAAAGTTGCCGTCCTCGATCATGTGCCACAGCTCTTCCTGGTAGCTCTCGCGGGTCTTGCCGATGATCTCGGCCGCCTTGGCGTCGGTCAGCCACTCGTGACCCTGCTGGGTCTTGAAGTGGAACTTGACCCAGTGGCGTTCGCCCTGCGCATTCCACATCGAGAAGGTGTGGCTGCCGTAGCCGTTCATGTGCGCGGGCGAGCGCGGAATGCCGCGATCCGACATCAGGATGGTGACCTGGTGGACCGACTCGGGCTGGGCCGCCCAGAAATCGAACATCGCCTCGGGGCTGCGCATATTCGTCTTCGGGTGGCGCTTCTGGGTGCGGATGAAGTCCGGGAACTTGAAGGCGTCGCGGACGAAAAAGATCGGGGTGTTGTTGCCGACCATGTCCCAGTTGCCGTCCTCAGTGTAGAACTTCAGCGAAAAGCCCCGCACGTCGCGCTCGGCGTCCGCCGCACCACTTTCGCCGGCCACGGTCGACCAACGCGACAGCACCTCAGTCTGCTTGCCGATCTCCGAGAAGACCTTGGCGCAGGTGTATTTCGTGATGTCTTGGGTGACGCGGAAGTGCCCCTGAAGGCCCCAGCCCTTCGCATGTACCACGCGCTCGGGGATTCGCTCGCGGTTCTGGTGCGCGAGCTTTTCCAGAAGGTAGTGATCCTCCATCAGCAGCGGGCCACGGGCGCCTGCCGTCAGCGAGGTCTCGTTGGTCGGATAGGGCTTGCCGGAAGTCGAGGTGAGGGTGGGCTTCTTGGTCACGGGCCTGGCTCCTGTGCTGTGAATGCGCCGCACGGCCCAGAGGCCGTGCGCTCAGTCACAGAACGGACCCGCCTGCCGGAGGGTTCCCGAAATACCTCGCCCGCCGTGGCGAGTCAGACGCCGACGTCGATGATCGCCTGGGCCAGCTTCGGCACGGTCCGGTCGTTCAACCCGGCGATGTTCATCCGGCTGTCGCCGATCATGTAGATCGCATGATCCCGGCGCAGCGCCTCGACCTGCTCGGGCGTCGCCCCGAGGCGCGAGAACATGCCGCGGTGGTCGCTGATGAAACCGAAGCGGTCCGAGCCGGAGATCTTCTGCAACGCGCCCGCAAGGCTTTCGCGCAGACGCAGCATGCCCTTGCGCACTTCCTCGAGCTCCGATGTCCAGTCGGCGCGCAGTTCGGGATCGGTCAGGATCATCGTGACGACGCGCGCGCCGTGGTCGGGCGGAAAGCTGAAATTCTGCCGGTTCAGGAAGGCCAGCGTGTCCTGGTCGAGCTTGCGCGCCGATGTGTCCTGGCTCACCGCCATCAGCAGGCCGGTGCGTTCGCGGTAGATGCCGAAGTTTTTCGAACAGCTCGCCGCGATCAGGCACTCGGGCACCGAGGACGCCACCAGCCGCGTGCCTTCGGCGTCGGCTTCCAGCCCGTCGCCGAAGCCCTGGTAGGCGATGTCGATCATCGGCACCGCGCCGGTCTCGTTCAGCACTTCGATCACTGCCTGCCATTGCTGGCTGTTGAGGTTGGCGCCCGTCGGGTTGTGGCAGCAGCCGTGCAGCAGCACCACGTCGCCCTTGCCGGCCGTCTTGAGGTCTTCGATCATCCCGTCGAAGTCGACCGCGCGGCTGTCGTTGTCGAAGTAGCGGTAGGGCACCGTCTCGATCCCGAGGTAGTTCAGGATCGACAGGTGATTGGGCCAGGTCGGGTCCGAGACGAAGACCTTGGCGTCGGGCCGCGCCATCTGCACCAGTTCGAAGGCCTGGCGCACCGCGCCGGTCCCGCCGGGCGTCGCGGCGAACGCCACGCAGTCCATCGGCACCGCATCGCCGAGGATCAGCTTTGCCATCGCCTCGCCAAAGGCCGGGTCGCCGATCAGCCCCGTGTAGGCCTTGCTCTCCTGGGTCTCCCACAGCTTGTGCTCGGCCGATTTCACCGCCCGCATCACCGGCGTCACGCCGTTGGCATCCTTGTAGACGCCGACGCCGAGGTCGATCTTTCCGTCCCGCGGATCCTCGCGGTACATCTGCATCAGGGCGAGGATCTTGTCGGCCGGCTGGGCCTTCAGGGCTTCGAACATCTTATGCGTCTCCGGTGGCTACGGGCACGGTCGGGAACATTCCCCACTCGGCCCAGGATCCGTCGTAAAGCGACCAGTTGGCCACGCCCATGCGCTCCAGCGCCAGCGCCAGAACAGCCGCGGTGACGCCGGATCCGCAGGAGGTGATCACGGGCTTTTCGAGGTCGACGCCGGCCGCCTCGAAGATCGCGCGGCAGGTCTCGGGATCCTTCATCGTCTTGTCGTCGTTCAGAAGGTCGGTGAAAGGTACGTTGCGCGCGCCCGGGATGTGTCCGGCGCGCAGGCCCTCGCGCGGCTCGGGAGCTTCGCCGCGGAAACGCGAAGACGAGCGCGCGTCGACGATCACGTGATCGCCGAGCTTTGAGGCCGCGGAGACCTGCGTCACGTCGCGCACCAGCTGGTTCTGCACCCGCACGGTCATGTGCCGGTCGCGCACGACGGGCGGCATGTCCTCGACGGGCCGGCCCTCGGCCTGCCATTTCGGGAAACCGCCGTCGAGCACGGCGACGTCCGTCTGTCCCATCAGCCGGAACAGCCACCAGACCCGCGGCGCCGAAAAGATGCCGGCCCCGTCATAGATCACCACCTGGTGGCCGTCACCCACGCCCATCGCGCGCATGCGCGACATGAACTTCTCGGTCGGCGGCGCCATGTGCGGCAGGTCCGAACGCTGGTCGGAAATCTCGTCGATGTCGAAGAACCGCGCGCCGGGGATATGCGCCGCGTCGTATTCGGCTTTCGCGTCGCGCTGCATGTCCGGCAGGTACCACGAGGCGTCGAGCACACGCAGGTCGGGATCCTTGAGGTGTTTGGCCAGCCAGTCCGTGGAGACCAGCGTTTTCGGATCGTCACCCATGCGACAGCCCCCAGCTTTGAAAACGCCTCGTCGTACCGCCGCAACCGGGCCGAGGCAACCCTGCTCAGGCGGTGAACGGCCTCGGGTCGGTGCGCGCAAAGCTGGGCCGGCGCGAGATCGTCCGAAAGCGGGCCAGCAGCGCCGGGCAGTCTCCCAGCATCTCGTGGCCCTGGGGCGCCATGTCGAAATAGGCGAGCATCGGCATCAGGTGCAGATCGGCCTGGGTCACCGGACCGTCGCCCAGCGCAAAGCCTTCCTCCGCGATCCCCTCCAGCGAGGTCAGCACAGGCGCCGCGTCCGCGATCGCCGCCGCGATCCTGTCCGGATCGCCCGGCGTACCGAAAGCAGGGTTGAAGACGGCCTCCGAGAAAACACCGCGTACCAGCGCGCGGTACCCGTAGTGATCGATGATCCCGATGACCTGCTGCATGCGCGCCACCGCGCGCGGATCCTCCGGGGTGAGCGACGGGTCGGACCCGAGCCCGTCGAGGTAACGCACGATGGCCGCGGTTTCGTAGAGATGGAAGTCGCCGTGCGACAGCACCGGCACGCGGCCGAACGGCGTATGTTGGCCGAGGATCGGATCGACCGGATCGCCGAACGGATCGACCTCGACATGATCGGCCTGCAGGGACTTTTCAAGAAGCGTCATACGCACGACGCGCGTGTAAACGCTGAACCGGTAGCCGATCAGGCGCAGATCAGCCATGGTCCTTGAGCAGACGGGATTTCTGCCGGGACCAGTCGCGCTTGGCCGCGGTCTCGCGCTTGTCGTGCAGCTTCTTGCCCTTGGCGACGCCGATCTTGATCTTCGCCATGCCGCGATGGTTGAAGTAGAGCACCAGCGGCACCAGCGTCATGCCCTTGCGCTGGGTCGCGTTCCAGAAATTCGCCAGCTGCTTGCGGTTCACCAGCAGTTTGCGGCGGCGCCGCTCGTCATGCTGGAATGTCTTGGCCTGCTTGTAGGGCGCGATGTAGGAGTTCACCAGCCACAGCTCGCCCTCCTCGACCGCGGCATAGCTTTCGGCGATGTTCGATCCGCCCTCGCGCAGCGACTTGACCTCGGAGCCTTCGAGCACGATGCCGCACTCGACGTCTTCCTCGACATGATAGTCGAAGCGCGCGCGCCGGTTTTCGGCGACGACCTTGTAGTTGGGGTCGGGTTTCGTCTGGGCCATGGCCGGCAGATGTAGTGCCCGGCGCAGGGGCGCGCAAGAAGCCTGCTACTGGCCGAGCTTCTTGTGAACCTCGTCGAGGTCGATCTCGGCCACCGGCATCCTGTTGGCCGGATCCCAGGCGTCGTACTTGAAAACCTCGAAATCGCGCTTGTACATCTCGTAGACCAGATGCATCGACAGGTCGTCGAAGAAGTCCTCGACCGGGTGGGCGCGTTCCGGTCCGTGATCGGCGCTTTCGTTGAAACGCGGAACCGCGGACAGATCCACCGGCACCGGCGTCTCGATCGCGTCGAGCACCCCGCGCATCCCGTCCTCGAACCGCTCGGTCCAGATGATCCGGTCGTAGCTGCCGCCGTTGACGATGAAGGTGCTGACGTGTCCCGACATCGCCGACCAGTGGATGTCGGGCTCCATCGGCTTGCGGAAACGGACCGTGTCGCGGGCGAAGAGCAGAAAGCGACGGAACGAGGCGATCTGGTCGAAGTCGCCACGCCCGTCCGCGCCGCCGACCTCAATGCCGTATTTCTGCGCGAGGATCGGCACCAGGTTGCCGCGGTAGCGGTTGCCGTTTCGCTGGATGCCACAGATCTTGTCGAAGAACGAACTCAGGATTCGCGTGTAGGGGTTGCGCACGCAGGTGAAGGCAAAGGATTTCCGGCCCGTGACGGTCTCGGTGATCCTGGCCTGGCTTTCGGGCATCGCCCATTTGTGCAACCCGCTGTCAGCGTCGTGAATGTCGCCGTCGTAAAACGTGCCGTGATCGGAGTAGTAGAGGATCTGGCCGATGGTCGAGCAGGCGCATTTCGGTACCACGCGGTAAACCGCGCTTTCGCTTTGCGTCATCCATGTGCCCGGAAAGCCCATGTCCTGGCCGCTCCTGCCTGATGCACCCGTTCCCCCCGGCTTGCGCGCCCGGAGGAGGTCGAAAGGCGGTTGACGCTCCGGCCGGAACCACCCTTCATCACTATCAGGTCAAACGACGGCGGACAAAAGGGCAGACGGCACCGAGACATGGCGAAACTGGCCTACATCCTGCTTTGCCACAAGGACCCGGCCACGGTCGTCGACCATGCCCGCCGGCTGACCGCCACGGGCGACGTCATGGCGATCCATTTCGACCGGCGCGCGTCCGCAGCAGACTTCAAGCGTATCCGGTCGGAACTGGCGGACAACCCGTCGGTGCGCCTCGTCGAACCGCGTCTGCGCTGCGGCTGGGGTGAGTGGTCTCTGGTCAAGGCGACGATCTCGGCGCTGCGGACCGCGCGCGCCGCCTTCCCGGACGCGACGCATTTATACCTGCTGTCGGGCGATTGCATGGCGATCAAGTCAGCCGAGTACATCCACGCCTTTCTCGATGCGCGCGATGCCGACTTCATCGAAAGCTTCGACTTCTTCGACAGCGACTGGATCAAAACGGGCATGCGCGAGGACCGGCTGATCTACCGCCACGTCTTCAACGAGCGCCGCCGCAAGCGCCTGTTCTATGCCGCCTACGAGGCCCAGAAGAGGCTCGGCCTGCGCCGCAAGATCCCCGCCGGCCTGCGCATCCAGATCGGCAGCCAGTGGTGGTGCCTGCGCCGGGAGACGGTGGACAAGGTGCTCGACTTCGCAGACAGCCGGCCCGACGTGATGCGCTTCTTCCGTACCACCTGGATCCCGGACGAAACCTTTTTCCAGACGCTGGTGCGCCACCTCGTGCCGACGCCCGAGATCGAGACGCGGACGCCGACCTTCCTGCTGTTTTCCGACTACGGCATGCCGGTGACCTTCTACAACGACCACTACGATCTGCTGCTGGCGCAGGACTACCTCTTTGCACGCAAGATCAGTCCCGAGGCGACCGACCTGCAGCGCAAGCTGGGCGCGCTTTATGCGGCGAAAGGCATCCGCTTCCAGATTTCGAACGAGGGCCGGTCGCTCTTCGAGTTCGTCACAAAGCGCGGGCGCATCGGGCGGCGCTTTGCCGAACGGGTCTGGGAAAAGGACTCCACCGTCGGGCGGGACCGCGAACTGCTGATCGTCCTGTGCAAGAAATGGCACGTGGCCAAGCGCGTGCTCGACCGGATCCGGCAGGTCACCAACGTGCCGGCGCTGGAATACATCTTCGACGAGGACGAGGCCGGGCTTCCGGATCTCGGCGGTATCGAGGCGTCGCTTGCCAAGCGCACCCGGCACCGTCGCGCGTTGATGCGGATGCTGTTCGACTTCTTCGGGACCGACCGGATGATCGTCTGCGTCGACCCCGGTCGCCTGGATCTCGTCGCCGATTTCGCCCGCGACCGCTGCACCACGCGGCTGCTGGAGATCGAATGCCATTTCAGTGACAGCTACCTTGCGGGCCACGCGGTGCGCGTCGGTCTGGCAGGCGCGCAGACAGCACCCTCGACACTTGCCCGGGTCCTGCCCACGATCCGAAACGACATCCTGCACGAGGCCGACCGACTCCGCGACGCGGGTTTCCACAACCACCTGCGCATGCGAGAACGCGCCGGTGTCGACGAAAACGCTCATGCCCTCGCCGAATTCCTGGCGCTCGGGGCGGATGGCGCGCGCGAGATCGCGTCGACGGAATACCTTTTTGCCGATTGAGAGAGCGACATGGCCTACAGCTACGACGACCAGAACATCTTTGCGAAGATCCTGCGCAAGGAAATTCCCAACGACACGGTGCTCGAGACCGAGCACAGCCTCGCGTTTCGCGACATTGCTCCACAGGCACCGGTGCATGTGCTGGTGATCCCGAAAGGCGCCTACGTCAGCTATGACCATTTCGCCGCCGAGGCTTCGGACGCCGAGGTGCTGGATTACACCCGCGCCATCGCGAAGGTCTGCGAGATGGAGGGCGTGAAGGTCGATGCCAGCGAGGGCTTCCGGCTGATCTCGAACGCCGGTGCGCATGGGGTACAGGAGGTGCCGCACCTGCACGTGCATATCCTCGGAGGCCGCGAATTGGGCCGAATGCTCGGCAGGGCCGACTGAAACGGCCGATTCGCGCGAAGTGGCGGCCTTCGATCACGGCGTGTATCGCTGCAATCTGAGGTCGCAGCCGTGTTCGACGGCTGCGCGGCGTGGCACAACTTCGGCGCATCATTCGCGCTGGGCCGCCTGAATTTTGTGCAATCATCGGCTGACCCGGTAAGCGAATTACAACTTTAGTCTGATACGCGATATGCTCCGGGTCACATTTTCAGTGACGCATTTTCGGGAGCTTTCGATGACCGAAGCACGCAATTATTCTCGTTTGATACCTTTATTTCTGCTCTTAACTTTTTCTGCGGGCCACCCCGCGCAACCCTCGGAAGCGGGGCGCGCGACATTCGTCGAGTTGCGGATCAGCGCCTGCCGGGATGACGAGTGCCGCGATTTCTCGCTGCTGTTCGACCCCTTCGAGGTTTCCGTGATGACCTGCATGATGTCTGCGCAGCAACAGGCCGCCCTGTGGAGCGCGTCGCACCCCGGTTGGAACATCACGCGCTTCACCTGCAGCATGCACGGCGCGGACGGTCTCGAAGCCTGACGCCGCCGCCCGACGAAGTGCCAGAACGCGGCCTGCGAGGGCCTGTTCCCTCAACCGGTTTCACGTTTTCGGGAACCTTCCCGAAGGCGTCGGGTTGAGTCTCAGGGACAGCCAGGGACACTACCTTTTCATGTCGATGACGGTCCGGCACGCGATCATCCTGCCGACGTTACTTGTTTTGTCCGCCTGCGAGGGACGGCACAACTGGCTCTCCGGCGCCGGACGCGAAGCTTCGCAGATCGAAACCTTGTTCTGGCCGCTTGTCTTCGGCGCGGCCGTTATCTGGCTGCTGGTCGTGGGCCTTGCCATCTACGCCTTTCGCTGCGCCCCGGAACCCGAGACCGAGGGTCGCGCCCGCGCCTTCGTGCTGTGGGGCGGCGCAGTGTTTCCGACGGCGGTGATCGCGGCCCTGCTGGTGTCCGGTCTGCTGGTGCTGCGCGGCATCGCTGCGGGCGACGGCGAGGTCACGATCCGGGTCGACGGCGAGCAATGGTGGTGGCGCGTCACCTACGACACGCCGGAAGGTCCCGTGACGTCTGCCAACGAGGTGCGGTTCAGAGCCGGCTCCCGCACCGAGATCCTTCTGACCTCGGACGACGTGATCCATTCCTTCTGGGTTCCGGCACTGGGGGGCAAGATCGACATGATTCCGGGCCGCGAGAACCGTCTGCTGCTGACGCCCGAGACGGTGGGTGACTGGGGTGGGCTTTGTGCCGAATATTGCGGTGGCGCCCATGCGCAGATGCGCTTCTCGGCGATCGTCATGCCGCCCGGTGACCACGCCGACTGGCTGCGGGCCGAGGCGCGCCCGGCAGCAGTCACCGACGGTCCGGGCCTCGAGGTCTTCCTGTCTCGCGGCTGCGGAGCCTGCCACGCGATCCGTGGCACGCCGGCCGAAGGACAGGTCGGCCCGGACCTCACGCATCTCGCCGCGCGCACGACTCTCGGTGCTGGCGTTCTGCCAATGACCCAGGCTGCGCTGTCGGACTGGATCACCGACACCGGGCGGGTCAAGCCGGGCGTGCTGATGCCCGGCTATCCCGACCTTCCTGAGGCCGAACTCGCGGTCCTGCTCGATTATCTGATGGCCCTCGAATGACCAGCCTTGCCGACCTGCCGCCGCCCGCGCCCTACGACGCCGAGAAGGACGAGGCGCAAAAGCAGCGCCTGCGCGATACCTGGCGCGCACCGTCGGGCTGGCGGTGCGCCTCGGCGGTCAACAACGCCATCGTGGGCAAGTGGTACACCTACACTTCCTTCGCCTTCTTCGTCTTCGCCGGCGTACTGGCCCTGATCATCCGCGCCCAGCTTGCGGTGCCCGAGAACGACCTCGTTTCGATGTCGTTCTACAACCAGGTCTTCACGCTGCACGGCACGGCAATGATGTTCCTTTTCGCGGTGCCGATCTTCGAGGCGGTGGCGATCCTCGTCCTGCCGGAACTGCTGGGCGCGCGTGACCTGCCTTTCCCGCGCCTCTCGGCCTTCGGCTACTGGTGCTTCGTCATCGGCGGGGTCTTCGTCTGCGGCTCGCTCTTTTTCGACGCGGCGCCGAATGGCGGCTGGTTCATGTATCCACCGCTGTCCTCGGACCCCGACCAGACCGGGATCGGCACCGATATCTGGCTGCTGGGCCTGTCGTTCATCGAGGTCTCCTCAATTGCCGCCGCGATCGAGCTGATCGTCGGCGTTCTGAAATCGCGCCCGCCGGGGATGCGGATCAACCTGATGCCGCTTTATTGCTGGTACGTTCTGGTCGTCGCCGGGATGATCCTCTTTGCCTTTCCGCCGCTTATCGCCGGCGACCTGCTGCTGGAGATGGAGCGCGCCTTCGGCTGGGCCTTCTTCGATCCCGACCGGGGCGGCGACCCGCTGCTCTGGCAGCATCTGTTCTGGATCTTCGGGCATCCGGAGGTCTACATCGTCTTCCTGCCCTCCATCGCGATCATCGCCACGATCCTGCCGACCTTCGCCCGGCGCACGCTGATCGGCCATTCCTGGGTCGTGCTGTCGGCGGTGGGCGTCGCGTTCCTGAGCTTCGGACTCTGGGTGCATCACATGTTCACCACCGGGCTGCCCAACATCTCGCTGGGCTTTTTCTCGGCGGCTTCCGAGGCGGTCGCGATCCCGACCGGCATCCAGATCTTCTGCTTCATCGCCACGCTCTACATGGGCCGCGCGGTGCTGTCGGTGCCGATGCTCTTTGCCGCCGGCGCGTTGGCGATCTTCGTCTTCGGCGGGCTCACCGGGGTGATGGTCGCGCTGGTGCCCTTCGACTGGCAGGCGCATGACAGCTACTTCGTCGTCGCCCACCTGCATTACACGCTGATCGGCGGGATGCTCTTCCCGCTTTTTGCCGGGGTGGTCTACTGGTACCCGTTCATGACCGACAAGAAACTGTCGGACCGGCTCGGCAAGGTCTCGTTCTGGCTGATGTTCTCGGGCTTCAACCTCGCTTTCCTGCCGATGCACTGGACCGGCGTGATGGGCATGCCGCGCCGGGTCTGGACCTACCTCGAAAGCGACGGCTGGGGCTGGCTCAACATGATTTCGACCGTGGGCGCCTTTGTGCTGGCCGCCGGGTTCTGCGTCTTCGCCTTCGACGTGCTGCGGCCCAAGGGACGCGAGCCCTATGTCAAGCGCAACCTCTGGGGTGCCGCGACGATGGAATGGGCCGGCGAGGTGCCGGGCGAGCTTTGGGGCATCCGCTCGATCCCGGTCATCACCACGCGCTACCCGCTCTGGGAGCAGAAGAACCTGCTGGAAGAGATCGACCGCGGCGAGTGGTTCCTGCCGGATGCCGAGGAAGGCAGGCGCGAGCTGATCGTGACCGACATCCTCGACGCGCGGCCGATGTTCGTGCAGCGCGTGCCCGGCCCGAGCTTCAAGCATGTCGGCGCGGCCTTCGCGCTGGGCGCGGTCTTCATACTGGCGACCTACAAGCTCTGGACCATCACGATCCTGTCGGGGCTCGTCTTCATCGGCATGACGATCTGGTGGCTCTGGACCGCGACGGCGCGCCCCCCGGAAAAGGCCCAGAAGGACTGCGGGCGCGGGCTGACGCTTCCGCTCTACCAGTCGGGCAGTTCCTCCGTGGGCTGGTGGGCGATGTTCATCACGATGATCGGCGACATGACGGCCTTCTTCGGGCTGGTCTTCGCCTATTTCTTCTTCTGGACCGTGCACGGAAGCTTTCCACCCGCGGGGACCGCACCGCCTGAGATGGGCTGGCTGGTCGCAGGTCTCGTCTGCGGCGGTCTCGCCTGGGCGGCGGTCTATCACGCGATGCGCACGAACATCGCCGGCAACACGCGCCGCGCCCGCCTGGCCCTTCTCGCCGCAACCGTTCCGACTGTCCTCTGCGGCAATGCGATGGTCCGCGCGGCGCAGGGTCTCGATCCCACGCGCGATGCCTATGACGCCACGGTCTGGGTGCTGGTGCTCTGGCTTGGCGCACACCTGCTGCTCGGGCTGATCATGCAGCTCTACTGCGTGGCCGGGACGCTCTTCGGCAAGCTTACCTCGGAGTACGACGCGGATCTGCGCAATGTGGCGCTTTACTGGCATTTCATGTTGGCGACCGTGGTCATGGTCTTCGCGATGCTGGCCTTGCTGCCGCTGGCGGGCGGGGGTGCCGCATGAAATATCCGCGTCTCATCGACGAAGGCTCGGTCTGGATCGTCGTGGCGCCGATGGTGATCTGGGCCGCGCATTTCCTCGTCTGCTACTGGATCGCCGCGGTGATCTGCGCCCGGGACATCCAATCCGACCTCGACATCCTGCGACTGAGCGTTCTGGGATTGACGGCGCTTTGCATCGCCTTGCTTGCCGTGATCGGCGGCATGGCGCGCCAGCAATACGGAGGCAGGCTGATCGTCGATGAGGAGATCACCGGCAACGAGGTCGATGCCCGCAGCCATTTTCTGGGTCACGTCGCCCTGCTGCTCTGCGCGCTCGGCATCGTCGCGGTAATCTTCACCGCAGTCCCGACACTGGTGTTCGAGGCCTGCCGATGATCGCGCGCCTGACCGGTCTCGCCCTTCTGGCGCTGCTCTGGCTGTCGCCGCTTCCGGCCCTCGCCGCCGGGTCGATCGTGCTGCACATGGTGCTGCATCTGGCGATCATCGCCGTGGTCCCGGCCCTTCTGGCCCCGAGGCTGCCCGTGACCGTCACGCCCGTTTTCCTGGCGGCAGCGGTGGCGCTCGAGATGCTCGTGGTCTGGGGCTGGCACAGCCCGGCGGCGCATCTCTGGGCGCGCCTGTCCCCGGAGGGGCTGGTGCTCGAGCAGGGCAGCTTCCTGCTGGCGGGCCTGCTGCTCTGGTCGGCAGCCCGCAGCGCCGGACCTTACGCCGGCGCGGCGGTGATGCTGGCCACGGTCATGCACATGACGCTTCTGGGCGCGATCATCGGCCTCGCGCCACGCCTCGTCTACGGAGACATCTGCGCCGAGTATCTCGGGCTCGATGCACTTGAGGAACAGCAGGTCGCCGGAGCGCTGATGGCGCTCGGTGGCGGATGTTTCTTCCTGATGGCCGCCCTGCTGCGGCTGGCTCCGGCGCTCAGAGCACGTGACGAGGCCCGCGCATGATGCCCCAGCGAGGCCGCCTTGGACTCGTGGCGGGCGTGCTTCTCGCGGGTGCCATCGCGTTCTACGTGCTGGCCCCTTACAATATCGCCGCGTCACGCAAGCATTGGCCCGGTGTCGGCGAACTGCTGCATGGCTACATGGGTAACGCCGTCGCCGCTCGGGCAGCGACGATCGAGATCCCCGGGCATATCGACCTGAGCGACCCTGCCCTGATCCGGCTCGGCGCCGCGCATTTCGCCACCGGCTGCGCCACCTGCCACGGCGCGCCGGGCCTCGACCGCGCACCGGTTGCGCGCCGGATGCAGCCCGCCCCGCCGCGACTGGACGGCAGCGACTACTCGGCTGAGGAACTCTACTGGCTGGCCCTGCACGGGCTCAAATATACCGGCATGCCCGCCTGGCCCGGTCTGAAACGAGAGGACGAACCCTGGGCCGTGGCCGCCTTCCTGTCGGCCTACGATGATATGGACGTTACCAGCTACCGCGCCCATGCCCTCGGCAATAGTGCCGCCTCCGAGCAGGAGGCCATCGCCTTCGGTGACCTGTCCGGACCGCTGTCGCTTGCCGAGGACTGCGCGCGCTGCCACGGGCGCGACGGGCAAGGCCGCGACGGCACCGCCCCGAAGCTCGCCGGACAGAGCGCCGTCTGGCTGGAGAAGACCCTTAAAGACTATGCCTCGGGTCGCCGCCAAAGCGGGTTCATGGGCCCCGTCGCGGCGCCGTTGACCGAAGCCCGGATCGCCGAGATCGCCGCGGAATTTGCCGGCATGTCCGGCGCGTGGACCGGTCGGCCGTGGCCGGACGGGGATGCCGGGCGCGGCGCCGAACTGGCCCGGGCCGGCGACGAGCACGAGGAGGTCGCCTCCTGCGCCTCCTGCCACGGTCTGCGGCAAACGCCGCCCGCGCGGCCGGAGATCCCGCGCATCGCCGGGCAGGATGGCTACTGGCTGGTGACATGGCTCCGGCTGTGGCGCGATGCGCCGCAGGCCGCGGATCCCGCCGGGCTGCGCATGCACGCGGCCAGCCGCGGACTGAGCGATGACGACATCGACGATATCGCGGCCTACTATTCAAGTGACCCCGCCGCGACCCGATGACCCCGCTGCCCGGCGCGACCACCACAACAAAAGGAGACGTCAATCGTGACCGACGACACCCGCCTCGTACCGCCGCCACGAGAACTCGATCTGGCCAGTCACGCCTTCTTCCTCGATTTCGACGGCACGCTCGCGCCCATCGTCGACCACCCCGACGCGGTGAAACTGGCGCCCGAGACCGCAGAGCTGGTGCAGCGCCTGGCCGATGCCTGCGACGGGGGCGTCGCGATCGTGACCGGGCGTGCGCTGGCCAGCGTACGGCCCCACCTTGGCCCCCTGTCGCTGGTGGTTTCGGGATCGCACGGACACGAGATCCACTGGCCCGACGGCCCCGAGACCGAGGCTGCGCAGGCGGCCGAACTCGATGCGGCCTTCGCGGCGCTTGACGGTTTCGCCTCCGACCGCGGGCTCAGAATCGAGCGCAAGCCGGGCGCGGTCGCGCTGCACTACCGGAATGCCGAGCATCACGGAGCCGACGCGCGCGCCGCGGTCGAGGCCGCCGTTGCGGGCGATCCCGACCTGCGCGCCATCCATGGCAACATGGTCAGCGAAGCCGCACTTGCGCGCGCAGGCAAGGGCGTGGCGGTTCGCGAACTGCTCAAATCCGCGCCGTTTCGCTCCAAAACGCCCATCATGGTCGGGGACGACGTCACCGACGAAGACGGGTTTCGCGCCGCCGCGGACCTCGGAGGCTTCGGTCTGCGCATCGGACGCGCGTCGACGGATGCCGCCTATCAGGTTGAAACGATGGACGATTTCTTCGGCTGGCTGGACGGTCTTCTGCCTCCGGCTGACGGGAAATCAGGCTCGGGTCAGGAACATTGACGAAGTCGGGTTCGTTGGCTTCCTGTAACCTTCGTCCCCAGTTTGTTATCGTTTCACCATAGATTGTTTCCGGCGAATCCCTTACTCGATGAGAGCGAACCAGCATGTCCGGCAGACTTGTCGTCGTTTCCAACAGAATCCCGACCGGAGAGCAGCCTTCCGGCGGGCTGGTGGTGGCACTGCACGACGCGCTGAGCGAGATCGGCGGGGTCTGGATCGGCGCTCATCCCGATGGCGACGCAGCGCCCGATCATGACGGGCTGTTCGAGATCGCGGACGATCCTTACACGCGTCTCGCCTTCCGACTGAACGAGGATGAATACGACAACTACTATCTCGGCTTCTCGAACTCCGTGCTCTGGCCGATCTGCCATCGCCGCGTCGACCTGGTGGAACTCAAGCGCGAGTACGAAGAAGGCTACCATGCGGTCAACGCCCGGCTCGCCAAGCTCATCGCCGAGGTGGTCGAACCCGACGACCTGATCTGGATTCACGACTACCACCTCTTCCCGCTGGCAGAAGAGCTGCGCAAGCTCGGCGTGACGGCGCGGATCGGGTTTTTCCTGCACATTCCCTTCCCGGCGCTCGGCGATCTCGGCGCGCTGCCCGCACCGCAGGACTTCGCGCGCTGGCTGGCCGCCTTCGATCTGGTCGGATTGCAGACACGTGCCGACACTGCCCGCTGCTTCGAGATGTTCCGCTCCGACCCGCGGGCCGAGTTCCTGCCGGACGGGCGGATCAAGCTCGGCGAACGGCGGGTGGCGGTGCGCGCCTTCCCGATCGGGATCGACGTCGAGGCATTCCGCAGTGCCGCCGAGCAGGAAATGACCAAGAACCCGTTCGGCCCCGACATGCAGGGCGACGTTGTGCTCGGGGTCGATCGGCTGGACTATTCCAAGGGCATTCCGACCCGCTTCCACGCCTTCGGGCGCTACCTCGCGAAGAGACCGGACAAGGACCGGCGCACCAGCCTCGTGCAGATCGCGCCGCCCTCGCGCGAGGAGGTCGCGGCCTATCGCCAGATTCAGCTCGAGCTCGAGGAAATCGCGGGGCATCTCAACGGCGAATATTCCGAACTCGACTGGACGCCGATCCGCTACATCCACCGCGCGCTCGACCGCGATCTTCTGGCCCAGCTCTACCGGCGCTCACGGGCCTGTCTCGTGACACCCTTCGCGGACGGCATGAACCTCGTTGCCAAGGAATACATCGCCGCTCAGGATCCCGAGGATCCCGGCGTGCTGATCCTGTCCCGGCTGGCCGGGGCGGCCGAGGAACTCGAAGAGGCCCTGCTGGTCAATCCCTACGACATCGAGGAGATCGCCGAGGCCATCGAGACCGCGCTCGACATGCCGCTCGACGAGCGCAAGAGGCGCCAGGCGGCCTGTTACGCCGCGGTCACGGCCAGTGACATCTCGGTCTGGACCCGCGATTTCCTGCGCGCCTTCGAAAGCGGCGCGCCGGGCCTGAAGATGAGCGATCTGGACTCCGACCGCCCGGCGCCAGCGTTTGGCTGAACTACCGCCATGTTGAGACGCAGGGGATCTTGGTGGTGTCGCAGCGGGTGCTGTAGGTTTTCG
>NZ_JAWQFO010000011.1:0-112856 GCF_033436665.1 Roseobacter sp. FCG-D35
AGGTAGAAGGCGGCGTCGAGCCCGGTGAAGCCGAGAACGAGCGGCAGGATGAGGAACAGGACCCCGACCGCCAGATCGACCGCAAGGTGCAGCCGGTAGGGAAGAACGCGGACGATGCCGAGGTGATGGTCGGTGAACACCGTCAGCACGAGGGCCGCGACGCCGACGATCGGCGACACCGCAAGGGCCAGCGGATGCGAGGCGCCGAGACCGAGGAGAAACGGCAGGGCGATCAGTGCCAGGGCGACCGGATAGTCGAGCCAGGCGTGGATGGTCTTCGTGACGAAGCGCATGGATTTGTCCTTTGTCAGAGTTTCAGGTGATGCACCGTAGCGGTGCATGACACCGGATATGTCTTTCAGACAGGACGATGAATTTCAGATGATCCAATTTATCCGCTAGATCGTCCGAGTGTTCGGACTATCAAGCGAGCTCCCGCTCCGCACCCTTCATCCGGAAGGCCGCGGGAGAAAGCCCGATCTCCTTCTTGAAAACGCGACTGAACGCGGATTCCGACGCATAGCCCGAAATCTCGGCCGTCTCGGCGACCGAAAGACCGCGGCTGGCCAGTGCCTCCCTCGCGATCTGCATTCGCCAGGAGGTCGCATAGGCCATCGGCGTGACCCCGATCCGGCTCGTGAACCGTTCCGCGAAACTCGTCCGCGACAGACCCGCCTCGCGGGCCAGCTTCTCGACGGTCCAGTCCGCGGCGGGAGCACGGTGAAACGCGGTGAGCGCGCGCGCGATGTTGGGGTCTGCGAACCCGGCGAGGCTGTCGCCAGAGGCGGCCGACTGCTCGATATGCGCCCGGATCGCCTGAGCGAAGATCGCCTCCGACATCTTGAGCGCGATCAGGTCGCCACCCAGCCGAGCGCCGCCGGCTTCGGCGCCGATCACGCGCAGTGTCGCCTCCAGCCACGGGCCCAGTTCGTCGCCGTAGCCGCGCAGGTGGATCAGCGCTGGCAAACGGTCAAGCAGGATGTGCTGCGATCCCTCTGCCAGCGCGAAGTGGCCGCAGATCAGCTGCGTGTCCTGCGCCGATTCCTCGCCGCCCCAGACCAGAGTCCCGTGTCCGGGAAAGCACGAGCGGGCGAGGATGTCGTCGAGCGGGAGGACGTCGTCCGGCCCGGTGTGTCGGCACAAAAGAACATGAGACCGCCCGTGCGGCACGATCACCAGGTCACCCTGCTTCAGGTCGACTGTCCGCTCGGTACCCTCGACGCGAATCCGCGCCTCTCCGCGATGGACGTAATGGAACCGTGTCACGTTTCGAAAGGCGGGGACGCGCACGCCCCAGGGCTCGGTGAAGCTCGTCCGGAAGTAGAGTGTCCCCTGAAGGGACAGACGCGTGAGGATGTCGCTCAGAAGGTCCAGCATGTCCGACCGATACACGCTGTGATCCGTATTCGTCCAGCCATCCGGACGATCTGACAGAAATACCGGACTTCACGGCATTCAGAAGACGGCATCGCTGTGGCAATCGAATGCCACCCTAACCCAAAACCGGAGATTCCCCATGAAGATCACATCCCTCACGCTTGTCGTCGCCGTGGCGGCCACGGGCCTTGCTGCCGATGCCGGCCAGCCTATGAACGACCTCGAAATCGCACACACCGCCTATACCGCCGGTGGCCTCGACATCCGTTACGCGCACCTGGCGCTGGCGATCTCCGAGAACGAGGCGGTGCGCGAGTTCGCCCAGACGATGATCCGCGACCACACGGCGGTGAACGATGCGGCAGGCGCGCTGATCGCCGAGCTGAACGTGACGCCAAAGGACAATGACCTCAGCCGCGCACTGGTCGAAGGCGCTGCGGCTAAGCGGGCCGAGTTCATGCAGCTCTCCGGCGCCGCGTTCGACTGCGCCTACGCGACAAACGAACTCGGATACCACCAGCTCGTCAACAAGACGGTCGCCGAGGCGTTCATTCCCGCCGTCACGGTTGCGCCGCTGAAGGCACTGCTGGAGGATGCACTTGTCACCTTCCGCGCCCATGAGGCGCATGCCGAGCGCATGGTCGACGGTCTGCAATGCGCCGGCTGACGTCTCTCTCGCGGCGTCGCTTCGGCCAGGGTCTGGGCGCAAGCCTGGCCCTGGCTTCGACGCCACAGGGCGCAACGGCGCATGACGGCCCCCACGTCGTTACGGTGCGGATGTCCCGCTTCACGTTCGTTCCAGCCGGCGTCGAGATTCGCCCGGGCGATACGGTAATCTGGACCAACGAGGATCTTGCGCCCCACACCGCGACGGCGCGAGACGACAGCTGGGAGACCGGCGCGCTGGAAGTCGGAGAGTCCCAACGCATCACCTTCGCCGCGCCCGGCGAATTCCAATATTTCTGCGCCTTTCATCCCCACATGGTCGGATCCGTTTCGGTCCTGCCATCGGGCGGAGGATGACTGGCCCTCCGGTCGCCCTCCCCCCCCGGGGCGGCCGGACCTGACACTGAAAGGAAACGACATGCCTGCCCCTATCACGCTCATCAGCCACGCGCTTTGCCCATACGTGCAGCGCATCGCGATCGCCCTCGCCGAGAAAGACGTCGTCTTCGAGCGGCGCACCGTCGATCTCGTCCGGAAACCGGATTGGTTTCTGGCCCTGTCGCCACTCGGCCGGACGCCGGTCCTGCAGGTCGGCGATGACGTGCTATTCGAGTCGGCGGCCATTCTCGAATACCTTGAGGAGACGCTTCCGAACCCGCTTCATCCGGCCTCCCCAGTGGAGCGTGCGCGGCACCGCGCCTGGATCGGCTTCGGCTCAGAATGCCTGAACGACATCGCCGGCTTCTATTCGGCCCGCGACGCCCAGACGCTCGACGCGAAGGCGGCTTCGCTCCACGCGCGTTTCCGGATCCTCGAACGCCAGTTGGAGAACGGCCCCTGGTTCGCGGGCGAACGCTTCAGTCTGGTGGACGCGGTCTTCGCGCCGGTCTTCCGATACTTCGACACGTTCGATGCCATCGGCGATTTCAGCGTTTTCGAAGGCCTGTCGAAAGTGACCGACTGGCGCAGAAGCCTTTCCGCCAGGCCCTCGGTTCGGGACGCGGTCACGCCAGACTACGCCGTCCGCCTCGAACGGTTCATCGAGCGAAAGGGTGGTGCGCTGGCCAACGCTCTCGTCGTGCGGTCGGCGGCGGTGCGTGTCGCCGGGGCGGCCTAGATGTATGCTGAGACCAAATCCTCTGAACGTTCACAGGCGACATCCGCGGCCATGCCTCCCCTCGAGATCAGTTTCGTCCGCCTGACCGAGGTTCCGCTCGAATTGCTTGTCGCGCACATGAGCGATCCGCGAACCGCAGAGCATATGCCGCTTCTGAAGGGGTCCTGGACAATCGAAGACGCCGCCGCCTTCGTTGCAGCCAAGGAAGCCTGCTGGCAGCGCGACGGCCTCGGTCACTGGGCAATCCTCGAGGGCGGCCGGTACGTCGGTTGGGGCGGATTCCAGAAGGAAGGCGAGGAATGGGATTTCGGACTGGTTCTGGTCCCCGACGCTTTCGGTCTTGGTGCGAAGATCACGCAGAAGGCGCTGTCCTTCGCCCGCTCCGATGCCCGCATTCCCTTCATCACCTTCCTCCTGCCGCCATCACGAAAGCATTTGGGCGCGCTTGGTCGCATGGGCGCAGAACTGGTCGGCGAGATCGAGTATGATGGCGCCGTGTTCAGGAAGTTCCGGTTAGAAATGAACCTCCGTGATCAGCGCTAGCGATCGCCAAATTCGCATAAGGGAGGGGCCATTATCGCTACTGAAGACTCCGATTTTGACGCCCGCAATCATGCATCGTTCATCACCCTGAACTCCTGTAACAAGTAGCCGCCGCCGTAGTCTCGCGTCTCGGCATGTTCGAGCCGAGGCGGGAATTGGGCGTCGCCGAACAGGCGGACACCATCGCCGAGAACGATGGGTGCGCGTTTGAGGCGCAGCACGTCAATGAGGCCTGACGTAAGGAGCGAGCCGGCAAAGTCGCCGCCGCCGCAAAGGTACACCGGGCCGCTCGATCGCGCCCGAACGGCCATTATGGACTCGTCGTGGCATGATGGTTCCACCGTGATCTCCGAGCTGTCTAGTAATTCGAGAGATTTCGAGAACACGATGGTTTTCAAGTGCGGGTAGGGATTCTGACCGGGCTTCATTCCGAAGCGATAACCGAACTCGTAGGTTGCCCGACCCATGATCGCGGTTGCGTAGCATTCGAGCCGTTCCGTGTAGTCGTCGACCACCGCGCCTTCCTGGGCGAACTGCGAGATATCTCCGCCCGGCCCGGATATGTGGCCGTCGATCGAGACGGCGACATCGTAGATGATGGGGTGCATGGATTGCTCCTTCCTTGCTGTTCTCCTGTCAATGTGTGCCTCGCTCATGACTGCCAGGTACTGATCCAGCACCTATACCAGAGCGAGCGAAACACTTCGAACGGCGCGGTCAGGCCGGCTTCGGCGAATAGGTCTTCCGTTCGGGCGCCCGAGACCACCGACAGGTCCGAGATCGCGTCGCGTTCCAGACAAGTCGCCTCCGGGGACCCCCCGAAGATCTTTGCATGTGCCAGATAGAGAGGGACCAGTCGGCGAAAGTCCTCGAGTTGGTCGAAGCTCACGTCCGCATGTATCAGATAACCGCCTGGTGCGAGCCTCTCCCGAAGCCCCTTGAGGTATGCCAGTTTGGCGCCATCATCCTTTAGGTGATGCATGACGAGCATCGACGTCGCGACATCGAACGTCTCTCCTTCCGGGATGTCGCCCACGGTACCGACCACAAACCGGACCTCCGGCGATGATCTGGACTTTCGGACGACGGCTCGCGCCAGGTCGAGGTTTTCCGCCGACGGGTCGATCGCGGTGATCTGGCCCGCGAAGTGTCCGTCGAGTAGCTCCTCGAGCTCCCTGCCCCCGCCGGCACCGACGATCAGGACCCGCGGCGCCTCCTTCTCGTGACTTGCGATCAGCGCATTAAGAAGCCGGTACATGCCGTCGAGACCGGGAACGGCGCGTTGCATCTCCCGGTACATGGCAAGCCTGTCGGCATTTTGCTTTTCCGGACCGCGCATCATATCAGCCCCTCACGCGCCATCGCTTGCCGGACAGATGGTCGTTCCGCGATGGTATCAGTGTGCCGCTTGAGAGCCGGCCAATCCGCAAGGGCCATGTTCAGGTCCTCCAGCCACCGGCAGACGACGTAGAGATAGACATCTGCCAGGGAGAAGCCGGTTCCCATGAGGTATGCATTCTGGCGCAGATGTCGCTCGACAACGGCCAATCTGCGGCGCAGATGCCGCTTTCCCGGCTCGAGGAAGGACGGTGGTGTATCCGGTCGGAAGAGCGGGCTGAAGCTCTTGTGGATCTCGGTCGCGATGAAGTTCAACCACTCCAACGCCCGCAGCCGCGGCAGTCCAGATGCCGGCAGCAATGTGGCCTCTGCGGCTTGGCCAGCCACGTATTGAAGGATCACCGGCACCTCGGTCAAAATCTCACCGCTGTCGAGCGCGAGCGCCGGCACATACCCCTTCGGATTGATCTCTCGGTAGTCGCCGCCGCCCGTTGTGCGTCGTGTCCGGTAATCGACTTCGACAAGGTCAAATGGCAGAGCCGCCTCGCAAAGGGCAATGTGCGGGGCGAGCGAGCAGGCGCCGGGCATGAAATAGAGCCTCATGTGGCCGCTCCCCCGGTGAGATGCCTGCGAAGCGCCAGAATGCACAGTCCCGAATACACGATCGTTCCGGTGGCCATCGCGATCCAAATGCCGATCGCACCCATGTCGAAGACGATCGTCGACACAGCGATCAGGGGCGCCGCGACCACCCAGTTTCCGATCAGCGAATAGATCATGACCGGGCGCGTCACCTTCCGCGCGCGCAGCAATCCCGCTGCGGCTGCGCCGGCAGGACCCGACAGCTCGGCCACGGCAAGCGCGCCGATGACGGCGATTGCAACGCTGACGGCGGCAGGTGCGGAACTCCGCAGCATGTAGTCTGCGACCGGTGACGCTATCGCCAAAAGGACGATACAAAGCGACAGACCGACCGTGACGCCAAGCAGCATCGCGGTGCCTCTCACTTCGTGCTCCCGATCAGACCCGGGCTCCATCCGTGCCAGGCGGGTCATCGCTGCCTGCTGCAGGCCGAAGTAAAAGGTGTATCCGACGCCAGCGAGGCGGATCGCCACGGAATGCGCCGCCGCATCTGTCACGGTGAGCGAGGCGGCATAGATCGTGGCCCCGAGATAGATTCCGACTTCGGCCAGGGTGGCGATCCCGATGGGAACGCCGATACGGAAGATCTCGGCAACGTCGCCCGGATCAACGCGGCCTGCCCCGCTATCTCCCGTGCGCCAGACTTCCCACGTCAGAGCCGCGAGAGTGAGCAGGCCCACCAGAAGGGACGACAGGCCAGCGCCCGTTACGCCAAACTCCGGAAGTCCGAACGCGCCGTACATGAACACGTAGTTGAAGACGGCATTCAGAGGCACCGCGCACAGGGTGATCCGCAGCATGACGCCCGGTCGCTCGATGGCGGTCAGCCGGGTTCGCAGCACACCCACCGCCAGCATTGGCACCAGCGTCAGCGCCATCGCCCGGACATAGCCCGTGCCGGCTTCAACGAGGCTCTGGTCGATCCCGAGCACGCACAACATAGCCGGGGTATTCCAAAGCAACGTACAGATCGGAAGCGCCAGAAGAGCGCAGGTAATGTTGCCAGCCGTCCTGAGACGCGCCAAGCGATCCGCGTCACCCGCCACATGGGCAGCCGCATAGAGCGGACCAAGCCCGCCAATGCAGCCGACAGCCAGATAGAAGCAGATCGAGTAGAAGTCGCTCGCGACGGCGACGGCAGCCAGAGCCTCAATTCCGAATGCCGCCGTCATCAGCGTGTCCGTCACACTCATCGCCATGTTGACGAGCGCGAGACCGGTCAACGGCGCGGCGAGCTTCAACAGCGCCCATGCTTCGGCCTTGGTCACGCTTTGCGTATGGTGCCGGGAAGAGGCGCCCGTGCTCCGCGAGATATCGATGTAAGTCATTATTATCACTTCGCTCTTCTTCAGCACCTGCCGGTGCTGGACACGTGTTCCGGCTGGCGGCGCGAACAGGTCGCATTCGCGCCGCCAGCCCGCTCCTCGGGCCTCGTATCACCCGGTCTGCAGCGACGCATTCGGCAACACGGGACCAACCGGGAAACCGGAATCCCATTCCGTGTGATCTTCCTCGCTCGGGTAGGTGGGTTCCGGACCATCGCCGAGCTCGATCTGGAGCCGCACGCCGTAGCCGTCGCTCATGCCGAGCATCACCTGGTGCATCTCGGCTGGCGCTCCGGCGTAGTCACCCGTGCCACCCGTCACGGCCCGCGTGACGACGAAGCCAGGGTCTGCAAGTTCGGCGCCGTGGCTGATCAGCAGATCCCCGTCGTTGAACCGGTACACCTGCCGCGTCATCACGATGGCTCCGGTCTCGGTGCGCATGCCGTCGCCTACGAAATAGCCGTCACAGGTCCATTCGCCGATGACGAGGTCCGGAAAGGCGGGTTCGCCGTCGGGCAGCGTGCCCTCGACGCCGCCATCGAGCGTCCCGGCCGGATAGATGTAGCCCTGGGTGACGAAGGCGTTCCCATAGGCCGGCATCCCGTCCTCGAAGACCGGCGCGGAGGCAAAGACGAAGCGCGAGAGGTCCTCGGCGACGTCGAACGCCGCGAGCGGTTCGTCGGCGCTAGCTGCCAGTGGCATCGACGCGATGGCGGCTGCGCAAAGAAGGGTGGTGTGTCGCATTTGTGTGTTCCTTACGGTGAGTTCTGGGAGGGTCATGCGTCCGCCGCGGCGGATCGCTTCGGTGCGGCGCCCCTGATCGGCGCGCCGAGCGTTTCGGGGGATGTGATCCGACGCGCGTCACCCGTAATGGCAGAGGCGATACGGCGGGCCGCAATCCCGGCAGCGTCGAAGAAACCGGTGTAAATCGGCTTGAACCCGGTAAACCAGAGGCCGGGATTCTCCGGGTCGTGCTCGCCCATCGGATGGCGCGGTCTGCCATTCTCGTCGAGGACGCCGAGATGGCCCATGAGCGGTTCAAGGCCGGTCCTGTACCCGGTTGCCGCGATCACCACGTCGGGTGTGCAGAACGTGCCGTCGGCGAGATGAACGCGCTCGCCGTCGAAACGCTCGACGCGCGGCACGATCCGGAAGCGCCCGGCCTTCAGCGCCGCGACGAAGCCGTCATCGATCGCAAAGGTCACCCCGTCCCGCAACAGGCGCGTGCTCCCGCCCTCCGGGTGGCTGGTCAGCCCGTAGCGCCGGAGATCCCCGAGAAAGAGCCGTTCCGTCATCTTGAACGCCGGATCGAGGACACGGTTCGGCAGAGCCGCGAACACGCGCGCCAGCCCGTGGATCGGGTACCCGAAAATGCGCTTCGGCACGACGACCGGTCCGTAGCGAACGGACACCATCACCTCGGCCGGAGTATGGCTCGCCAGGTGGTTGAGGGCGTCCGTGCCGGAGTTGCCCGCGCCCACGACAAGCACGCGCTTGCCGTCGAAGCGGGACACATCACCGAGATCGGCGACATGAAGGAACTCGCCGGAGAAGCATTCCTTCCCAGGCCAGTCGGGGACATGGGGGATGCTCTCACGCCCCGTGGCGACGATGAGGTTCTCGGCACAGTGCAGCCCGGTGTTCGTGGCCACATGCCAAGCGCCGTCGACGGCGCTGATCTCCGTCACGCGACAGCCGTAGTGCACCGGCGCGTCGAGCCGTCCGGCATAGCGCTCCAGATGCGAGACAACCGTGTCGCGCTTCAGATAGGTGCCATCACCTTTCGGTGCCGCCTGCCCGGGGAGGCCGGCGAACTCACGGTGGATGTTGAGCCGCAGGGCGGGGTGGCGCCCGCGCCAGGGTTCGGCGGGTCGGTCCCGTGCTTCCAGCACGGTGACGGGCACGCCGCGTTCGGCCAGCACATGTGCCGCGGCGAGACCCGAGAGCCCCGCGCCGATCACCAGCGCGCTGCCTGGTTCTATCCTGTTCATGGGTCTTTCCTTTCTGTGGTCTATCGCCAGAGGAGCGGAACTGCGTTGTCATGTGGGGCCGCATATTGCCCGAGCCCCATGTCGCGGAGCAGGTGGTCCGGGAGATGGGAAAGCTCCCGCATCTCCCGGCGAATGCGACGCCTCTCTCCGGCGCTCTCCACCCACCGGCGAAAGTCGTCGGCGATACGTGAACCCCGCCGGCGCCCTGCGCCGGCATTCGATGAAATCATGGTCATGTCCTTGATCCTTTCTGGGCCCGCTCAAGCGCGGGCGACGAAGTAGGCGTTGAGGGGATCGTGCGGCAGGCGATGCGTCTCGACCGATGCGAAGCCTGTCTCGGCGAGATACTCCTCGGCCGTCTCGACACCCCACATCGCTCCCAGTCCTGGCCCGCCCTGCCCGAGCGAGATCGGCATGCAGTGCATGCTGGAGATCATGAACAGGAGCGGTGCGAACGGGTTGGCGATGTTCTTCTCGAGATCGCGCGAGCCGCCGATGTCTTGCATCAGGAAGATGCCGCCGGGGTTGAGAGATCGGCGGATCAGACGCAGGAACCCTTTGGGATCGGCCTGATCGTGGACCGCATCGAAGGCGGTTATCAGGTCGAACGCCCCGATGACTTCTTCGCGGGACAAATCCCTTGTGTGGAAACTCAGGTTTCCGAGCCCCTCTCGCGCCGCGACATCGGCGGTCCGCGCAAAGGCGTCTTCGCAGAGATCGAAGCCGGAGAAGCGGCTGTTCGGAAAGGCCTTCGCGAGGGTCAGCATCGCCAGTCCGCCACCGCAGCCGAAGTCGGCCACGTCGATACCGCTTTCGAGGCGCGCGATCAGACCCGGCACAACCGGCAGGATCGCGTCGATCAGATTGGCGACGACGAGCTGTGCGCTGTCCTCTGCCATGACTTCATGGAACCGGTCGAAATGGTGATAGCAGAGGCCCTCGCCACTCTTGAAACGATCCAAAAGCTTGTCCTCGACCGACGCCGCGAGACCCACGAACTGCGTCGTGACCGCCATGTTGTCGGGGCTGGCGGCGCGGGTCAGAAACGCCGCGTGTTCGGGCGGCAGGGTGTAGGTTCTCGCGGTCGGGTCGTAGTCCACGACGCCCGAGGTCACCATCACGCCCAGCCATTCCCGCAGGTAGCGCTCGCTGACGCCGATCTTCGCGGCAAGTGCCGCCGAGGTCAGGCCGGGATGGGCAGCCAGCCCGTCAAACAGGCCGGCCCGATGGCCAAGCGACGACATGACGGCCAGTGCCGCCTCGTTGAGTGTGCCGACGAAACGCTCTGCAAAGGCGTCCGCCTTCGTTCCGTCGAATGCCGGGATATGTTCCTGAACTGTCATCTTGCGTCCTTCCGTGTTTCCAAAGGCCCAAGGGGCCGTTTTCCTGTGCGCTGGATGGACGGATCGTCAGAGATGCGTTAGAAGAGAAAAGGACGGAAACGGTGATAATCGGACCACCGAGGAAGATTGGAGCGGGGCATGAGCATCAATACGGTCGTGATCGGATCGCGGCACTCAGGAACGTCGACGCTGTTCTCGATCCTGGACGTGCTGGCGTCCGTGGGGCGGGACTGGGAGATGCTGCACGGTCTTCCGATGCAGGTCCCGCTGTTCAGCGCCAGCCTCAGGACGGTCGACGGGGCACCCTATTGGGACGTCAACGGCCGGAAGATCACACCCGATGCGATGCTCGGAGAGGCGCCCGAGCCGGATGTGATTATTGTCTCGGACCTGCACATCGATCCGAACGCGGGGCTACCGGAGGACCTGCGGCCGGTCGCGGATTGGATCGCGGCGGCCCATGCCCGCGGCGCGATCGTCACCTCGGTCTGCTCCGGGTCCGTACTCCTGGGCGCGGCCGGTCTGCTCGATGGCGAGGAAGCAACCACCCATTGGGGATACGCCGACATGCTGGGGCGGGACTTTCCGGAAGTGAAGGTCTGCCGTGAACGGATATTGGTGCCTGCCGGCGACGGACACCGGGTTGTCACCGCCGGCGGTGCGTCGGCCTGGGCTGATCTCATGCTCTACCTGATCGGGCGCTTGGCCGGTGCCGAGGAAGCGCGCCGCGTTGCGAAGATCTACCTGATCGATCCGCATCTCGACGGGCAGTTGTCCTATGCTTCCCTGACCTCGGGGCGCCAGCACCAGGACCAGTTGATCGCCGATGCGCAGGTCTGGGCCGCAAAACACTACGACTCGCCAAGTCCTGTCTCCGCCATGGCCGATCAGTGCGGCATGACCGAACGCGGGTTCCATCGGCGGTTCAAAAAGGCGACAGGCCAAGCGCCCGCCGACTACGTCCAGACCCTGCGGGTCGAGGAGGCAAAACAGCTCCTCGAAACAACGGCCGCACCGATAGACGAGATTTCCGCCGAAGTCGGATACTCCGAGCCATCGAGTTTCAGGTCAGCGTTCCGCAAACGCGTCGGCATCTCCGCGTCGGCCTACCGGAAGAAATGGCGGGCGCTTGCGCCAGTGGCGAATTGAGCCGGGCACCAAGCAAGAGACCGACAATGATTTCTGACACAGCGCGATACGGTGGGGCCATTATCGTGACGGCATTTGCGTTGTGAACGACATCTCCGGTGTTTGAAGCAAACGAGCGGTCCGGCGGAAAGCACTGCCGGACCGCAGGTGTCACGCCGCGCGAGCTCGGCGCGCGGGGAAGTCGATGTCAGTCTCCGCGACGTGGTTCAAATAGTTCGTGATGATGTTCGCCACTACGTTGGCGACAGTCTCCACGATGTCGGCCTCGGTCAGCCCGGCCGAACGCGCTTTCGCGATGTCGCCGTCCGACACCTTGCCGCGGGACTCAACGATCTCCGTGGCGAATTCGAGTATCGCTCCGGTACGCGGATCGTCCGATTGGCCGGCGAGATGATCCTCGATCGTCGCGGGCGGAACCCTCAGCCCCGACGAGATCGCCGCATGGGCTGACGCGCAGTAGTCGCACGCGTTTGCGCCCGCGACCGTCAGGGCAATTGCCTCGCGCGTTCGGGCGTCGAAGCCGCCGCCGGCCAGGGCTTCGTTGAGGCCCAGCAGTCCTGCAAGCGCGGCCGGCTGGTTTCCGGCAACCCGATAGAGGTTGGGCACCATGCCGATCTTCTTCTTGATGGCCTCGAACAGGGAGGCGGTTTCGGGTGTAGCGTCGCGGTCAGCGACTTGGGTTATGCGTGCCATGGAATGTGTGTCCTTTGGATGGAGTGGGAGTGGGATCAGGCCGTGGCCCTGCCGTCTTCGGGCTTCGAAAGGCCGATGACGGCCACGACGGCGGCGCCGTTGAGAAGGTAGAAGGCGGCGTCGAGCCCGGTGAAGCCGAGAACGAGCGGCAGGATGAGGAACAGGACCCCGACCACCAGATCGACGGCCAGGTGCAGCCGATAGGGAAGAAGGCGGACGATGCCGAGGTGATGGTCGGTGAACACCGTCAGAAAGAGGGCGGCGACACCGACGATCGGCGACACAGCAAGGGCCAGCGGATGCGAGGCGCCGAGACCGAGGAGAAACGGCAGGGCGATCAGTGCCAGGGCGACCGGATAGTCGAGCCAGGCGTGGATGGTCTTCGTGACGAAGCGCATGGATTTGTCCTTTGTCAGAGTTTCAGGTGATGCACCGTAGCGATGCACGACACCGGATAGCTCTTTCCGTCAGGACGATAAATTCAGATAGTACGGATTCTCGGCGATATCGTCCGAACTACGGGACTGTCAGGCATGCTCGTGCTGCGCACCCTTCACCCGGAAGGCCGCGGGAGAAAGCCCGATCTCCTTCTTGAAGACGCGGCTGAAGGCGGATTCCGAGGCGTAGCCCGAAATCTCGGCCGTCTCGGCGACTGACAGTCCGCGGGTGGCCAGTGCCTCCCTGGCGATCTGCATTCGCCAGGAGGTCGCATAGGCCATCGGCGTGACCCCGATCCGGCCGGTGAACCTTTCCGCGAAACTCGTCCGCGACAGACCCGCTTCGCGGGCCAGCTTCTCGACGGTCCAGTCCGCGGCGGGCGCGCGATGGAATGCGGTAAGCGCACGTGCGATATTGGGATCCGCGAAGCCTGCGAGGCTGTCGCCCGACGCGGCTGACTGCTCGATATGGGCACGGATTGCCTGGGCGAAGATCGCCTCCGACATCTTGAGCGCGATCAGGTCGCCGCCCAGCCGGGTGCCACCGGCTTCGGCTCCGATCACGCGCAGTGTCGCTTCCAGCCACGGTCCCAGATCATCGCCGTAGCCGCGCAGGTGGATCAGAGGTGGCAACCGGTCGAGCAGGATGTGCCGCGACCCCTCTGCCATCGCGAAGTGGCCGCAGATCAGCTGCGTGTCTTGCGCCGATTCCTCACCACCCCATACCAGCGTTCCGTGTCCGGGAAAGCCCGAACGGGCCAGGATGTCGTCGAGTGGCAGGACGTCGTCCGGCCCGGTGTGCCGGCACAAAAGAACATGAGACCGCCCGTGCGGCACGATTACGAGGTCACCCTGCTTCAGGTCGACCGTCCGCTCGGTGCCCTCGACGCGAATCCGCGCCTCGCCGCGATGGACGTAATGGAATCGTGTCACGTTTCGAAAGGCGGGGACACGCACGCCCCAGGGCTCGGTAAAGCTCGTCCGGAAGTAGAGCGTCCCCCGGAGGGACAGGCGTGTGAGGATGTCGCTCAAAAGGTCCAACATGTCCGATCGATACACGACCGAAAGCGTACTCGTCCAGTCATCCGGACGATCTGACAGAAAACCGGGACTTTATGGCATTCAGAAGACGGCCTGGCTGTGGCAATCGAATGCCACCCTAACTCAAAACCGGAGATTCCCGATGAAGATTACAACTCTTGCTCTTGCCGGCGCCGTGGCGGCCACGGGCCTTGCAGCCGAGGCCGGCCAGCCGATGAACGACCTTCAGATCGCGCATGCGGCCTATACCGCCGGTGGTCTCGACATCCGCTATGCGCACCTCGCGCTGGCGATTTCGGAGAACGACGGGGTGCGCGAATTCGCCCAGACGATGATCCGCGACCATACGGCCGTGAACGACGCGGCAGGCGCATTGATCGCCCAGCTGAACGTGACGCCCGAGGACAACGATCTCAGCCGCGCGCTGGTCGAGGGCGCTGCGGCGAAGCGGGATGAACTCGCGTCGCTGACCGGCGCGGCATTCGACTGCGCCTATGCGACGAACGAACTGGGCTACCACCAGATCGTCAACAAGACGGTCGCCGAAGCGTTCATTCCCGCCGTCACGGTCGCACCGCTGAAGTCGCTTCTGGAGGATGCCCTGGTCACATTCCGCGCGCACGAGGCCCATGCCGAGCGCATGGTCGACGGTCTGCAATGCGCGGGCTGACGGCTCTCTCTCGGCGTCGGTTCGGTCAGGGTCTGGGCGCAAGCCTGGCCCTGGCCTCGGCTCCGCTTGCCGGTGCGGCGCATGACGGATCGCACGTGGTGACGGTGCGCCTGTCCCGCTTCGCCTTCGTCCCGGCCATCGTCGAGATACGGCCGGGCGATACGGTGGTCTGGATCAACGAGGATCTGGCGCCACATACCGCAACGGCGCGTGATGGAAGCTGGGATACCGGCACTCTGAAGACAGGCGCATCGGCACGCATCACCTTCTCGACGCCCGGCGCGTCCGACTATTTCTGCGCCTTTCATCCGCACATGACCGGAACCGTCTCGGTCCGGGCAGCGGTTGCCGGATGACGGGCATTCCGGCCTCCCCGGGGGGCGGTCGGACCTGACACTGAAAGGAAAATCCATGCCTGCCCCGATTACACTCATCAGTCACGCGCTTTGCCCCTACGTGCAGCGCATCGCAATCGCCCTTGCCGAGAAGGACATGGCCTTCGAGCGACGCACAGTCGATCTCTCCCGGAAACCGGACTGGTTTCTGGCCGTGTCACCGCTTGGCAGGACACCGGTTCTGATGATCGGCGATGACGTGCTGTTCGAGTCGGCGGCCATTCTCGAATACCTCGAGGAGACGCTTCCGAGCCCGCTTCATCCGGCATCCCCAGTGGAGCGTGCGCGGCACCGCGCCTGGATCGGCTTCGGCTCAGAATGCCTGAACGACATCGCCGGCTTCTATTCAGCTGCTGACGCCCAGACGCTCGATGCGAAGGCGGCTTCGCTCCACGCGAGGTTCCGCGTCCTCGAAGGCCAGTTGGAGATCGGCCCCTGGTTCGCGGGCGACCGCTTCAGCCTAGTGGACGCGGTCTTCGCGCCGGTCTTCCGATACTTCGACACGTTTGACGCCATCGGCGATTTCGGAGCCTTCGACGGCCTGTCGAAGGTCGCGGAATGGCGGAGGAATCTCTCGTTCAGAACCTCGGTCCAGCAAGCGGTCACGCCTGCCTACGCCGATCGACTGGAACTTTTCATCGAGCGCAAGGGCGGCGCACTTGCCGACATCCTCGCCTCGCGTGCCCTGCCCCATGCGGTGGTGCGTGTCGCAGGGGAAGCATAGATGTATGCTGAGTGCAAACCCCTCGACCGTTCAAGGACGAACTCAACAGGCATGCCACGACCCGAGATCAGTTTCACCCGCCTGACCGAGGTCCCGCTGGTCTCGCTCGTCGCGCACATGAACGATCCGCGGACCAGAGAGCACATGCCGCTCCTGACGTCACACTGGACAATCGAAGACGCCGAAGCCTTCGTCGCCGCGAAGGAAGCCTGCTGGCAACGCGACGGTCTTGGTCATTGGGCGATCCTCGAGGGCGGTCGCTACGTCGGCTGGGGCGGATTCCAGAAGGAGGGCGAGGAATGGGATTTCGGATTGGTGCTTGTGCCCGACGCCTTTGGCCTTGGTGCGACAATCGCGCGCAAAGCCTTGGCCGTCGCCCGCGCCGACGCTCGCATTCCCTTCATCATCTTCCTCCTACCGCCATCGCGAAAGCATCTGGGAGCGCTCGACCGAATGGGCGCCGAACTGGTCGGCGAGATCGAGTATGATGGCGCCGTGTTCAGGAAGTTCCGGTTAGAAATGAACCTCCGTGATCAGCGCTAGCGATCGCCAAATTCGCATAGGGCGGGCCATTATCGTTACCGGCGATGCGGGTGATTTCGGAGCACTGAACGGCCCATGCTGAACTGGCTGAACCCCACCAAAGGAGTTCAGCATGCCCCGCTTCGATCACACCGCTTTCGTCAACGCCTGCCGCGATGAGCGCGGCGTCGGACACCACACCTTGCGGGCTTACGCCCAGGACCTGCGGACCTTCTCCCGCTTCACAGAAGAGCATCGGCTCGGCGATCGGCTGTCGAGAGACGACATCCTCGCCTACCATCGCCACCTGCGCGATGTGATCGAGGCGAAACCGGCGACCATCGAACGGCGGCTGTCGACCCTGAAGTCGTATTTCGCCTGGCGGGAAGGTCGGAACGCCGCCCTGCCCCCCCGTTTGCCGACCTCCGCATCTCCATCCGGATCCCGCGACGCCTGCCGCGCCCCATCGATCGCTACACCCTCAGAGCGGGCCTCCAAACGGGTGAACACGCAATCGCTGCACAATCGGCGCGAGGCGCATACAACGCGGCGCCGGCCTCGCAGAGTGCCGTCACGCTCCTGATCATCAAGCTGCTCATCGTAACCGGTCTCCGGATCAGCGAACTGACGAATCTGAAGATCTGCGACGTCTCGCCGGATGGAGGCCAGATCCTCGTGAATGGTAAGGGCAGTCGGGAGCGGATGGTGTTCGTGCCGATCCGCCTGCTGCAGGACGAGTTCAAGCGATACTGTGAGGCACGTCGCGAGGAAGGCCCGCGCTCCGCGCCGCTGTTCCTGAACACCGAGAGTCGCCGGTTCCGACACTCGGCCGCGACGCTGCTGATCTAGGAAGGCATCGATATCCGGATGGTCCAGGCCCTGCTCGGCCATGCCAATCTCTGGACCACCGAGATTTGCGTACAGGTTTCGAACCATGCGCTGCGACGCGCACTGGAGAAGGTCGATGTATTAAGCGAATTGGGGCGGTGACCGGCCCGATCCTGCCGTTCGCTACCGGCCCCCACCGCTGCGCTGCGGCCCGTCAAACCTGCCATTCGCTGCACTGGCGAAATCCAGAGCGGGACGAACTGGAAGCGTGCGGATGGAGCGGACGCTGCTGAGCCAGCTCAGGACGTGCGCTTGTCCAGTCAGAGTGCTGGATTATCTACCCACAGTTGACCAAACGTCACGTGCGCATACTACTAAAGCCTACGATCCTGATTCATCCTTTAGATTCGAGGAGGTGCAACATGCACCGGCGTATCTCGTACTTGGCTTCCGTGCTGGTCCTGTCAGCCTTGCCGCTCGCGGCACAGGAAGAGAGCAATGCTTTCAATCTGACCGTACAGAGCGAGCCCTATCTTGAACCGCACATACCCCGACCGGAGCAGGAAGCTGAAGCCGCGGAGAAGCTCGCCGCGCTTGCTGAGAAGACCGGTGGCAAACCGAACATCCTACTGTTGCTTGTGGATGACATGGGCTGGGGCGATCCCGGCTCCTACGGCGGCGGCATTGCGGTGGGCGCACCGACGCCCGAGATGGACCTTCTGGCGCGGGAAGGGCTGCGGCTTACGTCGACCTACTCGCAGCCGACCTGCACTCCGACCCGTGCAGCGATTCTCACCGGACGTATTCCCACACGCAGCGGCCTGACCCGTCCGACCCTGTCGGGCGAAAACCCGACGACCAATCCCTGGGAAATCGAGGCAACGCTCCCCGGCCTTTTGTCCGACGCCGGTTACCGCACGGCGCTGGCCGGAAAGTGGCACCTCGGCGAAGCCGAAGGTTCGCGTCCGCACGAAGCCGGTTTCGACGAATGGTACGGAATCCTGTCGGTCATCAGCGACATGTCGCAGCAGCTCGACGAACGGCTCTATCCCGACATGGTGTTGCGACCCGAGCGGCTGGCTGCGCTCAGGGAACTCTCCGAAGCGGCGATCACCAAGGGCCTGAAAGGTCAACCCTTGGAGGTCGCCGAAGAGATCACCTCGATAGAGCAACTGGCGCAGATCGATCAGAAGTTCGCCGACTTCTCGGAAGATTTCATCCGCCGTGCCGCAGCGGACGACGTGCCGTTCTTTCTCGAGCATTCCTTCGCCCGGCTTCACAACGACAGCTACCCCGCCGAGGGTTACGCGGGAAAAAGCCCGGCAGGCTTTCCTTACAAGGATGCAGTCCTCGAGGTCGACGACATCATCGCTCGCCTGATCGGAGTTCTGGAAGAGACCGGCGAGCTTGAGAACACCTTCGTCTTCCTGACGTCAGACAACGGCGCCAACGAGGACCTCTATCCCGACAACGGCTTCCAGCCATGGCGCGGGGGCAAGGGGACAACCTGGGAAGGGGGCGTGCGCGTTCCGGGCATCGCATACTGGCCGGGAATGATCGCACCGGGTCGTGAAAGCGACGGGCTGTTCGACCTGACCGATTTCTTCAACACCTCGCTGGCCCTTGCGGGCGCATTGGACAGCATTCCCAGCGAACGTTTCATTGATGGCATCGACCAATCATCCTTCCTGCTGGCGGATGACGGCCAGTCCCGGCGTGATGCGGTGTTCATGTATTCCGAGAACAACCTGATGGCGATCCGCTGGATGGAGTATAAGGTCCACTTCAAGGTGATGCTGCAGCACGCGCCTCGGCGGAATCTTGACGAAACCACCGTGTCGGATGTCGGCATGAGCCCCTGGGTCTACAACCTCTACCTTGATCCGAAGGAGCAGGCGAGCTCAGGCCATTCCCGGTTCGAATGGGGCCTTCCCCAAGCCCTGCAGAGGGTACAGCGCCATCTTGCAACTTTCGCTGACTATCCAAGCACGGACATCGGACTCGGAAAGCCCTGATCGCAGATCGTGACCCCCAGAGACGCTCTTCGGCGGTCGCCTTACTGCCAACCGCCGGGCATTTCCAGAATTGGACCCTCCTACGATTTGGCGAATGTCGTGATAGCGCTCGCTGCGGACATTCTCCGCAGCGGCATCCCGGCGTGATATTCTTGGATGCCAACGTCGGGTTGGTGCTGGGGCGGACTGAGGCGGATCGGAGAAGCCATCATGACCGTCGCCAACTTACCCGCCATTCGCGCCTGCCGACCCGCTTGGAACAAGGGCCGCGTCGTTGGCCAGAAAAGCCCCCTCATGCCGAAGCACGTCTGGGCCATCCGAGTACGCCTGGAGATTGCCGAGAACCATCGCGACCTCGCGCCTTTCAACCTGGCTATCGACAGCAAGCTGCCCGGCTGCGACCTCGTCAAACTGAAAGTCGCCGATATCTATGCCTTTGGGCAAGTCAGAGAACGCGCCTCGATCATTAAGAACAAGACTCGGCGGGCAGTTCGATTTGAGATCACGGAAGGCACGCGCAAGTCGATCCTGCAGTGGATGGAGGAGCCTCTGATGATCGGTTCCGAATTCCTTTGGCCAGACAGGTTCCACGAGCGGCTGTACATTTCGACGCGACAGTACGCCCGGCTCGTTCGCGAATGGGTGACTTCAATCGGTCTGATCCTGCCGTTGGCTACCGGACCCCACCGCTGCGCTGCGGCCCGTCAAACCTGCAATTCGCTGCAAGCTCGAAACTGCGTGCTCGACGAACTGGAATTATGCGGACAAAGCGCCAATGTGCTGTAGCCGCGCAGATATCGTTCTTCCTGCTTTTTGCAGACATACTTTTTTTGCAAGTTTGTTGCACAATTGAGATGACTACGATCTTGAGACTAACTGGCAGTCTGTCCCTTCCCACATGGTCGCTGCATGGCTCTGGGCTGCAAGGCGAACCGCAACTCCGACCGTAAGGTCGTTCAGGGTGCCCCGATCTCCTGAAAAACTGCCGGAGACCGGCACGATATGATGAATATCGCGCCCGACTGCGACTGGGATCAGGTTCTGAGACCCAACGCTTCGGTTCGTTGGATCAAAGGCAATCCATCCAGCACCGGGAATAAATATCTCGACCCAAGCATGGGTAGACCCTGAACCCGCCGACCCAACGAGGCTCATTTCGGGGTCGTACAGATAGCCCGAGACAATGCGGGCGCCAAAGCCAAGCCGGCGGGCTGCCTCCGCAAGCAGGACCGCGAAATCACGGCAAGAACCCCATTGCCGGTCGAGCGTTTCGATCGGTGACTGGGTGCCTTCAGTGTCACGGCTTTGGTAGGAAATCTGGTTGAACACACCGTTGCTGACGTCCTTCAGCAATGACAACGTATCGGTCGGGCGTGCCATGACGAATCCTTCGGCCCATCGGGCAAGGCGGCTGTCTGGGTCGCAATATTGCGGTACCGTCAACGCTCCGAGGTCCGTCCATTCGTCGGCGGCGTAGAAAAAGGGGAACTGCGCTGCCGAGGCAGCGATGGAAAAGACCGGCCAGGCTGGCGCGGTCAGTTGAACGCTGGCCCGGCTCTCGATCACCAGGCGATCTGCCGTTTTGTCAAAGACGGCAGTGGCGATGGCGTTGCCGGCCACATCATGCGCCCATGTCAGGGTCCCCGTCGGAGTGATGGAGAGAGTGTGCGAGAGAAGCCGCAACTCCCGCGTTTCTCGGGGACGCAGCATCAACCGATGCGGCCCAAGTGGGACCTCGTGACAGTATCGATAGGTCGTGGAATGAACGATGTCGAGGCAGGCCAAAAATGGAGATCCAGTGTGGTTCGAATAAAACGGCGCGCGTCGGCGGGGATCAGCGGTGCCGAGATGCACTCGGGCTGCCGGACACTGCGCTCCGCCAGGCCTTCAACCCCTTGCAGCGCCGACAGATCCGTTCTCCGAAGCCTTCACTCCAGAAAACAACATCGCATCTCAGACAGGGGCGCTCTCGAGGTACGTCGCCAAAGGCCCTTCCGCGCGTGACGTCCGGAAATGCTGCGTCGACCGAGGATTTCTTAGCGTTCATTTCGAATCCGTGCTGAGTTTCGAGCGCATAGCCGACGTCCCTGTCGGTCGTAGAGGCATGCCCGCGTTTTCAGCAGCATGGATTAACGCAATGTCACGTGCACCTAAACGCGCCGGGTTCCGGTCCAGGACATCCTTGTCAGACTGGGGCGTCCGGAGCCCCGAATAGAGATGCCGCATATGTGCTGCAGAGACCCCGTCGGCCTCCATCACGAGGCGCACCATTGGATCAGCCAGCATTTGCTCAAGGAAAAAGTCGGACAACTCCCTGCCCGTTAGCTTGTCCCTGGCGCGTGCATGGTCCAGATCGGCAAGGGAAACGGTCAGAAACCGCGCAAGCCCCGGATGCGATATTCGGGGATGAAGTTTTATCAGGACGGAAGCTTTCCGAGCTGTGGGGTCCTGTTGATCCGGTGGTGAAACCAATTCCGTTTCGATCTCGTACTCTCCCGCCGGGAGCGTCTCGTCGAAGCCTGGAACGGTAAACGGCCGACAAAAAACCGCAACGGTCTTGCTCGTCAGATCTTCCATTAGCGCGTTCCACTCCCTTTTTGCTGTGGGTAGTCCGCGCCCCTCATAGTATTGGGGCGCGTAACCTGTGTAGGTCTCAAGATGTCTTGGACTTCGCGGGTGCTTCTTTGCCAGCGGCCTTGGGCTCAAACGCCTTGGCAGGGGTCTTCGCAGGCTTGGGCTTCATTGCAGCCGCTGCCCGTGCAGTCAGGTCCTTGAAAGACATGTCAACAATCCTTTGATTGGCCAGCGCGAACTCCTCGTCCAAAACGGACCGGGATGCTTAGCACCGCTAATATGTATATGGGGATTGGCGACCCCAGTTACGATGGCACATCGAAAAGAAATCCAAGGTCAGTCAGGCCAAGCTATCCGTCCAGACCTTGAACTCGGTCAGAGTATTCTGACCAAATGTCTGGGTCAGCGGCACATCGGCGGCATCGCGCCCGCGTGCGATCAGAATTCGCGCAAACCGCGGCTCGTTATTGCGCGGATCGAACGTGCGCCATTCACTATCGAGGAAGACCTCCATCCATGCGGCGAAATCACTCGGGGGATGTGGCAGAGGCTCCCCGATGTCGCTGAGATATCCGGTGCAGTAGCGGGCCGGAATGTTCATGCAACGACACAGCGCGATGGCGAGATGGGCAAAGTCGCGACAGACACCCTGCCCCTCGGCGAGGGTCTGCGATGCAGTGCGCGTGGCCTTTGCCTGCATATAGTCGAAGCGGACATGTCCATGCACGAAATCGCAAATCGCCTGAACACGTGACCATCCGGAATCCACGGTTTCGAAAAGGCGCCACGCCTCTTCCGACAGAAGGTCGGTATCGCAATACCGACTGCCCTGCAGAAACACGAGGGTCCCGAATGGCAGATCCTGAACCGCGTGCTGTCGCGCTCCTGGGGATGCAAGATCGGGCTGGCCCGTGTCGCGGAAGATGCCATCCGTCGACAGGCAGAAGTCGCCAGCCGGAGCCACGAGACGCGTGCACCAGTTGCCGAAACCGTCACGGTAGCTTTCAAGCGGCACGCTGGGCGAGGTCACAAGATAGTCGGCACGCTCCAGATCGCCGAACCGCGAGTAGTGGACGTTCAGCATCGCAATCAGCGGCGTCGACTGCGGGAAGCTGTATCGCAGCCGGCACCCGATGCTGACGCGCATGCCAGACGCGCCGCGACGAGAAATATCCGCATCACCGTCCAACGATGCACATCCCGTCCGAGAGCCGGAAGCCTCGATTGCAGCTCCACCGATTGCCGGATCGGTCGAGATGGGCGTTCTCTGGCAGATCGATGGCGACGCATGCGCCATTCAACACCTCGTATCCCCGCTCGCAGCTCCAGCCCGGTCCATAGGATGCTTCGTCCAGATAGGCATTCGATGGCACGACAATGGCGTCGCATCGGTTGTCGATTCTGACGAAGCCTCTCTCACAAGCCCAGGCGGCGCCGTATTCTGCGTTGGTCAGATACGCGTTCGCTGGGACGGCAATCGGCGAACATGTCCCCGCAAGAGCCTCATAGCCACGATCACAGGTCCATCCAGTCCCCGTGTGATCGTCTGTCAGGTAGGCACGCTCGGGGAGTACGATGGGCACGCATGTCTCGTACTCTTGCCGGAACCCGCGTTCGCATTGCCAATCGTAACCGGAAGACCGGAGGAAGGCGTTGGCAGGTACTGGGATGCGATTGCAAGATATCCCGTTTACCTCTTCATACCCACGGTCGCACTCCCACCCCGTCCCGTAGGAGCGCCCGGTTGGATAGGCATGCGCGGGGATGTCGAGAGCCAGGCATTCTGCGGCCTCTACCCGGTAACCGAGGTCGCAGATCCATCCGTCGCCATAGCTGCGCGGCTGGGCGTTCTCCGGCATTGGGCCGGTGCCATCCTGCGCAAACACGGGAAAGGCGAAGGAGGCGATCACACCGGCTATAGCTGCCGTCCTCGCGATCAGCCTGGGCAAGGGATGTCTCATCGCAACTTGCTCCTTGGCGGACCAGAGTCGGCCGGTTGCCGCGCGAGTCCTCGATAGCCCAAGCGTGGGAGTTCCGGTCAGCCGCCGAGTGGGCACGGGTGGTAGCGGGGAGCCCCTGGAATTTGATCCCGATGGCATGCCTTCGTTCCCGGCCACCTGGATCGAGAAGCCCCGCGGGTCCGTCGGATGCGTGCTCCCGGTCATCGGGTCGACAATTTGTGCAATGCCTCAGCGGCAAGAGCATGTTCCTTCTGGTGGTAGTCGCCGCGGAACTTGCCATCGAGCTGCACCTCCCAGATCCCCTTTCTTTCGCGCACCTGAACCCCACCGCGTTGAATCTGCCGGTTCATCGAAGAAACTTGTCCGCCTCTACTATTTGGCGACACGAGTTTCATGTCGGTCATTTGCGGCTCCTTCGCCTTTGGCACGCGCGCTTTTCCGAGGAGCATCACAGCGCGAATAAATTCTGCCGCATAATCATCAGTTTCGCGGTGGTCGTGTTCACGCTGGGTCACTTTCATCGGCTCCACGAACCGTTCTCGGAGGTTGTCTACGAAACGCGGTTCAGTGCGGGTCATGAAGGCGATCAGGGCTTGCGGGATCAGTTCATGAGCCAGCACACGCCGTTCGAGGTCGGTGGTCTCTGGGGACGCAATCCGAATGGCGCGGTTCATCCTTCGTCTACTCCGCTTTCCGGGCGCTCCGGCAACGCGTCGACATCGAGAGCTGCCAGGCAGGCCTGCGCGATATCGCGGCTCGGAGCATCTGTTCCGGGCACCGTCGCCCAGCCCGCCTCCATCAGAGCATCGCGCCGCTGATAGGTCGAGGTGGCCCGGATCGTTTCAAGCTTTTCGGCCCGTGCTGGATCAGACTGTGCCATCTCGTGGCAAACCGGCACCATGGAGGCGACGACATCGTCTTGGGACATCGCCATCGCCCTGTCATTTGCGGTTCCGGCGGTCACCCACCCGCCCCAGGTAAAACCGACCACGCCGACAAGAGCCGCGCCGATCACGGCACCATAGACGCCGGGCTTAAGCCATTCGGGAGCATTCATTTCAAGTCCTCCTGCGGAGAAAGCGCCGCATCGCTGTGATTGATTTCCTCAGTCGCGCCCCGATCCCGGCTCAGCGCCTCTTTCAGGTCGTTTTCGGAAATCGCCCGTAACTCAGTCCGTCCCGCATGCCCGCCCCTTCCGCGCACCGTCAGGTAGGTCGCCGTCCGGCGATACGCCTCGAAGCTGAGCCCCTGGAGAAGCTCTTCCTCGACAAGAACCTCGTAGTCGCCCGGGGGCAAATCGCCCGGGTATCCTGGCAAAGTGAACCGGTTCGAAAACGTCACCGTCGATATGGTAGACCGCATGTTCATCCTTGGTCTCCGCGATGTTGGCAGATCCGTCGCTTAACACTGTTGACGGCCCTTTGGAGTGCGGGACGAACCGGTCGAACAATTGAGTGTCTTGTACCTCGAGATCGTTCGACTGGCGCTGACGCATGTTAGTCCCAGGCACCGAACCGGCTGCGATCTTCCTGAAGGCAGTCGCGAGCACTGACCTGTGTAAGGGCGACGTGACCGACCTGCGCCTATCCTCTGGCAAACCAGGATGATCTGCATTTCGGCAACCCTTGAAAGGATTGGCGATGGCCCAACCCAATGTACTCAACCCGCACCCGCCCGAGTTCGATCGGTTTCTCCATGCCTCCGTCGGCGAGGACCGGAACGGCTATGCCGTGACTGTGCTCTCCACGCTTGCGCGGCTTGGCCTCGATCCATGGAAGGAAACCGCTGAACTGGTCACGCTGGGGCGCGACGCCGCGCGGGCGCGATTGGGAGCGCTGCTTGCTCGATCTCATGACGTTCCCGCGCTCGCCAGCGACCACGGGAGGGTTGCACGAGACTTGAGCCAGCTGCTTCCCGAAGGACCGACGTCAGGTGCCCTGCAGCGCGCTGGCTCGACGGTGGCCGATGGCCGCCCGGGCACAAGCGGAGCGATCTGGGCAGTAATCGCGATCATCTTTGTACTGGTTCAGGTGTTCATGGTTGGCGAGTGGGGGTCAGGCGAATGACCGTATCAACCGCGACCGCGAGGAGACCGGCTCATGCAGCGCACGAGTCCGGTACGCTTTCTCCACACGAACAGGGCATACTTTGGGACATGGAGGAACACTTCTGGACCAGTGGCGCCGAAAACGCGCGGGCAATGACAGCAAGCAACGCCGTGATGATTTTCCCCTATCCGCCCGGCATCCTTCAGGGCGACCAGATCTGGACCCATCTTCGGGAAAGGACCGGCTGGCGCACCGTTGTCATGGCCGAACGGCGCGTGACGCGGTGTCGTGTGATATCGCCATTCTCACCTATCGCGCCTCGGCGGAAAAACCCAATGTGCCGATGTACACGGCCCTCTGTGCTTCTACCTGTCTCAATGAACAGGACAACTGGCTGAGGATTTCCCACCAGCAAACTGCAATGAGTTAAGACGCTCGTGGGCAATCGAACCGCCGCAGGCGTCGGGGCTAACCTGCGTCAGTGCGGCGGGGCGCCGACTCCGCTTAGGTGAGACATGCCGCCAAGTATTAGGTGGTGCGTAATTTCCAAGTACCAGAGAAGCGTGTGGGCGTGCCGATCCCAAAAGGGTCGGCATGTCGGCGCGCTTCTTATTCTCGGAACGTCCAGAAAGGACAAGTCCAATGGCACCCGAACAGAACAAGACCGCCGAAAAGATGACGTCCGTTAAGGCCGCGTGGGACAAGGCGCCCGCTGGTCCGAAGAAGGACGCGGCGCTCAAGCACTGTAAGGCCGCTGAGAAGGCGAACGCGGAGAAGAACGACGCCGAGACCATCAAGGAACTCGATGCGGCGACCCACGCCCTCTCGTGAACGCAATCCTCTGACGTGATCACCGGGGCCGCCTGCCGAGAAAGAGAGGGCGGCTCTCTCACTTCAGGAGCGGCCCGGTCTGGTCCAGATATGTTGGATCGAATTCGGCGAGGTCCACCAGCCCACCATAGTCGTGAAACGTGACATGGCCGTCCCGGAAGGTCACCAGTCCGCTCTCGCGAAGCTGCCGCAGGACGCGGTTTACATGTACCGCGCTCAAACCCAGCGTATCGGCGAGGTGGTATTGCGTCAGCGGGCAATCGAATCCTTCCCTGCTGCCAATGCCGACCAGCTCCAGCCGCGATCCCAACTCCAGCAGGAAATGCGCCATGCGGGCATCCGCATCACGCCGACCGATCCCGACGAGATGCTCAACTACCATCGCTTCGTCCCTTGACGCTGCCCAGAGAATGGCGGTCGCAAGGCGCGGCGTCCGCGCGAAGGCATCGAGGAGGTCGCTCGCCAGCACTTCGGCGGCCTCGATGTCGACGATGGGCTCGAAGCTGTGGTCCGAGGTGCGCAACAGGACGCTCCGCAACCCCAGAAAATCACCGGGCACCTGGAAATCCACGATCTGTCGGGTCCCGTCGGCCTGAAGCTTGTAGGAGCAGACCCAACCCGCCGACAAAATATATGCGGCCTCAGCCGACTGACCCTGATGCACCATATTGCGCCCGGCAGCGAACGAGCGCCGACGCTGGTGCAGCTTTTCAAGGACGGCCAGCTCGACCTCCGACAGGGCGACGAAGGTCGAGAGCTTACGGGTCAGCGGGCTGTGTTCAACTGATGTCATGAGGTCTCCTGACGTGTCGTGACCAAAGAGCGCAAATAGGCCCTGACACTGCTCTGGATCAGTTCAGCATAGAGCACTTCCTGCGAGAAGTACGTATGCATTCGAGCCCCGCCTACCATCGGTTTACAATGCCAAGAAAGGAAACCGGGATGACAATCGACAGCGAACATGCAGGCCAAGCCGCCCTATCGATCTGCGAGGCGCTCCTGCTCGCAATGAACGACAGTGGATTGCTGCCGGAGCACGAGATCGTCGGCCTTCTTCGCGACGCCGCGGCGTCCCATCAGAACGCGGCCGGCACGGAACTCGAAATAGCACAGCACCGTTCGGTCGCAGATTTGATCAACGCAGTAATCGCCGGTGGCAAATCTGTTCGACGCTTGTGATGCAATGCCGCTGTGATCTTAATCCGCAAGCATGGAGAAGAACCCGATCAGCGTATTGCTGCCTTCAACGCATCGAAGCCGGGTAAAAGGAAGAAAAAATCTGGTCTCTGACATGTAAACTGATCGAACTCACTCATTTGCTGTTTCAGGTTTGCAAACAGCGCGACACGGCGCGATATCGAGTAATCCAGTATGAACGTAGGCCGCAGACGACATCACACGATTCATAAACGACGCGACAACCTGCACGTTCCATCTCGGACAACGGCAATTTTCCGTTCTCCGGTGACCGCTCGCACAGGCTGTCAAATTGTTGGCGTATGAAGCAGCAATGGGGCAACTTGGCCTCGGACCCGAACATCCCGCGAGCGGGCTTGGAACCGTGATGTATGGTGCAACATGTATAACCGCCCCTTGCGCAAGGGGTAGTTTCAGAGCTGTGGCATGCGGGCCTTTATCTTGACGTCGAGTTGGGCGCACGACTTGCAACGCCCGTCCATAGAGCGCCCACCAAACGGAATGTGGCCTCAAGCCATGGCGCGCTTGCCTTGACGGTGATGAGCGGCGCCGAGTGCCTGTGAGAGTGCCTATCCGGGAAGCCGGGCGATTTTTCGATATGGAACGCTACAAGCGCGCCAGAAGTTCATCTTTCTTCGCTTCGTACTCTTCCTTGGAGAGGATGCCCTTCTCAAACAGGCCGGCGAGCCGTTCAATCCGGCTGCATATCTGGTCATCGCTCAGGGCATGAGAGGCCACGACACCAGGCGCCGGTTGTGTTTCCGGTTCAGCACCCTGTGCAGTGGCCGGAGTGGCAAGAGGCGCCTCCGTTGAAGTCGGGGTCGCGCTGTCTCGCGACGTGGGCGATGTGCCATCGACGATGGACAGCTCCGAAATCGGGACAAGGCCGCGCTGGCTGGTGAAGCTGAGGCTCTGGCCCGCGCCCTGCGCCTGTCCGAAACCGGCGATCTGGTGGTCGCCGGTGTCGTAGACCGTGGTCTGTCCTCCGACCTTGAGCGCCAGCCTTCGCTTTTCGGGGAAGTAGGCGTAACGCAGGTCATTTTGCGTTCCGACGGAAGACGGCTGACCAAGATCGGCGGGTCAGTCGCTGCTCTCCTGCACGAACAGGCTGTCCCCGGATACGTCGCGAGTCCCGCCTTGAGATTGCGATTGCGAGGAGACCGGTACGGCAAAAAGTCTGTGCTGTTGCACGATCCCCGAAAGCTCCGTGCAAAGGGTGTCGACTCGGGCCTTCTGGCCGTTGTTGAACATGTCACCGACCATGGTCATCCCGCCCAGTGACCATTGCCCAATGGCGACAAGCTCAGGCTGGTTGAACTGCGCTTGAGTGCCATGCCCTGCGGACACTGCCATGAGCATATGCATGGCGGCATCGCCGCTGATCACATGGCGAGCCGCGATATCGGCGACGATCGCCTCGCCTTCTTCAGTCAGTTGGGCCAGGTGGCCACGTTCGGGTTGCTTCAGCCGTGACGGTAGCACCGATGGGCCGCGGCAGGTACCTGGGATCGCGCGGGAGCTGAGCTTGTGCCAACTCAGCTGCCGTTTCAAGCTATCACGCTGAAGCCGGTATTAGTTCGAGGCAGCCACCTGAACGGAGCATCAGTTGCGCCGCGTTCGACAGGCGCTGTCATGCCGCCATGGGCACGCGTCCGATGGGTCGGGGTCCTCAGCGTTTCAGTGCAGCCGGGCTCGCACGAAATAGGCCAGCACATTCGCTTCTCCGAGCAAGCGAAGCGCCTCAAGTCGGTGGAGACCTTCGATCAGAACGTAGCCTTTTCCGTCCGGGCGGAGTTGAACCGGGGTGGTCTGCCCGTCTGCCAGAATATTTTCGGCGAGTTTCAGGACCTTGTTCTCGCACAGTGTCTTTTTTCGCTTGAGCGGAACCCGGACGTCGTCGATCGCAATGGTGTGCGTTTGCAACATGACGCGAGCTTGGAGTAGATGGGTGTGAGACGCCAGTCCCTTTCGTAGCGGGGAAGACCCACCCGGGAAGCCGGATAGGCCTTTGGCGCGTGTATCAGCCCCTAAGAGCCTAACCAAGCCGGCAACTTACGGGCCTCCCGGAAGGTCACAAGGCGGCGTCCGGCCTCGTCCCAGAGTGCGAGCTTCGCGCAACCGAGACTTTCGCGGATCGTGATGCGTCCGACATCGTTGAGCTCGCCATGGTCCCGAAGCACGTCGGGCAGCCGGTAGAAGGGGATGCGGCTCGCGAGGTGGTGGATATGGTGCGCCCCGATGTTCGCCGTGATCCAGGTCAGGACTGGCGGCAGCACGTAGTAGGACGACCCGTGAAACGCGGCGCCCTGCACCGTCCAGTCAGGGTCCTGGTCCCAAGAGGTCTCCTCGAACTGATGCTGGACGTAGAATAGCCAGGTGCCGGCGATAGCCGCGAGCACTATCATCGGCAGGTAGACGAAGACCAGTACCGGAACGCCGCCCAGAATGTAGAGCAACCCGAGCAGAGCGACGATCGCCGCATCGGTGCCGAGTGCGCTTTTCCACTCGCCCCTTCGCGCGTTCAGGGGGTTGGGCGGCACACGGTTCCAGATAAGGAAATTGAATGCCGCAATGACCCCGAAGAGGATGACCGGGTTCCGCAGCAGCCGGTATCCGATCCGCGCAACCAACGGCTTGTCGCGATACTCCGCGATCGTCAGTGTCGGGATGTCCCCGGTGCCGCGATGGTCGAGGTTGCCGGTCGTCGCGTGATGAAGCGCATGGTTCTGTTTCCACACGCCGTACGGCGTGAGCGTCAGCACACCTATGATCCGCCCGCACCAACCGTTCCAGAAGCGGGACGTGAAGAAGGCGCCGTGGCCGCAGTCATGCTGAATCACGAAGAGACGTATGACAAAGGCCGCGTTGATCAGCGATAGGACGACAGACAGCCATGGGCTGATCGCAAGGGACCACCATGACAGGGCGAAGATGAATGCAAAGGGGAGTGCCGTGACCACCAGTTCGAAACGACTGCGCGACGGGATCGGGGTGCGATAGGCCGCGAGGCGTCGAGTCCACGACTGGGCCTTATCGGGCACAGCGGCCGGACCGGAGTCCATTGCCCGAAAGCCTGACTGTCGTGGAGGTTGGTGGGCCGGGCGCCCGTCAGGGCACCCGGTGAAGCTCGGCTCAGGCGAGCGCGAGATTGGTCGCGCTCTCTCTGTTGTCGCGGCCTGCTTCGATATCGAAGGTGACCTTCTGGGCATCGGCGAGGCCGGTCAGACCTGCGCGCTCGACGGCAGAGATGTGGACGAAGACGTCACGTCCTCCGTTTTCGGACTCGATGAAGCCGAAACCTTTGGACGCGTTGAACCATTTCACGGTGCCATTGGCCATATCCGTGATCTCCTGTTCTGGGCGCTGCCCGCAGGATGCGGCAGCCCGGCAATGTCAGACTGATTGATCGACTGAAGCCGGGTGAACGGAGGCAGAGGGTCGCAGAAAAACGTTAGCCCGACTCATGTGGGGATTTCCGGGACGGAAAGCAAGCAGAAGCTTTCAGTAAGTCGCGCTCCCTCGCGAAAAGCCGAGCCGAGAGAGGACATAGTCTGGCGCGGTCCCAGATAGAAAATCGGAACCTTTGTAGACCGTTCCGTGCCAAGCTGAACCATGATTGCAGTCGTACCCAAGCTCAACGACTTTCAACGGACCCTTCGGGTGATCTTGGGCACGGCGGAAGACCCGGGAGAAACCAAATGCGTCACAAGGGCGGCAGACCTGCACGAGGAAGTCGACGGCCATCCCGGTTCCGCAACCAAAATCTGGAATCATCCACGGCGCGATCATCGCGGAGGTGGCCGGGTTATATTGGCGGGATGTCCGCTTCCGCAGTAGGTTCGGGCTGCGTTCGCGCCTGCGGCGAACTTCCGGAAGCCGCCCTCCCTGCAGAAAGATAGCTGTTCGGCGGCAGCTCTGCAGTCTTGGCAGTCGCAACCATGATATGTTAGAAAACCTCGGACTAAACGCGAAGTTGTCCGAGGTTACCCATCAGTGCCACGCGATCCGACACAGAGACAGCGCCTCCTTGAGTATCTGGAGTCCCATGCGCCAGCGCGCGCACGGGAACTCGAGGGTGTGGGCGTCTCAGCGGCAGCGATCTCTCGCGCAGTGCGGTCCGGAGACATCCTCCGGCTTGGTCGAGGGCTCTATAGCCTGCGCGACAGCGCACCCGACACGCACGAGACCCTGATCGAAGTCGCCAAGCGCGCGCCGAAGGCCGTCATCTGCCTCACATCGGCACTGGCGTTCCATGGCCTGACCGATCAACTTCCGCGTCGTGTCTGGATCGCCATCGGCGCCAAGGATTGGGAACCGAAAATCACGTATCCGAAGGTCCGAAGTGTCCGGTTCCGCGAACCCTATTTCTCCGGCGGTGTCGAGGAACACCAGATGGGCGGGGCGACGATCAGGATGTACAAGATACCGAAGACCCTCGCCGACGCATTCCGGAACCAGCGCCTGGTCGATCGATCGGTCGCCATCGAGGCGCTCAAAGCCGCGATCGAGCAGCGCAAGACGACGCCGTCTGCGATTGCCGTGGCTGCGCGGACCTACGGCGCCTGGAACCAGATGCGGCCCTACCTTGAGGCCGTGACGTCGAATGGCTGACAAGCTCAAGAACATCGCCGCGTCGGTGCGTCAGAGACTGCTGAACCTCGCACGAGCGGAGGAGCAGGCCTTCGACGTGGTGTTGGTCGCATTCGGACTGGAGCGCCTGATCTACCGCCTATCGGTGTCTGCACACCGCGATCGCTTCGTCCTGAAGGGCGGGATGCTCGTGACTCTCTGAACGAATGACAGAGGCCGGTTTACCCGAGACATCGATTTCCTGTCGTTCGGCGCCAAGGACGAGGCGACCCTGAAGAAGACCATCGCGGAGATCCTCGAAATCGACGCCGGTGACGGACTGGTTTTTGATGGTGGCAGTCTCACGGCGGCCCCTATCCGAGAAGATCAGGTCTACGGCGGCATGCGCCTCAAGACGGTCGCGTATCTCGAGAAAACGCGGATCCCGATCACGATCGATGTCGGATTCGGAGACGCGCTTGGAAACCCCGACTACACGCTCGACTACGGCTCCCTGCTGGACTTTCCCTCAGCATCGGTGCGCGCCTACTCCCCCGAGACCGTCATCGCGGAGAAGTTCCAGGCGGTCGTCGCGCTCGGTGTCATCAATGGTCGGATGAAGGATTACTACGACCTCTGGGCACTGCCAAAGGCCGTCGATCTCGATTCCGACGACTTGCAGGTTAGCATTGAGAAGACCTTTGAGCGGCGCCAAACGGAGGTGCCGCACGAGCGACCGCCGGGCCTGTCCCAGGCGTTCGCCACCGACGCGACGAAGGCCGCACAGTGGCGCGCCTATTCCGAGGCGACCGAGATCGAAGGTATGAGCCTAGCGGAAGTCGTGGATGACATCTGGACCACGCTTGAACCGATTTGCGCGCGCGCCAGTGCTGCGAACAAGAAATAGTGACGTCAGCTTGTGGTCCGGCGACGTGCTCATGCCCCAGTCGCGGACAGCACGCCAGCATCTTCGAGTTGCTCACGATCCGGCAGGTCCTGCAGTGACTCCAGATCAAATGCCACGAGGAACTGTTCCGTCGTCACATAGGTATAGGGCGCCCCGCGTTGCGGCGACCTGGGCCCGGTCCCGATAAGCCCGCGCGCGTGCAGGCGGCCGATCAGGTCCCGGCTGACTTCCTTGCCGAAGATGTCCTTCAGCCCGTCTCGTGTAATCGGCTGGTGATAGGCGATGGCTGCCAGGACGGCGACATCGTACTCGCGCAAATCGAGATCCTGATCGCGCACATCGGCGGCCATCCGGATTGCCGCCGCATAGGTTGGTCGCGTCCTCAGCATCCAGCCGCCCGCCACCTGGGAGACTTCGAACGCCCGGCCTTCGAGATCGGCGATCAGGTCTTCAATGAGGAGATCGACCGAGGCCCCCTGCCCCACCACGCGGGCCAGGTCTTCGCGTGGCACCGCCGAGGCGCTGGCGAAAAGCACGGCTTCGATCCGGCGCATCCATTCTTGCCAGCGCAGATCGGGCGGCAGGTCTTCCAGCTCGCGGTCCAGATCGGTGTCGGCATTGTCCCTGGCCATCGCTCAGACCCCGTAGAGCCGGAAGGTGTCGCGCCCGGTCATCTCGCGCACGGCGCCGAGGTCCACGAGTCGGTCACAGAACCTGCGTGCCGCGCGATCGGAGCGCAACGAGGTGAGCGCCGCCGGCGCAACCGCGTCCTGGCTCAGAAACAGGGCCACCGCCTCGTCAGCACCTTTGGCCCGAAGCTTCGGTGCCACGGCATGAAGCCGCGCCACGCGACGGGTCAGATCTGACGCCTCACGCACCGCATCGGTCGCTGCTGCCGAGATCGCCCGATGACAGGCCAACCGCAGGTCTCCGTCGGCCTTCCGCAAATCGGCTCGCTTGAGACTTAGGGCCAGAAGCGGCAGGACATGGCTCCACTCGAGCGCTTGTGCCAATGCTGCATCCGCGAGCAGCAGTGATGCGGTGTGGTCTCGCGGACGCTCCTTGATCACGACTTGCAACACGGCTGCGGCCCGCGCGATCGGCGCCCCCTGCGCCGCGTCCAACCAAGTGGCAATTTGCTCCGCCTCGACTTGGGGCAACGCACAATGCAGCGTGTTCACCGAGACCGGGCGCTCGACGGCCTGCCGCCAGGTCAGATAGACCTCGCCTGCCGGACCAGGGTTATCATCGGATTGCAGGAACGCCAGGACATCGCGCAGGTCTGAAGCCCGTTCTGGTCGTCCCTGGTGCGTCACGCAGGCCTCCGCCACCCGCAGCGTCAGCCGCGCTCGGAGCAAGGTCTGGGGCACGTCCTCGTGTCTCAGCACAAGATGGAGGTGGGCAAGCGCTGCGCCCGACAAAAACGCCACATCTTCAGGGGTTTCCGCGCGTGTCGACGTGACCCAAGACGGCATCCGGGGTAGGCTCTCGAAGTCGTCGCGGGCGTAGGTCATGCCACAACACTAGTCTCTCGCGGCGCTTTTGCCTACAAGATAGTGTATAAACCGCCCCACCCTGTCGGTCGTCAATATGTCCAATAAGTTTGCCTTATCGGACGTATTTGGATAGGCTCGAAAACATGAGAAATCTCACAAACAAGGGGACCAGAACCGAAGCCTCCGGCGCCACTGAGGCCGAGATTTCGAGCTCAACGCCCGAGGACACGCCGAACAGCAACGAGCGTGACGCGAGAGACGCTCCGGACGGAGCCTCTATCGCCCTGCCCTCCCATGTGGCCGGCTCCGGGACCCTGGACCGTCTGGTCGACACGGCGCGCGACTACGCGAAAGCTTCGACAGCCGAGAACACGAACAAGGCCTATGCCGCCGACTGGAAACATTTCGCGCGCTGGTGCCGCCTGAAGGGCACAGACCCCCTGCCCACTTCGCCTGAGATGATCGGCCTCTACCTGACCGACCTGGCAGCGCCGACGAACGGCTCCCTTGCCCTGTCGGTCAGCACCATCGAGCGCCGACTCTCCGGCCTCGCATGGAACTACGCGCAGCGCGGTGTCTCGCTCGATCGCAAGAACCGCCACATCGCCACCGTGCTGGCCGGGATCAAACGCAAGCACGCACGCCCGCCCGTCCAAAAAGAGGCCATTCTCCCCCAAGATATCCTCGCCATGGTCGCCACCCTGTCCCACGATCTGCGCGGACTCCGCGACCGGGCGATCCTCCTGATCGGCTATGCTGGCGGCTTGCGGCGCTCCGAGATCGTCAGCATCGACGTCCACAAGGATGACACGACGGACAGCGGCGGCTGGGTCGAGATCCTCGAGGATGGTGCTGTCCTCACGCTCAACGCCAAGACCGGCTGGCGCGAGGTCGAAATCGGCCGTGGCTCGACCGAGCGGACTTGCCCGGTCCATGCGCTCGAGCAGTGGCTCCATTTCGCCAGGATCGACTCCGGCCCGGTCTTCGTGCGCACCTCGCGGGACGGCAACCGCGCGCTCGACACCCGGCTCTCCGACAAGCATGTCGCGCGGCTGATCAAGGCCACCGTTTTGAAAAGCGGCATCCGGTCCGATCTGCCCGAGAAAGACCGGGTCGCCCTCTTCTCTGGACATTCGCTCCGCGCTGGCCTTGCCAGTTCGGCCGAGGTCGACGAGCGCTACGTCCAGAAGCAGCTCGCGCACGCGTCGGCGGAGATGACCCGTCGCTACCAGCGCCGCCGCGACCGGTTCCGGGTCAATCTGACCAAGGCCGCCGGACTGTAGCCCCCCAATCACGCCGCCTGCCCGCTCAACCGGCCATAGATGCTCCGCTCGAGATGCAGCTCCCCTGCCCCGGCCTTCTCGACCATGCCGCGGAGGTAACCGCCCGGTGATGCCACCTCGCCTTTGGCATGTTTGTCAAACACGAGCACCATCGCCGCCGCGGCCGCCTGCTTGCCCAGGCCCTCCTGCGCCTCCAGCCAGGCATGCTCGGACACCCCGATCATCGGCCTCAACTGGCCCGCAACCCGATAGACATCGCCCCAATCCTTCAGGTATCCGCCCAGATCTCGGGCCCACTGGGCGAATTCCGGACAGGCCTGCATGATCGTCGGCACATCCAACGCCACACCGCGCAATTTCGGCTCCGGTTGTGCCTCATCCTTTCGCGCCCTCTCAATCGGGACCGCCGGTTCAGGTTTCCGCGCCACGCCCGCCGCTTGCTCAGTTTCCGAGCGATTACAGGTTACAGGTTCAGGTTGTTTTGTAATTTGTATATGGGGTCCGGAAATGACCTCCCTGGGGTTCATTTTATGAGTCTTGTTGATCCGTTTTCCCTTGGTTAGAGACTGTTTCTCCACAGAATCTTCCGTCCGCGCCGCCTTGAGATAGGCCGCCTCCACCTTGCCCTGCAGGTCCCGGAACCAGCCCAGGAGCCGCTCGAGCGTCTCCGCCGCGACGATGCGCCTTGGAAGCCTCCCTAGAAGCTCCTCGAACACTGCCTGGAGCTGTCCCCAGGGGCCCTTGAGCGCTCCGCTGAGCGCAGCCTCGAGCCGGGCACGGATCATCCGCCGTGACACGGTGATCTGGCGCTTGAGGAACTGGCAGAGCTCGCGCTCGGCCTGCAATTCGGCCTGCAGCGCTTCGAACTCTTCCGCCCGGGCCGCCATTGGGGACAGATCGAAGCCGTAGGCCTCGATGATGACGCCGTTCTCGTCGCGCCTGCCCCACCGCTTGCCGTTCGGGCTGTCCTTGAAGGCAATCACACCCGCCTCCGCGAGCCGCCGGGCATGGCGCTTGAGCGCCGAGAGCGAGAAGCCCGTCTGCGCCATCAGATAGGCGTTCGAGGCCCAGACGATCGGCCGCCGCCCCTCCTCCCAGTCCTGGGCCTGCGTGAACGCCCCGAGCGTGTCTAGGAGCATCAGGTCGCTCGGTTTGAGTCCTATGTGGCTCCCCACACGCTTCACCGCGACGAAGGCGCGCGATTTCGGGACGTTGATCTCCGCACCGGCCTCGGCAAACTCCTCGGCCCGCGCCAGACCCGCACTGGCTTTGCGCCATCCAGTGTTGACCGGCAAGCCGAAACCGTTCCGAACCCCATGCGGTCCGGCTGCTCCACCTGGAGCGCTGCTCAGATGTTCCATCTTTGTTCGACAGGCAAAGAAAACCCGTTCGTCCGAGGACGTTTTTCGTTGTCTGGTGATTCGCGGGCTGCTAGAGTTGTCGTGTCAAAACAAGTTGCGCTTCGTGCGCTGCAGCCCTCGAGACCTCGGTTTCGAGGGTTTCTTTTTCCGCCGTCCTCCTTTCTGCTCTGTGCCTCACGTCATGCGGTTAACAGCTGCTAACCGCCCTCGCCTCCGCGGTTCTCTGCCTGGAACCGTTCGAAGGACTCCGCGATCAGACCGTCGAGATTCTGGTCCAACCATTCTGCAAACTCTTTCTGCGCCCCCGATTTCGCCACGGACATCGTGACCGAGGACCTGCTGGTCTTGATCTGCACCCCTGCAACCGGGCTGCGCTCCTGCTGCGCGCGGTCCCGGGCGCCACGACGGGCCACCTCCGACAGGACAGCCTCGAAACGTCCGTCCGACGTGCCGCCCTCGCCAAGCGCGGCGAGGATCTTGAGGGCCTTGGCCTCGTCGAGACGTCCGCTCTCGAAGCCGGTTGCGAGCGACATCCATTTCGGCCGACCGGCCGCTGGTGCCGCGCCGATCCGGTCGCCTACGGGGTCCGGCACCAGGCGGGTGATCCGTTCGAGTTGCGAGAGCGTGGCCTTGCTAACGGCGAGCGCCTGGCACACCTCGCTGCGGGAATAGCCCTGTTCCAGGATCGCCTGCGCAAATCGCGCCCTCTCGTAGTAGCTGAGATCGGTCCGGCTGGCGTTCTCGAGACCCTTGGCCATGAGGGCTTCCGCATCATCGAGCGTCCGGATCAGGGCTTTCACCGGAATCCCGAGCTGCCGACAGGCCAGGATCCGACGCCGTCCGTAGATGACTTCGAAATGTCCGTCCTTCTCCTTCGACGGCCGCAGGAGCACCGGCACCTGCTGGCCGGAGGCGCCGATGCTCTCGGCAAGCTCGTCCACCTCGGCGCTGTTAACAGCTGTTAACTCGACCCCCAGGCGGTCTTGCGGTCCCCACGCGAGGATCAGCGCCGGATCGATCTCCTGGATGCCGCCGAGGCCCGCCCGGACCGACCCGATCGTCCCTCTCGGTAAGGTGCGCTGCGCGCGATCGCGGGGCTCCGTATGCGAGGCAGCGACCTCTGTCGCCGCACTGATCGCCGCCATGATGCCGGTCTTGTTCTTACCCATCGCCATGACTACCGCCCCCACGCCCGTTGGATCATCGACGCGATCTCCACGCCCACCGCATCCGTACTGCCTCGGGCACGGTCATAGGTCGATCGCGTCATCTCGGCGCGGGCAACCTCGTAGATCGACATCTTCAGCATCGCCGCATCCGCGACCGCCGTGCTGCGCAGCATCGTCGCGCCGACGACGCGGTCCTGGAACAGCGCCCGCATGAGGCTGACGATCTGTTGGCTCGGAATGTCCGAGGGATCGTCGCGGGTGATCAGAAACGAGAAGAAATCATGGTCGAGATGCACCCCGGTCTCCTCGATCACCCCGAGATAGGCCGAGGTCATTTCGATGAACTGCTGGGTCGAAGCGAGATCGAGCATGCTCGGCGTCATCGGCACAATCACCGAGGTCGCTGCGTAGAGACCGGTCAGCGTCAGGAACCCGAGCGCCGGCGGGCTGTCGATCACCACAACATCGTAGTCCTGCTCGACGGTGGCCAGGGCCGCACTCAATCGCTCGAAGAACGCCACGCCGCGACCAGCATTCACCGCGGTCTCGGTCTCGAACTCGCTCAGCACCAGCTTCGCAGGCGCCAGGTCGAGGCCAGGGAAATAGGTTTGCACGATGGCCTCGCGCATCGGCAGCGGATCGTCATAACGCAGCGCATCGTAGACCGAGGTTCCGTCGAACTCGAGCTCGGTCTGGATGCCGCAGAACCCGGTCATGCTGCCTTGCGGATCGAGATCCACCGCCAAGACGCGATAGCCGTTGAGCGCCAGGTAGTGGCAGAGATGGATGGCAGAGGTCGACTTCGCCGATCCGCCCTTGAAGTTCATGAACTGGATGACCTGTAGCCGATCCTCGCCACGGCGCCCAGGCAGATACTTGCCGGGCGTGCGGGACCCGTCCTCTAGAAGGCGCCGCGCCGCCAGCATCTCGGCGGCGGAATAAAAGCGGCGTCCGTTCCGGATGTCCTGTGGCTCGGGCAGGGTGCCGTCACTATGGCACTTGCGCAGAAACTGGCCGGTCACCCCGAGAAGATCAGCAGTCTCTGTGGCGCTGAATAGTCTCAGATACTTCCGCTGGTCGGGGGCATAGGCCTGCTCGAGATGGGTGGTGAGCGCGGTGTGTAGACGCGCCGCCATCTCCCGCGTAAGGTCGGTTTGAGAGGCCGCCCGGATCGGTGCCGTCTGGAACATGGTTTTCATTTTCCTGCTCGAATGCGCTTATTTGCGCAACTTGACTCGATAGGTTGCGATTCACCTGCCTAAGTCAAGGAAAATATCCACAATTTGTGTGTTCGGGTTGTTCACTATACCAGCTAAAGTGACAGCTCGCGCCAGTTAACAGCTGTTAACAGCGCTTGGGCCGCGCCCGATAGGCCGTCGGCGCTCTCTCACGCCGCCCGGTCTTTGTCTCCGCGCATTCAGACAGCGCATGCCGCAACGGGGCCACGTTGGCGGCATCAGCGGAGCGGACTTCTACCGCAGCAATCCCTGGCTCAAGAACCTACCGCTCGTAGCGTAGGTTCTCCAGTGTCACGCCCTCAATGACTGTATCGAGGAAGGGCAGGGCCCCGAACGTCCTGGGCTGACATGCCGCAAGACCTCGCCGCCTGCTCGAGATGCCCCAGCGCCTTGCGCGAGGTCTCCGGCAGTACACGAACCGCCCTGCCAGCACGAGGTCTAGCGGCAGCCTGACGCCGAGATCGGGGGCAGTCAGACTCCCAGTCAGTGGCAATGCCTCCGAGTCGCTAACGCCGTATCCGGGCAACGCTGCCTGCATCTTGGCTTCCCGAGCCAATATCCGCTTCGCAGGCGCACGAACTGGCTGCGATGTTGGGCATCTCCGCTGTATTTAGCGGGGCAGGTAGCCGGCCCTCATTTCGCGCGATCGGACAATTCAGGGCCGGGCAAGACTGGGCGTGAGGCGGCAGAAGGAGTCCTTGCCGACGCAAGGCGAGGAGCCACCCCAACAGAAGTCTCGGGTGCAGTCCGTGACCTCCTGCGCCAGTTAGTCTTTCTACTCGGTGGTCCGGCCCATGAGTTTCTGCGTCGTCGTGTTTGCAAAGAGCCGAGCCAGTTTTTCCGCCTTCACAGTTTTCGTCAGCCCGGTATTGGCGATGACCTCTTGTTCTTGCGCATCGCGGCCTAGGAACGCGCAGAGGATGTTGATCAAGTGGCTGGCCGAGGCCCTTTCCGGAAATCACTCCGATGCCACCAGAGGCCTCGGAGAAGCCAAATGGGAGGAAATTGACCTCAATATCCGGCTTGCACGACAAGGAGGGCAGGGGGGCGATGAAGATCACTTCGGAGGAAATATCGTCCGCGATGCTACAGCTCACAGGGTTCTAGATTTCAACCGCAATGAGGTGCCGCAGTTTGCGAGGGAGCTTTGCGAGGTACATCAACGCTTTAAAGTTCGCCGAAAACTGAATGAGTAGGGCAGGGGACTCCAAGACCGAATTCGGTCCGTTGCGGGCAGCAGATAATCGACCACGCATCCTTGAAACCTACAGCGAAGGCCAATTACGCCAGTTCAAACCTAACAACCTTGTGGCAAGCAATCTAAAATCTAGGGACACCTCACGGACCTGACAGTCGCCCAATGCCGCTCCCGTGATGGATGGTGGAGATTGCGACAGGATTTCAACAGGTTGCAGGGTGTCGTGTGCAGCACATGTTCATACTCTGATCGCGTAATTTCGTGCTGATTCGCGGTCTTTTCGAGAGTGGGTTTGGGTCGGTGCGCATCCAAAAGGACGACCCCGGCTTTGGTAGCTGCATAAGATCCCCTCGGGGCATGAACACCAACAAAACCACGATGGCTAATTTTTCGGAGATCGCACCCGTACAGAATCCGAACCGGTGCAGGCGACTACCTTGCCGGAACAATAAAGGGGCAAGTTTCGTAAAGGGAACTGTTCTTCAGCGAATCGACAGTGAACGCGCCCAAATCAGCGAATGTAATCGGCGAAAGGCTGCCATTTTTTTGATCGGCCCGGAGCGCTACCCCTCCAGGTTTCTCGGCGATGGCCCCGGGGCGCGTGACGATCGTGTTGAAGCTGCGGGGTGAGCTTGCACCGATGAATTGCGTGACCGCCGTGTTGTCCTTCAGCATCTGGGTGTTCCCGCTCAGGTAGGCCGCGGCGGGTGCCAGGATCTTGAGCCACGTGGGCAACTTCCCATCGGTGTCCGGGGCGAAGATCACGGATTGGAACAGGAACACCCGCAATACCGGTTGCGCGTCCAGCAGAGGCCATAGACGCCGGATGAAGGCGATCATCATGCCCGGTTCGTAGTGCTTGCCCGACGGCCCGCCTGCACAGCAGATGACATAGGCCGCTCCGTTCACGGTGTCCGCAAGCGCCGGGATGTCTTCGAAATCGCCCTTGATGACGGTCAGTCTTTCGTCCGGAATGGCCAGTTGTTCCGGGCGTCTGGCCAGCGCGCGAACCTTGTAGCCCCTGTCCAGCGCATGCCTCACGACGTGGCGGCCGGTTTTTCCGGTCGCTCCGAAGACGGCGATCGTTTCGATCTCGGCGTTTGTTTCGGTGGTCATCGAGACCTCTTCAATTGGCGATGCGCGTTCTCTGGACGTCAGTGCGGGGTCAGTCGGGGCAGGGCATGCCGGCGGCGGTCCAGATCGCCATATCCTCGAGATGGGACTGGAGGCTGCCGGGTGCCGGGTCCCGCCCGGGACCAGGGTTGAAGCTCCAGGTGATGAACCCGATCAACTCGGCATCGTGCAGGATATGCTCGACGAGATCGGCCGCGTCGCGACCGCCGTTCCTCTCGGGGTCCCGCATCTGCTCGCAGATTTCGGCACTGGTCCGGTCGCCCCACTGAAACTCGATTGGGGCGAGTTGCCAGTCCATTCCAGTATGCGGCGCGGCGTACGCGATGTCGTTGGGCCGGGTTGATGTCTGGTGGCAGGCGTTGCACGAAAGCCCCTCGGCGCCGATCCGGCTTTCGCCCGCGACAATGGCCATGCCGTGGGGCCTGTCCGGCTTCGACAGGGTGCCCCAGAGCGGGACGTTATCGCTGCCGACATGACAGTTCACACAGCGAGGGTGGCTGGTGACGGCATGGATCCGTTCCCATGCGGCCAAACCCTCGGCTTCAGCGACCGATCCCGGCTCCGGCAGGCTCGAGGTATCAAGCTCTGGTCCCGTCTGTGCGCTGGCCAGTGTTGCGAAGCCGTAAAGGGTGAGCAGAAGAAGGAGGGGTCGCATGATCTTGCTCATTGATTCCAGGGTTCCGATCATTTGCGCGACCCAAGTGTGAACGCGTCGATCACATCACGGCGGAAGAGAAGGCCCAGGGCGATCAGCTGGAAGACCATGAACAAGCCGATCCCAAGATAGACCGTGGCCGGAGACGCCATTTCCAATGGCATCGGGCTGATAATCTGGGTGATGAGGCCCTGCGAGTAGTCGAAGGCACCGACAGCGTTGTAGGCGACGAGCACACCCCAGACGCCCGTGCCCCGCTTCGTCCAGAAGAGATACAGCATCACCGGCAGGATAAAGCCGATGATCGTGTCGCTGAACCAGGGGCCAAACCAGCCGTCAGGCGCCGGGCCGCCGTACATCTGCAAGTCCGGCAAGAAGAGGATGGTCTGCGCCCTGAAGATCGTGGCGCCCATCAGGAGCGTGATCGCCCATTTCACCGGGTGAGACATGCGCATCGGCCTTCCGAAGATTCGAGCGCCGCAAACAGCGCAGAGATGAGGATTAGTACGTGCGTTCCATCGGTAGCCGCCGCCAAGATGGCTGCGTTACCGACGCTCACGCAATATCTTTCTGTCTTGTCGCGCACCTGACGGATCCTCCGTGCACCGGGTTCGAAAACATCACTGAACGGGGATAAAGTCCGCGCGCTCTTCAAAGATGACCAAGTTGATGCAGGGTTCCGGCCCAACGCAGAGGTCGGCATGGGGCACGTCGGCGGGCTGATACCAGCTCGACCCGGCGGTCAGGATCGGGCCCTGGTCGGGTTCCGACATTTCCCAGTGCTGGTGACGGCCCGCGATAACGAAGCCCCAGTAGCCATCGGTATGGGTGTGCGGAATGGCCATGGCCTGCCCGGGATCGGTGCGTGACAGGATCGCCGTGGGGATGCCCTGCTCGAACCCGCCGTAAAGCGTGTAGGCCTCGACGCCGGGAAAGAGCGGCGCAAAAGGGGCCTCTTCGAACGGGGTGCGGACCATATTGTCGGGAAAACGTTCCTGCGCCATGGCAGGAAAGACCGCGCCCAACAGAAGCGCGACGCCGAGTGCGGCGGTCTTGATGGATTTGCTGTTCATTGTAAGGAACTCCTGAGTTGAGGGGCGGGCAGGGCCCGTCCGTGAAAATTCGTCACTGTACGGGGGTGAAGTCCGCCGCCGCGTCGAAGACGACGAAGACCTGGCAGATTTCGGGGCCGAGGCAGTCTTCGGCATGAGGCACGCCACCGGGCTGGAACCAGTAGGACCCGGGAAGCAACTCGGGGCCCCGGTCCGGTTCGGACAATTCCCAATGCTGCATCCGGCCTTTCACCACCATCGCCCAGTACCCGTTCTCGTGGGTATGCGGCAGGACCTGATAACTTGCGGGATCGAGGAGCGAGGTCATCGCGGTGGGCAGGCCGGTGCCAACCCCGCCATAGAGGGCCACGCTTTGCACGCCGGGGGCGGGAAAGGGGACGAACGCCGTTTCTTCGGCCGGCACGCGGATGCCCGCTTCGGGGCTCTGCGCATCCTGTGCGTGTGCCGTCTGGGCAAGGCAAGCGGCCAGAAGAAGGCAGACACGCGTGCCTTTGCGGTTTCGTGTGAATGTTCCGGGGTGCATTTCAAAAGCTCCTGTTGACGTGATTTCAGAGAATTATCGTGCGATCTTCGTGCGCCGGTGAAAAACGGCCTGCATGGCAAAGACCGAAAGGGCGACGGCCAGCGCGATCCGGGGCACGTGACCGAGCAGCCAGATGGCTCGGGTGAAACCCGCGGTTTCGGGCGTGACGCTGCCGAAAAGGCTCAGGAGCCCGTAGAGATTAGACGCGGCGGCCTCCTCAGGGGAGAACGTCGCGGCGCCGAGCCGCAGGTTCAGCGGCATGTGAAGCACCAGCGTGATGAGGCATGTGGCGACCCAGCACAGAATGGCCCGACGCCAGAGCCTGCGCAGCGCCGGGTCGCCCGCGTCGAGCCGGGCCGACCGGACAAGCCCGTAAAGCGTCAGGAGCAAGAGCGGCATAATGGTGAACAGGAACCGCAGCCACTGGCCGAAGAACGTCTCCATGAAGACGCTGGCTTCGAGGCTGAGCCAGTAGGCGCCCATCGACAGACCGATGAACAGGTTCCCCCCGGCAAAGGCGCTGCTCGACAAGAGCGTGATCATATCCAGGCGGTCGCGCGTCTCGGGAGGGTGGAAGCTGGCGTCGGTCATTTGCTGGGTCTCGATACGTTGATGTGTATGGCAGAAACCCGAGGCGACACCCGCGCATCAGGCGAAGGCGATGCTATCGCCGAGGGGCAGGGTCCTGATCCTTTGACCGGTCAGGGCGAAGACGGCGTTGGCGAGCGCGGGCGCCGCGGCGGGTGTGCCGATCTCGCCGATGCCGCGAATGTGCGTCTGGTTCTCCAGAATGCGTGTCGTGACCTGCGGGGCCTGGTACATGCGGAGCGCCGGGTAATCGTGGTAATTGGACTGCTCGATCCGGCCTTCGGACACGGTGATTTTCTCGCCGATGGCCGCACTCAGGCCGAAGTTGACGCCGGAGATCAGTTGCGCGTCGAGATTGCGCGGATCGAGCGCGGTGCCGACATCGGCCGCGACCCAGGCGTGGGTGATCCTGAGACCGCGCTCCGCCTGTTCGACCTCCACGATCTGGGCCGAGGGCGCGCCGAAGACCAGTGCAAAGGAAACGCCGCGCGCCCGGCCACGCGCCGGTGCCGTGCCCCAATCGGCCATCTCGGCGACAGCTTCCAGCACTTGGCGGCTTGGTGCGTCGGTGAGAAGGTCGAGGCGCATCTCCACCGGGTCGCGCCCGGCGGCGACGGCCAGTTCATCCATCATGCATTCGTGGAAGAAGCTGTTCTGCGACGCGCCCACCGACCGCCAGAAGCTGACCGGCAGGAGTGGGGCGACCTTGTAGGCCGACACGCGGTAATTCTCGATCCCGTAGGGTTGATCCCAGAGCGCCTGACCGATGGTGAAGTCCGGCACGAAGTCGGGGATGGAGGCAGGCGCGCCGCCCCGGCCGTTTATGCCGGACAGGATCGAGGGGCAGGCGGTGGAGATATCCACCGCCACCGGCAACCCGTCGTGGACACTGGCCCGAAACCGGCCGATTGCGGCCGGCCGCCAAGTGCCGCCTGCCATGTCATCCTCGCGGCTATAGGTCAGCAGCACGGGCGTGCCTTCCATCTGCACCGCGACCTTCGCGGCGTTCTGGACGAAGTCCATTTCGCCGCGCCGCCCGAAGCCGCCGCCCAGAAGCGTCGTCGTGATGGTCACGGCGACTTCGTCGATCCCCGCCGCCTTCGCCGCTTCGCGCCGGGCGACGGTCGGACCTTGCGTGCCGGACCAGACGTGCAGGCGGCCGTCCTGAAACAACGCCGCCGCCGACATCGGCTCCATCGTGGCATGGGCGAGGTAGGGGACGCGGTATTCGGCCTCGATCACCTCGCCACCACTCAACGCCGCCTCGACATCGCCATCGTCCCGCTGCCGGCTGTCGAGATGGTCGGGCGTGAAGGACGCGGCGATGGCATCGAAATGGCCCTCCGTCTCGGCCGGATAGGTCGGCGGCGTCCATTCCGCCACGACGGCGTCGAGCGCCCGCATCGCAGCCCAGGTGGTGTTGGCAACGGCGACCACGGCAGTGCCGATGTCGAGCACGGCGTCCACGCCCGGCAGAGCAAGGGCGTCAGTGGCATTCAGGCTGCGGAGCGTGCCGCCGGGGTAGGGCGTGCGCCGGATCACGGCGAAACGCATATCGGGCAGACGGATGTCGCTGGCATAGATCGCCCGGCCCGTAGACTTGGCGATGACGTCCAGACGGTCCTGCGACTTCCCGAGGATGCGCCATTCACTTTTCGATCGGAGTGGCGGTGCGTCGGCCAGTTCGACCGAAGCCGCCTCGGCGGCGAGCTCAATGTAGGCGATGCGCGTTCCGTCGGGCAGCACGACCGCACCCGCCCCGGTGCCGAGTTGGGCGACCGGCACGCCGGTCCGGGCCGAGGCGGCGGCCTTCAGCGTCTCGCGCGCCACGGCACCGGCGTGTCGCATCTTCTCGTAGGCGTCATGGGTGGAGGTCGAGCCGCCGGTGATCTGGTAAGCCAGGAACACGGCCGGTATGTCGCGCTGAGCCCGTGCGAAATCCGCGAGAGCGCTCTGGTCCGTCGCGGGGAAAGGGTAGCCTTCCTCGACCACGCCACCGTTGAAATAGGCCGCGGAGGGTGGGCCATGGTCGATGGAGATATAGGCAAGCTCGACATCCAGTTCCTCGGCCACCAGTGCGGCAAGCGTGGTTTGAATGCCTTGTCCCATCTCGGCGCGGGGCGTGATGATGGTGATCTCGTCCGCGGTGATCTTGATATAAGGCGTAAGTGCGGTCTCGCCCGGACCGAGGGAGGCGATCAGCGGGTTCTCAAGGTTTGCGAGGTAGGCGCGGATGGCGAAGACCACGCCGCCCGCGACGACGGCCGACGCGATCAGAAAGCCGCGTCGGGTGTATCTGCCCACTCGGCTCATTCTCAGACCTCCCGCATCATGGTGGCAGCGGAGTGAATAGCGGCGCGAATGCGCGGGTACGTCGCGCAGCGGCAGAGATTGCCGCTCATCACGGCGTCAATGTCTGCATCCGTCGGCTCGGGATTGCGCGCCAGCAGGTCGACCGCCTGCATGATCTGTCCCGATTGGCAGTAGCCGCATTGGGCGACCTGGTGCTCGATCCACGCGCGCTGAACGATGTGAAGGGCATCCGGTGTACCCAGCCCCTCGATGGTCGTCACCTCGCCCCATACATCGCCAAGGGCAACCTGGCAGGACCGGACCGCCGCGCCGTCGATATGGACGGTACAGGCGCCGCATTGCGCAATCCCGCAGCCATATTTGACACCGGTGATGCCGAGCCCATCCCGCAGCGCCCAAAGGAGCGGCGTGTCCTGAGGCAGGTCCACTTCATGCGATGTTCCGTTGACCGTAAGCTGCATGGTCCACCCCCGTCTTCTTCTCCCATGACCATGTGTCGATCTGACTGGATCGGACAACTTGCAGTTCGGCCCATTAAATTGCGGATCGTCCCAAGTTGCGCGGCGGGCCGGTCAATCGGGTGCGGGAACCCTGTAAATATAGAACGGCGCCTCGGCTTGCATGTCCTCCAACGCCGCCGGACGGGCGAACGTATCGAGGAAACGGGCAAGCCGACTGTCGGTGAACCAGACGTCGCCGTTCGGGGCGACGCTCACGCTGTCGGCCCAGTCGACACCGGGAACGCGCACCAGGGTCGTCAGACGTCCATCGGGCGCAAGGCGCGCCAGGCCGCCCGATTGCACGTCGGTCAGGATCACGTTCCCCGAGCCATCCATCTCGATACCGTCGCTCGGCGGCGCGCTGCCGAGGGTTTTAACCGCGGCTGCCACCACGTCGGGCGTGGCCGCGGGGTCGCGCAGGATGGCGGTCGGCACACGGTAGACCGTGTCATGGGTCATCGCCTTGTAGACAAGCCATTCCCCGTCGGCCGACAATGCGATCCCATCGACGCCGACCTGGAAGGTGACGAGTCCGAGAAACAGCCGGAAGGGCGTGCCGTCGGGCAACGTCATCGTGCGGTTCTGCGGCGCGGTGGAGGGATGATCCTCCAGCACGCGTCGAACCGTGCGGGTTTCGACATCCAGCACAACGAGCGCTGCGGGCGTGAGCCGAAGAAAGCCGGTATCGGCGAGGTATACCGTGCGGCCATCTGGTGAGACGCGCAGGTCCTGCGCACCGGGTGACGAGCCGTCGGGAAACCGGAAATCGAAGACTATCGTGCCGCTGTCTGGGTCGATGGCGAGCACCTCGGTCGCTTCGCCCGACGTGCTGCCGGGGCGGACGGCCCAGATGTTCCCGTCTGGTCCGACGGTTATGCCGAAGATGTCGTGCAGACGTTCTCCAAGATCCGGTGCGATGGGGAGCGCTGCGCCGTCACGCCACTCGAAAAGGACGTGCGCGACGTGGTCCTGCGGACGATGTATAGGGTGATAGGTGAAGAATACGCGCCCATCGGCACCCACGGCCACCATCCCCGGGGGAAGGGGCAGGGCGATTTCCGCGATCGCCTGTGACGCCGGTTCACCTGACAGGCCGGGGTATGTCGCGCCCATGCCGAACAGGAGCTTGATGGCGAGCACTCCGGCGAGCATGATCGCAACGACGCCGGCCACGCAGATGGCGACGTATCTCGGCCATCTCCGGGCTTGATTGATCTGCTGCATGAAGAAGCCTCTGTTCTGGCAACGGCCCCGCTGTTCCAGGCCGATCTCGGCGCTCTTCTGGATGCGTCCGTTTGTGTGACGGAGCCTATGGAACCGACGGGTGGGAAGAAAACTTGCGGAACGGCCCAATTGCTTGCGGATCGTCTCAAATGACTTGCCACGCGGCCCGGCACGAATGAGGATCGGCCATCTTCGCCCTGGAAAGGTCTCGCGGTTGGAAGCCATACAACAGCCCAAGTTCTCGACCGCTGTCCTGCTGGGGGCGATTTGCAAGTTGCTGGATCTTGACCCTGCGAAAGTCGTCGCCGAGGCGGGGCTGCCTCAACGCATCGTCACCGGGCACGGGGTTCTGGTCGCCGAGGACGACTTCTTCCTTCTCTGGGACACCATGGTTCGCCTTGGGCACCGCCCTGACTTTGCGGCGTTCGTCGGTCGGGCGCTGGCAAACGGGGCGACGTCCGCGGTCTTCTTCGCACTGTCCTGCGCGCCGAACCTGAAGACCGGTTTCGAACGCTTTGCCCGCTTCAAGCATGTCTTCGGGCCCATGGGCATGTCGGTCCGGCTGCACGACAATGCACTTCGGATCAGGCTGGTCCCCCTCCGTCCCGACGGAAGTGTTCCGGCGAGCATCGCCGGTCCGATCCTGACTTTCCTCCACGAGAAGGCGCTGTCTTGCACGGCCAGGACGCTTGTCCCCGAAGCCGTGTGTTTACCGGCATCCTCCGATCCTCGGGGCGATCTCGCCGAGGTGTTCGGGGTCGCACCGACGGAAGGCGAGCCCGAGCTGGTTTATTCGGTGCGGGATGCAGACTGCAGGCTGGTTTCCGAGAACGCGGAGCTGTGGGCCGCCATGGAAACGGATCTGATGGCGCTTGTCTCGGCGTCGGACAAGTCCACGCCGCTTGCGGATCGGGTCAGGTCCTGCCTGATCGAGGCGATCACCGATGGCGACCCCTCCATCGCCTTCGTCTGCGAGCGCCTGGGAAAGAGCCGAAGCAGTTTGCTGCGAGAGCTTCAAGCAACCGGCGAGACGTTCCAGGGCCTGTTGGAAGAGACCCGAAAGACGCTCGCCCTGCGCTATCTGCGCAACAGCGACATGCCCGTGAAGCAGGTGGCGAACCTTCTGGCCTACCGCGACCCGAATGCATTCTACCGGGCCTTCAAGGGGTGGACCGGTCGGACGCCTGGTTCGGTGCGCCGGGGGGAAGACTGACTGAGCGTTACCCGCATCGCTGCATTTCACGTTCCTGATAGCACTTGGTGTCAGCCGGGTCGTCACGAAAGGTCATCTGACGTCCGCAGCAACAGGCTTGGTCACGCCTTTGGGGACGAAATAGTAAAGATAAAACAGCATGGCCCAGTAGACGAACATCAGGTTCGGGATGGTGCCGAGCAGGTCAGAGTCGATTTCAGGGAGCCCAAAGCGCTCGCCGTAGGATGTGCCCACGCCGAATGTCAGGAAGATGACGGTACCGGCGAAAAGCCCGATGATCGCGGCCATGTTATCCCGCGAGCGATGGACGCCGCGTCGCCGCTCGGTTCTGAAGAACAGGTAGAGGAATGCCGCGGAGAAAGCGGCCTCCCAGGCCACACCCACAAGAGGTTGGGTCTTGTAGGCCGCATATCCGATCGACGGAGTTTCGGGACCGAAGACGTGATGGGGATATCCCGCCATATAGTCCGTAACCGTATGTCCGATGAGCAGAAGCGCGCCCAGAAGTGCGATCTTGTGGCGTTTGAAAAGCCAAAGCCCTAATCCATAGAACACCGGGGCCCAAATCAACGTCGGGATCAGGTCATGGCTGTAGGTCATGTCGACGTCGAGGTTCTGGAGCGTCATGTCGAGGATGTTCGCAGGTCCGGTCGGCTCGAGCCCGATGAGGGCGAAGGCATGCCAGAGAAGATCGGGCACCGCGCTCGCGACGAGAAAGAAGAACAGCGTGTTTTTTTCGGTATGCTGATCGGCAACGAGGGCCGTAGCGTAGTGTCCTGCGAGCATTGTCGGTCTCTCCTTGCGTTAACCGGCCTGCATGAAAAAGGCTTGGCGATTTCGCGCAATCAAATCGGCCGAAGTGGAATGCAGAACGATGCCGACCGGGATTACGAAGTATGGTGCCGTCCCGACCGGAGAAATGAGCTGCAATTCCACGGCGACATAGAGGTCGCTGAGTCCGGTGAACTGCCAGGTGAAGCCAAATGTCCAGACGCCAAAGGTTCGGCGCGTTTCAAGCAGGTCAGCGACGATCGGGGCTGTCATGCGGCCATCGTATTGGTTCTGATCGATCCGCACCGCGGTTGCGACGCAGGACCGAACCTCCGGTTCCGAAGCTCGGGTGGTTCGCCGATATGTGCTGAACCATTTAGGAGTTGAGGTCAGATGACGAGGAAGGCGAAGGGCAAAACGCCGAACAGACCGTAGAGCCCCAGCCGAGCGCCCGGCGAGAAGGTTCTCCCGCGTGTGAAGACAAGGACGCAAAGGACACCAAGCGCCGCCTCGAACGTCAGCGCTGCGGGCAGGTTCAGATGATACCAGTCGGTTCCGATCGGATGGCTATCCGGCCCGAACACATGATGCCCGTAGCCGGCGACCAGGTCGCCCAGCCAGTGGCCTAGTGACAATGCCATAGCGATCAGCGCGAACATGCGCTGCCTCGTCACCGCAAAAGCGATCGCACCGGCCAGCAACGTCCAGCCGATCTGGGGAACAAGATCGTGACTGAAAGTCATCTGGGTCACGTTGGTGGCGAGTGTTGGCCCGTCCGCACCTGTCGGTTCCATGGTTTCGATGCCAAGCGCCACGAAGGTGAACATCGCGATGTCGATGAGGAAAACGCTGACAAGAAGAAGCCACCAAGGCATGTCCGGGGCCGCGCGTTTCGCTACCAGTGTCGTTGCCGCGTGCCCGAGGATCATCGGGCGGCCTCTTCGCCGCACTTCTTCATGTCCGACACCGGTCGAACCATGACGACAGGGTCACTCACCTTGCCCGCGGCATCCAGGCGGATGATGTCCATGCCGGTGAGGGCCGCATGGCCGACGCTACCGCGAAACTCCAGCACATGGCCCTCGTCACCGACGAATTCCTTCGCGTATTCGAAGGTCTCGAAGTTGCCGAACGACCGCTGCAAGCTGGCGACGAAGGCCCCTTTGCCACGCATCGCCGTCGCGCCTCGGGGGTATTCGGTCGTGGTCATGGATGGCTCCTTTCAGATGGGCTTTGACAGGATGGTCCTGCATTATCGTATGCGGTCAGGTTGTTGCGTGCGGTTCGGGATGGCGCAAATGTGGACGTCATTGCTCCGGACACGGCATCCCGGCGGTTGTCCAGACGGCCATATCCTCCAGATGCGCCCGCAGGCTGCCCGGGGCTGGATCGCGGCCCGCGCCGGGATCGAAGCTCCAGGTGATGAAGCCGATCAATTCGGCATCGTGCAGGATGTGTTCAACCAGTCCGGCCGCGTCGCGTCCGCCATTACGCGCCGGGTCGCGCATCTGGGCGCAGATCTCGGCGCTGCTGCGGTCGGTCCACTGGAATTCGACCGGTGCCAGCCGCCAGTCCATGCCGGTATGCGGAGGCGCGCGCGGCACGCTGTTCGGCCGCGTTGAGGTCTGGTGGCAGGCGTTGCAGGACAGGGTCTCGGCCCCGATCCGGCTTTCGCCTGCATTGATCGCCATGCCGTGGATCTGCTCGGGCGCCTCCACGGTGCCCCAAAGAGGAAGGTTGTCCGCCCCCACATGGCAGTTGAGGCAGCGGGGGTGCGACAGCACCGTGTGGATATTGTTCCAGGCGGCCAGCCCGTCCTCGGTCGGGACGGTCCCGACCTCCGGCAGCGCGGAAAGGTCGAGGCCGTGTTCGTCTTCGGCAAAGGCGAGGGTTCCAATCGCGAGACTGGCCGCGACGATCAGGGCAAGGCGAATGGGGGGCCTCATGCGAAATCCACCGATTTGTTGAAGGGCATCTCGCGTGGACGCTGGCCGGTTGCGGCGAAGATCGCATCGGCAAGTGCCGGGGCCGCAGGTGCGGTGGCCGGTTCGCCCAGTCCGCGCACCCGTTCGGCAAGCCCCAGCAGCCGCGTGTTGAAGCGCGGAGTCTGGTGCAGGCGCATCCCCTCGAAGGCATGGAAGTTGGTCTGCTGCACCGTGTGGTTCTCGTAGGTCAATTCGCAATTCATCGCGTGCCCGAGGCCGAAGATGGCGGCACCGGTCAATTGTGCCTCGGCGTTGACGGGATCGAAGACGGTGCCGCAGTCGGCAGCGATCCAGACCTCGTCGATGCGGATGCCCCGGTCGGTCATGGTCACGTCGATGACCTCGGCCACGGGCACGCCATGGGTATGGGCGAAAGCGATGCCGCGTCCGCGCCCCGGCCCGATATCGGCGCCCGCCCAGTTCGACATCTCGCCCACGGCTTCCAGCACGCGGCGGCTGTCGGGGTCGGCGATCAGGCGCAGCCGTTCCTCCAGCGGGTCGGCGCCGGCGGCGTGGATCAGTTCGGACAGAAAGCTTTCGTGGAAGAAGCTGTTGGAGCAGGCCCCCGGCGATCGCCAGGACCCGACCGGCATCATAGGCGGAGCGGCATAGCCCGTCACCCGATAGTTGGGGATAGCGTAGGGCTGGTCGAAGGCGCCCCAGACCAGCATCGTGTCGGGCCCCGGCGGAACGATGAAGATGCGCCCGAACCACGATGAGATGAGCGAGGGGCTGACGATATCCACATCGAACGCCTGCACTCGCCCATCGCCCACCGCGCCGCGACCCACGGCCATGTGCAGCGGCCGGGGAAAGTCGTGGGTCATGTCCTCCTCCCGGCTCCAGGTGGTCTTTACGGCCGTGCCGGGCATGGTGGCGGCGATCTGGATCGCTTGCACCACGTAGTCGTGGTCGAGCCTGCGGCCGAAGCTGCCGCCCGCAGGCAGGACATGGACGGTGACCTGCGAGGCATCGAGGCCGGTCAGCGCGACCGCTGCGTCGCGCACCACGGCGGGGATCTGGGTCGCGGTCCAGATCTGCACCCTGTCCGTCTCTACCAGCACCGTAGCGCAAAGCGGCTCGAGCGCGGCATGGGCGAGGAAGGGCGATCGGTATTCCGCCTCGATCACTGTGGCACCGTCCAGCGCCGCCTCGACATCGCCGTCGTCGCGCAGGCGGCTGTTGCGGAACTCATCGGTGCGCGCATCGCTCAGGGCCTGCCACATTTCGGTAGAGCTGGCGGGATAGTCGGGGGGCAGCCACTCGACCTCCAACGCCTGCGCCGCCTGAAACGCGAACCAGGTGTTGTCGGCGATGACCGCCAGCCCCTCGTCCACCTCGACGACCGACCGCACGCCCTGCATCGCCAGCGTGGCATCGGCGGAGTAGCTTGCCATGGCGCCGCCGCGCCCGGGGTTGGCGCGGACAGTGGCGTAGAGCATGCCGGGCAGGACCACGTCGATGCCATAGGCCTGGGTCCCGGTCGATTTCGCGACGATGTCGAGCCGTCGGTAGGGCTTGCCCAAATGCGTCCACGCTGAGGCGGGGCGGAGCGTCACGTCGGTGATGGGGTCTATCGCCGCCGCCTCGGCGCCAAGCTCCGTGTAAGGAATGCGCGTGCCGTCTGGCAGCACGACTTGCCCGTCCTCGGTCCGCAGGTCCGCCGTCGGCACGCCCATGCGCGCCGAAGCGGCGGCCTTGAGCGTCTCTCGGGCGGTCGCGCCAGCAAGGCGCAGGGTTTCGTGCAGGTCGGCGACCGACGACGATCCACCGGTGAACTGCGAACTGGTCAGCCGCGCGACCTGGCCCATCAGGTCGCGCACCGTGCTGGCCACGAAACCGTGGTCCCATGCAGGAAAAGGTAGGCTTTCCGCGGCGACGACAGCATTGAAATAGGCCTGATGCGGCTGTCCGGGGTCGAGCGTCGCAGTGCTTGGGTCGATATCAAGCTCCTCGGCGATCAGCATGGCCTGGGTCGAGGCGATGCCCTGGCCCACGTCAGCGCGCGGCACGATCAGTGTGATCCCGTCCGGCGTGATCTTGACGAAGGGGGTAAGCGCAGCCTCGCCCTGCGCCAGATCGTTCAGCAAGGGGTTGGGGGTCGGGCGGCTGACGAAGTAAGCCCCGAAGGCGACCCCGCCGAGAATGGCGGCCGATCCGATCAGAAAGGTTCGGCGGGCGATGGTTCTGGCACGTCCCATGGCTCAGGCCTCCCGCATCGCGCGGGCCGCAGCGTGGACGGCGGCGCGGATGCGCGGATAGGTCCCGCAGCGGCACAGGTTGCCCGACATCGCGGCGTCGATATCCTCGTCGGTCGGTTCCCCATTGCGCGCCAGAAGATCGGCCGCCTGCATGATCTGCCCCGATTGGCAGTATCCGCATTGCGCCACCTGATGGTCGATCCAGGCCGCTTGGATGACATGCAGCGCATCGGGGGTGCCCAGCCCCTCGATCGTGGTGATCTCGCCCCAGACATCGGCCAGAGCGACCTGGCAGGAGCGCACGGCTTCGCCGCCGATATGCACCGTGCAGGCCCCGCACTGAGCAATGCCACATCCGTATTTGACGCTGGTGATGTTCAGACCGTCCCGCAGCGCCCACAGCAGCGGCATGTCGTCCGGCAGGTCAACCGTGTGACTGGTGCCGTTTATCGTAAGGTCCATGGCTTTCTCCGGTCGGCTGGTGGACGAGACCTGGCGTATCGATCACTCCACGCTAGGCCCGACAGCGCACTGCGGCGATATGCATATGTGGTCAGGCGCATGCAAATCGGGTCAGGCGCTATTCAGGCGCTGGTCCTGCCCACCCGCACGTGGCATCGAGGCAAGGCATTTGAAGGCTTGCACGCATGGATAATTCACAGACCTATTCCCTGTTCATGGCGACCGACGTGGTATGCCGGATCCTTGGCGTGGATCCGCAGGTGATGCTCGAGACTGCGGGACTTGGCACGCTTCCCTACGGGCGGAGCGAGGTGCGCGGGACGGTGCAGCAGTATTTTGACTGCTGGAACACGATGGAGGTGCTGTCGCCACGCCCCGACTATGTGCCCCACCTCGGTGTTGCGATCTCGCGCGGACCGGTGATCCCGGTTTTTTTCACGTTGTCCTGCGCGCCGGACATGGAAACTGGCCTGATGCGTTTAGCGCAATTCAAGTCGCTGCTCGGCCCGACGCTGATGCGAGTGTTCTGGGATGGCGGGCTGTTGCGACTGGAATTCGACAGCGTCGATGCCCGCGTACCCATGCCGCCGAGCCTCGGCGCACTCCAACTGGTTACCGCGGTGGAGAACATTCGCGGCGCGACCGCCCAACCAGTCTGCGCCGTCGCCGCCGGTTTCGACGGGTCGGAGGAGGATCGGCACATGATCGCCGGTCATCTCGGTGCCATGCCAGAGCGGTCGCATGCCGCCTACGTGGCGTTTGCGCCCGAGGATGCCAAGCGCCGGTTCGTCTCCGAGAACGCTGCCCTCTGGGCCGATATCGAGGCCGACCTCAGGCTTCAGCTGGGGGCACAGAACGACCGTTGGCCGGTCGCCGAACGAGTTCGGGGAGCCTTGGTCGATCTGATGCCCTCGGGGCGCACAGGAGCCGAGGATGTAGCCCTGGCCCTGGGAATTAGCCGCAGCACGCTCCAGCGGCGATTGCGCGAAGAGGGGACGTCATATCAGGCGCTCCTCGACGCCACGCGGCGCGACATGGCGATCCGTTATCTCACCAAGACCACCCTGCGCGCCGATGAGATCGCAAGCATTCTGGCCTACCGAGACGCCAACAGCTTTTCGAGAAGCTTCCGCAGGTGGACGGGCCAAGCGCCTGTTGCCTTTCGCGAGACGCTGACGCACAAGCCGACGCGGACCGGAGATACGGAGTAGGTTCGAAGTGATTGCGGCGAGCGCATCGGCCGAGAGCAGAACCTCGCGCATCAGCTCGGCACTTTGAATTCGGCGATCACCTCGCGGCGGAACGGCAGACCAAGTTGCTATCCTCGGAAGCGCCGTCTTCCACGGGCATCTAAACAACCAGATTTGGCATCGTCTAGTTACCTGCGCGCTACAAGACTGTTGCATGGTTCCGATTCAGTCGGCTCTTGATTCAGCTTAGCTATGGTACAGCTTTCCAGAGCTTCAGGCGAAACACAGCATACATCTCCTTTGGCTCAGAGTGGCGTTCTGGTTCAACCTGCCCAGATGTCCGAGCCGCTGAGCGTATGAAACTCGCCAGCTGGAAGCACTCAAATCGTGCGCGCCAAAACCAAAAGCGTCTCCGGCTCTTGATACTGGCGATTATAATAGAAACGAATCGTCGACTCAGCCCGAGCTGTAACCAGCCAAATAGACTCGTATCCCAGCTCCTTCGCCAATCGTTCGAAGCTCAGCAACAGGCTCGCGCCGACACCTGCGTTTTGAAACTGCGGTTCGACAACGATCTCTGATAGATAAAGTGAAGTTCCTTGTGCGCCTGTATGCGGCACGCCGGCCGCAAATCCGACAAGACTATTCTCATGGAAGGCACCGATCGACAAACAACTCGGAGTGCTACTTAGCTCGTTCAGCCGTTGCATGGCGAGTTTTGGCGACCATTCCTCGTTCCAGGGCGGCGGTCTGTAGCATGCAATAAGCAGTCTCGCACCGATATCGGTGTATTCTGCCAGCTGGATGCGCCTAAAACGTACAATCCTATCACTCATCGCATTTCTCTCTTGGCGCTCGCTAAAATTTCTACTGTCCTGTTTGCTATTCCCGAAGACATGTGCAGGGCCAGGTGTCGAGTCATGTCGTCCAATCGAGGTGCAGAATTCACTGAAGCCTTGTGGTGAGGATTTTCATGCCAGCTGCCGTAAAGCCAACGGCGAACGCACCTTCGAACCAACGGCGGCCCGCAACATAGGCACGTGTGATCGACGATGTCGAAAACAACAGAGCATAGCCGAAGAATACGACCATGCTCTGAATTCCGACGGCTATCACGACCAAGGCAAGCTGCGCATGGCTCGCGTCGGAAGGCAGGCCAAGTGCGTAGAGGGCGCCGAAGAATAGGATAGATTTCGGATTGGTAATATGCAGCGCCGCACCCCGAAGGATCAGGCGGCTTGGTCGGCCTCCGATAGACCGTGGCGCGATTGTCTTCTGCGCCATCGCGGAACGTGCGGCTTTCCATGCAAGAAAGAAGAGATAGGCCGTCCCGGCATAGCGGATAACCTCGAGAACCCAGCCGTGCGACAGCATGATGGCACCTAGGCCAAAAGCGGCCGCCAGGGACCAGGTAAGTGATCCGATCACGATGCCGGAGGCGAGCAGGAGCCCGGAGGGGCGACCCCGCGCCATCGATGTGCCTGCGATCGCAAGTGTCGCGGGTCCCGGACTTGCGCTGGCAGCAAGATGCGCCAGCAGGATCAGAGCAAGATTGATGTCTCCGATCATCTGGGCCTCCGGTCGGAACGGGGTCTTCTTTCTGCGGCTGTGCTGGCCACGACGCTGGCAGGGGAGAAGACTTGCGCCAGTTCTGTAGGCGCGCTCTTTGCAATGCGCGCAACTTCTCTCAGGGCATGGGTCCAGATCGTCAGGTCGTTTGCTGAGAAGGCAATTCTGACCCCCGACGGGGCCGCACCAGGGACCACTGCGAAAGCACTCCCTGGTGCTACGGCGATGCCGATTTCGGCGCAGGCTGCTGCAAAGGCTTCGCTGCGCCAGCCTTTTGGAAGGGTGAGCCATCCGTGCAGTGCTTCCGGTGCGCCGGAGAAGTAGAGACCCGCGAGCGTCCTTCTTGCGACGTCGAACATCTGGCGCGCCTCTTGCCGCTTGATCTTCTCGACGGAGGCGACCGTTCCGTCCTCGATCCAATGCCGGGCGAGTTGAACGGCGAGGCTCTGCGCCATCCAGCCGCCGGATCTTGCCGCGCGCCGGATCGCATCAGCCATCGGCTCTGGTGGCGCGATGACCCCCAAGGAAAGACCTGGCATCAGCCTCTTTGAAAGGCTGTCGATGCGAATGACGTGTTCGGGCGCATACGAGGACAACGGCTTGTTTGGCTTCAGAAAGCTGTAGATCCGGTCCTCGATCGCACTGAGCCGATGGCGTTTCAGCACGTCGGCGATGCGCTGCTTGCGGTCCTCCGACATCGTCAGGACGAGGGGACTTTGCAACGTCGGCTGGAGATAAACGCCCTGTAGTCCCGTCTGCGCCGCACGATCCAGGGCGACCGGCGTCACCCCTTCGGCGTCCATTGAAAGGGGGACGAGATCGATGCCGAGTTGGCGGGCGGCAGCACTCACATAAGGATAAGTCATCGTCTCGACGCCGATGCGCCCACCGCGAGGGGCCAGAGCGGCCAGGCAGGTCGAGATTGCTTGCTTGCCGTTCCCGACGAGGACGAGCGAGTTGGGAGAAACAGGGTGCTCGGTAGAGCCGACAGTCTCGGCGAAGACCGACGCTACCGAAGGCTCGGTCGACGCCGAAGATGGTGCAACTGCGGATTGTTCCAATCCTTGGCGGAAAAAGCGCGCTGTCGATGCGGCGATACGGTCTCGCCCCTCCGCGCTTAACCTGAAGACGATGTCCAGATCGATGCCGCGGCCCGAAGGCTCTTGCAAGGCAGGATCGAGAGGCCGGAACCGGTTTGCGACAAAGGTGCCGCGCCCGACTTCTCCCACGACGAGACCTCTGCGGCGCAACTCTTCGTAGACGCGGCTGGCGGTCGAGACGGCGATGCCTTCGGTGTGGGCAAAGTCACGCTGCGGGGGCAGGCGCGCACCCAGGGGCAACTCTCCGGTCGCGATCCGCAGCGCGATACGATCTGCGATTTCGGTATAGGGCTTCAAGCGAAAATTGCTCCGAGTACAATGATTACCTTGATCGGAACATTAGGACAGTTCATTTCATGGAAAATCAAGGAGAATATTCAATGCCTACGCTTTCGCTTTGTCACCGCATGACAGCCTACATGGAGTGGGCCGACGATGTGATGCTCTCCGCCGCCGAAAGGCTGCCACAGGACGCCGTAAGTGCGCCGCGCGATGCTCTCTTCAAGTCGATTGCGGGTACGTTCGATCATACTCTGGTCGTCGGAGAGATCTTTCAGGCGCATCTGGAAGGTCGCTCCCATGGCCATGATGCGCGGCATCGGGCCAGTGTTCTCGACTTTCCACAAGTGGCAACGCGGCTGCGCGCCATGAACAGCTACTACGTGCGCTGTGCAAGGGACTGGACGACCAGCGATCTGGCCGAAACGATCGAGTTCACATTTGTTGGGGGTGGGCAGGGCGCAATGACCCGTGAGGATATCCTGCTCCACCTAGTCAATCATGCGACGTATCATAGAGGCTTTGTCAGTACGCTTCTTTATCCGCTCAAGGCTAAGACTGCAGCGAGTGACCTGACCGTCTTCCTCCGCGATGTGTGGCCTGAAATGGTCGTAGAGTTGAGGGCGGATGCATCGTCATGAAGATCGGATGGATTGGTTTGGGTGTCATGGGTTATCCGATGGCAGGGCACTTGGCGCGTGCAGGTCATTCAGTGACAGTTTTCAATCGAACGCCCTCCAAAGCCAGAGATTGGGTCGAAGAATACGGCGGCAGGCAAGCTGCGAGCCCGGCGGAAGCGACGATAGGCGCCGATATCTTTCTGAGCTGTGTTGGCGCAGATGAAGATCTTCGGGAAGCCACCATCGGGCCCGATGGAGCGTTTTCCGAACTTTCGGAAGGTGGGTGTTTCGTTGATTGTACCACCGCTTCTGCAGACGTAGCCCGTGAGCTTTCTCACCTGCTCAACGATAAAAGCTGCCACTATCTCGATGCTCCTGTTTCCGGTGGCCAAGCGGGTGCCGAGTCCGGCCAGCTCTCTGTTATGGTCGGCGGAGAGATCGCTGCATTTGAAATCGTCCAACCTGTGCTCGAGGTGTTCGCGAGGAAGGTCGTCAGGATCGGAGATGTCGGGTCCGGGCAAACTGCCAAAATGGTCAATCAACTTTGCATTGCGGGTGTTGTCCAAGGGCTGGCTGAAGGCATGGCCTTGGCAGAACGCGCCGGACTGGACATTCCCGCCGTCATGGAAGCGATCGCCGAAGGCGCCGCCGGATCTTGGCAAATGTCAAACCGCTGGAAGACGATGCAGGCTGGAGAATATGAATTCGGCTTTGCGGTAGACTGGATGCGCAAGGATCTTTCGATCGCATTGAAAGAAGTCGCTCGCCTTGGTGGAACAGCTCCAGTTGGTACTCTTATCGATCAATTTTATGCGGATGTGCAGCGCGCCGGTGGCGGGCGGTTGGATACATCGAGTCTGCTGAAAAGGCTGCGGTGACACAATGGCCGACCTCGACTCACTATTGGCTTTTGCATTCATCGTAACGCTCATTGTCACATCCCCTGGCCCGAACCTCTTTCTACTTTTGCGGACCGTGCCGACATTCGGTCGATTTGCCGGTTTGGCCAATACACTCGGCTTCGCGACAGCGATTCTGACCCACGCCACTTTGTCGTTCATTGGTGTAGGAGCGATCCTAGCGACTTCTGCTACAGCCTTCACATTTCTGAAGATCACAGGCGCGGGGTATCTTTTCTGGCTCGGGCTAAAAGCTTTGCGGTCTGCCATCGCGGGTCCGAGAACGATTTCGACTCCAGACCCTGACCCGGCAACCGAAGGTCTTGCGCCTCGTCATCTGAAGCGCTTCGCTGAGGGATTCCTGACCAATATCCTCAACCCAAAGCCGACATTGTTCTATCTTGCAGCGTTTCCACAGTTCCTCGCAGTCGGCGGTGCACCGCTCTGGTCTCAGGCTCTTTTGCTGGCATGGGTCCACGCGGCCATCGCTCTTGCGTGGTATGGCTTCGTGGTGCTGACCCTATCGCAATTCGTGGGCTGGCTCCGGCGGCCGCGGCTTTGGCAGGCGATCCAGGGGCTGACGGGGGTGGCCCTGACCCTGCTTGCGGTCCGCCTTTTGTTGTTCCGCCAATCACCGTGACGAGCCATCCAATTTGCTGAATTCAGCTTCAGGTCAGGACAGAAGACAATGAAAGCCGAACTCGATCACATATTTCTTTTCGTCGCGGACCGAAGCGTCGCCGAACGTCTGATGCAGACGGCTGGTCTGGTCACCAATTATTCCCGTCAGCATCCGGGCCAGGGGACAACGAACATCTGCGCCTGCCTCGACGACATGTTTGTCGAATTCCTCTGGCTGGATGGGTCGGAGATCAGCGCGGAAAGCGAACGCATCGGTCTGGGGGATCGCGGGCGCGGTGCCGGATCGCCGATCGGTGTGTCGTGGCGCGGTGCGGCGCCCGTAGCGTGTGACCCGTATTCGGCGCCGTTCCTGCCTGCCGGGGTGACGATCCCTGTTGCGAAGGCGAGCCTTGATCGTTCCTTGCCTTTCGTGTTTCAAACTCCGGGTGGCGTTCCGCCGATAGATCGGGCGGACGGTTTGGCCGGTGAGCGGCAGAGGCCACGATTTGCGACGCTTGCACTCTGCGAAGTCAGCCTCCCGACCCCGCAACAAGCCGCGCCTCTTCTTCAATGGTGCGAAAGGATCGAACTAGTGACGGGACAACCGGGGTTTCGGCTTGTGTTCGTCACGCCGGATGGATGTTCGAGCCAGTGCACCGGTTTCCTTTCACCGATCTGAGGTCGTCGGAGATGAGCTGAAATACACGCCCGATTTTCGACGGAACAAAGCTGTTCTGGAGCGTAGGTATCGGGGGCAACTGCACCAGCCTTTGGAAGACTACATGCTCTTCGATCTCCCCGACCACGACACGCTGTACCGCGCCCTGCTCGACCGGATCGAGGAGTATGATGGACGAGTCTACGTCTGCGTTGGGACAACGGGGATTTTCTGCCGGTTGACCTGTCCGGCCCGCAAACCGAAATCCGAGAATTGCACCTTCGTTGCCACTATCGGGGAATGCATCGAGATGGGCTTTCGCCCTTGCAAGCGCTGCCATCCCATGCAAGCCGCAGCTGCCGCCGATCCCGTTGTCGGCGAGCTCCTGAGGCTTCTTGACGAAAAGCCTGAGGTCAGATGGTCCGAACGGGACATCGCGCGGCTGGGTTACGACCTTTCCACGGTGCGGCGCAGTTTCAAACGACAGTTCGGCATGACATTCCTCGAGATGGCGCGTCAGCGCCGCCTGCGCGACGGGTTCGAGGCGCTTGCCGATGGTGGCAAGGTCATCGAGGCGCAACTGGAGGCGGGGTTCGACTCGCCCAGTGCCTTCCGGGCCGCTTTCGCCCGGCTGCTGGGGTGTCGACCAAAAGACCTCGGAACAGAGGGAACTCTGCTCGCGTCCTGGATCTCCACACCGCTTGGCGACATGGTCGCGGTGTCCAGCACGTCTCATCTGCATCTTCTCGAATTCGTGGACCGCAAGGCGCTGCCGAACGAGCTCAAGAAGCTGGCGATGCACGGCCGGAATGCGATCGGTCTGGGCAAGACGGCCGCGACGGAACAGGCGGCGGCAGAGCTTGACGCCTTCTTTGCGGGCACGTCGAGCCATTTCGAAACACCGTTGGCTCCGCCGGGGACGGCCTTTTCGAAAATTGTCTGGGATGCTCTGCGCGACATTCCCGCAGGTCAAACACGCAGCTATCGCGACATCGCTATTACCATCGGCAAGCCTTCCGCGACGCGCGCGGTCGCGCGGGCCAACGGCGCCAACCAGATCGCGCTCATGATCCCTTGCCACCGGGTGATCGGCGCGGATGGCAGCCTGACGGGGTATGGGGGCGGGTTGTGGCGCAAGCAGCGGCTTCTGGAAATCGAAACACGCTACAGTTTTGAACAGAAAGAACTCCAGCAATGACGAACCAGGCACAGAGAGCGGAGGCGTTCCGCGCGCTGCACATTCCGGGCAACCCGCTTGTTCTTTACAACATCTGGGACGCGGGCGGTGCGAAAGCGCTGGTCGACGCGGGCGCACCGGCCGTAGCCACCGGTAGCTGGTCCATGGCCGCAGCGCACGGCTTTGACGACGGGGAGGCGATCCCGCTCGATCTTGTTCTCACTTTGGTCGAGAGGATCACCGCTTCGGTGGATTGTCCGGTCACTGTCGATTTCGAAGGCGGCTATGCCCAGACGCCCGACGATATAGCCGGAAATGTCACGCGCTTGATCGCGTGCGGAGCGATTGGCTTGAACTTCGAAGACCAGATCGTCGGTGGAAAGGGGCTTCATTCGGTGGAAGACCAGGTTGCGCGCCTGCGCGCCGTCCGAAAGGCAGCGGACGATGCCGGGCTCCCGCTTTTCATCAACGCAAGGACGGACCTGTTTCTGAAGAACGAAGCGGGCGTTGAACACGCGCTTCTGGTCGAAGAAGCGATCGCGCGCCAGAACAGCTATGCCGAGGCGGGCGCGGACGGCTATTTCGTCCCCGGGCTGACCGACCCGACGCTCATCTCGCGCATCTGTGAGGCGTCGACGCTCCCGGTCAACGTCATGATGATGGGGGAATTGTCATCGGTGTCCAAGGTCGCATCGCTCGGCGTGGCACGTGCCAGCTATGGGCCCGGACCTTACATCATGGCCATGAAAGACCTAGTTGCTGCGCAGTCCGAGGCTCTTGCCTCGTGATGCGCTGCAGCCTGTGACCGACCGGATGCGATAGAGATGCAATGACGACCTCCATACTCCAATACTACGATATCTTCGACGAGTGGGCACGACTGGAGACGCCCGCCGGCATCGTCGAACTGGATCGGACGCTGCGGATCATTGATCGCTACGTTCCAGCGGCTTGCAATATGCTGGATTTGGGTGGTGGCCCCGGTCGGTACACACTCGCCATGGCGGAGAGAGGGCATCGGTGCCAACTTGTCGATCTGTCGCCGCGCCTTGTCGAGGAGGCCAATGCTCGCATTTCCGACAGCCTATACGCCACCACTACGCCGCGCGCGGTTGTTGGCGATGCGACCGACCTATCGGCCTTCGCCGACGCTTCTTTCGACTGCGTCCTTGCCCTTGGACCGTTTTATCACGTGACAAAGAACAAAGACCGAAAGACGGCCGCGCGCGAGTGTTTTCGTGTCTTGCGTCGTGGGGGCGTCGTTCTGGCCGCGTTTATTCCGAGGCTGAGCGGCGTTGCGGATCTGATAGATCGAGCGGCCAGATCGCCGGAGCAGGTCAATGTCTCTGCGTTCACCGATGCGGCAACCGACGGCATATTTGAAAATGCCTCTGCCGAAGGCTTTCAGTCCGGGTGTTACCTGACACCACTCGAAGCCGGTGATCTCTTCCGAGCTTCAGGATTTCAAGTCGACAAGACCATCTCTGTCCGGAGCATTCTATACGGAAGGGAGAAGGCGTATCTGGAGATCGCACAAAATGAGCCTGATCTTGCGAAGGTCGTCCAGACACATGCCGACGAGCTGTCGTCAGAGGAGGCCGTGGTGGCAACCTGCGGGCAAGCACTCGTTGTCGCAAGAAAACCGGCCTTGTGAATGGGCGTGACCTTGAGCTTCATTGGATCAGGCGCATCGCTGCAATTCAGCTTTGATTGGCCCTGAGAAGGAAGCGGCCGCGCGTCGCATCCGGACCGGTAGCCGCTTCGCTCGTTCATCTAGGCTGCTGCCGTCGCTTCGATTTCGAAGAGCAGGCCGGGTATGGCGAGGCGCGTGACCCCGAGCAAGGTCATCGGTGGTGCCACCTGGTGAGGGCCGAACCGCATCCCCATCAAGTCGAAATTCTTCAATGCCTCGTCCACGTCCGTCGCATAGATGCCGAGCCGGACGACATTGCCGAGGTCCATGTCAGCCCCTTTCAGCACCGCCTCGAGATTGTCCAGGGCGAGGTCGATCTGGGCCCGCATATCGCCGGCATGCTGAGGATTTCCGTTCGCGTCGACCGCCGTCTGACCCGCGCAGATCAGTTGGCGCGTCGCGCCCTCGATCGCTTCGGCCTGGTTGTATCCCAGCTTGATCGACCAATCCCACGGGTTCACTGCTGTCCGTTCCATGTCGCAATCTCCTATTTCAGTTGCCGGAAAAGGGGTAGGACAAAACGGTGACAAATCTTGGCACCTTTTGTGCTATCGTTTGCGAATGAATGTAAGACTCAGACATGACGCGATCATCCGTTCGCTGCGTCGTAACGGCACGTCCACGATCGGGGCGCTTTCGCAAGAGGTCGGGGCGTCCCGACGGACCATCCTGCGCGATATCGGTGCCTTGCGAGATGAAGGATATCTGATTCATTCCGACGTGGGGCGAGGCGGCGGAGTGCAGCTCGATCCGCAATCGCTGCACACAACGGCAAAGCTTTTGGTCCCGGAGGTATTTGCGTTGCTCATCAGCGTCGCGGCCATGCGGGCCGCCGGAAACCTTCCTTTCGCAGATCTTGCGGATGTCGGCCTGGCCAAGATCGAGCGGTCGCTGTCGGCTGACAGGGTCAGAGATTTGCGCGCAATGCTCGCATGCCTGCACATCGGTCAACTGTCGCCGCTGCAAGATCTATCGGATTTGGGGGAAATGGATCCGGAGCTGCTTGCTGCCTTCGAAACCGCGTTCCTTGCTCGTCGGCTCCTCCGGTTCCAATATCGCGATGCAAGAGGTCGCGAGACCCAGCGGGAAGTTGAGCCGCAAGCAATGCTCGTCCTGTCGCCACTATGGTATCTTGTCGGTTGGGACCCTGACCGCGATGGCTTTCGACACTTCAGGATGGATCGGATCAGTAGTCCGGAAGCGCTGTCGGAAACGAGCTTCCGCAGAAGGCACGTCCCCTTCGAAGATGATGTCTGTCCGTACAATGAACTTCGAACAAGTTGAGCCTACAGGCCACCCAGCATCGCCCATATATCATGGAGGACCGGAGCGATTTCATCGGCAACTTCGTCATTTGGGTGGATGATATGCACGATCTGTGTGCAGTCAACTTCCATCTAAGATTAACATAATTAGCCTTATGCGACTTTTGATAAACCACTGACAAATATAGGAAAAGCCTCCGTCAGGCCTTTACTACTCCGCAATTGGCGGAAACCTGCCCGATCTCCGGACCCCTTCCCTCGGCAGGCCCCATCCATGTTATCATCACAACCTGATGGCGAGCGATTTCGAGAACCGAACCCTTTCAGACTTCAGAGAAACCAACGCCCTCACCGTCGAATGTATAGTATATCGCGTGGCTAAATACGCGACATCGTGGCCGAGCTTCGGCCATGAAGCTGCGGGAACGAGTAGGTCTGAACATTCAGGAACTCCGGCGTATCCAGGGGATAAGCCAGGAGGACCTCGCGCATCGGGCCGGCATCAACCGCGGCTACATGGGCAAGCTCGAGAACGCGAAGTACGCCGCCTCGCTCGACAAGATCGAGGCGATTGCCGAGGCGCTGAAGGTCGACCCCGCGGAGCTTCTGAAGCCCAGGTCCTGATCGACGCGGTGCCCGCCGCGACACGCGCGGTCCGTGTCTGATCGTCTGACATATGGCCTCCCCGTTCGGGAGGGATTTGTTAAGGTAAATGCTGAAGAGCGGACGGTTTGGCTCGAGCATGTCTGGAACACCGGGAGGCGAACCCGGACCATCGTCGATCCGGACCTGGCCGAGGCGCCGGTCAGCGAGCGCGCGCTTCCGGACATCCGGGGACAGCAACGGTGAGAGTCCCCATGACTACCGATAGTATGGGCGCATTCTCGCCTAAACGATAGAGTGCACATTTTTACATATTGCGCGGAGATGTCTTTGCGCGCTTTCCTGCCGGATGTAGAAGGACTCCCGTGGGGGAGTTCGGTGCCGATCGCAAGAGACCAGATCCTGATTACGATCGATGGGGTGAAAGACCTCATCGAGTCGGGAGTCGATTACCGCTGTCGGTACGAGCTTGTCGGGTTCACGGACGATGGGAAGCCCCGCTACCAATGCATCTACCTGCGCGAAGGCGAACCGGAGGCGGTGCTCGTCTCCACCCGCTTCGGCCCCTACGGGCCTGAGGCGCGTCTCTTCAACATCTGGCCCGGACTCTTCAAGCACCATCACGAGTTCGGCGACGGTCACGCGCTCACCTTTGACGACGCGTACAACATCGTCTTCGATCCCCCGGGCAGCGACAAGGATGGTTCGCGCGGACGGAAGCGGAAAGCCAACTGACAGCAATCAGCTGCGCGGAACGGACTGCGTCTCATTCGGCCGAATCCGCCGACAGACGGGACAACGCCAATGTCGAGTTCCTCTTCACCGAGCGGTGACGCCTGTGTCGCGAAGGCGCAGCAATACTATATTTATGTAATGCACGCTCGACAGATTTGAATTCAGGGCAAGACAGCTACAGCACGTTCTCGGGGGCCACGATTCAGATGTTCCTTTCCCTTTCGACGGGGGGCCACGCCCGTGACTGCACATCGTACCGAAGGCACCGCCATTGCGCGGCTCTATGGCCGGGACCCGGCCAAGATCATCGCCTGGGTCTACCTCTGGAACACGGAAGAGCTCACGATTCTGTGGCTCGGACGAAAACGTCAAGTCCGTTTCATCGATCCGCCGATCGATAAAGACCGGTTCTGCCCAAACCTCCGGGCCAACCGCGAGGTATTCGCCCGCATCTCGGCGGCCCGGGCCAGGTCGGTGCCGAAGTCCTGAGCTGCGCTGTACCCCTAGAGCGCTACAGGAAGCAGGCTTGCCAAACGTGGAAAATCTGCGACAATGCTATATCATTGTATGGCACTGCTTCGGCACGGGAGATGGTCCGATGCTCAATTCCCGAAGATCACAAGCCCTGGCGGCCGGTCTTGTCGCACTCCTGTCGGGCGGTGGACCGGCCCCGGCTGTCGCGCAAACCTATCCGATCGATTGCGCGATCCTGCTCTGCCTCTCCGGGGGATGGCCGGCGTCGGAGCCCTGCGCGCGCGCCCGCGCCGAGTTCATCCGCCGGATCACGCCCTGGCCCGTCGAGCCGCCCTTGCAGATCTGGCGCTGCCCAATGGGCGCGTCCTTTGAACTTGACGGGGAGGAAACTGTGCGACCGCGGGTCTACGACATCCTGTTCCGCGACGCGCGGGAGCTCCTGCCCCACTCCCGTCCTGGCGTGCCAGAACGCGCAGCTCCGGTCTCGGCTGTCTTTCGGGCACCGGACATGGCCTCTGGTCCCCTGAGCGACGACGAGGCCCTCAGGCTGGTCCAGGACCGGGCGGATATCGATATCAGCGGTCGGGAGTTCGACTTCGTCCGGTCGATCCGGGTCTACCATGTGCGCTACGCCAGCCAGTGGGAGTCCGGCGAGGACGACAACTGCAATCGCTTCGCCGCGGTCCAGGTGGGCGGGTACGGCACACAGGGCGATTTCGCCTGGCGGCGATCTTCACTAGGCGCCCTGCCCGAGGCCCATGTCGGTCTCGAGCGGTGGGGTGAGGACTGCCCAGGCGTCCGGCACAGGTCCGTCTTCGTCGACTGGCGCGACTACGAAGGCAATTACGGCTTCGAGCAGGTGAACTACTGACGACGGTCGTCGACGTTCTTGGACAGACGCACCGCAAAGCGGTCACTGCGCAGCATTTTGGCAGAACGCGATCTCGCCCACTCCGACTCTGAAGTGCCACTAGGGCCGCCGGCCCTAATCGCCGACGCGTTTCAGGAAGGCACCGTACTCCTCGCTGACCTCGCGTGCTTCCTCGAAGGCGCGGCTCCGCTCCGCCTCGAGGCATCGGAAGTAATTCTGGATGTCCTCGATGTAGAGTTCGAATTCGCGTCTGATGAGATCGGCATATTCCCGCGCAGCCACCGGATCGCTCGGCACGTAAGGCCGGACCGGGGCGAGACAGCTCTCCGCACCCGCCGGCCGCGCCAACGATCCAGCCAATAATATAAGGATTGGCAGGCAGATATACCGCGGCGGGCGCAGCGCCGGCATGCCCGAATTCCCCCGTCTTTCCTTGTCTCTTGGCCGTGCTCGTGCGTAATGATGGCAGCTTCGCGAGCACCGCACAATGACAAAACTATAGCTTGCGGATGATACTATAGCATCGTATGGTCTGGCTGTCCGGGAAGGATGCCGGGTCATTCGCCAGAAATTGAGAGCGTGGCCCGGGTGATAGATCTAGAAAAAGCAGCGCCGAATGTGGTCACCGAAACCAAGTTCCGCGACCTCGCCGCGGAAGGCTACACCGTCGAGGTCGTGGCCCAGTCCGACGCCCTCAAGAAGGGCCCGAGCTGGCATGGCGTCTGGATCATCCGGGCCGTCAGCGACGACGGGATGGAAAAGCTTCTGGTCACCGCCCGCACCCGCACCTCGCGGGGCGACATCAAGATCCGCGAGTTCAAGACCGTCACCGGCGTCATCTCCTTCCTCGTGGGGATCGGCTTCTCACATGCCGACATCCCGCTCGAGGAAGGACAGCGGACGACCCTCAAGCTGCCCAAGGCCTAGACGCCGCCTCCTGGCGGCCACCGCCCTCCTTACCCTCTGCCTTGCGGCACCGGCCTCGGCGCAGATGGTGCTGATCATGGAGAGCGACGGTACGCTGACGCCGTCGGTCCCGCAGGAGCGCTTCTCCCGCACCTACAATGACGGCATCGGCCAGGGCTCGGCCAGCGATCCGATGCGCATTTTCGGCGAGGTGGTCGGCACCGACGATCCGAAAAACAGGGCCGAAGTCGGCTCCGTCACATCGGCCGTCCGCGCCCCATCGCCGGCGCTTCTCGCGGCGATCGACGACGCCGCGCTCCGCTATGCCGCGCATCCGGGTCTCCGCGCCGCGGACATCACTGTTACTGACTGGCTCACGCTCTACCGCGCCAATATCGAGGTCGAGAGCGCCTACGATCCGGCCGCCCGCTCCCGCGTCGGCGCGATCGGTCTCGGGCAGCTCATGCCGGAGACCGCCGCCGAGCTCGGCGTCGATCCCCATGATGTCGGCCAGAACCTCGACGGCTCGGCGCGCTACCTCGCGATGATGCTCGCCGAGTTCGGCGATCCGCGCTTGGCGCTCGCCGCCTACAACGCCGGGCCGGACGCCGTCCGCCAACATGGCGGCATCCCGCCCTACCTCGAGACCCAGACCCATGTCCGGCGCGTGCTGGCGGTCGCGGGCCGTCTGCAAGGAGAGACCCCATGACGCCCATATCCAGAACGTTCGTCGCCACCCTCGCGGTCCTGCTTCTCATCGCGGACCCCGCCCTCGCCCAGAGCATCGATCTCTCGCCGATCCAGAACCTGCTCCAGGGGATCGTCGATGCGCTGACCGGCCCGCTCGGCGTCGTCATCGCGACGCTCGCCGCCATCGGCGTCTTCCTCAGCTGGTTCTTCAACATCATCGATCTCCGCCAGGCGCTCTGGGTGCTCGTCGGAATCGCTGGGATCGCCGCCGCGCCGACCATCGTCGCGGCCGTCTTCGGCGGGTGATGCGCGCATGGCCGAACGCTCCCCCCTCTTCCTCGGTCTCGTCCGCCCGCCGAAGCTCCTCGGCCTGCCGATCCTCTACGCCATGGTCTGGCTCTTCGGCTCGGTCCTGCTCTTCGTCTGGGTCCAGCATATGGCCGTCCTCGTGGTCGCGGCCCTGCTCTACCCGGTGCTCTGGAAGGCCGCCGACTGGGACCCGCGTTTCATCGACGTGCTGCTGGTCGTCTTCCAGGAGACGCCGCCGACCCGGAATCGCGGGATCCACGGGGGCGACAGCTATGCCCCGTGACGACAGCCACGACGAGCGCACGCTCCTGCCCGACTGGTACGCCCGCGAGCGGCGCCTCGCGCATATGCTTCCTTACGTCAGTCTCGTCGGCGACCACACGGTCCGGACCCGCGCCAACGAGCTCTTCCAGTGCCTGCGCCTCGGCGGGGTCAACAGCTACACCACCGACGACGCCTATCTCGACAAGCTCCGGGCGCTCTTCGCGCGGATCGTCGCGCAGCTTGGCCCCGAGTTCAGCTACTACGTCCACAAGGTCTCGAAGGGCATCACGCCGGATCTCGTGCCGGTCCAGGGCGACGGTTTCGCGGCGCGGGTCGATGGCCTCTGGCAGGAGAAGCTGCGGTCGAGCGGGCTGCGCGACAAGACGCTGACGCTCACCGTCATCCACCGCCCGCCCGAGGGCAGCTTCCGGGCTTTTTTGGGCCGGAGCGCGCCGGAGCGGCTGGCACGAGAGACGGCGAAACGCCTTCGCCGCCTCGGCGAGGCAGTGGGCGTCTTCACCTCGGGTCTCTCCGACCTCGAGCCGCGCCTCCTCTCGGCCGCGAGCGGCGAGCTCATCGGGTTTCTGGGCGCGCTGAACACCGGCCAGGAGCTGCCGCTCTACCCCGCGGGCAGCTACGGGTTTCTCTCGTGGAACGTCGCCAACACCCGCGTGACCTTCCATGACGATCATTTCGAGCTCTCCGAAGGCGTGGTGGGACATCGCTACGGCAAGAGCTTCACCATCGGGGAATATTCCGAACAGACCCAGTGCACGATGTTCGACATGCTGAACCTGCCGGTCGACATGATCGTCACGCATTCCTTCACGCCGATCAATTCGAACCTGATGGCGGGCCGGATCAAGCGGCAGAAACGCCAGATGCAGGCCTCCCAGGACGCCGCCCTCTCGCTCCTCGAGGCACTCGACATCGCGCATGACGATCTCGAGGCGAAACGCCAGAGCTTCGGCGAGCACCACATGGTCGTGACGGTCTTCTGCGACAGTTTGGACGACCTCCAGGCGCTCGGGGCCGAGATCGTCAATGCCGCCGCGGCCGAGGGCGTGAAGATGATCAGCGAACGGGTCGCGGCGAAGACCCATTACTTCAGCCAGCATCCGGGCAACCAAACGAAGCGCGTCCGCGCCAGTGCCGTCACCAACCGCAATTTCGCGGATTTCGCGGCCTTCCACCGGACGCAGCTCGGAAAGGCCAAGGACGCCCTGCCCTGGGGCATGGAGATCACGATGTTCCCGAGCCCGGAGCAGAGCGCCTACCGGTTCTCCTTCCATGAGCGCGGCTCGCCCGACAAGGAGCCGACGAGCGGCCACACGCTGATCCTCGGGCGTCCCGGCTCCGGCAAGTCGGTCCTTGCCGGGTTCCTGATGACCCAGGCCCGCAGCGCAGCGGCGCGCATCTTCGTCTTCGACTATCGCCAGGGCATGGAGATGGCGGTCCGGGCCAATGGCGGCCGCTACGCCACGGTCACGGCGGGCGCCGCCACCGGCCTCAACCCGCTCTGGACCGAGACCGACGCGCGCGGCACCGCCTGGCTCTCGGACTGGCTCGCCGCGCTCCTCCACCGCGCCGACAAGCCGCTCACCCCGATCCAGACCAACCGCATCCAGGAGGTCGTCCGCCAGAACGCGGGTGCGACCGATCCGGCATTGCGAAACTGGCGAGACTTCGCCTCGCTTTTCGTCTCGACCGACGATGGCGGCGACCTGCACCAGCGGCTCCTCGAATGGACCGAAGACGGTCGCTACGGCTGGATCTTCGGCCAGAGCCTCGAGGACACCTTCTCACTCGAGGGCGACGTCGTCGGCTTCGACCTCACCGGCATCCTTGACAGCGAGAGCGAGAAGGAGCGGATGGCGGTCCTCTCCTATCTCTTCCGCCGGGTCGAGCGCAAGATCGAGGACCGCAGGCCCACGATCATCGTCATCGACGAGGCCTGGAAGGCGCTCGACAACGCCTACTTCGCCGAGCGGCTCTCGAACTGGCTGGTGACCGCGCGGAAGCAGAACACCGTGGCGGTGATGATGACGCAATACGCGAGCCAGCTCGAGCGCACCCGGACCGGCAAGACCATCATCGAGGCGGTGCCGACGCAGATCCTGCTCCCGAACATTCGCGCCCAATCCTCCGACTACGCGATGCTCCACCTCCACGACAAGGAGCTCGACGTCCTCCTCAACACCGGGAGCAACTCGCGGCTCGCGCTCATCCGCGACGACACCGGCTCGGTCGTGGTCGACACCGATCTCTCCGCCCTCGGCGCCAACCTCACGATCCTCGGCGGCATGGAGAAGGGCGAAGCGCTCGTCGGCGCCGACTACCGGGACCGCCCCGACTTCTGGAGGCTCGCATGATCCGGCTGCTCCTCTTCACCCTCCTTCTCTGCACGCTCGCTGCCTGCGCGGAGTACCGAGAGCCGCGCGCGAACTGCTTCAATCTCATTGCCGCGACCGAAAACGAGGATCCCTGCGACTTCTTCGAGCTTGGCGGGCCGGACGGCACCCCGGTGACCGATGCCTAGAACAGGCGTCCTGTCCCTGGCGCTCTGCGCCGCCGCGGGTGTTGCCGCGGCGCAGGGCGTGCCCGTCAACGACAGCGGGCTGACCGCGCGGGACATCATCGAGACCGGCGACCGGGAGGCCGACCTCGCCGTCCAGCGCGACACACTCGCGGTCGAGGAGCTTCTGACCGCCATCGAGCGGGAGCAGCTCGCGGTCCTTCGAGATATCCTCGATGCCCAGACGAGCTTCGGCGGCCAGGGGCTGCCGGCTATGGTCTCGGACCTCGAGGCCGGGAACGGCGACGCCGCGCGGTCCGTCGAAGCGGTCTACGGCACGGCGGACATCGATCCGAACCCTGGCGGCGCGCAGATGTTCGGGGACGCCGCGGAGAACATCGAGCAGCTGATCATCCGCGTCGCCCAGGAGACTGGAGGTCGCCCCGGGGTCGGCCGCGCCGGTCTCTCGGTGGTGCAATGGCGGGCGCTTCTGCAGGCGCTGATCTGGCAGGAGAGCCGCTTCACGATCGGGGCGCGCTCGCCCGTGGGCGCCTTCGGGCTCACCCAGATCATGCCGGGGACGGCGAGCGACCTCGGCATCAACCCGGAATACTACGACAGCCCCTACCTGCAGGTCGACGGCGGCGCGCGCTATCTCGACGCGCAACTCGCCACCTTCGACGGCAACATCATCAACGCGCTCGCGGCCTACAACGCCGGCCCCGGTCGCGTCATCGAATATGGCGGCGTCCCGCCCTTCGCCGAAACCCAGCATTACGTCCAGGTGATCCCCCAGCGTTACAACCTCTATCTCTCGCGGATCGGCGGCATCGAGGCCCTCGGCACGATCGCTCCGGCCCTTCTCGCCAATTCCAACCTGTCGCTCATGGGCGCCGGCGCGGCCTTCTACGGCAGCAATTCTCCGGCGGCGATCCGGGCCGCGGCGCTCCGCATCCAGGACATCGTCCGCCGCATCGGCGCGACGGAAGACATCCAGGAGAGCCTCGCGCTAAACACCTATGCCCGCGCCGAACTCGTCCGCCTCGTCGCCGCCCGCCTTCGGCTCAAGGCCGCGCGCACCCAGCCCCTCAGCGCCGCGCAGCTGCAGCAGGCCGCAGCGCGCATGGCGGAACAGGACTTCATGGAATTCACATTGGAGGAATTGGATTGATGAATAAGCTCCCTGCCCCCGCAACCCTACTGCGCACCACGGCCCTCGCCGCTGTTCTCGCGCTCACCCTCGTCCTCACTTCCTACACGGCCCGCGCCCAGGGCGTGCCCGTGGTCGACACCCAGAACATCGCCCAGAACATCCAGCAGCTTCGGCAGATGATCGAGGATGAGATTCTGCAGAACGAGCAGCTCCTGCAACTTCGCGAGCAACTTGCCACCCTCACGAACCAGCTCGCGGAGTTGCAGCGGACCTACGAGGCGCTGACGCGCCTTGCCGAACTGCCCGAAGTGATCCGGACCGAGATGGAGGACGAACTGAACGGGCTCCTCGACCAGGAGTTCGGCGACATCCAGGCGACGATCCGCGCGATCCGGACCGGCGATTTCTCCGGGCTCACCGGCTCGGGCGCGAGCGAGATCGAGACCCAGATGGACCGGGTCCTGGCCGATCTCGGCTTCGACGAGGACACGCTGTCGGAGATGGCCCGGAGCGGCAATGCCGGCGCCGAACGCGTCGCCACCCAGGCCACGACGGGCGCGCTTGTCTCCGCCGCGGCACAGAACAGCTACGACGATGCCGGGCAATCGCTCGAACGCGTCGAGCGCCTGGTCGGGCTCATCGACGACATGGACGAGCTCAAGGAAAGCGTCGATCTCAACACCCGCGTCACTGCCGAGCTCGCGATCGCGCTCGTCGCGATGTGGCAGCTCGAGGCCGTCCAGACCGTGGGCGACGGGACCGGCGGCGTCATCGATGCCGCCACCATCGCCGAGGAACAGCGCTTCATGGAGTTCACCCTGCCCGAGCTCCGGGCTGAGTAAGGTGTTTCGAATGCATGTTGACCTTCAAGGATCGGATTTCGCGTTCGAGCGAAGCGAGAGGCAACGAACAACCGATGCACCGCCATTCGAAACGCCACTGAAATGAAGGACACTGCCGAGGTGTATAGCGAGCGGGAGGTCATCGAGGAGGAACTCGTCTACGGCGCGCTCCGCCGCGAGCGGCTCTGGCAGCGGATCGGCCTTCTCGGCATCGTCTTCGGAACCTTGGGCTGCCTCGCCGCCGCGCTCGTCGCCATTCTCGACGTCGACCCGCCGCCCGTCGTCGTGCCCTACGACCCCGAGACCGGCTTCGCGCTCCCCGAAGCCTCGGTCGGGGCCACGAGCGTCACCGCGAACCAGGCCATCATCGAGGCCGAGGTTTACCGCTATGTCACCGACCGGGAGATCTACAACCAGCTCGACAACGATCTGCGGATCCGGAGCGTCCTCCGGCGCTCCGACGGCGCCTCGGAAGCCGCGCTCCGCCAGATCTGGAACAGCGCCAACGAGGCCTATCCGCCGAAGGTCTACGGGCCCAACTCCCGGCTCGAGGTCGAGATCCTCAGCATCAACCGTATCGGGTCCAACCGGGCCACGGTCCGACTCCGGAAGCGCCTGACCTCGTTGGGCGGCGTCCAGGCGGGTCTTTTCACGGCCACGCTGCTCTTCGAGTTCCGGCCCGAGGAGCGGCGGTCGATCGACGAGGTCTGGACCAATCCCTTCGGCTTCACCGTGACCGAGTATGCGATCCGCTCGGACCGGCTGGAGGAATAGATGCGTCGGCCACTCCTCACCGTCCTGGCCCTGGTTCTCTCTGCCGGTCTCGCCGCCGCCGAGGCCGTCCCGCGCGGCGGCCGCAACGACGCCCGGGTCCGGATCGCCACCTACCAGGAGGGCCAGGTCTACCGTCTCAGCGTCTCGCTGACCCATGTCACCTCGATCGAGTTCGGCGAGGGCGAGACCATCCGCTCGATCATCGCGGGCGACACCGAGGGCTTCGAGATCGACGGCGTGCCGGGCGGCCGCGCCTTCGCCATCAAGCCGCGCGCGCGCGGTGTCCACACCAACATCACGGTCTATACGAACCGCCGCAGCTATTATTTCACGGTGCGGGAGGCCATGAGCCCGACCTTCTACGTGGTCCAGTTCCACTATCCTGACGACGCCCGTGCGGCGCGGGGCGCGATCGCGCGGGCCGCGCCCAACTACAACTACGGCGCCAGCGATCGGACCGAGTTCACGCCGACGCGCGTCTGGGACGACGGCACCTTCACCTACTTCCAGTTCCCGCGGAACGCGCCGGTCCCGGCGATCTTCCGGTATTCCAGCGGACGCGAGCGCACCGTGAACACGGGCGCCGTCCAGGACGGCGTGATCCGCGTCTCCGGCGTCAACCGGGACTGGGTGCTGCGCCTCGGCGAGGAGGTGGTCTGCGTCTCGGCGACCCCGCCCGCGGGAGCGTCCTCATGAGCGACAACCCAAACAACGGCGATCTCGAACGGCGTCTCCGGGCGCTCGAAGCTGGCTCGTCCGGCTCTAGGCGCCGGCCGCAGCGCCGCTCGCCGCTTCTCGCGCTTTTGGTCGTCGGGCTGATCGCCCTTGGCGGTCTCGTGCTCTTCTTCTTCGCGCAGCCGGAGGACGAGGTGGCCCTGCCGACCGCCACGCCGGACGAGTTCCAGGCCGAGGGCGACGGGTTTGGCGGGATCGCGCCCGTGGCCCCGCCCCCTGCCCCCGCTCCCGAAATCGTCGCCGAAACCGCACCGGCCGAACCCAACGCCGAGCTTCTGGCCCAGCTCGAGGCGTTGCAGGCCCAGATCGAGGAGCTGCGCAATGCGCCGGAACCGGTCGTTGAGGCGGACAGCGCGGCAGCAGACGCGATCGACGCCCTGACAGCCCAAATCGCCGAGTTGCAGGCGGCCTCGCTCGCCGCACAGGAGGAGTTCCAGCAGGAGCTCGCCGCACGCGACCGCGAACTGCAGCAGCTCCGCATGGATCTCGACCTCGTCGAGCTCGAGACGAACCGACCAGCCCCCGGCCCGAGCGACGAAGAATTACGGCGCCAGGAAGAGGAGCGTCTCCGTCGCGAGGAGGAAGCCCGGCGGCTCGCCGATCTGCAGCGCCGGTCCGACGAGGAGCGCGCCTTCGAGGCGCGTCGCGTCGCCTCGCCCTTCATCGCCTTCGGCAGCACGGGCAGTGCCGGTCCCTCCGATGAACTTTCCGAGCGCCGGTTCGGGGAGGTGACGGATTTCGTGCTGAACGGCGCGCGGCCGACGACCGTCACCCAGGCCGAGGTGATCGCCAATCCCTCGAACACCGTCACGCAGGGCACGATGATCCAGGCCGTCATGGAGACTGCGGTGACGAGCGAACTCGCGGGCCAGGTCCGGGCGATCACCTCCGAAGACGTCTTCAGCTACGACGGCAGCCGCATTCTCATCCCCCGCGGCTCGCGTCTCATCGGCCGCTACCGCTCCGGCGCCGAGATCGCGCAGCGGCGTCTGACGATCGCCTGGGACCGGATCATCCTGCCGACCGAGCAGACGGTCCGGATCAGTTCCTTCGGCGGCGACGAGCTCGGCCGGTCGGGCGCAACCGGCTTCGTCGACACGCGGTTCGACGACCGTTTCGGGGCGGCCGCGCTCATCTCGATCATCTCGGCCGCACCGAGCGTGGCCGCAGCGGAGGCCAATGACGAGGTCACGGCCGACGTGCTCGAGGACGTGGGCGACGATCTCGCCGATGCCACCGACAGCGTCATCGGCGAGTATCTCTCCATCGGCCCGGTCATCTATGTCGACCAGGGTGCGCAGGTCACTGTCATGGTCGACCGCGACCTGGAGATCTTCTGATGGCGCTGAGCTACCTCCAGGCCTCGCTCGACCGGATCGAGGACGCCGCACGGGATGACGTGATCGAGATCTGCATAAACCCCGACGGCGCCTGTTGGGGAGAATTCCAGGGCGACCATTTCATGCGGCCGCTCAGCCAGTCGCTGACACTCACCGAGCTGCGCGACCTCGGCAACCAGATTGCGTCCGATGCCAACACCACGATGAGCAAGGACCGCCCCATCGTCTCGGTCTCGATCACCTATCGCGACCGCCCGATCCGGGCGCAGGTCATCACGCCGCCCGCCGTGCTGAGCGGCATGTCCGTCAGTCTCCGCTTCTTCTCGACGCTTCCCCTCGACAGCATCGAGCTCGCCTATCTCTACGGGCAGGAGCGGAAGCTCGAGGAACTCCGCCAGGAGAAGAACCGCGAGTTGCGCGAGGTCGTCGCCGGCGGCGCGATCACGGACGCCCTCGAGTTCTGCGTCGAGAACAAGCTCAACATGATCGTCTCGGGCGGCACCTCGACCGGCAAGACAGTCGCGGCGCGGAAGATCCTGTCCTACGTCGACGACGCCGAACGGATCGTGACCATCGAAGAGGCGGCGGAACTCCTGCCCCGGCAGCCGAACGCCGTCACGCTGATCGCCAATCGAGACAGCCAGCTTCAGACCGCGGATGTGCTGCTCACGGCGACGCTCCGGATGCGCCCCGACCGCATTATTCTCGGCGAGGTGCGCGGCAAGGAGGCCATGACCTTCCTCGAGGCGATCAACACCGGCCACGGCGGCTCGATGACCACGCTTCACGCCGAAACCCCCCAATTGGCGGTTCAACGCCTAGCCATCGCCGCCCTCAAGACAGAAATCCCAATGACTTACGGCGATATGATACACTACATCGAAAGCTCCATCGACGTGATCATTCAGGCCGGACGCCACGATGGCGCCCGCGGGATCACGGAATTTTACCTGCCGGGAACAGCTTCCGAAGGAGACGTGACATGAAGAGATTTGAACACAAGGTCCTACATTTCGAGATTAAGTCGAAGCGCAGCTATGGCGAAATGGACGAACTCCTGAACCGCTATGGCGCCGAAGGCTGGGAAGTGGTCTCCGCCATGGTGAATGGCGAAGGCTTCACCGCTTTCTTGAAACGCGAAACGTCTCAAGACCAATCGCATGAACACGCCGCATGAGACTGGCCTGCATCTTATCTCTGGCCATGGTCCTTTCCGCGTCCGCTGCGCACGCCGAGCAGAACACGGTACCGACACTCGACAACCAGTTCGATGTTTGCACCGAGCGCCCTTTGCAGCCCGATTGGATCACGAATATCGACACGCGAGATGCAAACAAGGCGCGCCTCATCCAACAGATCTACCGTGCCCAGAGCATGGAAAGGATTGTCGAGGCCGGCGAATGCTCTTGCGAGACACGGTTCCCAGGTTGGGCAGCGGCCGAACAGGTATACTTCGAACGCTTCGCATCCGCCGACAGAATTGAATTGCGTGAGGCGATCTCGGAGTACAGCCGGGTCGCCAACGAACTTCGCCAAACCGCGAAACCAATTTGCGAGGGACAGGGAAACTGGTGATCTAGGAGGCGCACTATGAGCGTCGTTGCATACTTCGTCGACACAGCCCAAGGCTATCTGGACGATGCTGCCGAAACACAGTTCGGTGCGGTGGCATCCACCGTGGGCACCATCACGATCGCGGCGGTCACGCTCGTGCTCATTCTGGTTTGCGTCAACATGATCTACCAGTATCGCGCTATGGACGGCAGGACGGCCTTCTGGCTGGCCTTCAAGGTCGCACTCATCGGAATCTTCGCCAGCAATTGGGTGCAATTCAACGCTCTGTCGTCGGCGATACTTTCAGGCATCGACAGTATCGCCGGATCCCTTGTCGCCTCGATCGGAGGCGGCGTGCCTGGTTCCTCGGGGACTTTCGCAGAGGAATTCGACGACATCATCGAGCAATTCGGGAACTATCTGAACGCCGCTGGATCTGAACTGAATTGGATGGCAGGCGCGCTACTCGATACACTCGGCGTCTTTCTTCTCTCGCTTCTCGGCGGTCTCGCCGCCTTTCTCATGGTCGCGTCGCGCCTGATGATCGCTTTGCTGCTCGGGCTTGCGCCCATCATGATCTTCCTCACGCTGTTCGAGGTCACAAAGGACTATTTCGCGCGCTGGCTTTCAGCGTTGGTGTCCTTCGCAATGTATCCGATCGTCATCGCGGGCATCTTCTCGACAATTGCGGGTGTATCGTCGTCCTTGCTCAGCGCACTCGGTGATCCCGAGGACGCCTCCAATATCGGGGCCCTCATCCCGTTTTTCATGATGGTACTGATGGCGAAAGGATTCATCCTGGCGACTCCTTTCATCGTTCGAGCAATCTCGGGAAACATCATGATGCCGGCAATCTCTGGAGGACTTGGCGGCGCGTATGCATTCGGCCGGGCTGCAATGGGTTCGCCGCAAGCGCAGAACCGCTACCTTGTTGGGGCAGCCTCCGGCGCGGAGTATGCGGCACTTCGAGCGCGGGCGATGTTCGGTGTTCAGCAGATGCCGGCTCGCTATCCCAGCCAAGGTGTGTCGCCTCCAGCTAATCGGGAACCCGTTTCAACCGGGACCGGCGCTCAGATGCTGGCTTTGCTGGATCGTGCGAAACGTCTGGGTCGGCGTTGATCGTCCGAAAGCGGTCGCTCAGTCTGTCGTTGCCAATGTCGATAGTGCGGACATAGGGTGAACTCGCTGCGTTTGCGTAAGAGGCTGCTTATGTGCGCTTTCCGTACCTTCACTTTGGATTGCACACAATTTGCACGCCTCCGGTGGGTGCGACCCTGATCCAGCGAGAACATCTGTCCAATCCTCCATGGTCCCGGTCCGTAGATCATTCCTGCCGCCCGCGTGGTCTTGATGATTCTTTTCTTGCTTATTTGCATGGCATGCGCTCGGCCCAATTCCGAGACCGGGCAGAACATACTCTGTTGCATTGACTGGCCGACCTTCAACTCGGAAAACGAAAAGCCAATCCCGACGATCGGCCGAAATCAGACCAGCATGTCAGCCGACACGGTCATCTCGTTCACCCACGCCATCAGCGCTGCGGGTTCGGGCGGCAACCGGGTTGCCAGCCCCTCCGCGAAGGTCTCGAAGGCCGGTCGGTTGAGCGCATTGAGTCCGACCAGTACCGGGATCTCCGTCGCAACCGCCTCGGCGATCACGTCGCGGAACCCCCGCCCCTCCGCCTCGTGCTTTCCGAACTTGTTGACGATCAGCAGGTCCGCGCCGGATGACAGGCTGACCTTGACCAGCCCGACCGCCGTTTCCAGCGCGGCCGGGTCGAGGCGGCACCCCCGCGCCTGCGACCCGAGGTCCTGGCTGATGCGCAGGACGGGACCATCGGGCAGCACCCGCACATCCATGTCGCAGGGGCCGACATCGGAGCGCTTGCTGTTGATCTGGACGGTCCCGCAGCATCTGAGGCCCCGGGCTGCGAGGTTCGCTGCCAGCCGTTCAAGCACCAGATCCGTATCGCCGCGTCCTGGCGCCATCGTGTAGGCGAGTTTCATGTCCGGGCTCCTTCAGGATTGGCAGAAAGGTTGGAATTCGACCAGCGCACCGGCTGGCAGGGATTCGACGTCGGCGGGCAGAAACATCAGCCCGTCCGCTGGAGAGAGCAGCCCGACACGGGCCGAATGTGTGGCATCCTCGAAGGAGACGATCTCGCGACCATGGCCATCGAAACCGGCCAGCGTGGCGGGTCGGAGTTCGCAGCGCCCGGGCTTGCGGCGGATTGGGCCTGCGGTCACGACATGCCGTCGGGTCGGGGCGGGTCCCGCGCCGCTCAGGGCACGGATCAGCGCCAGTCCGAAGACCTGCCATGTGACGAAGGCCGATACCGGGTTGCCGGGCAATCCAAGCCAGTGCGCCTTGCCGATGCGCCCGACCGACACCGGCTTGCCCGGTTTGATCGCGACGCCGCTTAACAGGGTTTCGCCGCCCAATGCCATGACAGCCGGCTTCACATGATCTTCTTCGCCCACCGAGATACCGCCCGTGGTGATGACAAGATCGGCTTGCGCCGCCATGTCGCCCAATTCACGGACAAGACCGGCAAGGTTGTCGGCACCATGAGCCGAGGCAACGACGTCCACATCCGCAGCTGCAAGGCCTGCCGTCAGCATCGGTGTGTTCACGTCCCAGATCTGGGCTTCCTCGCGCGCGCCCCCGGCGCGGCGTACCTCGTCGCCGGTGACAAGCAGTGCCACGCGCAGCCTGCGCCGAACACGCAGGATGCCCGCGCCGGCGGCGGCACAGGCGGCGATCTCCCTTGGTCCGAGCCTGCGGCCCTTGTCCAGAACGGTCGCACCCTTGGCCATGTCACTACCCGCGCGGCGGACGTTCAAACCCGGTTCAGGTCTGTGCGACAGATGAATAGCGTCCCCGTCACGCAGGACGTCCTCCTGCATGACGACCGAGTCCGCGCCCAACGGGACTGGCGCGCCAGTAAAGATTCGGGCCGCCACGGCCCCTGCGACCGGTGTCGTCACCGCCTGCCCGGCAGGCACGCGCGCAACGACTGGCAGCACCCAGGGTCCGGCGCCAGTGAGGGCCGATGTCGCGATCGCATAGCCATCCATCGCCGCATTATCGAAAGCCGGTGCCATGGCTCGGGACCGGACCGGCTGAGCGAGAATGCGGCCAAAGGCGTGGTCGAGCGACAGGGCCTCGGTCCGGCCGACCGGTGCTATATGCCCTGCAATCCGGGCCAGTGCCTCGTCGATGCTGATCAGCGAGTGAAGCATGTCCTGACTGTCACAGCCGCAGCCCGGTGACGCGATGGCTTGATGGATGGTCATTGTGCTGCCTCCTCGGCGGAATTGGTAGGCTGGAAATGCCCGGGCCCGATGCTGCAATCGAGGTCGCGCAGGCGCCCGTCCTTGAGCCCGTAAATCAGGCCGTGCACGCGGACATCGGCTCCACGGCGCCATGCCCTCTGAAGGATCGGCGTCTCGCAGACGCGCCGCACGCCCTCGACCACATTGAGTTCGGCCAGCCGGTCGCGTTGTGCTTCGAGGTCGGTTTCGCGCCCCAGATCGACCGCATATGCGCGGGCCAGGCGCCGGATCGGCTCGAGCCAGTGATCGGCCAGACCGTGTGGCAGATCCTCGGTCGCGGCCTTGACCCCCCCGCAGCCATAGTGGCCGCAAACGATGATCTCGCGCACATGCAACGCATCGACCGCGAATTCCAGCGCCGACAGCAGGTTCATGTCCGAGGAATGAACGATGTTGGCAACGTTGCGATGGACGAACACCTCGCCCGGATCGAGCCCCGCGACCACGTTGGCCGGTACCCGGCTGTCCGAACAGCCGATCCAGAAGAACTCGGGCGCCTGAAGGGCGGCAAGCCGGGTGAAAAAGTCAGGCTCCTCGTCGTGACGTTGTTTCGACCACGCCACGTTACGCTCCAGAAGGTCATTCAGCATCGGTCGTCTCCGGGAAATCTGGCAGCCCGCGTCTGGATCGCATGTGTTTCGACAGGATCCGCAGATCGGCCCGAGTCAGCCGGGCGCGGGCAATCGGCAAGAGGATCGCGTTTTCGGCAACGAGGTGGCGCCGCACGTGGCCCGCGAACCTGGACAACACCCAGCGCTCCTTGGCGGACAGATCGGCCCCCTTATCAAGGCAACCGGCGAGCATCGCACGCACTTCGGGCAGCAGACGCATCGCCTCATCCTGATCGGCCCTTATCCGGTCGATCGCACTCTCAATCGCATCCTCCTCTGTACAGCGCCGGGCAAGAAGCGGGAACAGGTCCTCTGCCTCGTCGCGTAGGTGGACGTTCAGTTCCTCATTCAGAAAGCGCAGCACCGCTGTCGCTTCTTGGCGATTGAAAGCGTCCGCCGTTGCCAGCCCGTCGATAACTGCGCAAATCTGACGTTCGCGCAGGTGGTCTTCGCTGATGAAATCCAGAGGATTTGCGAGCAGGCTCGGACTCGTCGGTTTGTCGCCACTTCCGCGCGTCACTGTCTCTGACAGTTTCATCACACGTCCTTTCGCGTGGTTCAGATCGGCGTCAGGCTTGCGCCAGAGATCTGCGCCTCTTGACCGAGGCTCTCCACGAAGGCGCGCGAGGCGCGCGCCCAGGCGGCCTTTTCCAACGCCTGCGCTATCTTCGGGCGAACGGTGTCGTACGGCAGCACCTGACCCGGCGCCGTGGCATTCAGTCGGATGATGTGCCAGCCGTGGCGCGATAACACGGGCGCCGGTGTCACCGCCCCTTCGGTCAGGGAGCGCAGGGCTGCCTCGAACTCCGGCACGGTGTCGCCGGGGCCAAGCTGACCCAGATGGCCGCCAGAGGCTTTCGAACCGCAATCGCTTTCGCGCGCGGCAGCGGCAAATCCCTTTGCATCGCCGTCGAGTCGCGTCAGCAGGACAACGGCCCGTGCCCTCGCCGCGGCGCACTCGGCTTCGTCGCGCGGATCGCAGGCGCACAGGATGTGCGAGACATCCCAGAGGGGTGCCGAACGATATCGGGCAGGGTCCTTTTCCCATTCCACGCGCACGGTCTCTTCGGTGACGGGGGCGATCACCAGCGCCTCGTCCAACAGGGCGCGGATCAGGGCTTCGTCGTCGGTTTCGAACCGCCCCGGCGCCAGTTCGAGCGGGTCGGGCGTCAGCCCGCGCCGCTTCGCCTCCTGCAAGAGCAGCGCACGGATCGCCAGCGCCTGCGCCGCCTTGCGCCAGGCGATCCCGGGCTTGTCCTTGGGGGCGCTGTGGTTCTGGGCCTCGGCGGCAATTGCCGCCGAGGGGATGGTTTCGCCGTTCACGACGACATCGGGAAACAGGGCCACGTTCATCTGGCTCACTCCGCTGGCGTCGTGGCGGTAGGACCGCCTTTGGCTTGCACCTTGTCATAGGCGCGGCGGCGTTCCTCGAGCGGGCGATGCCGCCGTGAGCGTACGATCTGGTAACCCGGCCGCGTCAGCAGGTAGCGGAAGGGGGCTGCGAACCCGGACCAGATGTGGACGAGCCGCGTGAACGGAAACAGCGCCGTGATGATGAGACCGAGGAAGATGTGCAGCTTGTAGAGCCAGTGCACGTCGACGACGGTGACCCAGGCGTTGATGTTCCAGCTGACCACGCTCTGCGACCAGGTCATGAAGCGGACCATTTCCGACCCGTCCATGTGCTGCAGCGTCTGGGTGATCGTCAGCAGGCCGATGGCCAGCTGCAGCCAGATCAGGACCATGATCAGGATGTCGGGGAAGGTCGATGTCACGCGGATGCGCGGATCGACGAGGCGGCGGTGGAGCAGCATGGTCGATCCGATCAGGGCGGCGATGCCAGCCGGGCCGCCGATCAGAACTGCCATCCATTGCTTAAGCGCATAGGGAATGCCCAAGGCATCCAGCACCCAGACCGGCGTGAAGAGGCCGACGAGGTGACCGAAGAACACGGTCAGGATGCCGACATGGAACAGGATCGACCCCCAGATCAGCTGCTTTCGGCGCAGAAGCTGGCTCGAGGAACTCTTCCAGGTGAAGGGGTCCCGCTCGTAACGCACGATCGATCCCACGAGGAAGATCGTCAGCGCGACATAGGGCATGACCCCGAAGATGACGAAGTTGATGTCGAAGTCGCCAAACATGTCATGCGCTCCTGTTCAATGGTTGCGGGGCGGGGGTAGGATTGAACCCAGGTTTGTCCATCGCCGCGAGCATGTCGCGGACTTGCGGGCAACCTGCGTTCGTATCGGGGCCGAACGTAACCTCGGTTTCCTCCCAAACGGCATCGAGCGCCGCGAGGTCGGTCGGGTCATCATCGGGCTGAGACAGCATGTCGGCCACGGCTTCGGCGTCGGCCTGCATGTCGGCGAGCTGGGAAAGAGCGGCGAACGCGGCAGCATACCCGCTGTCGCGCCGGACAAGCCGGGCCGCGAGAGCATCAAGGATATGCGCCGCGTCCGCCAGAGTTTCCTGCACTTCTGCGAAGGGACGCGTCGACAGGAATTCCAGCAACACCGGCAGGTGGTCCGGCAGTTCCGAGGTGGCGGGTTCGAACCCGCCCGCCCGATAGGTCTCGATCAGGCTGACCATGGCGCCGCCCCTGTCACGGCTTTCGCCGTGAACATGCTCGAAGAGATTGAGCGACAGCGTCCGCGACCGGTCGAAGAGCATCACATAGCTTTCCTGCAGGTCGTATAGGTCGGCCTTTGCGAAGCCGTCGGCCAACCTGCGCAGCGCAGCTCGTGTGTCGGCGGCGATGCGGGGATCGGCTGCGATGACGCCCCCGATTTCGGGCATGGCCTCCTGAAGCTCCCGCGAGGGATAGCTCAGGATCAGCGACAGGGCCTTGAGTGTGCGGTCCATCATCAGAAGGTCTCCTGCGGAAGGGCGAATTTCTTTTTCTTGCCGCCGAACAAAGTGGTCTTGCCGGCCTCACCGGTGGAACAGCCGTTGCCGTCGGTAAAGCCGCAGCCGCCCCGTATGTCGGCTCCATGTTCGTTCTGTTCGCGGTGCGCCGTGGGGATCGCGAAGCGGTCCTCGTAATCGGCGATGGCCATGATCTTGTACATGTCCTCGATCACCCGGCCCGACATGCCGACACGGGCAGCGATCGCCTCGTCCCGCACGCCCTCCACGCTGAGCGCCCGCATGTAGAGCCTCATCGCGGACATGCGTTCGAGGGCGTGAACGATGGGTTCCTCGTCACCCGCCGTCAGCATGTTGGCGAGGTACTTCACGGGGATCCGCAGCGACCGCACGTCGGGCATCTGGTCGCTCATCGCGATCTGTCCCGCCTGAGCGGCGTTCTGGATCGGGCTGAGCGGCGGGATGTACCACACCATCGGCAGCGTCCGGTATTCCGGGTGCAGCGGGAAGGCGACCTTCCAATCCATCGCCATCTTCCAGACCGGGCTGACCTTCGCCGCCTCGATCCAGTCCTCGGGCACGCCGTCGCGGCGCGCCGCGGCGATCACCTCGGGGTCGTTCGGGTCGAGGAACACGTCGAGCTGCGCGCCGTAGAGATCGGTCTCGCGCTCGGCGCTGGCCGCAGCTTCGATCTTGTCTGCGTCATAAAGGATCACGCCCAGATAGCGAATGCGCCCGACGCAGGTTTCCGAACAGACCGTCGGCTGGCCGGACTCGATGCGCGGATAGCAGAAGGTGCATTTCTCGGACTTGCCGGTATCCCAGTTGTAATAGACCTTCTTGTAGGGACAGCCCGAGATGCACATCCGCCAGCCGCGGCACTTCTCCTGGTCGATCAGGACGATGCCGTCCTCTTCGCGCTTGTAGATCGCGCCCGATGGGCAGGAGGCGGAACAGGTCGGGTTGAGGCAATGCTCGCACAGACGCGGCAGATACATCATGAAGGTGTTTTCATACTCTCCATAGATGTCCTTCTGGACCTGGTCGAAGTTGTAGTCCTGCGACCGCTTGGAGAATTCGCCGCCCAGGATTTCCTCCCAGTTCGGACCCTTCTCGATCTTCTCCATCCGCTCACCCGTGATCTTCGACCGGGGCCGCGCGGTGGGAAACGCGGTCATGTCGGGCGCGGACTTCAGGTGGTCGTAGTCGAAGTCGAACGGCTCGTAGTAGTCGTCGATCTCGGGCATCGAGGGGTTAGCGAAGATGTTCGCGAGGATCCGCCATTTGCTGCCCTGCTTGGGATGCAGTTTGCCCGAGGCCGAGCGTACCCAGCCGCCGTTCCAGCGTTTCTGGTTTTCCCAGTCGGTCGGATAGCCGGTGCCGGGCTTGGTCTCGACGTTGTTGAACCATGCGTATTCGACACCTTCGCGCGTCGTCCACACGTTCTTGCAGGTGACCGAGCAGGTGTGACACCCGATGCATTTGTCGAGGTTCAGGACCTTTCCGATTTGTGCACGAACTCTCATTCCGCTGCCTCCACGTTCTGGGTTGCGGACCGGCTTGCGGGTTTGTCGAGCCAGTCGATCTTCTTCATTTTCCGCACGATCACGAACTCGTCGCGATTGCTGCCCACGGTGCCGTAGTAGTTGAAGCCGTAGGACATCTGCGCGTAGCCGCCGATCATGTGCGTGGGTTTCAGCGTGGCACGGGTGACCGAGTTGTGGATGCCGCCGCGATTGCCGGTCTTCTCGGACCCAGGCGTATTCACGATCTTTTCCTGCGCATGATACATGAACAGCGTGCCCTGCTTGATGCGTTGGGACACCACAACCCGAGCCGTTAGCGCGCCGTTGATGTTGTAAGCTTCGACCCAGTCGTTATCGACAAGGCCCGCCTTTGCCGCGTCCACCTCGGACATCCAGACCACCGGTCCGCCCCTGTTCAGCGTCAGCATCAGCAGGTTGTCGGTATAAGTGGAGTGGATGCCCCATTTCTGGTGGGGCGTGATGAAGTTCAGCACCACGTGCGGGCTACCCTCGGCCGCGTCGTTGTTGACGGCGGCCGTGATGGTCTTGAGGTCCACCGGCGGGCGATAGCTGACAAAGCCTTCGCCAAAGGCACGCATCCATTCGTGATCTTGGTAGAGCTGCTGGCGGCCCGTCAGGGTGCGCCACGGGATCAGCTCGTGCACGTTGGTGTAGCCCGCGTTGTAGCAGACCTCCTCGCTTTCGATGCCCGACCATGTGGGGCTGGAGATGATCTTGCGCGGTTGCGCGGCGATGTCGCGGAAGCGGATCTTGGTGTGATGCGCGCCTTCCGCGAGGTGGGCGTGATGCCGGCCGGTGGGTTTCTCCAGTTCTTCCCAGGCCTTCACGGCCACCTCGCCGTTGGTTTCGGGGGCCAGCATCAGGATCATCTCGGCCGCGTCGATGGCGGTTTCGAGCTTCGCCTGGCCTTTCGAGACGCCCTCATCCTGGACCACGCCATTCAGATCGCGCAGGTGCTTGACCTCGGTCTTGGTGTCCCAGGTGATCCCCTTGCCACCGTTGCCAAGCTTTTCAAGGAGCGGACCGACCGAGGTGAACTTCTTGTAGAGGTTCGGATAGTCCCGCTCGACGGCGATGTAGTTCGGCGCTGTCTTACCGGGGATCAGGTCGCATTCGCCCTTCTTCCAGTCCTTCACATGCGCCTGCGCCAGTTCGGCGGCGGTATCGTGCAGGAGAGGAAGCTGGACGATGTCGGTCTCGACACCCAGCACCTCGGGCGCGACTTCGGAGAATTTCCGGGCGATGGACTTGAAGATCTCCCAGTCGGACTTGCTCTCGTAGGCCGGGTCCACCGCCGCCTGCAGCGGATGGATGAAGGGGTGCATGTCCGAGGTGTTGAGGTCGTCCTTCTCGTACCAGCTGGCCGTGGGCAGGACGATGTCGGAATAGACCGCCGTCGTAGACATGCGGAAGTCGATGCACACCAGCAGGTCGAGCTTGCCCTTCGGCGCGTCGTCGTGCCAGCGGGCCTCCTTCGGCATCACGCCGCCTTCCTCGCCCAGGTCCTTGCCCATCACCCCATGGTCGGTGCCCAGGAGGTGCTTGAGGAAGTACTCGTGTCCCTTGCCGGACGACCCCAGCAGGTTCGAGCGCCAGACGAACAGATTGCGCGGCCAGTTTTCCGGGGCGTCCGGATCCTGACACGACATTTCCAGATCACCGGCTTTCAGCTGTTCGGCGACGTAGTCCTTGATCTCCTTCCCGGCCTTCTTTGCGGCTTTCGAGACTTCCAGAGGATTGGTCTTGAGCTGCGGGGCGGAGGGCAGCCAGCCCATGCGCTCGGCCCGGATGTTATAGTCGATCAGGGAGATGTCCCAGTCGCCCTCGGGCGCCGTTGGCGACAGGATCTCGCCTGCGCGCAGCGTCTCGTAGCGCCACTGGTCCGTGTGGGCGTACCAGCAAGACGTCGAGTTCATGTGTCGAGGCGGGCGGTTCCAGTCGAGCGCGAAGGCCAGCGGCTGCCAGCCCGTCTGCGGGCGCAGCTTCTCCTGGCCGACATAGTGCGACCAGCCGCCGCCCTCCTGGCCGATGCAGCCGCACATCACCAGCATGTTGATGATGCCGCGGTAGTTCATGTCCATGTGGTACCAGTGGTTCAGACCAGCGCCGAGGATGACCATGGACTTGCCATGGGTCTTTTCGGCGTTGCCTGCGAATTCGCGGGCGACCGCGATGATCTTCTCCCTCTCAACGCCGGTGATCTTTTCGGCCCAGGCGGGGGTGTAGGGGCTGTCGTCGTTGAAATCCTTGGACACCCAGTCACCGCCAAGACCCCGGTCGAGACCGTAGTTGGCGCAGAAGAGGTCGAAAACGGTGGCAACCAGCGCCTCGGACCCGTCGGCAAGTTTCACACGGCGCGCTGGAATGTTCCGGGTCAACACTTCGGGGTGATCGCATTTCACGAAGTCGCCCGTGGCAGCACCGCCGAAATAAGGGAAGTCGACGCCTACGACCTCATCGTGATCACCATCCATGATCTGGCTGAGGCGCAGCTTGCTTTCAGCGCCCTTCGCTTTCTCTTCGAGGTTCCATCTTCCCTCTTCGCCCCAGCGGAACCCGATGGACCCGTTGGGCGCCACGATCTGACCCGACGCCTCGTCATAAGCGACGGTCTTCCAGTCGGGGTTGTTGGCCTCGCCAAGCTTGCCGTCGAAGTCGTCGGCGCGCAGCATCCGGCCAGGGACATGATGCCCGTCCTTTTCATCAAGCCGAACGAGCATCGGCATGTCCGTGTACTTGCGGGCATACTCCTCGAAATACTCGGCCTGCCGGTCGAGGTGGAATTCGCGCAGGATCACGTGACCCATCGCCATTGCCAGCGCCGCGTCGGTGCCCGCCTGCGGGTTCAGCCAGATGTCGCCGAACTTGGCGGCTTCCGAATAGTCCGGGCTGACCACGGCCGACTTGGTGCCGCGATAGCGGACCTCGGTGTAGAAATGCGCGTCCGGCGTGCGCGTCTGCGGCACGTTCGAGCCCCAGAGCATCAGGAAGCCCGCGTTGTACCAGTCGGCCGATTCCGGCACGTCGGTCTGTTCGCCCCAGGTCTGGGGGGAAGCTGGCGGCAAGTCGCAGTACCAGTCGTAGAACGACATGCAGGTGCCGCCGAGAAGCGACAGGTAGCGCGAGCCGGCGGCATAGCTCACCATCGACATCGCCGGGATGGGCGAGAAGCCGAACACCCGGTCGGGCCCGTAGGCTTTCGCGGTATAGGCGTTGGCAGCGGCGACGATCTCGGTCGCCTCGTCCCAGCTTGCTCGCACGAACCCGCCCTTGCCACGCGTCTTGGTGTAGCTGGCGCGCAGAATAGGATCGTTCTGGATCGCGGCCCAGGCGGCCACCGGCGTCATGGTCTCGCGCATCTTCCGCCAGGCACGCATCAGGCTGCCGCGGATGAGGGGGTTCTTCACCCGGTTCGCGGAATAGAGATACCAACTGTAGGAGGCACCCCGCGCACACCCGCGCGGTTCATGATTAGGCAGCCCCGCGCGGGTGCGCGGATAATCCGTCTGCTGCGTCTCCCAGGTCACGATGCCGGATTTGACGTAGATCTTCCACGAACACGACCCGGTGCAGTTCACCCCGTGGGTCGAACGGACGATCTTGTCGTGCCGCCAGCGGTTTCTGTAGGTGTCTTCCCAGCTGCGATCCTCACGGGTGGTCTGTCCCCAACCATCGGAGAATTGCTCCAGTTCCTTGCTCTGGAAGAAGTTCAGTTTGTCGAGCAGATGGCTCATTGGGCTGTCCTTTCGGGTGTCTGAGCCCGGGCGGCGAGTTCCGCCGCCCGGGAAATCAACTGGATCATTCAGCGGCCTGGGCTGCGGTGCCCTGCGGCGTGCGGCCATGTTCGATGTCGTGGAGAAGGCCGCCGGGGCGCGTGTAGACCACCCACGTGATGACGACGCAGATCACGTAGAAGATCAGGAAACCCCACAGCGCCCCAACGGCAGACCCGGTCATCGCGATTGATGTCCCGTAGGCCTTGGGGATGAAGAAGGCGCCGTAGGCCGCGATGGCCGAGGTGAAGGCCACGATGGCGCCCGACTCCATGGCGATCTGGCGCTTGCGCTCCTCGACCCCGAGGTGCGGCATCAGGCGCGGCACTTCGCGGCCCATGATCACCGGGATCATCTGGAAGGTCGACGCGTTGCCGACACCGGTCAGGAAGAACAGCGCCATAAAGCAGGCGAAGAAGCCGATGAAGGACCCCAGCCCGAGGAAGGAGATCACGCCGAAGGTGGCCGCGATCATCGCCGCGAAGGTCCAGAAGGTCACGCGCCCCCCGCCGAAGCGGTCACTGATCCAGCCAGTTCCGGCCCGGCTGAGCGCGCCTACCAGCGGCCCGAGGAACACGTAGTTGAGTGCGTTCACCTCCGGAAAGGCCAGTCGCGCCAGCAGGGGGAAGCCAGCCGAATAGCCGATGAAGCTGCCGAATGTGCCGGTATAGAGGATGCACATCAGCCAGTTGTGCTTGCGACTGAAGATCACCGCCTGATCGGCGAAGCTGGCGCGTGCATCGGCAATGTCGTTCATGCCGAGCCACGCCGCGACGGTGGCTGCGAGGATGAAGGGCACCCAGACAAAGCCTGCGTTCTGCATCCAGAGCTGGCCGCCGTCGGACATGGTTTGCGGTTGCCCGCCGAGCGCCCCGAACACGCCCGCCGTGATGACGATGGGCACGAGGAACTGCATGACGGACACGCCGAGATTCCCGAGGCCTGCGTTCAGCGCCAGCGCGTTGCCCTTTTCGGCCTTCGGGAAGAAGTAGCCGATATTGGCCATGGAAGAGGCGAAGTTGCCGCCGCCGAAGCCGCACAGCAGCGCCAGCACGAGGAAGATCAGGTACGGCGTGTCGGGGTTCTGGACTGCGTAGCCGATACCCATCGCAGGCAGCAGAAGCGAGGCGGTCGACAGCGTGGTCCATAGCCGCCCACCGAAGATCGGCACCATGAAGCTATAGAAGATCCGCAGCGTCGCGCCCGACAGGCCCGGCAGGGCCGCCAGCCAGAACAGCTGGCCCGGGGTGAAGTCGAATCCGATGGCGGGCAGACGGGCGACGACGACCGACCAGACCATCCAGACCGAGAAGGCCAGAAGCAGCGCCGGGATCGAGATCCAGAGGTTGCGACGCGCAACGGCCCGACCCTTGTCCGCCCAGAACGTGGCGTCTTCAGGATGCCAGTCCGCGAGGACGCGCGGCATGACCGTCTTCCCCGGCACGTGGATTTCCTGCATCTCCGGCAGGCTTGGCAGCTCGTCGAGCGCCGGGCCATGTGCCGCGCGCTCCATGGCCCGGATCGACAGATGCATCCAAGTCAGCGCGATGCCGACAAGACCGAAGAGCAGTGCGAAGCATGAGGTGTAGATGCCGGTGAGGTCCAGGAGTGCGCCGAAGGCTATGGGCAGGACGAAGCCGCCAAGGCCGCCGATCATGCCCACCAGACCGCCGACCGCGCCGACATGCTTGGGGTAGTAGACCGGGATGTGCTTGAAGACCGCCGCCTTGCCGAGGCTCATGAAGAAGCCGAGCGTGAACAGGACGGCGATGAAGGGCCAGAACCCCATCGAGGTCGAGAAGGCGATCGGCCCGTCCTTGCCCTGGATGACGTAATCCGTCGGCGGGTAGGACAGCATGAACAGAAGGACCAGCGCGAAACCGAAGGTCCAGTACATGACCTGGCGCGCGCCAAACTTGTCGCTCAGGTGACCACCATAGGCGCGAAACAGCGAGGCAGACAGGCTGAATGACGCCGCCGCCATGCCAGCGGTTTTCACGTCAACGCCGTAAACGTCGATCAGGTAGTGGGGCATCCAGAGCGCAAGTGCCACGAAGGCGCCGAACACGAAGAAGTAGTAGAGCGAGAAGCGCCAGACCTGCAGGTTCTTCAGCGGCGCGAATTGCTGCGCCAGCGACGGTGCCTTCGCCCCTGTCTTGCGCCGCTCGACCAGCTCGGGGTCGTCCTTTGCCAACAGGAAGAACAGTACGCCGATGATGGCGAGCCCCGCGGCCCAGGCATAGGCCACACCGTGCCAGCCATAGGCGACCATGACGAAGGGAGCGACGAACTTGGTGACCGCGGCGCCGACGTTGCCCGCACCGAAGATACCTAGCGCGGTCCCCTGGTGGCCAGCGTCATACCAGCGGCTGACATAGGCCACGCCGATGATGAACGATCCGCCAGCGAGGCCGATGCCGAGCGCCGCAATCAGGTACATGATGTAGCTGTCCGCCAGCGTCAGCGCCCATGTGGCCAGCGCCGTCAGAATCATCTGGCTCGAGAACACCAGCCGCCCGCCGTATTTCTCGGTCCAAACGCCGAGAAACAGGCGGATGACCGATCCGGTCAGGATCGGGGTGGCGACCAGCAGGCCGAACTGGGTGTCATTCAGGCCAAGCTCGGCCTTGATGGCGACACCGATGATGGAAAAGATCGTCCAGACCGCGAAACAGGCGGTAAAGGCGATCGTGCTCAGGCTCAGGGCGCGTGTCTGATCGGCGCGTGAGGCTGTGGCTACGGTCTGCATGGCGGGTCTCCGGCAAAATATGTCTTTCACCCCTGTGAGGGGATCAGTGCCAGACCTGACGCTGCTGAGCCGCCGGTGACTTGATCTAGATCACAAAACCCGGAAAAGGATAACGAAATAAATGGCTTACAGAAATTTGTCATCCGGTGCGCGGTCGCAGATCAAGGCTGCGGTCGCGAAGGTCAACCGACGGTTTGACATATATCAATTGATTTGGTGACAATTGTTAAGCGCGCAAAGTCGAAGGGGGACCGACATGCCCGATTCCGAATACCGGGATATTCGAAAACTCGATCTCTTTGCGCAGATGGCGGATGATAATTTCACATCCTTGATGCGTGGCGCCTATGTGCAGAATTTCCCTGCACAGATCGAATTGATCACTGAAGGAGAACCGAGCGATTTTCTTCACATCGTCATTTCGGGTTCTGTGGATCTGTTTTCGACCTGGAATGGCCGAGAGACCAGCATGGCGACTGTCCGCCCAATCTCGACCTTCATTCTTGCCGCGACCATCAAGGATGCGCCCTACCTGATGTCGGCCCGCACGTTGGAGAAAAGCCGGATCGCGCTGATCCCCAGTCAGGACGTGCGCGCGATCTTTGGTGCCGACAGCAACTTTGCCCGTGCGATCGTCACGGAACTGGCGCAGTGCTATCGCTCGGTCATCAAGGCGCAGAAGGACCTGAAACTCAGAACGTCGCTCGAGCGGCTCGCGAATTACCTGCTCAGGCAACAAAGGCACGCCGGCGGTGGGGCTGCGTTCGAGTTGGACTTCGAGAAGCGGCGCCTGGCCTCTGTGCTGGGCATGACCCCTGAAAATCTCAGCCGCGCCTTCAAGGGCCTGCAGCCCTATGGCGTTACCGTGACCGGCACCCGCATCTCCATCGACAATCAGGCGGACCTTGAGCGCTTTGCGAAACCAAATCCGCTGATTGATGACTTTTCAACCTGAGGGACTGACAAATGACCAAATCCATGCCCGGCGCCGCCGGAGATCTCGCCGAGGAACACCCTGATGTCTGGAAGGCCTATGCTGCCTTGGGCAAGGCAACGGCCGATTGCGGCCCCCTGACAGACCGCGAGAAGCGCCTCGTCAAGCTCGCCCTCGCGATTGGCGCGGGCTCCGAAGGCGCGGTCCATTCCCACACCCGGCGCGCCAGATCGGAGGGGATTGAGGCTGAGGCGATCATGCAGGTTGCGATGCTGGCCATCGGCCCGCTTGGCCTGCCCCGTGCCGTCGCCGCAAAGACCTGGATCGAAGACATCAAGGATTGACGTTCAGGGAAGCGGACTGACCCCAAAAAGAAATGGATGCGCACAGAGCAGCGCCCCGTACAGCGCAATGCCTGCCGCAACCCGCAGGAGAGTGCCTCCCGACTGGGACGCCGAGAGGAGCGGTGCGTCCGCCACGCAATCACGCCTCCGTTGCCACTCTGGCCCCATTTCGCGGCGCTTGCGCCGGTCGATCAGTCGGCCTCCCAGCAGCGCGAAGGCAGCGAAGGTGCCGAACAGGATCACATGTGCCAGATCTCCGTTTGGCACGACATGGGCCGCCGCCCAAAGCGCCAACGCCAGAAGCAGCGGATGACGCGACAAGCGAATGATGCCGGGCCGTGCAGGGTCGAACTGGTCGTTGCGTGCACCCCCGAACGAGAAAGGGTTGGGCCGGCCGATGGAGAGCGCAAGGATCAGGCAGACAGGCCCCATGACCGTCAGTGGGACATGGACCTGCCATGGCGCCCAGTCCCAAACGGCCAAATGCGGCGCGCGGCCTGCCGCACCGATCAACCAAGCCAGAACGACGAGCGACAGAGCGGAATAGGCCAATGTGAATCCGGACGACCCAAGCCGTGCCTCAAGCCAGGGCCGAACAGAGGGGCGCACCGGAAGGGAATGCGACGCGAAAAACACGGCATAGGCGGCGACGAACTCCAGCCATCCCATGAGCGCGCGCCTCAGGCCCGTCTGGCCGCGAGCAGGCGCAGCAAGAGCGTGCCGTAGACGATGGCAAAACCGCCGTAGGCCACGATCCACAACAGACCTGCCGCCGTGGTCAGCGTGCCGGAGACTTCGGGCCAGACGCCGCCAGCGACCCGCGCGAAGACGGACAGGATCAGGGCTAGGTAGATTATAACCGTCCCCGCGCCGGCGGTGAGGTCCTGCCCTGTATGACCCAGCGTGGCGCGTGTCATCACGGCAAGCGTCATCAGCCCGATTGCGCCAGCCATCCAGAAATGTTGCGCGCCTGCCATTCCGAACGACCCCGGAGCAAGAATTTCCACAGCCAATGCCAGAGCCCCCAGTGGGACGAAGGCGTAGCCGGCATGCAGCACCGTCACCAGCGGTTCAGCAAAGGTCCGGTGTCCGGCCCAGCGGGCCAATCGCAGGGCGTGCAATACGCCTGCCAGCGCAAGGGCCGGCCCGGTCAACGTCCCGAGAGGCAGGACGACCCACAACAGAAGCGCGATCAGGAGGACCAGCAACGCCACCTTGTCGAAGGACTGCATCGGCGCCACGGGCAGGACGGCGCTGCGCCGTTTCACCAGCCAGTTGCGGGTGAAGGAAGGCACTATGCGGCCGCCGATGACCGCGATCATCATCACGCCCGCGCCAAGGCCCAGCCGCAGGCCATAGCCTTGGGCCGCGTAGTCGCCCTTTGCCGCCTCCCAGTGGAAAAGTGCATTGCCGAGAATGAAGACCCCCAGCATCGCCAACACGATCAAGTTGCGCCAGTTCTTGCCCGCCACGATTTCCCGCGCGATCAGAAGCGCAAAGACAACCGGAAACGCCAGATCGACCATGGCGACTGGCAGCGCAGGAATGCTGCTCGAGACCGCAACCGCCACACGCCCTGCCAGCCAAAGGACCGCGAGCATCGCGAGGCGCCAGCCGACGATCGGCAAGCGCCCCGTCCAGTTCGGCACTGCGGTCAGCAGGAACCCGGCGACGACGGCGCCCAGATAACCGAACAGGAACTCATGCGCATGCCATGACACGGGGTCGAAAGCGGTGGGCAATGTCAGGTGCCCCGACAGTATGGGCACCCAAAGTGCCATCGCCAGCACCGCCCAGACCGCTGCGCCAAAAAAGAACGGGCGGAACCCGAAGGTCAGGATCGCGGGTCCGGTCCAGGCGCGCATCTGTTCGGTCGTGGTGGTCATCTGTGTGTCCTTCAGTCCGGCCTTGTTGCCGCGACGCCGTCCTCGGTCAGGATCAGGTCGAGCGGGATGTCATGGGGTTGCGGAAAGATCGTCGGCAGGCGGGCGGCGTTCAGCGCGATGCCGATGGTGATGGGGCGTGGCGTCAGCACCGCCAACGTCCGATCGAAGTAGCCCCCACCCCAACCCAACCGATAGCAGTCGTCGGTCCACCCGAGGCAGGGCGCGAGCGCGAAATCGGGCACCAGCACATTGGCCCCGGGCGGGGGAACGGGGATGTTCCAGTCGCCGCGCACCAGTTTGGTCTCCGGTGTCCAGCGGCGAAACACCAGTGGCGCGGCGCGGTTCTCGACCACTGGCAAGGCGACGGTGACGCCCGCGCGGTGCAGATCGGCGAAGGTCGGGCGCAGGTCGGGTTCCCCCTTGATCGGCCAGTAGCCGGACAGGACGCATCCGCGCCTCACGCCACGCGTCGCAAGCACCCTGCCCAGATACCCCGCGATCCTGTCCGAAACCTGCGCCCGCCCGGCCCGGCCCAGGCCCTCTCTCAGCCCGGTCAGCCGTGCTCGTTCCGCCCGGCGCCAGCGCGCCACATCGCGCGCCTGCCCGGGATCAACGCCAAGCGGGTCGAAATACGCGGGATCGACCTCGGCCGCCATGCAAGGCGGCGAGGCATATGTCCCGTCCTTGGTCATCTTGCCGACTCGAACCGGGGGAAAAGCACGTCGTTCTCCAACGCGATGTGCGAGGCCAGTTCGTCAATCAATGTCGCCGTGCCGCCATAAAGCGACCACCACGAGCCACAGGCATGCTCTGGAGGTGTGAGATCGCCTGTCAGCTTGCGGATCAGAGCGATGGTCTCGGCGTGATCGTCATGGTCGGCACACATGACCGCAATGAGTGTTTCGATACCCACTCCGCCGCCCGCGCGCATTGCCGGGAACAAGATAATCTCTTCCTTTGCCATATGATCTTCCATCTCGTGCGCAAGCGTGGCCAGGGCATGGGCAAGACCCTTCGGGGCGTCTGGATCATTGGCGCGAACCTGTTCGACGCGCTCGGCCAAGGGTACGAGCGAGGCCAGATCCGCCCGGTGCATCTCGTGATAGTTGGACAGGATGTGGTCGATCAGGGCGCCGGTTTCCTGCGGCACTGCGGCGGTGGCTTTGTCGACCATGACTCATCCCTTCTGTGGCGAACCGGCGGATGATAATGAATTGGCATTTGATTTACCGATTAAACCACAGTAATACGCATTGTAAATACCAATTCAGGACAGCGACCATGCGCCTCACGTCCTTCACAGACTACGGGCTTCGCGTGCTGATGCGCATGGCGGGCACGCCGGATCGGGCCTTCTCGGCCGCCGATCTAGCCGCCGAGTTCCGTATCTCGCGCAACCACCTGGCCAAGGTGATTTCGGCGCTTGCCGCGGCAGGTCTTCTGGAAACCCGGCGCGGCGGCGGGGGCGGCGCGATGCTGGCTCGCGCGCCCGAGGACATTCGGCTGGGCGATGTGGTGGCGGTGCTCGAGGCCGATCAGGCGCTGGTGGAATGCTTTGCCTCCGGCACGAACACCTGCACCTTATCGCCAAAATGTCGGCTAAAGGCCCGGCTGGCCCATGCGGAGGCGGCCTTTCTGGCCGATCTGAACCAAAGCACGCTCGCTGATTGCGCCTATCGGCCCGAGAGTGCCTGAGGTGCCAATGGCGCTCTCAGCCCCCAGACAGCGATGCGTAGCGCAATCGCGACAGCCACGCGCATCTCGAAGACATCGCCGACATCAGTAGACTGACGAAATCCGCAGGGCCGACATCGCAGCGTAGTTCGCCTGCCACGTGCAGATCCCGGATCGTTTTACACGGCGGTTCTGAACCGAGCCGCAGGGAGCACGACACAATACGCAATCCCCCGATTGAAACATGAACATCTACTGCACACGGCACTGTTTAAGACACTGAAACCGTTTCTTAATCGCCACCATCCATCAGCGGGACGGTCGCGAAGTGCAACCTTTAATGGCCACCTACTCAGGGTTTTCAGCCATTGGTGCATAGTGCAGCATTCGTTAATTTGGGCTCAATCCTGTCTTTCGCCGCGAGTGTTTCCAATGTCTGCTTCAGCGTGCGACCAACTTACCTCCCGGCTCTGAAACGTCCGTGATCTCCCCTTCGAGACGATCAAGCTCGCTCAGTGCTTCCTGAACCACCGACAGGTCGTCCGCGGTAAGCGTTTCGACATCAAGACCTGCCCGACCCTCGAAATCCATCTCGAACTGGCGATGGTCATCCGCGATCGCGGCTGCACGGTACCGACGGACGTCCGGAGCCTCTGCCGGGTCGGCGGGTGAGCTTCCACCACCCTCGCCAATCCCCATCCTGGCTTCGAAATCGCGTTCCGAGAGACCCGATCCCCGCGGGGCCATCGCCGTCGCCCGGACGCTCAGGGGGAGCTCGCCCATCGGACCGACGGGCACGTCCGGAATCGGCAGGTCGCCGTCCTGCGCCGCGTGAATACTCTTGAAGAACGGGTCTTCGAAGTACACAACGCGCTTGGCCCGGACCGGCATCTGCGCATCGACCACGACGACGATCTCGTCGAGCGGCAGCCGACGCGCCTCGTCCTCGGGCAGGAGCGACACCTCCTCGGTCCGCTCGGACTGGCTCCGCCCCTCGAAGGGGTTCTTGCCGATCGCGCGGGAGCGCGTGACGACGGTCTTCGTGGTCTTGCCGACCGCCTTGCTCAGTTCCTCGACGGTCTTCTCGTCCGAGGGCGTGAGATAGAGCTTGATGCCGGCGTTGCCCTGCAGCGCGCGGCGCGTGTTCTCGCCGTAGATCTCGTCGATGGCGGGAATGGTCTGGGTGACGATGGCGAGATGCCCGCGGTACTGCCGCAGGATTTCGATGCTCTCGGCGACGATCGGCATCTTGCCGAGGCGGTTGAATTCGTCGAGCAGGATCATCACCGGCCAAGGCTCATCCGGACCCGGTTCCTTCTCCTGGAGTGCGGACAGCAGGTCCGAGAAGAAGAGCCGGATCAGCGGCGCCAAGGGCTTCACCATGAGCGGCTGGACCACGAGGTAGACGCTGAAGGGCTGCTTCCGGATCGTCCGGAAGTCGAAATCCGAGACCGCCGTGGCGTCGTCGATCGCCGGGTTCTGCCACTGGTCGAGCCCGGACGTCATGAGAAGCGAGACATAGGAGGTGAGCGTGTCGTTGTTGGTTGATGCCAGCCGGGTGAAGATCAGCCGCGCGGCCGGGTTCCGGACCTCGAGGGCGCGCGCGAGATACTCCTTCTGCTTCTGCCCGCCCGAGGCAGCGATCCTGTAGATCTCTCCCAACGTTGGTCGGTGGCGCTGAAAGGCCAGAATTCCGGCCGCGACGAAGAGATCGATCCCGCCCTTCAGGAGTCCCTGCACCCGGTCGTTGTCGTTCTGCAGGAAGAGCGTCGCCAGGAGCAGGAGTTCCATCTGCTGGCGCGCCGGATCCTGGAGTTCGTAGATCCGGAGAAGCGGATTGTAGCGATGGGTCCGGCGTGTCTCCCAGTCCGTCGGCGCGAAGCGGAAGACCCTGTCTCCCGCCGCGGCGCGGTGGCAGGCCGAGGCCTCGTAGCACTCGCCCTTCACGTCGAGGACGACCGCCGAGCCCTGCCAGGTGAGCAGGTTCGGAATGACGAAGCCGGTCGTCTTGCCGCGCCCGGTGGGCGCCACGATCAGCGCGTGCGGGAAGGTCTTCGAGCAGAGGAACGGCGCGCGGGACGTGGGCTTCCCGAGCTTGCCGATCACGAAGCCCGTGCCGGGTTTGCCGAAGAAGCCGTTCCGCTTCATCTCCCGGTGGGTCTGCCAATGCGTGTAGCCGAAGCGGGTGAGCGCCGAGCCGGACATGGCGAGGGTCATCAGGAGACCCGCCACCCCGGCCCCGCCCATGATCAGGTTGACGAGCCGGAAGTCTTCGGGCCGCGCGGCCCGGATCGCGAGATAGTTCTCGGCGATGTAGAAGAAGTCGATCTCGGCCCGGAGCCCGAGATCCCGGAAGGTCAGGACGGCCGAGGCGATGACATAGCCGATCAGGGCGGCGACGAGTGTCACCAGCACGACGCCGACGGCAAGCCGACCTGTCCCGAGCCCCGTCATCAGTGGGTCTCCCCGCATTCGCTCTCGCCGTCGTGGAGATCGGCGCGGTGCCGCTCGTACTCCCGGTCGGCGATCTCCTCGACCACGGCCCGGGTCGCATCGCTGTTCGCAGTCGCCGCGTCGGATTGCAGGTAGACCTTCGCCGCGTAGAGCCGGTCCAGACGGTCCCCGATCCGGGGTTTCAGGATGTCGACGTCGCCACCCCTCAGCCGGTCGATCTGGTCCGCGTCGAGCTCGCTCTCCACCGCGTCGCGAAAGGCCAAACGCTCCTCCGCATCCAAAAACGGCTCGGACAAGTCGCCGGACCGTTCATGCGCGATGACCCGTCGCAGCTCCGCGTCGCGGACCGGCTGACCGGCAACTTCGGTCGCCCGTCGTTCCGCCAGGCGCGCGTCCTGCGCTGCATCGATCACGCTGTCTCCCAGTCTTTCGCGCATCTCGGTCTCGCGCCGAACCTGGTTGAGGACCACCGTGTCGCGCGCCTCGACAACAGCTGCATAGGTCGCGCCAAGACCGCGGGCGAGATGCGAAGGCATGTCCGGATAGCGCGCGCGGAAATCGTCCGTGACGGCTTCGGCGACAGGCGTCCTGACGTCGCGCTCCGCCATGATCCGATCGACCTCGCGCGCGATCTCGTCGACGCGATCCTCGTCGGTAATGTGTTCCCTGAAGGGTTCAGACCGGTCGATCACCTCGCCAGGCCGGGCGAGCAGGTGCGGGTGCGCGTCGATATACGCGCGCTGCTCGGTTTCGATCCGCAGCTCGGCCCGGGACGCAATCTGCCAGTCGCGGTCTTCGATCTGCTGGTCGGTCATGCCTTCCGCGCGCATCTCCCGCCGGATCGTCCCTTCCATCGCCTCGGCGGCCTCGCGATGGTAATGGAAACGCTCCGAGATGGTTTCCGCGTCCATGACGCCGTCCTCCCTCAGGACACTTGCTCTCTCCAGCGCGATGCCGAGCTGAACATGGGCGCGGTTGAGCGCATCGCGGGCGGTCTCCAGATCGGCGCGGCGTTCGAGGTTAAGACCGTCGGTCTCGGCCACGCGCGCCAGGTCGTCGGCGATCCACTGCCGCTCGAGCGCGGCGTTCTGCGCCCCGGTCTCCATCCGCGCGATGACGACCGACGCCCGGATCCCGGTGCCCCGGAGCGCCGTGTCGATCTGCGCCCGGACATCCGGCTCCCTGAGCCGCACCAGCTGATCCCGGTCGATGTTCGCCTCTGAATAGATCCCGCCCTCGGACGGCCGTTCGGTCAGCGTCACCGACCGGAGTCCCAAGGGCTGCATATGGGCGAGCCGCGCCTGGATCTCGTTGAGGCTCCTCTCGAAGCGCGGCCGCTCCACCTCCGGCTTGCCCTCGATCATCCCCTGGACGCGCGCGACCTGGTCGGCGTAGCGGGTCCGCAGGTCTTCGAACGTCTGGTCCTCGGCCATGTAGACACCTCCTTCAGTCCCAAGTCTGCCGCCCGTCGCGAGAAGCTGGCCCGCCCGGAAGAGCGCGTCGGCAATGTCCTCCCGGGCTTCGCGCGAGGCCTCCGTGGCGAGCGCGTGGTAGACGGTGCGTGTATTGGCGATCTCGGCGAGCGCGCGCTTGAGGTCGGCGCCGACCCGGGGCCGCGGCTCCGGCGCCCGGCCCTCGTCCTTCGCCGCGTAGACCTCGCGCGTCCGCGGCGGGTAGTGCAGGACGCCCCGGTCAATCCGCCGGGTGGCCTCGAGCCGGAAGCCGAACCTTTCGGCCTCCTCGACCATCGCGAGGCGAAAATCGTCGTAGTTGAACCGGTGATCGCGACCGAGGAAGAAGAACTCGCCCTCCTGCGACCGGCGGTTCAGAACGATGTGGGCGTGCGGATGTGCCCGGTCCTCGTGGACCGCGATGATGTAGTCGAAGTGTCCCTCGTCGGTCTGGAAGAACCGCTCCGCGACATTCGCCGTGATATCGCGGACGTCCTCGCCGCGTGTCCCGATCGGAAAGGACATGAGCATGTGGGTGGTCTGTCCGAGCTTCGGCTTGAACCCGGCGCTCCAGCGCTTGGCGAAGCGCTCCGCCAGGTCCTTGATCTCGGCAGGCTCGAGCCGCGTTTTCCCGTCAAGGAAACCGCTCGAGTCGACGATATGGGCCGACTTGGTGGTGAGGTAGCCGAGCTGGTTCGAAAGCTGGGATTTGGTATGGGTGCCCCCGCCCCGGATCGCCTTGAAGACCGCCGCGCGATGCCCGGCGGCGGCGCGGATGAGCTGCCTCTGCTTCGCGACATGGAGTCCCTGCATCGAGCCCCGGATCCGGCTCCAGCCGTCCCGGAAGACCTCGCCGGTCACGTCGTGGACGGCATCATTCAGCCGCATGGGCGAACTCCCTCAGGGCGGCCGTGGCCTCGAGCTGCATCGCGTCTCGTCGGCGCCGAACGAGCAGGTCGATCTCGTCGGCCGCGTCCAGGATGAACCGTGCAAGCCCGCGCATCTGCGCCAGCCGCAACTCGGAGAATTCCGGGCGAGCCCCCTGCCCCCTCCGGTTGGCCTGCGTCATCTGCTTGGCGATCTGGGCGACGCCGTTGCCGACCTCGTGGAGCGCGGCCCGGTAGCGCGCCATCTCGGCGGCCAGGTGAACGTCAGGGACGAAGGTTCCCCCGGCGGCCTGGATCAGCCGTCTCAGCCCGTCCGTGCGGGTCTCGATCCCGGCGGCGTCCAGCACCGCGTCGAGGGCGCCGATCTCCTCCTGGGTCAGCTTCACGGTCACCGCGGCGGTCGGGATCGCGGCGTCCCTCTGCCGTTCCTCATGGGCCTTCAGCACATACCGAACCGCCCGCGACGTGACCCCGAAGCGCAAGGCCAGATCTGACGTCGAGACGCCCTCTCCGGCCTTTCGCACGATCTCCATCTTCTCGGTCTCGGTTAGACGTTTCGCGCGGGACATGCGGAAGAAAGCCCCCCTATTTCCTGCCACCTTCAGACGCGGCCACCCTCACCTTACGAAGCTATAGCAACGTGTCAATGATATATTATCGTAGAGTGAGGTGAGGGTGGCCGCGTCTTCCGTGTTCTCCGAGCCCCGACGGGGCGAGGCCCTGGCCCAAGGAACCTCATGGTGGCTGCCCGACCAACCGCCAGGCCTGACGAATGCGAAAGGCCCGCACCGTGTCATAACGATGCGGGCCCACGAGGGAGGAAGACTTGTCGATGCCGTCAGTCTACGCCCGATCTCGAAACCGGGCAACGGTGCCGGTGCAAGAGACGGGCCGCCGGAACGGCCCGCCTCGGTGTCTCAGGCCGGTGTCCCGTCGTGATCGGTGACGACCATGGTGTCGGTCACGCTCACGAACAGAGGTGTGATGATCACCTCCCCGTCCGCATCCTTCGGTGGCGAGACCGCCACTATGGCCGATGCCGGCGCCCCGTTCACGAAGCAGGAGAAGAGCGCGAAGTTCTCGTATTCCCCGGAGGTCAGTGCCTCGAAGGCGCTGACGTGGTCGGGTGCGATTGCCGGGGTTTCGGTTTCACGGATAACAAATCGTCGACATGCGCGTTCGAGCCGAAGGCGAGAGACAGCGCATGTCGATGCAACTTTACCGAAACACCGAGGTGCTCATGCGACGATCCCTCCCGCCTGTCGGGCGCGCTCGGCGTAGGTGCCGAGCGTCGCGTCGGGGTCGAAGTGGAGATCGCGCTCAACCGGCAGTCCGAGCCGCCCGCGCACCGCGCGGATGTCGCTCAGCCGCACCGAGCCGATCTCGGGGCAACCGAGGCCGAGATCGCAGAGCCCGAAGGCGACGTCCGGATCGTTCGGATGGGTTTCGGTCAGCAGCCAGGTCGCCCCGGCATCCGGGGTGAAGAGCTTGACCACCGGCCGGTGGTCGATCGTGTCAAGGCCGGACAGCTGGCGATCGTGGTTCTCGCGGCCGTTGGCGGCGAGCCGCTCGAGGATGGTGTCTGTCAGGAGGTCCATTGGTCTGGTCCCTTGTCCGATTGTGAAGAAAGCCGGGGCGGCCGGAGCCGCCCCGGGATGCGGATCAGTCGCCGTTCCGGCGGCCGTTCGGCCGCGACCAGATGAGGCTGAAGGTCTCCTCGCCGCCCTCGATGACGGTGTCGTCGAAGAGGTTGGCGTAGATCGGCTGGGTGAAGCTCGGGTCGTCGAGCTTGAGGCTGAGGTAGTCGCGCCCCTCGGCCGAGCGCTTCGACCAGGCGGCGCCGATCTCGGCCCGGCCGACGAAGACCCGGTGCGAGGGGGCGTTGTCGTTCGGCGTGCTGTCCTCGCGGACGATCCGGACGTTCTTCGCCTGCACGCTGAGGGTGACGATCTCGCCGACGTATTCGCTGCCGGCTTTTTTGAAGGTTCCGATGGTGGCCATGTCGTTTCTCCTTTGGCTCATCCGAGCCCGCGCCCGTCGCGGCCTCGATGGCGATCGACTGGACCGGGACGAACCGCCGACGCAGCCGCTTGCGGCCCGGAACGAGAGTGGAGGACGGCGGGGACGGTCTTTCTTGGACCCGCAGGGTCGTTCGCGAGGAATGGGCGATCCGGGGTCCCCGCGCGACTTGTCGCGTGGGGTGGTCGACCAGGGGAAGAAAGTCCGGACCCGCCGTTGCGGCCGAGGCGGTCGAGGCGTCAGCCGGTCGCGGTCAGATCAGCCCCGGAGAGGCCCGTCAGGGATGCGTGGCCTGCGCCAGGGGAAGGGGAAACTGGCCTGCCCTTCGGATCGGAGAAAAGTCCGGCCGCGACTGTCGCGATGAGGGCGTTCATTTGCGGGTGGCGGATCGTCGCGGCGACCCGCGTGACGGCTGCCGCGCGGCGCCACGATGACGGCTTGGCCGCTCAGGTTGTGACGACGATCTTGCCGCCGGCAGTGTTGTCCTCCATGGCCCGGTGCGCCGCGACGATCTCGTCGATGGAGAACGACATGCCGATGGGCGGAGCGAAAACCCCCGCCTCGACGGCGTCGACGACCTGCTGGAGCGGGGTCGACAGGAAGTCGCCGGCGCCACCCGAGTACGTGGTGAGGTTCACGGCGGTCGGGATGGCGTCCATCGGGCTAAAGCGCTCGAACTCCCAGGCGTTGCCGACCATGCCGGTCATGCAGACCGACCCGCCTGGGGCGGCGCAGTGCAGGCTGTCGAGGAGCGTGGTGGTCCCGACCAGTTCCAGCACGCGGTCGACGCCCTTCGGATGGCGTTCGCGGACCGCCGGAGCGATCGCCCCCGTGTCGATCACGACCTCATCCGCGCCGTTCTTCAGCAGCATCTCGCGCCGGTCGTCCCGGCGCGAGGTCGCGATCACGTGCAGTCCGGTCTGTTTCGCCAGGATGGCAGCCGTCAGCCCGACCGATGTGGTTCCGCCGCGGATCAGGAGCGTCTCGCCGCTCGTAGCGCGCAGCGCGGTGTTCAGCGATCCCCAGGCGGTCTGCACCATCTCGGGCAGCGCGCCGAGAATCGACCACTCAAGCGTCGTGGAGACTTTCTGGACCTGTCCGGTGGGGACGAGGGTGTATTCGGCGTAGCCGCCGTCGAACTGACGGCCCATGCCGCCCATTGCGGTGGCGACGGTGTCGCCCTCCGCGAAGCCGCCGTTCGGTGCCGCGACCACTTCGCCGACGGCCTCGATCCCCAGGACGCGCGGAAACGGTACGTTCGGAGAATGCCCCTGTCGGGTGAACAGCTCCGACCGATTGAGGCCGAAAGCCCGCACCCGGATCAGCACCCAGCCCGGTTTCGGCTCCGGGATCGGCAGGGTCTCGAGCCTGAGGACGTCCGGTCCTCCGGCCTCGCGGATGACGACGGCTTTCATGGTGTTCATCTCGTGCCCTCCCTTGAAGCGTCACATGAGTGAGACTTCGGCAAACAGCCAGCCCATGTTCGCACCTGGCGCATTCCGCAAGTTGACCGGACGGATGACGCGCGCCCCATCCGTCCGCTCATTCGGCGAACCCGCGCCGCAACGCCGCCAATCGGATCCAGTCCCGGCCGCCGAACGCGATGAGGGCGATATAGATCGAGCCGCTCTGCACGTCAGGCCGAAACACGATCGTCAGCCGGTGACCGGCTCCGCCGTGCCGCACCAGCCAGCCTGAAAGCGCGCCGCGGAGACGGATACCGGACCGGGGGTTTTCCAGGATCGACGCGATCAGCGCATCCACCTCGTCGAGGCGTCGTTCCGCGGCCGCCACGTCGCCCTGGGTCACGTCGACAATATGGTCGACCATGCCGATCAGGTCCCGTTCGACGAACGGGTGTCGGACGATCCGCATCAGGATCTCGCGCTGACCGCCGCCAAATGCGCGCGGGCGCCGTCGGTCACGGTGCCGACCTCCCCGACCGGTTCCCACTGGTCGAGCGGCAGCGCGAGTCTTCGTTCCAGCTCCGCCTCCAGAAGCGACCGCTCGCGGTCGCGTTCGGCCTTGGCCTTTGCAAGCTCGCCGGAAACTGCCGCGCTGACATTCGGGTACTCCCCGGCCTCCACGAGTTCGCGCGCGAAGGCGTAGGCCGCTTCGGTAAAGCTGACGGACTGTTTCTGGACGGACATGCTGGCCTCTACTTGGTGCTCCATTAGAGTACCATTCGAAGTAGTGCCGGGCAACCCGAATGCGCGGCGGCCTCATTGACATACATACCGATTACTCTGTATGTGAGTCTCATTCCCAGACCGACCCTGAAAGACCCCGAGCGCGGAGATGCCAGAACCAGGCTGCTGGAAGCCGCCCGGGATGTGATCCGGGCGCGCGGGTTCGCGGCGACGTCCGTGGCGGAACTCTGCAAGACCGCCGGCGTCACTTCGGGCGCCTTCTTCCATAACTTCGAGAACAAGGAGGCGCTTGGTGTGGCAGCGGCCTCCTACTGGGCCGAGACCACATCAGCCTTCTTCGCGAACGCGCCCTATCACGATCACGACGACCCCTATGACCGGCTGCTCGGCTACATCGATTTCCGCCGCGAGATCATTCAGGGCGATCCCGCCGAGTTCACCTGCCTGGTCGGCACCATGACGCAGGAGGTCTTCGACGCTCACCCTGCGATCCGCGAGGCCTGCGCCGCCAGCATCTTCGGCCACGCGGCGACACTCGAGCCGGACATCGAAGCGGCGATGGCGGCGCGCGGCATCCGGGCCGCCTGGACGCCCGCGAGCCTCGCCGCCCACACCCAGGCAGTACTCCAGGGTGCGTTCATTCTCGCCAAGGCAACCGGGGACCGCGACATCGCGCGTGACAGCGTCGACCACCTCAGGCGCTACGTCGAGCTTCTCTTCTCTACCGCAACCCGCGACGGGACACTGCAGTGATCCCCTGCCCGCAATTCAGACCAACACTGCGTTTCACACGGGAGGACCAACCATGGAACCGACGATCTACCTCTTCTTCAAAGGCAACTGCTTCGAGGCGATGACCCATTACGCCGAGGTGCTGGGCGGCGAGATCTCGGGCGTGTTCCGGAACGCCGACGCGCCGGACGCGGAAAGCCGGATGCCCGGCGGCGATGAAATGGTCAGGAACATGATGATGACACTCGGGCACGCGACCGTCATGGCGTCGGACAATTCCGAGGACATGTACGACAAGCCGCAGGGCTTCCGCGTCTCGATCCCCGCCGCCTCGCGTGCGGAGTTCGACCGCGTCTACGAGGCGCTGGCGAAGGACGCAGTACGTGTCGAGATGGAACCGGCCGAAACGTTCTGGGCGGAACGCTTCGCCATGTTCACCGACCGGTTCGGCACGCCCTGGATGCTGAGCTTCGACGGCGGCAAGATGGGAGGCGCCCAGTCATGACCGAACTCGTCACCTGCCTCTGGTACGACCATGGCGAGGCCCGGAAGGCGGCGGAGTTCTACGCCGCCACCTTCCCCGACAGCCACGTGGGACGTGTCAATTCCGCGCCCGGCGATTTCCCCGGCGGCAAGGCCGGAACCGAGCTGACCGTCGAGTTCACCGTGCTGGGCCGCGCCTTTGTCGGCCTGAACGGAGGCCCGACCTTCAAACCGAACGAGGCGGTGAGCTTCATGGTCGTGACCGAAAGCCAGGAGGAAACCGACCGCTACTGGAACGCGCTCGTTGGCAATGGCGGCGCGGAAAGCGCCTGCGGCTGGTGCAAGGACCGGTGGGGGCACTCCTGGCAGATCACGCCAAGACTGCTTCTCGACCTGACGACCAGCACCGACCCGGAGAAGGCAGGCCGCGCCTTCGCGGCGATGATGACGATGCGGAAGATCGACATCGCGGCGCTCGAAGCGGCAGTTGCGTAGATGACCGGGTCGATCGAGGACTACCACGCCGGCCTCGCGGACAGCGAGCGCGAGGTCTGTGCGCTCTTGGCGGAGACCATTGCAGAGCACCTGCCCGAAGCGGAGGCGAGGGTCTGGCACGGGCATCCGGTGTGGTTCCTCGATGGGAATCCGACTGTCGGGTACAGCAAGCAGAAGCGTGGCATTCGGCTCATGTTCTGGAGCGGCGCGGGCTTCGATGAGCCCCGGCTGAACGTCCCCGGTCGGAAGTTCAAAGACGCCTCGATCTTCTACAAATCCGCCGACGAAGTCGATCTGTCCGAACTCGACCGCTGGCTGGAGAAGAGCCGGAAGATCGCCTGGGACTACAAGAACATCGTCAAACGCAAGGGCGTTCTGACACGTCTGAAGACTACCATGGGAGAACAACAATGAGCTACATCGACGGTTTCGTCATCGCGGTTCCGACCGCGAACAGGGAGAAATTCATCGAGCACGCGAAACTCGGAGACAGCGTGTTCATCGACCTCGGCGCGACACGCGTCGTCGAGTGCTGGGGCGACGACGTGCCCGACGGCAAGGTCACCGATTTCCGGGGCGCAGTGAAGGCAACGGCCGACGAAACGGTCGTCTTCTCCTGGATCGAGTGGCCCGACAAGGCAACGCGCGACGCGGGCATGAAGACCCTGACCGAATGGATGGAGACCCCCGAAAAGGGCGATTCGCGCATGGACCCCGAGAAGAACCCAATGCCGTTCGATGGCACGCGCCTGATCTACGGCGGGTTCCAGCCAATCGTCGAAGTCAGCTAGGGCGCATCTGAATCCAACAGGGCGCGCAAGTCGGGATGCACGCACGCAAAAGAGAGATAGGCAATGTCAGAAGAAGTCACGATCAATACCACTGTCATATCATCGCCCGAAAGGGCATGGCAGGCCTTTACATCGGCCGATGCGATCACGGAGTGGAACCATGCCTCGCCGGACTGGCACTGTCCCAGAGCCGAGGTCGATCTGCGCAAAGGCGGCAAGCACTTTGCGCGCATGGAGGCAAGAGACGGCTCGTTCGGATTTGATTTCACCGGCATCTACGACGAAGTCGATCCGCCCCACGCCCTTACTCTGCGTCTTGACGACGGGCGTCGCGCCCGCACGACGTTCGAAGCCGACGGCGACCGCACCCGGGTCCAAACGGTTTTCGATGCCGAGACGATGAATCCTGTCGAAATGCAGCGCGATGGATGGCAGGCCATCCTCGACAGCTATGCCGCCTATGTCGCGCGGACCTGACCCTTCGCTTTCGCGCGGAAATCATACATCGGGATTCCCATCGTCCGCGCCTTGTCGGCGAGATTGTCGGTGATGCCCGAGCCCGGGAAGACGACGAGACCGATCGGCACGATCTCGAGGAGCCGGTCGTTTCGCTTGAAGGGGGCGGCCTTGCCGTGCCGCGTCCAGTCGGGCTTGAAAACGATCTGGGTAACGGTGCGATTGTCGGCCCAGGTGGCGGCGATGCGTTCGGCTCCGCGCGGAGCTCCACCGTGGAGGAGGACCATGTCGGGGTGCTTCGCGCGGACCCGGTCGAGCGCTTCCCAGATGGCGCGGTGATCCTGGCAGTCGAGCCCGCCGGAGAAGGCGATCTTCGGACCCGCGGGCAGGAGCGGTTCGAGCTCGGCACGGCGTTTCGCGGCAATATGGTCACGGCTGTCGATCAGGGCCGCGGTCAGCGTCCGGCGATTGACGTGGCTGCCGGCGCGCGGGTGCCAGGTCTGCCCGAGATGGGTTTCGAAGAGCTCGGCGGCGAGATCGCGCATCGCCTCGTAGGCGCTCCGGCGTTCGAGGAAGGTGACACCTTCGGCGATCAGCGTCTCCAGCTCGACCGAGCGAACCTCGGAGCCGTCCTGTTCGCGCTGCGACCGGCGTTGCGCCTGCTCGTTTGCATCGAGGTCGCGATCGATCCGGGTCGCCATGCGGTGGAAGAGATTGGTCGTCGACCAGAGCAGGTCTTCGAGGTCGGGCTCGAGGCGGGTGTCGCACAGAGTCGCGACGAGGGCGTCGAAGATGTCGGCGACGGCGGTGCGCACCGTGTCGGCCTCGGGAAGCGGTCGCGAGTCGGGTTCGCCGGCGAAGGGGCGGTGCCCGTAGAGCTGCAGCTCGTCGAGCACGATGGCGGTGGTGGAGCGGGTCTGGGTCTCGGTCATGGTGGTCTCCGGTTCTCGGGACCGCGCGCCTCGCGCGGCCTTCCCGGGCGACGGGCAAGCGGGGGCCGGACGGGCCCGCATTCTCAGGGGTCCCCGTCGCGGGCGACGGGGTGGAACCGGAGCGGAGCGGAGGACGGCGCAGCCGTTGCGGGGCCGGCC
>NZ_JAWQFO010000011.1:112926-119184 GCF_033436665.1 Roseobacter sp. FCG-D35
CCGGAGCGGAGCGGAGGACGGCGCAGCCGTTGCGGGACCGGCCGGTCCCTGCTCCGATCGCCCGCTTTCGGAAGGCCGGAGCGCGCGGCTCACCGGAAGCGAAACGGCGACCATCGTGACGCCACCTCCCCGCTCACCCCGTCCCGGCATCGAGGGAAGACGGCACGTCCTCGGGCGCCAGCTGCGGGCGGAGATGGGCGCGGAGATCCACCAGGCCATAGGCACGGAGATCGTCATTGAAATCCCCCAGTCGCGGTGCGAGACGGCGCACCTCGATCCCGGCATCCCAGGCCCGGGTACCAAGATCGTCCGCGGCCGCAAGTCCCGCCGGATCGGTGTCGGCAGCGATGTAGAGGCGCTGAATCGTGTCCGGGAGTTGCAGGGCCGCGAGATGGTTGGCGGAAAGCGCCGCGACGACCGGCAAGCCCGGCAATGCGAGGTACAGCGACAGCATCGTCTCGAGGCCCTCACCGGCCACGAGGACATATTCCGTCTCGCCGATCCGCACGCCGTTCCCGAGAAGGGTGCCCATGGCCTTGCGCGGCGGATCGACGGGTGCTTTCCGGGCCTTTTCCGGATCGAGCCAGGTCCGGTGCAGACCGGTCAGCTTTCCGTCGGCATCGCTGACTTTCGCCAGCAGGGCGGGCCAGCGTTCGGGCGGCTCGGTTCGCGGGTGATCCTCGCGCCAGTAGAAGCAGCTCGGGTGGTACCGGAGGCAGGACAGGTTGCCGAGGCGCGTGAGACCGCGACCCGCCAGATAGCGTTCGGCGAGCGTGCCCGCGATCGGCTGGCCCATGGCCCAGAGACGACGTGCGGCCTTCGGGGACCCTCTGGAAGCGCGTGACCTGAAAGGAGTCACAGCCTCGGGTCGCGGCAGGCTCAGGAAGCGCCGTGCCTCGTCGAGCGTGTCCGCGAGCGTGGCGATCCGCAGATTGGCGGCGATGAGATCGAGGAGGTCGCCATGCTCGCCCGTTGCCGCGTCGCTCCACTTGCCGGCGGCACCGGGCCCAGAGTCCGGCCCGGTCAGCCGGACGTAGAGGCTGCGCCCGGGCGTGTTGTCGACGTCGCCGACGGTCCAGTAGTGGCCCTGTTTCCGGCCGTTCGAGAGGTAGTGGCGGCAGACGGCCTCGGCCTCTCGGGCGAGGCGGCGCGAGATATCGCTGGCGGAGTTGTCCATCTCTCCCTCCTGTCATCTGGATGCGAATAGGGGCCCGCCGAGAGCGGCGGACCCCCAGGTGGCCGGGTTCAGTGCCCTGCCCTGCTCGACGTCACTCGGCCGCGGTGCGCACGGCCGCGTCGTCGGCGACGGCGGCCTCGTCGACGGGATCCTCCGGCGTCTCGATCGACGCGTCGACATCGACTGCGGACTCCGCATCGTCGTCCTCCACGGACGTGCCGGTGTCGGCACTGTCATCGGTGGCGACCTCGGCAACCGGACCACCCTCGGACGGTGCCTCTTCCGCGAGCGCCAGCGTCCGGAGCGGCTCCGGCAGCCAGCCGGTGCCGGCGAGGAGCTCTTCGGCGGCCGTCACCATCTCCGGCTTCTTGAGACCGGCGATCCTCTCGGCGGCCTCATCGCCCTTCGCCTCGCGCACCGCCTCGAGGATGCGTGCCTTGGTCACGCGGGCGAGGTAGCTGTCGCCCGTCGCACTCCAACCTGCCGCGCTCATGTCGAGGGCAAGCGTCACCGCAAGCACGTCGGCATGCGCCATCGCGCGCGGCCGCCGGTTGTAGGGATCGCGGACCGCGTTCACGCTCAGAGCCACGCAATGGGCGAAGAGCGCCTCCCGGCTGGTGCTGTCGAAGTCGATCAGCGCGTCCCAGAGGTCCTCGGACGCCTTCGGCAGGTTCGCCACCCAGTTCTCGTGCCGCTGGTCGATGGCGAGCGCGTAAGGAGTGTCGCCGAGACCCGGGACCTGCGACCCGAAGACGGCGCTCTTCGGGTCGATCTCGACGCAGCTGTCCGGCGCGTAGCGGTAGAAGTGCTTCAGCACCAGGACGTGCAGCGCCGCGATGAAGGCGATGTGCGGATCCTTCGCCAGCGCGTCGCGGAGAGCCAGCGTGCGATGCGCGGTCAGGTCCATGACGAGACGGTCCGACAACGGCTTCAGGCCGTCGTCCTCTTCCTCGTCCGCGCCGTCGGTCGAGACCGCATCCTCGTCGTCCACCTCGTCGGCAGCATCAGAAGACGTCTCTCCTGTCCTGTCGGACTGGTCGGTCTCTTCACCCGGCTCGTCCTCCGGCCGGACGTAGCCGCGTTCGACCCGAAGTCCGCCCGAGTGATCGATGCTGACGAAGGCGCCCGCGAGCGCGAAGTCGTCGTCCTCGAACTTGATGGGACGCGCATCGAGCGCCTCCATGGCCTCCTCGATCTCGCCGAGGCGCCGGTCGGCGTCCTCCGGCAAATCGTCGGCGTCAGCATGTTCGGCCTCGAGCGCATCGTACTCGGCCTTCAGCACCTGGTAGTCGGCGGCCTCGCGGTCGCTCATCGGCACCGTCTCGCCGTGGAGGCGGCGCATCCCGAAAGTGTGCCCATAGGGGAAGTCGGTATCGACCTCGATCCATCTCCACCCCTCGGCGCGGATCGTCTCCGCCTCGGCGGCGAGCTTCGACGCCACCATGCTGTCGAGCAGCGCGGCATCCTGCAGCCAGCCGCCGTCGTCCTGCTGGAACAGGTCGCGGAGAACGTCGCCGCCTGCCTCGATATAGGCGTCGAGACCGACGAAGCGGGCGCGCTTGTCGGAGGCGCGGACGGCGCCTTCGGTCAGCATGCGGCGGATTTCATGCGGGGCCTTGGAGTAATGCCGCTTCAGCGCCTCCCAGACCTGCTCCTGGCGCGTGTGGTCGGGATTGACCGTGAAGGCCATGAGCTGGTCGAGGGTCATCTCCTCTTCGGAATAGGCGTCATGGAGCGACGGCGCGACGGCGGCGAGCTTGAGACGCTGTTTCACAACGCTCGTCGCGACGAAGAACGCTGCGGCGATCTCTTCCTCGGTGCGGCCTTTCTCGCGCATCGCCTGGAAGGCGCGGAACTGGTCGAGCGGATGGAGCGGTGCCCGCTGGACGTTCTCGGCGAGGCTGTCCTCCTCGGCCAGGCCGTCGGTCCGCACGATGCAGGGCACCGGGGCGGTGCGGTTGAGCCGCTTCTGCTTCACGAGAAGCTCGAGCGCGCGGAAACGCCGCCCGCCCGCCGGGATCGAGTACATGCCGGTCTCGGCGCCATCTTCGTCGAGCACCGGCCGGACTGTGATGGAACTGAGCAGCGTCCGCCGGGCGATGTCCTCGGCGAGTTCCTCGATCGAGACGCCGGCCTTGATATGGCGCACGTTCGACTGGCTGAGCATGAGCTTGTTGAAGGGGATGTCGCGCGAGGCGCTGAGGGTGATCTTCGTTTGCTTGGTCATCGGAAGTCTCCGCGACGGACCGGCCGGGAGCCACTCTCCCGACCTCTCGAATCCGTCACGAAGTCCACGGCCCCCCTCTACCTCTGGAGCGGGGGACCGCGGCATCGACCGGGCGCGACGATCAGGAGGCCTGTGCGAGAAGCGTCCTGGCCTTGCCTTCGAGCTGGAGCCGCGCGTCCTGCTGCGGCTTCGATCGCGCGACGGCGGTGATCCCCTGCACGAAGTCGAACACGCTCTCGGGCGGGCGGCCTTCCTCGGCCAGCACGGTCTCGACGATCCGCCCCGTCTCCGCCTTCGAGAACCCGCGCTTGCGGAGGAAGTCCTGCCGGTCCTCGTCCGACCGCGCGACGATCTTCTCGCGCGCCGCGCGGATGCCGTCGATGAAGGGCGCCGGCGAGGACTCGGCGAAGCTGGCGAGTGCCGGGGCGGCTTCGTGGGCAAAGCGCGAGGCGGCGTATTTCGAATGCCGGATCGTGATCTCCTGGAAATCCTCGACGCCCCAGAGGTTGCGGTTCTGGCAGACCGCGCGCAGGTAGAAGCTGGCGATGCCGAGCGTCTTGGCGCCCACCTCCGAGTTCCAGCAATAGAACCCGCGGAAATAGAGGTCGGGCGAACCGTCGGGCAGCAGCCCCGCCTCGATCGGATTGAGGTCGTCAACGAGGAACAGGAACACGTCGCGGTCCGAGGCGTAGAGCGTCGTCGTCTCCTTCGTCACGTCCACGCGCGGGTTGTAGATACCCGTCGACCAGTCGAGCACCCCCGGCACCTTCCAGCGCGTGTCTCCGGTGCCGTTGCCCGCGATCCGCTGCACGGCGGAGACGAGTTCATGGTCGTAGATGCGGCCATAGTCGGGTCCGGTCACGGCGCGCAGTTCCGTGCGGCCATCCGCGACCTCCATAGTCTTGAACTGCTCGGCCCGGTGGTTGGTCAGGCCGTACTGCAGGTTGATCCCCGCGAGCGGCGCGGGCAGCTGCCGCAGATAGGCCGCCGGCGCGCCGACGATGCTTGCCAGCTGCCCGAAGCTCCAATGCGTCGGCGCGATCGGCCCCTCTGAACCGGGCAGCACGAGCCCCAGTTTCTCCGGATCGTCGCGATTGGCCTCGACCCGGATCGCCGCGCTCTCCACCGTGCGCGTCCGGCTCCGCTCCGCCCTGCCCTTCACCGAGGCGAAGAGATCGTCGAGCGACAGATACCGCTCGTCATCCGGCCGCGCGAACCACTCGGACGATACGCGGGACACGTTCTCGCCGCGTGACACATCCACCCTGTAGCCGCCGCTCTCGGCGCGACCGGCATCGATGATTTCGGTATTCATAGGGAAACCTCCGCGACGGGCGGTCGGGAGCCTCTCTCTCGACCTCCAAACCCGTCACGGACCGGAACGGCACTCTCTCACTCTACGGTTCGGAGGCGGGAGAATTCAGCCCGGGCGACGCACGCCAAGATCTTCGGGAGAGTGCAAGACAGACACGCTGGTTAGGTTTGTGGGGGCCTGACCCCGGGAACTTCGACGAGGTTCTGGCCTATCCGGAAAACGTCCTGCACGCCCCCGCCCAGCGAGATGTCCAGCATTACCATCAAGTCCCCAAGATCAGCGTACTGCATACGCAGACCGTGCTTCGCGAGCCTGGCGACGTAGTCCGGCGTGAACAGATCGACGCCCCATTGCTCCGTGAAGGCGCTGCTGGAATTCGTACCGCGCGACACCGGTGCGAGCCGTATGAAGCCGAAACCACGCAATCGTGCCATACGACGATTATAGACATGGTGGAGGACTTTGCCCTCTATTCCCTCGCCGCCGAAGACGCGCTTCCAGGCTTGCCGATACCGTGTATACCCCGGGCTGACCCAAAGCTGATCGGTGTGGAACAAGTTCGCGACGTTCTCGTGAGAAAAAATTGGCAGGCGCTCGTCGGCGGGTGCCGGTAGATCAGCCCGAACAAGCAAGGCCCTTCCTGGCGAAACAACCTCCAAAACCTCGCCGATATGATCCTCTAACGCGGACTGATCTACGGCGACGATCGGCACATGAAGACAAGGCGGAAGGGCCCACTTCCGCATTGCCTCTTCGTACGCTGCTGGATCTGGAGTTCTGGCCATCGGACTTCATGTTGGGCGATCCGCGGCTAGTTTTCTAGTGGATCGAGATGGGCCACCGCATCGAACTATAAGGACGGGCCATTATCGTGATGAAACGGAGCGCCTGAAGGAAAGGAGCGGTCCGGCGGAGCAATCGCCGGACCGCAGGACTTACGCCGCGCGAGCCCGGCGCGCCGGAAAGTCGATGTCGGTTTCTGCTACGTGGTTCAGATAGTTCGTGAAGATGTTCGCCACCACGTTTGCTACGGTCTCCACGATGTCGGCTTCGTTGAGGCCCGCCGAACGCGCCTTCGCGATATCGCCGTCTGAGACCATGCCGCGAGTCCCGAGGATTTCCGCCGCCAGATCGAGGATGGCCGCCGTTCGCGGATCGTCCGAGCGGCCGGCGAGATGAGCTTCGATGGTCGAGGGCGAAACCTTCAGCCCCGACGAGATTGCCGCATGGGCTGACGCGCAGTAATCGCACGCGTTTGCGCCCGCGACCGTCAGGGCGATCGCCTCGCGCGTTCGGGCGTCGAAGCCGCCGCCGGCCAGGGCTTCGTTGAGGCCGAGCAGTCCCGCAAGGGCGGCCGGCTGGTTTCCGGCAACCCGGTAGAGGTTGGGCACCATGCCGATCTTCTTCTTGATGGCTTCGAACAGGGAGGCGGTTTCGGGTGTTGCGTCGCCGTCGGCGACCTGGGTGATACGTGCCATGGAATGTGTGTCCTTTGGATGGAGTGGGAGTGGGATCAGGCCGTGGCCCAGCCGTCTTCGG
>NZ_JAWQFO010000012.1:0-30253 GCF_033436665.1 Roseobacter sp. FCG-D35
CCAGGTCCGCATCGCCGTCCTGAACGGCTACACCGCGCTCGGCATACCCGTTACGGAAGCTGTGGGATATGTACGTCCGGGCAAAGGGGAACCTCCGTGTTCAGCCGATTTGTGCAACAGAGCCGTTGCTGGCATAAGAAGTTGCACTGAGATCGCTCGCAGTGGGTTCGCGTGTTGCAATCAAACAGCCAACGCAGCGCTGCGTGTTTGATGTGGTGCGTAACGTGGTATTGCGGTAGAGAGTTCCAAAAAAATTAAATAATATCGATATTTTAGGAGGATAGTACAGATGATCCTCGGTCCGCCACCTCCCCGATTTCTTGGACAGAATCGGACGCATTCAGCGACCGGCCTCCCTGTGTCGGGCCTCCGTTCAGATCGCGGAACTCTCACATCGACAGTGACGGTCTCGTTTCCGCGGATCGAGCTGCGAAGTGGCTGGATGTCTTACACCTCCGGATCTGGTGCAGAAAACACGGTCTTCTGACATGTCGCCGGTTTCCCGCCTGTGCGGGGAACAAGTTCGCTGTTCCGGGTATCAGATCCTGCGCAAGCGCGGCGGCGGAAACTCGTCGCCGCGCCTCTCAGTGCTTATGCCGCGTGATCGGGTAGTCTTTAGCGACCTACTGAGGGCGATGGGGCGGATGAATACGAAGGAGAAGATCGGTGAGCAGGATCGGCTCGGCGCGCCATCGCTTCACTTCTTGCGCAGGTCGTTCTGCGATTTGATCAGGTTCTCGAGGTCGGTGAGCCGGCCCAACACTTCGTCGCGGTAACTCTCCGTTCGTTCGTTTGACTCCTCGTGATGCGCGTCCTGCATCGAGTTCACGATCAGACCGACCAGAAGGTTCACGACGGCGAAGGTCGTGACCATGATGAAGGGTACGAAGAACAGCCACGCATAGGGGTAGGTTTCCATCACCGGCCGCACGATCCCCATCGACCAGCTTTCGAGGGTCATGATCTGGAACAGCGAATAGGCCGAGAGCCCGAGTGTTCCGAACCAGTCGGGGAAGGCAGTTCCGAAGAGCTTGGTCGCCATGACGGAACCGATGTAGAAGATCACCCCCATGAGCAAGAAGACCGATCCCATCCCCGGCAGCGCGTTCACGAGGCCCTCGACGACGCGGCGCAGTGACGGCGCGACCGACACGACGCGCAAAAGCCGCAGGATGCGCAGCGCGCGCAAAACGCTCAGCCCGCCGGTCGCCGGGATCAGCGAGATGCCGACGATCACGAAGTCGAAGATGCTCCAGCCACGCCGAAAGAAGGCCATGCCGCGCGCGAAGAGCTTCAGTGCGATCTCGGCCACGAAGATGGCGAGGCAGATCCGGTCGAGCAGCAGGATCAGGGACCCTGCGGCCGCCATCGCGGTGTCCGAGGTCTCGAGACCGAGGATGATCGCGTTGAAGAGGATCACGCCGAGAATGAAGTTCTGCACGATCGGCCGGTCGACGAACCGGGCCGCGCGGGCACGCAGGGAAGGATCGGAGATTGCGTCGGAATCTGTCATGCGCGCAGATATCGTGTTCCGACAGGGGCGAGGCAATAGCCCGAACCGCGCAATGTCCGCCAATCCGCGATTTTGTGCGCAGCCCGGAAGGTTGCCGCGATCGGAGCTGCCGCAAGGCACGCGATGGAACAGGGCCGCGGCAGCGACGTTTTCCGACATGACTTCAGCGCCTCGGCACTTCTCGGGACCGATCCGACCATGATGGCGGACCTGTCGCTGACTTACGTGCTTGTGCTGTTTCTCGGCTCGGCGCTTGCCATCGGGATCTGCGGGACGTTGATGACCGGGCTGGCAGACAAGCTTGCCGATCGTACCGGCATGGGCGAGGCGATCGCGGGCGCTGTCATCCTGGGGGCGGCGACCTCGCTGTCGGGAACCATCGTGTCGGTGACCGCAGCACTCGACGGGCGCGCGTCGCTGGCATTCTCCAACTCCGTCGGCGGGATCGCGGCGCAGACGGCGTTCCTGGCGCTCGCCGATATCTCGTTCCGGCGCGCCAACCTCGAACATGCCGCCGCCGAGGCCACGAATATCGTGCAGGGCATCCTGCTGATCTTCCTGCTGATGTTGCCGTTGGCGGCCCTTGTCACACCCGAAGTGACCATTCTGGCCGTGCATCCGGTGTCGTTCCTGATTCCGTTGCTTTACATCGCGGGTCTTCTGGTCAGCCGTTCGGTACGCGAGGAACCGATGTGGAAGCCGGTCGAGACCAGCGAGACCCGCGCCGACACGCCCGACAAGGAGGACGAGGAGACCGCGCAGAAGTCGACTGGCCGGCTCTTCGCGGAATTCGCGGCGCTGATGGCGGTGATGGGCGTGGCGGGCTGGATCATCTCGCGCGCCGGGGCGCAGTTCACCGACCGGCTGGGCCTTTCGGCTTCCCTTGTGGGGGCGCTGATGACGGCGGTGGTGACGTCGCTGCCGGAACTGGTGACCACGCTTGCGGCGGTGCGGCGCGGCGCCCTGCAACTCGCGGTCGGAGGGATCATCGGCGGCAACACGTTCGACACGCTGTTTCTGACCGCCGCGGACGTGTCCTACCGCGAGGGCTCGCTCTACCACGCGGTCACGATGCAGGATTACTTCTGGGTGATAACCGCCGGACTGATGACGACGGCGCTGCTGGCGGGGCTCGTCGTGCGAGAACGTCATGGACCCGGGGGCATCGGGTTCGACAGCCTGGCGCTGCTGGTCCTCTATGCCGGCGCGATCGGCCTGCAGTTGCTGGTCGGAGGCTTCTGAGCACGAAACACGCGCCCGAGGCGGGCGGCCGGTGTGCTACGGGCCGCATTCTCGCAGCGACCGTGCGGCGCATGTGATAGTTCTTGATTCGTGAAAGACCGGCAGACCCCTCCCTTTGATGCCGTTACCGAACCCGACGGGCCATCCGAGGACAGCCTGCTTTATTCCGGGATCGGCGGTGCCGCGCGGGCGCACGAAATCATGCTGCAGCAGGCGGCACGCCTTGCAGGTCTCGGCTATTTCGTCTTCGACACGCAAAGGGAGATCATCGAGGTCTGCTCGGAACGGCATGCGATGATCTTCGACCGGACCCCGCTTCAGTTCATGGCCGACGCCACGGGCCTCAAGGGCGAGATGAACATGATGCACCCCGAGGACGCGGATTCGGTGCGCGCCGCCTACGACCGGCTGCGCATGGGCCGCCCGGTGGATCTCGAATACCGCTTTTTCCGGCGTGACGGATCGGTCGGATACGTCCGCGAATTCGTCGCACCGGAGACCGACGCTTCGGGGCAGGTCATCCGAGGACTGGGCGCCAGCATCGACGTCACCGAGATGCGCCTTGCCGAACAGCGCAGGGCCAATGCCCACCGCCTGGAGGCGCTGGGCGAGTTGACCGCGGGCGTGGCGCATGATTTCAACAACCTCTTCGCGATCATCCTCGGCAACAGCGAACTGGCCCGGGAGGTGCCGGACGAGGCCGAGCTTTGCCACCGCGAGATCGTCCAGGCGGTCCAGCGCGGCAAGTCGCTGACACGGAATCTGCTGAACTTCGCCCAGAAGGCCAGGGTATCGCCGGTCATGGGAGATATCCGCGCCGATATCTCGAAGGCTGCCGAGGCCTTCAACCGCGCCGCTCCGGATGGCGTCGAGGTGACCGTGGGGGTGCCGTCCGAAGCGCTGCCGACCCTGCTCGACCGGGATCAGTTCCAGGCGGTGCTGGCCAACCTGTTCCTCAACGCCCGCGACGCGGTCGCGCCGAGTGGTGCGATCGAAGTGTCGGGCCACCGGGTCGCGCCGGACGAGATTCGCAGGCTGGCGACCGAACACGGGCTCACCGGCAATGCCTTCTGCGTGGTCGAGGTGACGGATAACGGGTGCGGGATGACGCCCGGCGTGCTGCGCCGCGCCGCCGAGCCCTTCTTTACCACGAAAAGCCGCGCGGAGGGCTCGGGCCTCGGGCTGTCGATGGCAACCGGCTTCGTCAACCAGGCCGGCGGCGCGCTCGAGATCGTGTCGCGTGACGGGGCCGGAACGACTGTCAGGCTGTTCTTCCCGCTGGCCGAGGACGCGGCGGACGCGCACCGCGCGTGACCGCGGACAGCGGCGCGAGAGTCCGCGCCGGTGGCGAGCACGCGGTCCACCACCTCGAACCGCTCCCCTGATCTAAATCATGGACCGGTTGCGTTCTGGTGGTACTCTTGCCCCGTGGTTCTACCGAGGGGAGGGGAGACGTATGCGGGTTTCAACTTGGATGGCGGCCGCCGTGATCGCGCTATCCGCGCCGGCACTGGCGCAGGAATACGCCACCGAACAGGAAGATACCGAGGCGGTTCTCGCCCCCGAGGCGTTCTCGCCCTATGCCGGGCGCAACTTCCTCATGCGGCCCTTGTGGGGAGACTCGCACCTGCACACGATGGTGTCGGTCGACGCAGGAACCATGACGCGACTGTCGCAGGAACAGGCGTTCCGGTTCGCCCGTGGCGAAGAGGTCACCACGACGCATGGGCTGCGCGCGAAACTCTCGCGCCCGCTCGATTGGCTGGTGGTCTCGGACCATGCCGAGATGTACGGCCTGATGCCGCAGCTTCTGGGCGGCAACGCCGAGATCCTCAGCACGCCGCAGGGCAAGGCTTGGTACGAGGCGCTGACCGCGGGCGATCCGCAACTGGCCTTCGACACCGCCATGGAGATCGTCGCGTCGCTGTCGGGCGAGGTGGCGCCGATCGACAATCCGAAGGCGATCAAGCACGCTTGGGAGGCTTATACCGCGCTCGCTGACAGCTACAACGAGCCGGGCGTATTCTCGGCCATCATCGGTTACGAATACACCACCGAAGGCGCCAACAACCTGCACCGCAACGTGCTGTTCCGCGACGATGCGACCCGGGCGAACCAGACCCGGCCATTTTCGCAATACGACAGCAAGAACCCCGAGGACCTCTGGACATATCTTGCCGATTACGAGGAAAGGTCCGGGGCCGAGGTGCTGGCAATCCCGCACAATGGCAACCTGTCGAACGGGCGCATGTTCTCGCTCAACGCCTATGACGGCTCGGCCCTGACCGAGGAGATCGCCGCGATGCGGGCGCGGTTCGAACCGCTCTACGAGGCCACCCAGATCAAGGGCGACGGCGAGGCGCACCCGTTCCTCAGCCCGGAAGACGAATTCGCAGACTTCGACACCTGGGACGCGTCGAACCTCAACGGCACCGAGGCCAAGACGCAGGACATGCTGGCCGGGGAATACGCCCGCGAGGCGCTCAAGCGTGGCCTGCAGATCGAACGCGATCTCGGCGTGAACCCGTTCAAGTTCGGCATGGTCGGCTCGACGGACTCGCACACCGGCATGGCAACTGCGCAGGAGGACAATTTCTTCGGCAAGCATTCGGGCGTCGAGCCCGAGCCGCAGCGCTGGGAACACGTGGTGATCGAGGCGCCGGACCCGGACCTGACGATCTACGGCTGGAAACAGGCGGCCGGCGGCCTCGCCGCGGTCTGGGCGCCCGAGAACACCCGCGCAGCGATCTTCGATGCGATGATGCGCAAGGAGACCTATGCCACGACCGGCTCGCGCATGACGGTCCGCTTTTTCGGTGGCTGGAACTTCACCGAAGAGGATACGCTCAGCCGCCTTCCGGCCGACGCTGGCTATTCCAAGGGCGTGCCGATGGGCGGCGACCTTGCCGCCGGACCCGAGGGGGAGGCGCCGAACTTCCTCGTGGCGGCGCTCAAGGACCCGCTGTCGGGCAATCTCGACCGCATCCAGATCGTCAAGGGCTGGATCGACGCAGCCGGCGACACCCACGAAAAGGTCTATGACGTCGCGTGGAACGACGCGCGCACGCTCGGTGCGGACGGCAAGCTGCCCGATGTCGGCAGCACGGTCGACGTGGCCAATGCGACCTGGACCAACTCGATCGGCGCGCCCGAACTCATCGACGTCTGGCAGGACCCCGAGTTCGACGCCGCGGTGCCGTCCTTCTATTACGCGCGCGTGATCGAGATCCCGACACCGCGCTGGACCGCCTACGAGGCCAAGCGTTTCGGCGTCGAGATGTCCGACACGGTTCCGATGACGACCACCGAACGGGCTTATACCTCGCCGATCTGGTACAACCCGGAAGGCTAGGCAGGCGCAGTTTTGGCGAAAGGCCGGCGTCCGTGATCGGGCGTCGGTCTCCAGGATGGCGGGCTGCAAAAACCGGGCCTCGTCACAAAATGCGCGCTCGAAGCATCGACCTTCGGACGGCTTCGGCTCTAGGATGCGCGCGATTTTCCCCTGATCGACACAGGACCCATGAGATTGGCGATGACCCCGCGAACAATTCTGACCTCCCCGCTGATCCATTTCTTCGTGCTGGGCGGCATGATCTTCGCGCTCTATGCACTGCTCGATGACGGCGTGCCGGAGATGTCCGAGGACCAGATCACGCTGACGCAAAGCGACGCCGCGCGGATTGCAGAGCAGTTTCGCGGCACGTGGAACCGTCCGCCAACGGGTGAAGAACTCGAGCAGCTCATGCAGGCACGGGTTCTCGAAGAGGCGCTGGCCCGCGAAGCGATGGCGCTCGGGCTCGACCGCGACGACGCCGTGATCCGCCAGCGCCTGACCACGAAAATGCAGTTTTTGGCGGAAGCGACCGTCGCCTCGATCGAACCGTCCGACGACGCCTTGCAAACCTACCTCGATGCCAATGCCGAGGTCTTCCGCACGCCGGAAAGTGTCGCCTTTCAGCAGGTCGTTCTGCCGATCGACGATCCCGCGGGCCAGGATGACATTCGCGACGCTCTGGCAAACGGAGCGGACCCGGCCAGCGTCGGCGTGGCCAGCATGCTGCCCGCACGCCTGCCGCTCAGCCCGGTTCCGCTCGTGGTCCGTACCTTCGGGGCCGGGTTCGCCGAGGCGCTGGCCGCGCTGCCGGTTGGCGAATGGCAAGGGCCAGTGCAAAGCAGCTATGGCCTGCATGTCGTGAAGGTGACCGAACGCGAGGCGGCCGTCCTGCCGACGCTTGAGCAGATCCGCGACCGGGTCGAGACCGAATGGCGTGCCGATCGCATGCGCGAGGCCCGCGAGGCTTTCGGCGCGGCGCTGCTCGATCGTTACGCGATCACCTTGCCCAAGGTCGACACGGTGCTGTCGCAATGAGCCGGATACTGGTCGCCCTGGCGCTGGTCTGGTCGCTCATGGCTCCGACGATGGCGCCGGGGCATGCGCTGGATCCCGGCTATCTCGAACTTTCGGCACTGGGCGACGATCGCTGGCGGGTGACATGGCGCGTGCCGGACGTTGGCGGAAGGGCGATGCCGCTCGAGGCTCGGCTGCCCGCAACCTGTTCGGCGGACGCCCCGCCGCCGCTTGCCTTCGATGGTCGCGCGTGGACCACGGGCTGGATCGCGACCTGTCCGGGCGGATTGCAGGGCGGGCGGATCGAGATCAGCGGGCTGGAACGGACCAACACCGATACGCTGGTGCGTTACGAGCTGGAACCCGGCCAGAGCCAGGTCAGGCGACTGACCGCGTCCGAGACCGGCTTCGCGATTCCCGAAGCCGCCGGCAAACTGCAGATCATCGGCAGCTACACCGGTCTCGGGATGACCCACATCCTCGAAGGCGTCGACCACCTGTTGTTCGTCTTCGCGCTGCTCTTGCTGATCCGCAGCGGACGGGCGCTGTTCTGGGCCGTCACCGCCTTCACCGTCGCGCACAGCATCACGCTGGGGCTGGCGTCGTTCGAGGTGCTGCGCGTGCCCGGCCCGCCTGTCGAGGCGGTGATCGCTCTGTCGATCGTCTTTCTGGCCTACGAGCTGTCGCTGCCGGAAGGCAGGCGGGATCCGCTAACCACGCGCCTGCCGTGGCTCGTCTCATTCGGTTTCGGGCTGATCCACGGCCTTGGATTCGCCGGGGCGCTGCGCGAGATCGGCCTGCCGCAGGGCGACATCCCGCTGGCGCTTTTTGCCTTCAATCTCGGCGTCGAACTGGGCCAGATCCTCTTTATTCTCGTCATGCTCGCCATCGGCTACGCCGTCCGGTGGGTCTATCCGACGGTGCGGGCGCAAGCGGCCCGGCTGACGCGGGTCGCCAGCTACGGCATCGGCAGCCTTGCCGCGTTCTGGGTGATCGACCGCATTTCCGCTTTCTGAAACGAACCGGGACCACCGCCGCACTGCGCCACTTATGGTAGTGGCGGTTTTCTGTTAGTCTTGCCGTAGGATCCTGTGTCCGTTGGGGGGCGTCGGGAATGCGTAAGGGTAGGACATCCGTCGCGGTGCTGACCGCGTTGCTGTGGGTCGCCGGCGAGCCGGCGGCAGCGCAGATGTTCGGCGACCAGTCCGAAGCCAGCAACTGTGCGTCGGCGGTTGCGGGCAATGTCAGTGACAGCACGATCAGCGTGGTGTGCGGCATGGATCCGGAAATGGTCGTACGCCTCGTCAGCGGGCTCAACTCACCGGATCCCGCGGACCGGGCCGAGGCCTTGCGGATCCTGCGCGCGGGCATGCCCGTGGACAGCCGGCTACAACTCGAGGCGATCGCGGGCTTCTTCGAAACTCTCGGCCGCGAACAGGTGCCGATCGAACGGCTTGCCGACACGTTCGCTGAGATCGCCGAGGAGAACCTTCGTCTGCAGCGGCAGTTGCAGTCCTTCCAGGCCGCCGATGCACCGCAGGCGGATGCACCGGACCTCGCGGCCGCGCTCGAGGTCGACGTCGAGGCGATCGGCGATCTGCGGCGCGAGGCGGGCACGGCGCTGGGAACCGGGGACCACGACCGTGCGCTTGTGGCGCTGGAGGCTGCCGAGGACCTCTACCGGCTCGACGTGATCGAGGAACTGCTACGCGAGCGTCAGCGCAGTAAGGCGGCGCTGGTGGCCGAACAGGCCCAGGTGGAACGCGCGCGGCTCGACCTCGCGGGCGCCGCGGCGTTGTTCGACCGTGCCGCCGCGATGATCGCCCCTTATGATGCCGCCGCGGCCGACACCTACATCGACGAAGCGGCACAAACCCTCTACCAGCTTGGGCGTGACCGGGGCGACGACGTGGCGCTTCGGGCCGCGGTCGAACACTGGACGCGGCTGCTGGACCGGCTGCCGCGCGAAACCAGTCCCGAGGCCTGGGCGGCGACGCAGGACAGCCTGGGGACCGCGCTTGCCGCATTGGGTCAGCGTCAGGCCTCGACCGCGACGCTCGACAGCGCCGTGGTGCATTTCCACGCGGCACTCGAGATCCGCACACGCGACGGTGACCCGCTGGGCTGGGCGGAAACCCAGAACAACCTCGGCAACGTCCTGCGCCATCTGGGCGAGCGGGAACCCGGCACCGCGCGGCTCGAAGCCTCGGCAGCAGCCTACGAGGCGGCCCTGACGGAACGCACGCGCGACGCCGCTCCGGTCGACTGGGCGATCACGCAGCGCAACCTCGGCAGCGTTTTGGCGGTTCTGGGACAGCGCCAGGCGGATACCGCCCGGCTGGACGCCGCTGTCGACAAGTACGGTGCCGCGCTCGAGGTGCTGACCCGGTCCAGCGTGCCGTTCCAATGGGCGCGCACGCAGCTCAACCTCGGCACGGCCCTGCTGCGCATCGGAGAGCGGGAGTCAGGGACCGATACGCTGCAGGCTTCGGCAGATGCCTATCGGGCCGCGCTCGAGGTGCTGACGCGTGCCGAGTTTCCGCTGCAATGGGCCCAGACCCAAAGCAATCTCGGCACCGCCCTGCTGCGGCTCGGGGAACGCGAAGCGGGAACCCAGACGCTGGAACTGGCGGCTGCGGCCCATCGCGCGGCGCTCGAGGAATGGACGCGCGAGAAGGCGCCGCTCGACTGGGCGCAGACCCAGAGCAACCTCGGCGCGGTGCTGCTCGAGATCGGCGAGCGTCAGTCCGGGACGCAGCAGATCGAGGAATCAGTGTCGGCCTTCCGCCTAGCGCTGGAGGAGGCGACCCAAGCCGCCGTGCCCCTCGAATGGGCCGCAGTCCAGAGCAACCTCGGGACGGCCCTGCTGCGGCTTGGAGAACGCGACGACGATCCGGCGCAGATCGACGCGGCGGTGCATGCCTTCGAAGCGGCACTCGTGGAGCGCAAGCGCGACCTGGTGCCGCTCGACTGGGCGCAGACGCAAAGCAACCTCGGAACCGCGCTGCTGCGCTTGGGCGAGCGCGAGCAGGGCAGCGCGAATCTCGCAAGGTCCGTCGAAGCCTACCGGGCTTCGCTGGAAGAACTCAGGCGCGACCGCGTGCCGCTTTACTGGGCGGCGACGCAGAACAATCTCGGCATCGCGCTGGTTCTGCTGAGCGAGCGCGGCGCGGAGGGCGCCGCGCTCGAGGATGCTATCGCGGCCTATCGCGCGGCGCTCGAGGAGCGGCGGCAGGACCTCGTGCCGTGGGACTGGGCGCAGACCCAGCTCAACCTCGGGATCGCCTTGCACCGGCTGGCCGGGCGCGACGCCACGCTGCTCGTGCAGGCGATCGACGCCTATGATGCGGCGCTGGGCATCGTCACGCAGGACCAGGCCCCGGTGGAATGGTCGGTCCTGCAATTCAGCCTCGGGATCGCGCTCGAGACCGTGGCGGCGCAATCCGGCGACGGGGTGGCGATGGCGCGGGCGGCGCGCGCCTACCGTGCCGCCGCCGGGGCGCTTGGCGAGATGGGCCACTCCGGCGCCACGCAGGCGCAGGACAAGGCCACCGCCACCGCGGAACTGGCACGCGCGATGGGAGAGGAGCCCTGGTGATGATCGAGGACCTGTGGACCTTTTTGCAAAACCCCGAGAACCGCGAGACCCTCGGTTGGATCGGCGGCGGGCTTGTCGTTCTGGCTGGCGGTCTCTGGACAGTCATCCAGTCGCGCGCCCGCAAGCCCAAAACCTCCGGCGGGGGCACCGGCGGCACGACCGTAAACTCCGGCAATACGGTCAACTACCGCGCGGGCCTTTCGGGCGGACAGCTTGCGGCGATCCTGCTCTGCATAACCGGACTCGCGCTCTTCGCGATCGCGCAGGGCGGCAACACGGTGACGGCCACGGGTGGCAGCAGCAGCGTAGGCGGTGACGTGGAAGGAAGCACGATCACGGTCGGCGACTGAGCAATGCGTGCACGAGACCGCGCAGCAAGTGGGCGTCGAGGCGCTCCCTGCGTGGCGGAATTGCTTTAAGCCTGAAGAATTAATTTGCATTTGCATATAGCTGCGCCTAGCGTTCACCCAGAGGCGGGGCGCGACACCCGCCGACCACCGCGGCAAAACGCGGGGACCGACACAGGGAGAACGACATGAAGACCATGACCAGACTGATGGCCGCGACCGCTATGGTCTGCGCGGCCCACTCCGCCCAGGCGGAGACCAAGATCGGCATCCTGATGGATATCACGGGGCCGATCGCGAGCTTCATCCCACCGCTCCAGAACGCCGCGAGCCTCGCGTTCAAGCAGGTGAACGAACAGGGCGGCCTGCTTGGCGGCGAGGCGGTGGCCGTGTTCGGCGACACCACCGGTTCGGCTCAGGGTGCCGTCGATGCCGCGGGCAAACTGATCAACGTGGAGAACGTCCCGATCATCATGGGGGCGCTGATGTCCGGCACGACCATCGCGGCGGCCGAGGCGGCGGCGATCCCGGCGGGCGTCGTGCAAATCTCGCCGACGGCCACCTCGCCCGCGATGACCGGCATGGACGACAATGACCTCGTCTACCGCATCGTGCCCTCGGACAACTACCAGGGCGAGGTGCTGGCGCGCATGGTGCTTGACGAGGGCCTCGAGAGTGTCGCGGTCACCTTCGTCAACAACGATTACGGCGTGGGAATCGGCAACACCTTCATCGAAGCCTACAAGGCCGCGGGCGGCGAGATCACCGCGGCGGTCAAGCACGAAGAGAAGAAGGACAGCTACCGCTCCGAGCTTGCCACGCTTAGCCAGGCGGGCGGCGATGCGCTGGTCGTCGTGGCCTATGCCGGCGACAGCGGCGCGAAGATCGTGCGCCAGTCGATCGAGGGCGGGCTTTTCACGCGCTTTGTGGGCACCGACGGTCTGCGCGACGAGGCGCTGATCGCCGATATCGGCGCCGAGGCGCTGGCGAGTTCGTTCTTCTCGTCGCCGACCTCGCCCGAGGACAATCCCGCGCAGGAAACCCTGCACGAACAGTTCAACGCCGAATACGGCGAGGGGGCCGACAAGCCCTTCGTCGACCAGACCTACGACGCGACCTTCTTGGCGCTTCTGGCCGTGGCCAAGGCCGGTTCGACCGACCGCGCCGCGATGGCCCAGGCCTTGCGCGACGTGGCCTCGGCCCCCGGCGAAAAGGTCGGACCGGGCGAGTGGGAGAAGGCCGTGGCGCTGATTGGCGAGGGCCAGGACATCGACTACGACGGCGCCGGTGGCACCTACGACTTCGACGACGCGGGCGACGTCGCGGGCGTGATCGGCAAGTTCGTCGTCGAAGGCGACAGCTACACGCGCGTCGGCATCGTCGAGTAAGCGAGAAAAGGCAGCGCCGCCCCAAGCGGGCGGCGCCACCCAACTGCCGGGAACCGACATGATCACGGTCGAACATGCCAGCGTCAGCTTCGGCGGGCTCAGGGCTTTGCGGGATGTCAGCTTCGACATCACCTCGGGGCGCATCACCGGGCTGATCGGGCCGAACGGGGCCGGCAAGACCACGATGTTCAACGCCATCGCCGGGCACGTACCGCTCAACAGCGGGCGCGTGCTGCTCGAGGGGCGCGACATCACCCGACTGCCGCCGCACGCGCGCGCGCAAATGGGCCTTGCCCGGACGTTCCAGTTGCCGCAGGAGTTCCGCCGCCTCACGGTGCTGGAAAACCTGATGGCCGCGGCGGCGATGCCGCGGGGCGAGAGCGTGCTCAACGTGGTCTTCCGGCGCGGGGCCTACGCGCAGGAGGAACGCGCGGCCTTCGATGCCGCCTGCGAGATCATGGACCTGCTCGAGATCGCGCATGTCGAGCGCGAAGCGGCGGGCAACCTCTCGGGCGGGCAGAAGAAGCTTCTGGAACTCGGGCGGGCGCTGATGCGCAAGCCGCGTGTGGTGCTGCTCGACGAGATCGGGGCCGGGATCAACCGGACGTTGCTGGCCAAGATCGCCGAGAAGATCCGGATGCTGAATACCGACCAGGGTCTGACCTTCTGTCTGATCGAACACGACCTCGCCTATGTCCGCAGCCTCTGCGACGAGGCCATCGTGCTGGTGCAGGGCGAAGTGCTCGTGCGCGGCGACGTCGATACAGTCGAGGCCGACGAGCGCGTGATCGAAGCATACTTCGGTGGCGGAAAATACGAGGCGGCGCAATGACGGCGCTGCTGGAGGTGACGGGGCTCAGCGCGGGCTACGGTGGCGTGCCGGTGATCGAGGAGATCGACCTTGCCGTCGCCGAGCGCGAGATCGCGGTGATCCTCGGACCCAACGGGGCGGGCAAGTCGACCCTGCTCAAGACGGTTTTCGCGCTGACCAGTCGGCTTGAAGGAACGGTGCGCTTCAACGGCCGCGACATCGCCGGGCTGAAGACCTCGGAACTTGTGCCGGCGGGGATCTCCTGCGTGCCGCAGACCCGCAACGTTTTCGCGACGTTGACCGTGGCCGAGAACCTCGACATCGGCACCTATGCGTCTCCTCCGCAGGACAAGCGCGCCTTGCGCGACCGGGTGCTGTCACTCTTTCCCGACCTCGCGGCCAAGCTCAATCAGCCGGCGGGCGAGCTGTCTGGCGGTCAGCGCCAGATGGTGGCGATGGGCCGCGCGCTGATGAGCGCGCCGAAGCTGTTGCTGCTGGATGAGCCCACCGCGGGCCTGTCGCCGGCCTACCTCGAAAAGATCTTCGATTTGCTGCTCGACATCCGCGACAGCGGCGTGACCATCCTCATGGTCGAACAGAACGCACGGCAGGCATTGCACATCGCCGACACCGGTCACGTGCTGGTCAGCGGGCGTAACTACGTTTCGGACACCGGGCGTGTGTTGCTGGCGAACGACGACGTGCGGCGCTCGTTTCTCGGGGGACGGGCGGCATGAACGACCTCGTGATCTTCATCAACCTCTACCTCGTGCCGGGTCTGACCATCGGCAGCATTTACGCGCTGGGCGCGGTCGGAATCTCGATGATCTTCGGGATCCTGCGCTTTGCCCATTTCGCCCACGGCGACCTGATGACGCTGGGCGGCTACGGCGTGCTGACCGCGGTCTGGCTGTTGCCGCTCAGCCCGCTGTTGCTTCTCCCCGTCGGCATCGCCCTCGCCGTGGCGGCGGCTCTGACTGTCGACCGGCTGTTCTACAAACCGTTGCGCGACCTGCCGACAATCTACACGGTGATCGCCTCCTTTGGGGTTGCGCTGATCTTCCGGGCTCTGGTGCAACTCTTCTGGAGTTCCGGAAACCAGGTGTTCCAGTCCGGCGTGCGCCCGCCGCTGGTGATCTTCGACACGTTCCGGATCGCGACCCTGCATGCCCAGGTCATCGTCATCACCCTGCTGATCGCGGTCGCCCTGCATCTCTTTCTCAGCCGCTCGCAGACCGGCCGGTCGATGCGCGCGGTCTCGGACGAACCCGAACTGGCCGCCGTTGCCGGGCTCGACGTCGAGAAGGTCGTGCGCTGGACCTGGATCATCGGGGCAGCGCTTGCCGCCACGGCGGGCGTCTTTGCCGGGATGGACACCAGCATGCACCCCAACCTCGGTTGGAACCTTCTTTTGTCGATGTTCGCCGCCGCCATCCTTGGCGGGATCGGCAAGCCACTCGGGGCCATCGCGGGCGGGCTGATCATCGGCGTCGCGGAAGAACTTGCGACCTATCCCTGGATCGGCAGCGACGCCTTCATTCCGCCCTCCTACAAGTCCGGGGTGGCCTTCGCGATCATGGTCTGCCTGCTGATCTTCCGCCCGCAGGGGCTGTTCAAGGGGAGACTGCTCTGATGGAACTGACGGGCCTTTTCTATTACGGCGTCAGCATCCTGATCGCGGGCGGGATCTACGCAATCCTTTGCCTTGCGCTCAACGTCCAATGGGGCATGGGCGGGCTCTTCAATGCGGGCATTGCCGGTTTCTTCGCCGTCGGGGCCTATGTTTCGGCCCTGCTGACAACGGCGGCGACCGACAAGCATGTCGGCGGGTTCGGCCTGCCGATCCCGCTGGGCCTTCTGGGCGCGATGCTGGTCGCGGGCGTGGTCGGCTGGGCCGTCGCGCGGATCTGCGTCAGGCTGAAAAGCGACTACCTTGCAATGGCCTCGATCGGCATTGCCGAGATCCTGCGCCTGATCATCGTGAACGAGCAATGGCTGACCAACGGCAGCCTCGGCATCTCGGGCATCCCGCGCCCCTTCGGCGACAGCTTCCAGGGACGCAGCGCCGATCTTGTCTATCTCGCCGTGGTCTGGGCGCTGGTGCTGGCGGTCTACCTCTTCAACCAGCGCCTCTATCACAGCCCCTGGGGCCGGGCGATGCGCGCCATTCGCGACAACGAGGCTTCGGCCCGCGCCGCTGGCAAGGACGTTAACCATTTCCGCCGCCAGGCCTTTGCCATCGGGGCCGCGATCATGGGGCTCGGCGGGGCGCTCTCGGCGCATTACTTCAAGTTCCTGTCGCCTTCGGCAACCGAGCCACTGCTCGTCACCTTCCTTGTCTGGGTGATGCTGATGGCGGGCGGGTCCGGCAACAACCGCGGTGCGGTCCTCGGCGGCGTGGCGATCTGGTTCTTGTGGTCGGTGACCGAGATTTTCGCCAACCGCCTGCCGCCCGACTGGATCACCCGGTCGTCCTACATCCGGATGCTGCTCGTCGGGCTCCTCTTGCAGGTCGTGCTGCAACGCTACCGCGCCGGGCTTTTGCCGGAGAAATCACCGGAACTTCCGTTCCGACGCAGCGAGAGGACGTCGCGATGAAGGACTGGCAACGCAACAGCGCACCGCGGCCCGAGGGGTACTTCCTCTATCATTCCATCGGCATGTATCCCGGCAAGGAGGAAGAGCTTGCCGCCGCGATGGCCGAGTTCGCCGCGATCTACGGCGCGCCCGACGACAAGCAATGGGGCTACATGCTGCGCAAGCGGCAGGACTTCATCGACCATTGGCGGCACATCATCGGGGCCGAGAAAGGGTCGGTCACCGCCTGTGACAGCGTCACGCAGGGCGTGCATTCGATCGTCACCGCGCTGCCCGAGGCGCGGCTCAGGGGCAAGCGCCTGCTGATCGCCGAGGACTGCTTTCCTTCCGTGCATTTCCTGCTGGCGGGTCTGCAGGAGCGGCTCGGCTTCACGCTCGACACCGTGCCCAAGCGCGATGGCGCGACCTGGGTCGAGGACGACGATTTCATCGCCGCCTGGGGGCCGGACGTGGGGCTGGCGCTGATCACCTGGGTCACCTCCACCGCCTCCTACCGGTGCGACCTTGACCGGCTGGTCGCGCATGGACGCGAAAGAGGCAGCATGATCGGCGTCGACATCACCCAGGCGGCGGGTCTGGTGCCCTTCGACGTGATGGCGCCGCGCATCGATTTTGCCATCTCGACCAGCCTAAAGTGGATGTGCGGCACGCCCGGGGCCGGCATGATCTACGTCGACAAGCCGCTGATCCCGGAGTTCGAGCCCGAGCTGCGTGGCTGGTTCTCGCAGAACAACCCGTTCTCCTGGGCGCTCGACAAGTTCCAATATGCGCCCGATGCAAGGCGCTTCGACAGCGGCACGCCTGCCTCGATGGCAGCCATCGCTTCGGTTCCAGCCCTGAAATGGCACGCCGCGCAGGACCGCGCGAAGATGCTGCGGCACAACCGCGACCTCGTCGACAGGATCATCGAACGCGCCGACGCGCTGAACCTGCCGCTACAGTCGCCGCGCGAAGCCGAGCGGCGCGGCGGCTCGGTGATGCTGCGCATGCCGAGCAAGGCCGAGGCCGGTGCCGTGACCGGCGCGCTGGGGGTCGAGGGCATCTCGGTCGATTTCCGCGACGCGCTGATGCGGCTGTCGCCGGGCGTCCTGACGCGGGCGGACGAAGTCGAGCGCGCTTTCGACATCGTCGCGCGGACCATGAAACGCCGCACATCCCGTTTTGCGGGCCGCATGCCCGAAGGGGCGACTGCACCTGCCGCCGATCCGAAGGCGGTGCTCGCGGGATTGGCCGGGGCCCTGTCGGGGGGCGGCCTGAAGGTCGTCGACTGCACCGCCCCGCTGGGCCCCGATACCCCGATCCTGCGGCTGCCCAAGGGGTTCGCCAAGGACACGCCGAAGGTCGAGATCCACAAGATCAGCGAATACGATGCCGACGGCCCGTTCTTCGCCTGGAATTGGCTCAAACTCGGCGAGCATTCGGGCACGCATTTCGACGCGCCGCACCACTGGTTGTCGGGCAAGGACTTTCCCGATGGCTTCACCGACACGCTTGACGTGCAACGCTTGATCGCGCCGGCCAACGTCATCGACTGTTCCGCGGATTGCGCCGCCGATTCCGACTTCCTGCTCGACGTCGACCGGGTGCGGGCCTGGGAGGCACAACATGGCGAGATTAGGCCGGGCGAGTGGGTGCTGATGCGCTCGGACTGGGACCGGCGGGCGGAGGACGAGGAGGCGTTTCTCAACGACGATCCCGACCCGCTCGAAGACGGATCGCACAGTCCGGGACCGACCACCCAGTGCATCGACTACCTTCTGTCGAAAGGCATCGTCGGCTGGGGCAGCCAGTGCATCGGCACCGATGCCGGAATGGCGGGAAAATTCTCGCCGCCCTATCCCGCGCACAACTATCTGCACCGCGACAACTGCTTCGGGCTTGCCAGCCTCGCCAACCTCGACCAGTTGCCGCCGAAAGGCGCGATCCTGATCGTTACGCCGCTGAAAATCGAGCGCGGGACGGGCAGTCCGGTCCGGGCGCTGGCGCTGGTGCCCGGCAACGCAACACAAGGAGAAGCGACATGAGCCATGACACTTTGCAGGACCTTGGCGCCTTGATCGCCTCGGGCGGAATCGAGGTGGTGGATTGCTCGGGCACGCTTGGGCCCTCGACGCCGATCCTGCAACTGCCGGAGGATTTCGCGAAGAACACGCCGAAGGTCGAGATCCACAAGATCAGCGAATATGACGCCGACGGGCCGTTCTTTGCCTGGAACTGGCTCAAGCTCGGCGAGCATTCGGGCACGCATTTCGATGCCCCGCACCACTGGATCACCGGCAAGGACCATGCCGACGGTTATACCGACACGCTCGACGTCAACCGGCTGGTGGCACCGGTCAACGTCATCGACTGCACCGCCGAATGCGCCGCAGATCCCGATTTCCTGCTGACCGCCGATCTGGTGAAGGAATGGGAGGCCGAGCATGGCGAGATCGGCACGGGCGAGTGGGTCGTGATGCGCAGCGACTGGGACAAGCGGGCCAGCGACGAGGCGGCGTTTCTCAATGCCGACGAGACCGGCCCGCACAGCCCCGGGCCGACGCCCGACTGCATCGAATATCTTCTGTCCAAGGGGATCGTCGGCTGGGGCAGCCAGTGCATCGGCACCGATGCCGGACAGGCCGGCGGGATGGAGCCGCCGTTTCCGGCCCACAACCTGCTGCACCGCGACAACTGCTTCGGCCTTGCAAGCCTCGCCAACCTCGACAGGTTGCCGCCCAAAGGCGCGATCCTGATCGCGGCGCCGCTCAAGATCGAGCGTGGCACCGGCAGCCCGATCCGGGCGCTGGCGCTGGTGCCGAAGGCGGAGGTGCAAGGGTGACCGAAACCGCCGGACAGCAGGCAAGGACCACGGACGGGGACGATCCGCGCCTCGGCGAGATCGGTCTCGACAATTTCGCGCCTTACCTGATGAACCGCATCATGGGGCGTTACAATGCGGCCCTGCGCGACGAAATGGCCGAGCTTGGCCTGACCACGCCGCAGATGCGCGCACTTGCGGTCCTGTCGGTCATGGACGGGCTTCTGATCCGCGACCTTGCCGTCTACGCCGTGGTCGAGCAGTCGACCCTGTCGCGTGCGCTCGACAAGCTGGCGCGCGACGGCAAGATCCGGCGCGAAAGCGATCCCGGCGACAGCCGCGCGGTGCGCATCTTCCTAACAGAGGCAGGGCGCGACGACTACGTCCGGCTCTGGCCGCACATGGCGCGGTCGTATCGCAACATGTTCCGCGGCATCGAGACCACCGAGCGCCGGGTGTTCGTGGAAACGCTCCAGAAAATCCTGAGAAACGTGAGGGTGCATGACTTCTGAGCACCCGCAAATGGAAGGAGAAGGCTGATGGCCGAACGATCCTTCAAGGCCGAGGTCGAGGACCTGCGCAAGGGCGCGGGAGAGACGTTTACCGGCGAGGGCATCCTCGCCATCACCAAGGCGCTGCTGGAAAACGGTGTCGGCTATGTCGGCGGCTACCAGGGCGCACCGATCAGCCACCTGATGGACGTGCTGTCGGACGCCGAGGACCTGCTTGGCGAACTGGGCGTACGTTTCGAAGCCAATGCCTCGGAAGCCGCCGCCGCCGCGATGCTTGCGGCAAGCGTTCACTACCCGATCCGGGGGGCGGTGACCTTCAAGGGTGCGGTCGGCGTCAACGTCGCCTCGGACGCGCTGGCCAACCTGTCGTCCTCGGGCGTGACCGGCGGGGCGCTGGTGATCGTGGGCGAGGATTACGGCGAAGGGTCGTCGATCATGCAGGAACGCAGCCACGCCTTCGCAATGAAATCGCAGTTCTGGATGCTCGACCCGCGCCCGAACCTGCCGTCGATCGTCAAGGCCGTCGATGACGGCTTCGCGCTCAGCGAGGCCTCGGGCACGCCAGTGATGCTGATGGTGCGCATCCGCTCGTGCCATGTCACGGGGCAGTTCGAGACTCGCGACAACAAACGCCCCGACCTGACGGTGCGCGACGCGCTTGCCAGCCCGCGCAAGGATTTCTCGCGCGTGGTGCTGCCGCCGATGAGCTACGCGCACGAGCAGGACAAGGTGAACCGGCGCTGGCCGGCGGCCGAGGCATTCATCCGCGAGAAGGGCCTCAACGAGGTCTTCGGACCCAAGCGCGCGCCGGTCGGAATTGTCTGCCAGGGCGGGATGTACAACGGCGTCATCCGTGCCCTCCAACGCCTCGGGCTCGCCGACATCTACGGTGAGACGCAGGTGCCGCTTTATTGCCTGAACGTGACCTATCCGCTGGTGCGCGACGAGTTCCTGGACTTCTGCGAGGGCAAGGAGTCGCTGCTGGTCGTCGAGGAAGGCCAGCCGGAGTTCATCGAGCAGCAGCTTGCCGCCATGCTCTACCGCGACGGGCGCAAAGTCGAACTCTGCGGCAAGGGCGTGTTGCCGATGGCGGGCGAGTACACCGGGCAGGTGCTGCTCGACGGGCTGTCCGAGTTCATCCGCAGCCGCGCGCCGCAGCTTCTGCCCGACAGCGTGCGCGCGCCCAATGCCGCGGCACCCGAGATCCCGGACCTGTCGCAGACCGTGCCGGTGCGCCCGCCGGGATTCTGCACCGGCTGCCCCGAGCGTCCGATCTTCGCCGCGATGAAGCTGGTGCAGAAAGAGCTGGGCCAGCACCAGATCAGCGGCGACATCGGCTGCCACCTCTTTGCCGCGCTGCCGCCTTTCGAGATCGGCGGCCAGACGATGGGGTACGGGCTTGGTCCCGCCTCGAACGCCGCCTTCGACGGCGGCGGCGAGAAGCGCGCGATCTCGATCCTCGGCGACGGTGGCTTCTGGCACAATGGGCTGTCGTCTTCGATCGGCAACATGGTCTTCAACAAGGCCGACAGCGTGGCGCTGATCGTCGACAACTACTATTCCGCCGCCACCGGCGGGCAGGACGTGCTGTCGAGCCGGGCCGAGAACGACACCAAGGCGACCAACCATCCGATCTCGGAGGCGCTTAAGGGTATCGGGGTGAAGTGGGTGCGCCAGATCGACCGGACCTATGACGTGCCGAAGATGGCCGCGGTGCTGCGCGAGGCGCTGACGACCGATTACGCCGGTCCGAAGGTGATCGTGGCCTCGAGCGAATGCATGCTCAACCGGCAGCGCCGAGAGCGTCCGCTGCGCGCCAAGGCGGTGAAGGAAGGTCGCCGGGTCGAGGCGCCGCGCTTTGGCGTGGACGAGGCGGTCTGCACCGGCGATCACGCCTGCATGCGCCTCTCGGGTTGCCCGTCGCTGTCACTCAAACGCCTCGACGATCCGCTGCGCGACGATCCCGTCGCCTCGATCGACCAGACCTGCGTGGGCTGCGGCAACTGTGGCGAGGTGGCCGATGCCGCGATCCTCTGCCCGTCTTTCTACCGCGCCGACGTGGTTCACAATCCGGGCGGTTTCGAAAGCTGGTGGGCCGGAAAGCGCGCCGCCGCGATCGACTGGCTGATGGCCCGGCGCGAGGCGAAGAGCCTGAGTTTCACGGAGCGGCGGGTATGAACGACGCCGCACCAGACCTCGCACCGCGCGCGCCCGACACGCGCCTTGACGGCATGATCAAGCTTGCCGTCATGGCCGTGGGCGGGCAGGGCGGCGGCGTGCTGACCAACTGGATCGAGGACCTGGCCCGCGCCGAGGGCTATGCCTGCCAGGCCACCAGCGTCGCGGGCGTCGCGCAGCGAACCGGGGCCACGATCTACTACGTCGAGATGGTGCCGGAGGCCGATGGGCACGCGCCGGTCTTCTCGCTGGCCCCGGCGGCAGGCGACGTCGACATCCTGATCGCTGCCGAGATGATGGAGGCGGGCCGGGCGATCCTGCGCGGCTTCGTGACCCCGGACCGCACCACGCTCGTCGCCTCGACCCATCGGGCGCTGGCGGTGTCCGAAAAGACCGTGCCGGGTGACGGCATAGCCACCGCTGAAGAAGTGCGCGCCGCGGCCGAGGTCGCGGCGCGGCGGGTGATCTTCGCGAATATGGAACGTCTCGCCGTCGCGCAGGGCTCGGTGATCTCCGCGTCGCTCTTCGGGGCGCTGGCGGGGTCCGGCGCCTTACCTTTCGCGCGGGCCTCCTTCGAGCAGGCGATCCGTCGCGGCGGGCGCGGCGTGGAGCCGTCGCTGCGCGCCTTCGCCGAAGGGTTCGACGCGGCGCGCGGACGCGCGCCGGAAGCGTCAGGCGGCGAAGACGCAGCCGTGGACGGTCCGCCGCTCGGACCGCAAGACCTGCGCGCAACCTGGGATGCGCTGGAACGACGGGCGCGCGCGCTGCCAGAGCCCGTGGTCCCGATGGCGCTCGCCGGGTTGCGCAAGTTGGTCGATTTCCAGGATGCGGATTATGGAACCGAGTACCTTGTTCGCCTCGACGCACTGCGCCAGCGCGACCGCAGCGACAAAGGCTTCGAATTCACCCGCGAGGCCGCGAAACATGTCGCCAACGCGATGGCCTATGACGATGTGATCCGCGTGGCCGGATTGAAGACACGGCGAGACCGTTTCGCGCGCATCCGCGACGAGATGGGGGCGGGCGAGACGACGCTGATGCATGTCACCGAATTCATGCACCCGCGCGCCGAAGAGATCGCCGGCATGCTGCCCGCCGGGCTGGGCGCGCGCGTCACGGCCTCCCGGCGCGCGATGCGCCTGCTCGACCGGCTATTCAACCGCGGCCGCCGGTTGCGCACCGACGGGTTGCGCGGGTTTGTCATGCTCTACATTGTCGCCGGGCTGCGCGGTTGGCGCCGACGCAGCCATCGCCATGCGCAGGAACAGGCGCACCTGTCGGCATGGCTCGACACCGCGCTGGGGCATCTCGACACCGACTATACGCTCGCCGTTGAGATCCTGCGCTGCCGACGACTGATCAAGGGCTATTCCGACACCCACGCCCGGGGCCTGTCCAAGTTCGACCGGGTGCTCGGCGGGGCGGCGCAGGTCGCCGGGCGCGCGGATGCCGCGCAATGGGTCGCGCGCCTGCGCGAGGCGGCTCTCGCCGACGAGGAAGGCACCGCGCTCGACGGAGCGCTGCGTACCATCGACAGCTTCACCACGGACACCAAAAACAGGGAGGAAAGAAAATGAGGACATATCTTGCGGCCGCGGCAATGGCCCTTCTGGCGACAAGCGCCGTGCAGGCCGAAGAGGTCACGCTCCGCGGGGTTACGGCCTTCGCGGGCGGTACGACCTTCAGCCGGCCCTTTGAGGCCTTCGTCGAACGCGTCAACGAGACCGGCGCCGGGGTCGTGCAGATCGACTACGTGGGCGGACCGGAAGCCGTTCCGCCGTTCGAGCTGGGCAACGCCGTGAGCGAGGGCGTCGTGGACATCGCCAACAACACGACCGCCTTCTACACCAACCTGCTGCCCGCGGGCGATGCGCTGCATCTGGCCACCAACACGATCCAGGATCAGCGCGCCAACGGCTGCTATGACAAGATCGACGCGCTGCACCAGGAACAGATGAACGTGAAGTTCCTGGCCCGGACCGGCGACAACATCCAGTTCCACCTCTACCTGACCAAGCCCATCGACGGGCCGGATCTTTCCGGTCTCACGATCCGGACCACGCCGGTCTATCGCGCGATGTTCGAGGCATTGGGCGCGACGCTGGTGCGCACCGCACCAGGCGACGTCTATACCTCGCTTGAACGCGGGGCCATCGACGGTTACGGCTGGCCGGTGCAGGGCGTGCTCGACCTCGGCTGGGACGAGCAGACCAAGTACCGCGTCGATCCCGGCTTCTACCAGGTCGACGTCAACTTCCTCGTCAACCTCGACCGCTGGAACGAACTCAGCGACGAGGCGAAATCGGTGCTGGAAGAGGCCGCCGCCTGGACCGAGGAGCGCAACGCCGAGAACATCGACATCAATGCCAGCGAGGTCGAGAAACAGGCCGCGGCCGGGATCGAGACCATTGCCTTCGATGACGACAAGGCCGCGCAATGGCTGGAAACGGCACAAGAGGCCGGCTGGGCCGGCGTGGCCGCGATCGACGCCGCACTCGCCGATGAACTCAAGGCCTGCCTGGTCGACTGAACACGATGTTCGATGCCATCCTGCGATCCTGCGCCGCCGTCGCAGGTGCGATCCTCGCCGCCATCGTGGCGGGGATCGCGGTGAACGTCGTGCTGCGCAACCTCTTCGGAGCGCCGCTCCACGGGCTGCTCGATCTTGTCGAGTACGGGCTGCTGCTGGTCACCTGCCTCGGCGCGCCCTGGGTCCTGTCGCAAAGCGCGCATGTCGTCGTCGATCTGGTCACCGGAGCCTTGCCGGACGCCGCGGCCCGCGTCGCGGCCCGGATTGTCGCCTGCATCGGCTGCGTGGTCTCGCTTGCGATGGTCTGGTACGGAACCACGGCGATGATGGCCTCGCAGGCGCGCGGGTCGATGATCCGCACCGCCATCGACGTGCCGGAATGGTGGGTCCTGTCGGTGCTGCCCGCGGCCTTCGTCCTGATCGCGGCCGAATTCCTGCGCCAGATCCTGCGGCCGCGGCTGCGCCACGACGCCAAGGCGGGGCTCTGAGCACGTATGGACTGGCCGCTTCTTCTGACCTTGATGCTTGGCGGGCTGGCGGGGCTTCTCCTGCTGGGCCTGCCGGTCGCCTTCGCCTTCCTGACCGTCACGCTGTTCGGTGCCTTCGAAATACTGGGCGGCGAGCGCGGGCTGGTCCAGCTGGCCCGCAACGCCACGCAGGCGCTGACCAACTTCCAGCTTGCGCCGATCCCGCTGTTCATCCTGATGGGCGAGATCCTGTTCCAGACCGGTGTTGCGCATCGTGCCATCGACGCCGTCGACCGCGTCGTGACCCGCGTGCCGGGGCGACTGTCGGTCGTTACCGTCTTCGGCGGAACGATCTTCGCCGCACTGTCCGGATCGACCATCGCCAATACTGCCATGCTCGGCTCGACCCTGCTGCCGGGGATGCTGAAGAAAGGCTACGCGCCGACGCTCGCGATGGGGCCGATCATGGCTTCGGGTGCGATCGCCATGCTGATCCCGCCCTCGGCACTCGCCGTTCTGGTGGGTTCGCTTGCCGGCATTTCCATCGCCGGGTTGCTGCTGGCGGGCGTGGTGCCGGCGATCGTGCTGTCGGTGCTCTTCGTCGGCTGGATCGTCGCACGGGTCAGCCTGTCGCCGCAGCTCGCCCCGCCCGACGACCTGCCCGAGATGACGCGCGCCGAGCGCTGGCGGCCTTTCGTGGTCTACGTCCTGCCGCTGGGCTCGATCTTTCTCGTCGTGATCGGGAGCCTTATGGCCGGTCTCGCCACGCCTACCGAAAGCGCGGCCCTCGGCTGCGTCGCGGCCGTGGCCGTCGGCGCGGGCTACCGCGCGCTTGGCCGCGACCGGCTGGTCCGCGCCTTCATGGAAACCGTGAAACTGTCGGTGATGATCCTCTTCATCATCATGACCTCGCAGACCTTCGCGCAGGTTCTGTCCTTCTCGGGGGCCACCAACGGTGTGATCCGGGTGATCGAAGGCTACGAGCTTGGCCCCTTGGGCGTGCTCTGGGGCATGATCGCGCTGCTGCTGCTTCTGGGCTGTTTCATCGACCAGGTCAGCATGCTGATGGTCACGGTGCCGATCTTCGTGCCGCTGGCGCAGGCGGCGGGGATCGATCCGCTGATCCTCGGCGTGGTCTACCTGCTGACGATGGAGATCGGGTTGCTCACGCCGCCCTTCGGCCTGCTGCTTTTCGTGATGCGCGGCGTGGCCCCGGCCGGGATCGGCATCCAGACGATCTATGCCGCAGCGCTGCCATATGTGGTCATGAAGCTTCTGGTGCTTTGTGCCATCGTTTTCCTGCCCGGTATCGCGACCTGGTTGCCGCAGATGCTGCGGTGACTCGTCGGCTCAGGGGTCGTAGATGTAGCCCAGCCCGCGCACGGTCCGGATGATCTCGGGCTTTTGCGGGTTGGCCTCGATCTTGCGGCGCAGCCGCGAGATCCGGATGTCGATGCTGCGGTCGAACGGGTCCCAGGACCGGTCGTGCGCCTGCTCCAGCAGCTGGTCGCGGTTCAGCACGCGGGCGCGGTTCTCGGCGAAGACCTTGAGCAGGCTGAACTCCATCGCCGTGAGCGGAACTTCGTCGCCTTCGGCGTCGTAGAGCTTGGCGGCCTCGAGGTTCAGCGTGTAGGCGCCGAACGGTGCGGTTTTCGGCGTTGCGCCGTTGCGGCGCGGCTCGGCCGGTCCCGAGGATTTGCGGCGCAGCACGGCCTTCACCCGGGCCTCGAGCTCGCGCAGGTCTACGGGCTTGGCGAGATAGTCGTCGGCCCCCATCTCCAGCCCGAGGATCCTGTCGATCGTCTCTCCGGCGGCGGTCAGCATCACCACGGCGACATCGTTTTCCGGCCGCAGGGAGCGCAGCAGCGACAGCCCGTCCTCGCCTGGCATATTGATATCTAGCAGGATCAGGTCGACCTGTTCGCGCGCGATGACGTCGCGAAGCGCCGCCGCGCTTTCCGCCAGCAGCACCGAGAACCCGCGCCGCGTCAGATACTCCTGCAGCATCTCGCGCACGTCACGCTCGTCGTCGCAGACAAGTACGGTGCTGGGTTTCTCGCTCATGTTCGGGCTCCGGCGGTCTGCAGAATGGCGTTGGCGAAGTCGCGAAGCTCTCTCGGGGAGGCCGGCTTTTCAAGGTAGGGCCTGTCGGCCTCCTTGAGGAAGGTTTGCGAGGCGCGTCCCATCGTATCGCCGGTGACGAACCCGGTACGGTCCGAGAGTTCCGGGAAATCCGCGAGGATCGCGTCGTAGAACCCGCGGCCGTCGAGTTCAGGCATGTTCAGGTCGCTCAGCACAAGGTCGTAGGTCTTTTCCCGAAGTAGGCCGATGCCGTCGCGTGCGGTATTCGCGATATCGACTTCGAAGCCGGCGCGCGCGAGGATCTCCGCATTCAGGTCCGCCACGTCTGCCTCGTCATCAACGATCAGCACCCGCGCCGAGCCCGCCACCGCAGCCGTGGGTTCGCCTTGGGATCGGCTGGCGGTGCCGCGCCCGCTCTGTACGGGCAGCTCGACGACGATGCGGGTTCCGCTCTCGACCTCGCGGTCGAGCCGGATCTGGCCGTCATGTGCGCGCACGATCCGGTGGCAGAGTGTCAGGCCGATACCGGTGCCCTGCCCAAGATCCTTGGTGGTGAAAAACGGCTCGAAAACGCGGCTGCGATCCTGTTTCGGGATGCCCGGCCCGTCGTCCTCGACCTCGATGACGACGCGGTCCTTCGCGGCGGCATGCCGGGTCCGGACAGTGATCAGGCGGCCTGTGCCGCTGTCCCGGATCGCGTGTTCCGCGTTCAGGATCAGGTTCAGAACCACCTGCGTGAGCTGGTCGGCATCGGCAAAGCAGTTCGGCAGGTCCTCGGCCAGGTCGCAGGCGATGTCGACGAAGCCGAGATCGCCGTAGCGGGCCACATCCGAAGCGGTCTGAACGATCTCGTTGACCGAGACGTCCTGCGCCTTGGCCGGTTGCTGGCGCGCCATGGTCAGGAAGGTGCGCACGATCTTGGTGCAGCGCTCGGCAGCGTCGCTCACCTTGCCGATCTGGCGCAGCATGTCGGGATCGCTGCAGTCCTCGCGCAGCATCAGCGCATGTCCGATCACCACCGAAAGCGGGTTGTTGAGCTCGTGCGCGACCCCGGCCAGAAGCTCGCCCAGTGCCGACATCTTCTCGTTCTGGAACAGCTGGTCGCGCTGGCTGTTGAGTTCGCTCTCGACGGCAAGCTGCTCGGACATGTCCCGGGTGTGCGAGACCAGAACGTCCGCACCGCGGTAACGGATCAGCCGGGCCGAAACGGCACCGCGAAACACTTTGCCCTCGCGGTTGTAGAACTCGGCCTGGAACTCGGTCACCGTGCCTTCCCGCCGTAGTCGATCCAGCAGCACCGCGCGCTGCGCGACATCGACGTAGAACCGCCGCGCGTTCTTGACCGGGCCGAACAGCGATACCGTCTCGGGGCTGGAAAAGATGATTTCCCCGCTGTCGACGCTGACCATCTGGATCGGCGCGGGGCAGGCTTCCATCACGTGCCGGATCAGCGCGTCGCGCTCCATCTGCTCGGTCAGGTCGGTGATCGCGGTGACGACGCAGGTGCGGCCGTTGTAGTCGAGGATGCGGCCCGAGGCGATCGCGTCGAACCGGCTTCCGTCCTTGCGCCGGCAGCGCAGCCGGTAGCCGTTGATCCGCCCCTGCTGGCGCAGCGCGTCAACGTAGGCCTTGCGGTCGGCGTCGCTGAGGTAGTTCTCGTCGACATGGGTCGGATCCCCGAACATCGCCCGGGCTTCCTCGGAGCTGTAGAGGATCATGCCGTCTTCCAGACGCGCCATCAGCACTGCGACCGGGCTCGCGTCGAGCACCGTGCCCAGGAGCGCCTCGGCCTGCTTGCGCTCCGAGATGTCGCGGCGCATGACCATCCATCCGCCGTCGTCGAGCCGCTTGAAATTCACTAGGTAGCTGCGCCCGTCCGCGTGCTCGGCCACGATCTCGTTGTCGAAATCCAGCCGGTGCGCAGTCGCCCGTTCCATGAAGGCGTCGACGTCGTCGAGATGATCGACCAGCTGACCGCGGGTGACGGCCATGCGCATCAGCACGTCCCAGCCCACGCCCGGCACCAGAACGTCCTCCATCATCGGGAACATGTCGCGGTAGCGCCGATTGCAGGCGACCAGGCGGTCCGCGGCATCGAAGATGGCGATCCCGTCCGGCATCGCCTCGAGCGCGCTGCGAAGCGGAACGGGGTCCTCGCGACCATCTATGGCGGGCAATGCTGTCATGCGGCGTTTCTACGAGGCCAGTGTTTCAGTCGATTGTCGCCGCGGCGGCCTCTTGTTTCAATTGTTTCAACGCGCGCGGCGCGAAACCCGGCCAAGCACCGGAAAATTGGCGCTTTTCGCCCAAGTCGCGCGCCAATCCGGCTGTTGCCGGACTGAAACACGAAAGCCGCGCGACGACGTCATCCTGCAATGTTGCCGCGTCACAACGATGCCAGTCGGAACGAGGTGTTCCACGCAATCAGACGACCCAAGCACATTTTCAGGAGACGCAAGATGTCTGCCGCATACAATCCATTTTTGCCCCTTTCGGCCCTTCCGATCGTCCGGTCCGTATTCTCGGGCTTGGCCGCCGGGTTCATCGCCGCGCGGCCCGCGCCGCGCCGGGCACGCCCGATGCGTTTCCAGCCGCTCGATGCACGCCAGCTCGATGACATCGGGTTCAGCCGCATCGAAATGGGCCTCATCGACAGCGATGCGACCCTGCATCGTCGGGTGATCAGGCTCGGCGCCTGAGACCCGCGGCCCGCCGGACCTGCCCACACCGCGCTGGCGGGCCGATTTTTTCACTGACCGCGAAGGGACAGAAACATGATACGCGATTCCATTCTGGACACGGTGGGTGACACCCCGGTCGTCCGCATCTCGAAACTCGCGCCGCAAGGCGTCGAGATGTTCGTCAAGCTCGAGGCCTTCAACCCGATGGGCTCGGTCAAGGACCGCCTGGCGCTGGGCGTCATCGAGGCGGCGGAGCGCGACGGCACTCTGCGCCCCGGCCAGACGGTGGTGGAAGCAACCAGCGGCAATACAGGGATCGGGCTCGCCATGGTCTGCGCCAGGAAAGGGTATCCGCTGGTCGTGACCATGGCCGAAAGTTTCTCGGTCGAACGCCGCAAGCTGATGCGGTTTCTCGGGGCGAAGGTCGTTCTGACACCTGCCGCGCAGAAAGGCACCGGGATGGTCGCCAAGGCGCGCGAGCTGGCCGAGACCCACGGCTGGTTCCAGTCGCGCCAGTTCGAGAACCCGGCCAATGCTGAAATCCACCGCACCACCACCGCCGTCGAGATCGTGCGCGACTTCGAACCCGTCGGGGGCCTCGACTACTGGGTGTCCGGGTTCGGCACCGGCGGCACCCTGAACGGTGTCGCGCGCGGTCTGCGCGAGCTGAGCCCGGACACGCGGATCGTCCTCGCCGAACCCGACAACGCCGCGCTGATGGCCAGCGGCACGGTGCAGCCCTTTGCCGCGGACGGCAGCCCCGGCGCCAGCCATCCCGGTTTCCGGCCGCACCCGATGCAGGGCTGGAGCCCCGATTTCATCTCGAAGCTGGCACATGAAGCCCTGCAGGCGGGATTGATCGACGGGTTCCAGCCGGTGTCCGGAAACGAGGCGATGGCAATGGCCTGCGCACTGGCGCGACAGGAGGGCATTTTCTGCGGGACAAGCGCAGGCGCCACCTTCGCCGCGGCGCTCGAAGTGGCGCGGTCGGCACCCGCGGGATCGAAGATCCTCGCCATGCTGCCGGATACCGGCGAGCGCTACCTGTCGACGCCGCTCTTCGACGACGTCCCGGTCGACATGACCGACGAAGAAATTGAATTGTCGATGTCGACGCCGAACGTTCGGTTCGACATCGCGGCGGCTGCGCAGGCGACG
>NZ_JAWQFO010000012.1:30323-105928 GCF_033436665.1 Roseobacter sp. FCG-D35
GGTTCGACATCGCGGCGCCTGCGCAGGCGACGCCTGCGCAGGCCGCCGCGCAGCCGGAGGCCAGGGCACGGATCGAAAAGATCGTGGCCGATAACCGCGTCGTCGTCTTCTCGCTGGAATGGTGCGAGTTCTGCTGGTCGGTGCGCAAGCTCTTCGACCGGGCCGGGATCGATTATCTGTCGGTCGATCTCGACACCGCCGAAATGCAGAAGAGCGGCGAAGGCGCTGCGCTGCGCGCCGCGCTGCTGGAGATCACGGGCGTTCCGACGATCCCGCAGGTCTTTGTCGGCGGCAATTACGTCGGCGGCGCGACCGAAACCTTCGACGCCTGCAACGGCGGATCCCTGCTGGAGGCGCTGCACGGTTGCGGCGCGGGCGTCGGGGGAAATCTGCCCGCCGATGCCTACGCCCTGCTTCCGGCCTGGCTGCACCCGCGCAAGGCGGGATGATCGGCGGCGAAACGCGGCGGCTCCGGTCAGTGTTGCCGGATCCGCCGCGATCTTTGTCCGAACGCGGGGCAAAAGCGACAGCACGGATTGTTCCAAGCCGGAACCTCGAAGCGTCCGCGTAGCGGAATAGGCGGTCGCCCGAAGCAGCGGGCGCCCTCGACACGGTGCACGATGCCCGCTCGGGCAGAGAGACGACATTTTTTCTGTCGATGCCCGGAACCAACAGATACCCGGCGTGTTGACATGAAGGACAAGGCAGACCCGCAAAGCCGGACGGCACGCAGTTTCAGCGAGCTCGTTCACCAGGGTCTCAGATTTCGCCGTGTGCCGATCACGCGCCGCCTTGGAGGCGGAGCAGGGTCGGAGCCCCCGCACCGAGATCGAAAAGCCCGGTCCCCGGATTTCAGGCGGTGCCTCGTCCCCACGGAGGTCCGCACAAGTTACAGAGTATAACGTTTGAGTACCCAGAGCCCCTGCGACCTTGTCGCGGGGGCTTTTGCATTTCCAGGCCTGCCGCGCGCGCAGTCGCGGAAACACACCCGAAACATTTGAAACCCCTAAGGCGGCGTCGCGGCGTCGGGCTGAAACACGGGCTGCGTAAACCCGTGTCACCGGGACGACGGGCCTCGCCCCTCCGGTCCGGCACACCGCAGACCACGCATTCAAGGAACGAGAACATGACCACAGACACGATGAACCGGCCCGCCAAGATCGCGATGAACGGAGTGAACGTGCCGACGCTGCTCGCCACGATCGGCGCCGTAGCCGAACAGCCCGCGCTGGCGCAATTCACCTTCCGCGCCAGATCGGAATGGGCGGCCGGCACCTACAGCCGCACGCGCATCAACGACTACGCGGGCGCGGGCGGCGAACATGCCCGCGAGGCCGGCGAGTTCGTCGTCGAAGCCGATCACCCCGCGGTGCTGTGCGGCGCGGACCACGGGCCGACGCCGGGAGAATACCTGCTGGCGGCACTTGCCTCCTGCATTACTGCCGGCATCGGAAACATCGCCTCGGCCCGCCAGGTCACGCTCCGGTCGGTCAAGGGCACGGTCGAGGGCGACGCCGACCTGCAAGGCATCCTCGGGATCGACAAGACGGTGCGCAACGGCTTCAGCGCCATTCGCGCCCGGTTCGAGATCGACGGCGACGCGCCGCGCGAGGTTCTCGAGAAGATCGTCCACCAGTCGATGGCGCGTTCCGCCGTGCTCGACATGCTGACCAACGGCACGACCGTCGATGTCGACGTCGCAGCCTGACCCGACCGGCGGGGATCACTCCGCCGGTCACCCAACCGCCTTTTTCAACAGGACATTTCAGACATGGCACGTTTTTCCAGAAGCAACCGCAAGGCCCGCCGGGACATGGCCGGCCTGCGTGCCCCGCACGCCGCGGCGTCCCTTCGCGCGCCGCTCGACACCGATCCGTACCGCGACCCCGAGCCGGGACGCACGGATCTGCCTTTCTGACATCGCAACACAAGGGATGGGACCGATGACTTCCAGGACAGACGTGATCATCATCGGCGCTGGGCAAGCCGGGCTCGCGATGAGCCATTGCCTGGGCCGGTGCGGGATCGACCACGTGGTTCTCGAGCGTGGCGTCATCGGCCAGAGATGGCGCGACGAGCGCTGGGATTCGCTGCACCTTTTGACCCCGAACCGCCTGACACGGCTCCCGGGGCGCGCCGGCACGGACCGGGACCCGGACGGGTTCATGCACAAGAGTGCCGTGGTGACGATGCTCGAGGCCTATGGGGCTGCATCCGCCGCACCGGTCGTCACCGGGGCCGAGGTGTTCTCGGTCGCACCCTGTGCCGGCGGCTTTGCCATCGTGACCGGACGCGGGACCTGGCGCGCGCGTTGCGTCGTCGTTGCCAGCGGCGCCTGTGACCGGCCCCGCGTGCCGGGCTTTGCGGCGGCGCTCGACACGTCCATCGCGCAGATCACCCCGAGCACCTACAAGTCCCCGCGCCAGGTCGCGGCGGGCGGGGTGCTGGTCGTCGGGGCCTCGGCCACCGGTGTCCAGTTGGCGGACGAGCTTGCGCGGGCCGGCCGCGAGGTGACGCTGGCCGTGGGCAGCCACGTGCCACTGCCGCGCCGCTACCGGGCGCGCGACATCATGGGCTGGCTCGATGCCTGCGGGTTTCTCGACGACCCCCGGCGCCGCGACGTCCCGCAGGCGCGGACCGCGCGGCACCCGTCGTTCCAGCTGGTCGGCGGCCCCGAGCCGCGGACCCTCGACCTCGGGGCGCTTGCGGCAAGCGGTGTGAGGCTTGCCGGTCGCGCGCTGTCCGGAGCGGGACGCCGCATCTCCTTCGCGGGCGACCTTGCCACGTCGGTGGCGGCGGCCGAGCTGCGCCGCACCCGCCTGCTCGACCGGATCGACGGCTTCATCGCCGGACAGGGCCTTGATGCACCCGCCGCACACCGTCCCGCGCCGCTGACCGTTCCGGCAATCGCCGCCGAGATCGACCTCGTCCGCGCCGGCGTGCGCAGCGTGATCTGGGCCACCGGGTACCGGCGCGCCTACCCGTGGCTCGACGCACCCGTCTTCGACGCTCACGGCGAAATCCGTCAGCGCGGCGGGGTCACGCCGGTTCCGGGCCTCTTCACCCTCGGCCTGCCGTTCATGCGGCACCGAAATTCAACTTTCATCGACGGCGTCGGTCGCGACGCGGACTTCATTTCAACCCGTATCGCCCGGCACCTGGGACATATCGCCAGCCGGGCGGCCTGAAAGGACAAGACAATGCAGACCAAGGTATTTTCGAACGATCATTACGACGCGATCATCGTCGGCGCCCGCTGCGCGGGTGCCGCCACCGCGATGCTTCTGGCCCGTGCGGGGCAGCGCGTGCTGGTGGTCGACTGGGCCGAGGAAGGCTCGGACACCATGTCCACCCACGCGCTGATGCGCGGCGCGGTAATGCAACTCGACCGCTGGGGCGTGCTGCCCGGGATCGTGGCCGCGGGAACGCCTGCCATCCGGCGCACGACCTTCCAGTATGGCGCGCAGCAGATCCCGCTCGACATCAAGCCCTCGCATGGTGTCGACGCGCTCTACGCGCCGCGCCGCACGGTACTGGACGCGGCGCTCGTCGCCGCCGCACGCGCCGCCGGGGCCGAGCTTTGCTTCGGCATCTCGTTCCGCGACGTGCTGCGCGATGCGCAGGGCCGCGTCCGTGGCGCGGTGCTCGCATCGAGCCGGTTCGGCCGCATCGAGGTCTCGGCGGACATCGTGATCGGTGCCGATGGCCGCCGGTCGAGCGTCGCCCGGCGTGTCGAGGCCCGGACGAACCTCGTGTCGCGCAACCGGATCGCCTGCGCCTACGCCTACTACGAAGGCATCGAGGACACCGGCTCGCACTGGCTTTACCTGCCGCGTTTCGCGGCCGGCAAGATCCCGACAAACGATGGCGCGCATTGCGTATTCGTCGCCCTGCCGATGGAGCGGTTCAACAGCGACGTGCGCGGCGTTCTGGCCGAGGACCCGGTGGCGGCGATCCTCGCCGACGAGGAGCCTGTCTTTGCCGACATGATGCGCCCGGCGCGCCGGACCTCGGAGGTGACGCTGTTCGCCGGGCAAAACGGCCACATGCGGCAGTGCCAGGGCCCGGGATGGGCGCTGGTGGGCGATGCGGGCTACTTCAAGGATCCGCTGACCGCTCACGGGATCACCGATGCGTTACGCGATGCCGAGAGCCTTGCGGAGGCCGTCCTGGCCGGAACCGGGCAGGCGCTGCAGGCCTACCAGCGCGACCGCGACGCCCTGTCGACCGAGCTTTTCGATATCTCCGACGAGATCGCGGGCTTCGGTTGGTCCCTGCCCGACCTGCAGGCGCTGCACATGCGGCTCAACACGGTGATGAAGCAGGAACAGGACTGGATGGCGACGCGCCAGGCCGAGACCAGGATCGCCGCGTGACGGCGGCGGCACAACGCGGAGACGATCCCGCCGGCAGGACAGCCCGGCGGGATTGTTGCCAGATCGGGTTTCTGCTGCCACGATTGGCGGGAAATCCGGCGGCAAGTGGGGAAGGCCAGATGGAAAAATCGCTCTTCGACAAGTATGGCGGCTTCTCGACCGTCAGCCGGATCATCATGTCGCTTTACGACAAGCTGCTCGACGACGACGACGTCGGCCCGTTTTTTGACGACGTGGACATGCCGAAACTGATCGACCACCAGACCAAGTTCGTGTCCTCGCTCATGGGCGGACCCGCCTCCTTTTCGGACGGGCATATCGAACGCGCGCACCGCCATCTGGAGGTGAACGACCTGCATTTCGACCGGCTGAAGGAGCTTGTCCGGCAGACGCTCGAGGAATTCGACGTCGATGCCGGCGATATCGAGACCGTTCTGGCCGCCTTCGAGGCGCGCCGCCCTCTGCTGGTCGGGGCCGCGGATGTCCATTGAAGCGATCAATGAGCAGCTGCTGCGCGCCATCGGCGTCGGCGTGGCGCTGGTGGACATCGACAGCCTCGTGCTGGTCTATCGCAACGACACCTTCGACGAATGGTTCGCCTCGAACGGCCCCACGGCCACGCTACAGGACCTGCTGCCGACGCTCGACATCACGGCCATGCGCGCCGGGCTCGAAGCTGAGGGGCGGCATTCGGCCGAGGTCTCGTTCAAGCTGCGCCGGCGCCGGATGACCGTCGCGACCGAGTTCAACCGCGCCGAGGAGGCGGGGGCGCGGATCGCGGTGCTGGTCTGTCAGAACATCACCCGGATCAAGGAGCTGGAGTCGATGATCGACAGCTACTCGGTGATGGTCGAGCGCAACACCTTCGAGATCAAGCGCGAGAAGGAGCAGGTGGAAAAGCTGCTGCTCGACATGATGCCGCGCGCCGCCTACGAGGAATACAAGTCCTTCGGTATCGTCGCCCCGCGCCACTTCGCGCCGGTTTCGGTCCTGACCCTCGATTTTGCTGGGTTCGACGCGATGCTCGCCGATCACGACCCGGGCGTGATCGTGAGCGAGCTCAACGACCTCTACGGCGCCTTCGACCGTATCGGCGAGCAGTTCGGCTGCCAGCGCATCCGTACCCACGGCGACAGCTATGTCGCGGTCGCAGGCGTGCCCGATCCGGTCGCCGATCACGCATCGGCGGTCGCCAATTCGGCTATCCGCTACCTGCGCTACCTCGAGCGGCGCAACGAAAGCCACGCGATCCGCTGGCAGGCACGGATCGGAGTTGCATCGGGTTCGGTCGTAGGCTCGGTGGTGGGCGTCAAGCGCTACATCTACGACGTTTTCGGGCCGGCGGTGACGCGCGCGCTGACGCTACGGGCAAGGGCGGCTCCGATGACGCTTCTGGCCGACCGGGACCACGCGGCGCTGCTCGACGAAGGGTTCGACCGCGCTCCGGCCGGCGACGATGCCTGCGCGCTCACGCTGGCGCAGCATGGATCCGTCGCCGGACCGGGCGGCCAGTAAGACACGGTGTCCGGTCTCGATCCGCTGCTTGCGCATACGCTCGATACGCTCGGCGAAGGGGTGGCGCTGTTCGACGACGCGGGCGCCCTGCTGCGCGTGAACCGCGCCTTCCGCACCATGAACCCGGGTCTCGCCGACCTCTTGTCGCCTGGACTGTCCTGGGACGTGTTGCTGCGCGAGGCGGCGCATCGCGCGGCGCTGCCCGATGACACCTGCAAAGCGCTTGCCGTGATCGAGGCTGACATGCTCGAGGGCCCGGAGGCGATGCGGCACCTGCGGGTCGAGACCGGGCGCGGACATGCGCACACGCTGCAGCTTTCGCCAAGCCCCGGCGGCGGTTTCGTGCTGGTCCAGTCACAGGTCCCTTCGGAGGGCGCAGAGGGCGATGCGCAGCACGATCTCGAGGAACTGCTGACCAAGGTGCTCGATGCCAGTCCCGCATGCCTGACCATGTCGCGCGTTGGCGACGGGCAGATCATCTACCGCTCGCCGGCAGCCTCGGCCCTGCTTGGGTTGGCCAAGAGCAGCTTCTCGCATTTCGCACGGCGCGAGGAGCGCGCGGATTTCATCACCGCACTGCTGCCGGACGGCCGGGTCGATGACATGCGCGTGACCGGAGTTCGCGGCGACGGGAGCGAGTTTCCCGCCGGTATCTCCGCGCGCCTCATCGACTATGGCGGCGAAGAGGTGATCGTGTCGGACATGGAGGATCTGAGCGCGCGGCTTGCCGTGCAGGCCGAACTGGCCCGACAGCGCGCGCAGGTATTCCAGGCCGAGAAGATGTCGGCCTTGGGCGAGTTGCTGGCCGGAGTCGCGCACGAACTCAACAACCCGCTGTCGGTGATCGTGGGCAATGCCGAGTTCCTGCACGAGGATCTCGAGGGGTCCGCGCATGCCCCGCGCATCGGCAAGATCGGCACGGCGGCGGATCGCTGCGTTCGCATCGTGCGTTCGTTCCTTTCGATGGCCCGGCAGGAACCGCTCGATCCGCGCCCGACCGCGCTGGCCGGTCTGCTGGACCTGGCGGTGGACACCGTGCAGCCGCTGGCCGGGCCAGCCGGCATCACCCTGTCGGTCGAGCTGCCTCCGGTTCTGGCCGAGGTGATGGTCGACGAGGTCCAGGTGTCGCAGGTCGCCATCAACCTGCTGACCAACGCGGTTCATGCGATCGCGGACAGCGGCATCGGCGACGCGGTGACGGTCACGGCGGGGATGCAGGGCGATGTGGTCGCCGTCAGCGTCTCGGACAACGGTCCCGGCGTTCCCGAGCAGATCGCGCGCCGCATCTTCGATCCGCTCTTCACCACCAAGGAGGTCGGCAAGGGGACCGGTGTCGGACTTGCCTTCTGTCACCGCGTCGTGGCAGCGCATGGCGGCGAGATTCACCTCGACCCCGGACAGCAGGCCGGCGCGCGCTTCGTCCTGACCCTGCCCGTGGCCCGACTATGAGCTAGCCGCCGACGATCACCGTGGTTTCCCAGCCTTCGCAACGCTCCGGCAGCGGAGGCGGCAGGGCTTCGTCGGTGTAGAAGGTGTCGATCTCGGACATCGACGTGATGCGGGCGGGGGCGCTGCGCTTGAACTTGGAGTGATCGGCGACAAGAAAGGTGCGGCGTGACTGGGCGATGATGGTCTGGCTCACCCCGACCTCCTGGATGTCGAAATCGAGCAGGTCGCCCTCGGTGTCGAGCGCCGAACATCCGATGACGGCGAGGTCGAACTTGAATTTGCGAATCGTGTCGATGGTCAGCGTGCCGATGAGACCGCCGTCGGTGCGTCGAAGCGTCCCGCCGGTCAGGATGGTCTGGCAGTCTGAATTGGCGACCAGGATGTTGGCCACGTTCATGTTGTTGGTCACCACCAGCAGATCGCGGTGATGCAGCAGTTCGCGGGCCACCGCCTCGGTGCTGGTGCCGATGTTCAGAAACAGCGAGCAGCCGTCCGGGATGTCCCGGGCGCAGGCCCGCGCAATGGCCTGCTTGCCCTCCTGGTTGAGCGTGCGGCGTTCCTCGTAGACGATGTTCGTGGTGCCCGAGGGCAGCACGGCTCCGCCATGCACGCGCTCGAGCTTGCCGGCGTCCGCCAGTTCGGTCAGGTCGCGCCGGATCGTCTGGAGGGTGACGCCGAACTGCTCGGCAAGCCCTTCGACGGTGACCTTGCCCAGCCGGCGGGCCGTTTCGAGGATCTCGGGATGCCGAAAGGTCTGCGACATCGGGCGCTACCCTCCCTTCACCTGTAGTTTCTGCGCCTGCGAAAGAATCGCAAGCGCCAAGGGTTCGTTTATGTGCGTTTCGGCAGATAATGCCCGAATACCGCATAATGGCTACCATTTTCTCGCGCGATCCGGTGAACTGAGCGCCAAAGCGAACATAAACGAAAATTCCGCTTGCCTAATGCCGGACCGGTCCTTAACCATGTCGGCGCACCACGCACATCCGACCGGGGAGGGGTCTCGTGCCGCACGCGCCATCCGCGCCAGACAGCTACGACCTGTTCGTCATCGGCGGCGGCATCAACGGCTGCGGCATTGCCCGCGACGCGGCGGGTCGGGGACTGAGCGTGGCGCTTGTCGAGATGAACGACCTTGCCTCCGCAACCTCCTCGGCGTCGACCAAGCTGTTTCACGGTGGCCTGCGGTATCTCGAGTATTTCGAGATCAACCTCGTGCGGCACGCGCTGGCCGAGCGCGAAGTGCTGCTGAAGGCGATGCCGCATATCTCGTGGCCGATGCGCTTCGTGCTGCCCTATCACCCGGACATGCGCTTTGAAGGCGATACGCCCGCCTCGCGCCTTTTAAGCCGGGTGATGCCGTGGATGAAAGGCCGCCGCCCGGCGTGGATGATCCGCTTCGGCCTCTATCTTTACGACACGCTCGGGGGCCGCAGGCTGCTGCCGGGAACGACGACGGTCGATCTGCGCGACACGCCGGAAGGTGCGCCGCTCGAGGATCGGTTCGAGAAGGCGTTCGAGTATTCCGATTGCTGGATCGAGGATTCGCGGCTCGTGGTGTTGAATGCACGGGACGCGGAAGACCGCGGCGCGCGCATCATGGTGCGCACCAAGCTGGAGCGGGCCGAGCGCGCGGGCGATCACTGGAACGTTCAGCTGCGCGACACCGAGACCGGCGCCGAAACCGTGCTGCGTGCCAGGATGCTGGTCAACGCGGGCGGGCCCTGGGTCGGCGACATCATCCACGGCAAGGTGCGGGTGCGCTCGAACGAGGGAGTGCGCCTCGTGCGCGGCAGCCACATCGTCACGCCGCGGCTCTACGATCACGACAAGTGCTACTTTTTCCAGGGTGCGGACGGGCGCATCATCTTCGCGATCCCCTACGAGACCGACTTCACCCTGATCGGCACCACCGACGCCGAACACAAGGATCCTGACGTACAGCCGGTCTGCACGCCCGAGGAACAGAAATACCTCGTCGATTTCGCCAACGGCTACTTCAAGCAGGACATCAGCACCGACGATATCGTCTGGACCTATTCCGGCGTGCGTCCGCTCTACGACGACGGGGCCAGCAGCGCGACGGCAGCCACGCGCGACTACACGCTCAAGGTCGACGACCGTGATGGTCCGCCGATCCTGAACATCTTCGGCGGCAAGATCACCACCTACCGCAAGCTCGCCGAAGACGCGATGGACAGGATTGCGCCCTATTTCAAGGACATGCCCGGCCACTGGACCGCCGAAGTGCCCCTTCCGGGCGGCGATTTCGAGGTGTCCGGTGTCGACACGCTGGTTGCACAGTTGCGCGACGAGCACGAGTATCTCGATCGGCGCTGGGCGCTGAGGCTGGTTCGGGCCTATGGTACGCAAAGTCGCGAGATGTTGTCCGGCGTTAACGACCTGAAGGACCTCGGGCGCGACTTCGGAGCGACTTTGACCGAGCGGGAAGTGACCTGGCTGATGGACCGTGAATACGCGCAGCGCGCCGAGGACGTGGTGTGGCGCCGCAGCAAGCTGGGTCTGCGGCTGAGCAAGGAACAGGTCGCGGATCTCGACGCTTGGATGCAGGCACGGCGCCGCGCGGCGCTCGAACGGGCGGCGGAATAGGGGGCTTGGAATGACGCTGCAACTCAAGGGCGTGTCGAAATCGGTCGGCGGGCAGGTGCATATCCACCCCACCGATCTCGAGCTGCAGAACGGCACGATGAACGTGCTGCTCGGGCCGACGCTGGCGGGCAAGACCTCGCTGATGCGGTTGATGGCCGGGCTCGACGTGCCGACCACCGGCAGCGTTTTCTGGAACGGCGAGGACGTGACGGGCATGCGCGTGCAGGACCGCAAGGTGGCGATGGTCTACCAGCAGTTCATCAACTACCCCTCGATGACGGTCTACGAGAACATCGCCTCGCCGATGAAGCTGATGGGCCAGTCGCGCGACGAGATCGACCGGGCGGTGCGCGAGACGGCGGAGCTGATGAAACTTAGCCCGATGCTCGACCGCAAGCCGCTGGAGCTTTCGGGCGGACAGCAGCAGCGCTGCGCGCTGGCACGGGCGCTGGTCAAAAACGCCGGGCTGGTGCTTCTCGACGAGCCGCTGGCCAACCTCGACTACAAGCTGCGCGAGGAACTGCGCGCTGAGATTCCCCGCATCTTCGAGAAATCCGGCGCGATCTTCGTCTACGCTACGACCGAACCCGAAGAGGCGCTGCTGCTGGGCGGCAACACCGCGACGCTCTGGGAAGGCCGGGTGACGCAGTTCGGCCCGACGCCGTCGGTCTATCGTAAGCCGGTGAACGCGACCACCGCGCGGGTGTTCTCGGACCCGCCGATGAACTTTCTCGAGATCACCAAGCGCGGCGACCGGCTGACCTTCGGGGGCGACCGTTCGGTGCCGGTGCCGGCTTCGATGCAGGGACTCGCGGACGGAGACTATACGGCGGGCTTCCGGCCGAACCATCTGGAGCTTCACAGCGACAGCCCCGGCGTGATGAGTTTCGATGCGCGCCTCGGCGTGACCGAGATCACCGGGTCCGAGACCTTCGTGCATCTCGACTATCACGACGCCCGCTGGGTCGGGCTGGTGCATGGGGTGCAAAGCCTGAAACCGGGACAGACCCTGACGGTCTATCTGGACCCCGCCTTCGTCTACCTTTTCAAGCCGGACGGGTCGCTGGTGTCGGCCGCGCCTTATGCGGAGGCCGCCTGATGGCCAAGATCACGCTCGACAATCTCGCGCATTCCTACCTGCCGAACCCCAAGGGCGAAGCTGACTACGCGCTCAAGGAACTCAACCACGACTGGGTCGATGGCGAGGCCTATGCGCTGCTCGGCGCTTCGGGCTGCGGCAAGACCACGCTTCTCAACATCATCTCTGGCCTGTTGCGGCCGTCGCAGGGCCGGATTCTCTTCGACGATGTCGACGTGACCGACGCACCCACGGCCGAGCGCAACATCGCGCAGGTGTTCCAGTTCCCGGTGGTCTACGACACGATGACCGTGCGCGACAATCTCGCCTTTCCATTGCGCAACCGCGGTGCCGACGCGGGCTATGTCGCCGGCCGCGTGCAGCAAATCGCGCAGATGATCGGCATGGAGGCCGAGCTTGACCGCAAGGCGCGCGGGCTGACGGCGGATGCCAAGCAGAAGATCAGCCTCGGGCGCGGCATGGTGCGCGAGGACGTGAACGCGCTGCTGTTCGACGAACCGCTGACCGTGATCGACCCGCATATGAAGTGGGAACTCAGGACCCAGCTCAAGCAGCTGCACAACGACTTCGGGCACACGATGATCTACGTGACTCACGACCAGACCGAGGCGCTGACCTTCGCCGACAAGGTCGTCGTCATGTACGACGGGCGCGTGGTGCAGATCGGGACGCCGCAGGAGCTTTTCGAGCGGCCGGCGCATACTTTCGTGGGATACTTCATCGGCTCGCCGGGGATGAATGTCTTCGATGCCGAGATCGCGGGCCACGAGGCGCGTGTGGCAGGGGCCACCGTCGAGCTGGGGCGCGGCTACAGTCCGGAAGGCGGCAAGGTCCAGATCGGCGTGCGCCCCGAATTCATCCGGCTCGGCGACGATCCCAACGGATTGCCGGCCAAGGTCACGCGCGTCGAGGACGTGGGCCGGCACAAGATCATCCGCCTCGACGTCGCGGGCCAGCCGGTCAACGCCATCGCCGCCGAGGGCGCACGGGTCGAGGCCGACGCCACGCGCATCACCTTCGATCCCAAGGGCATCAACGTCTATGCAGACGACTGGCGCGTGCGCGCCGAAGGGGAGGCCGCCTGATGAACAAGACCGTCAACCAGAAAGCCTGGTTCCTCGTTCTGCCGGTGCTGGTGCTGGTCGCCTTCTCGGCCGTCATCCCGCTCATGACCGTCGTGAACTACTCCGTGCAGGACACCTTCGGGAACAACGTCTTCTTCTGGACCGGGCTCGAGTGGTTCAAGGAGATGCTCGAATCCGAGCGGATGTGGGACGCGCTCTGGCGGCAGCTGGTCTTCTCGGCGATCATTCTCGCCATCGAGGTGCCGCTGGGCATCTTCGTGGCGCTGAACATGCCCAAGCGCGGCTTCTGGGCCTCGGTCTGCCTGGTGCTGATGTCGCTGCCGCTTCTGATCCCGTGGAACGTGGTCGGCACGATCTGGCAGATCTTCGGGCGCGTCGACATCGGGCTTCTGGGTCACACGCTCGATGCGATGGGGATCTCCTACAACTACACGCAGGACATCCTCGCCGCCTGGATCACCGTGATCGTGATGGACGTCTGGCACTGGACGTCGCTGGTGGCGCTTCTTGCCTATGCCGGACTTCAGTCGATCCCCGACGCCTACTACCAGGCCGCAAAGATCGACCAGGCGAGCCGTTGGAAAGTGTTCCGCTACATCGAACTGCCGAAGATGGCCGGCGTGCTGATGATCGCGATCCTGCTGCGGTTCATGGACAGCTTCATGATCTACACCGAGCCCTTCGTGGTCACCGGGGGCGGGCCGGGCAACGCGACGACCTTCCTGTCGATCGACCTCGTCAAGATGGCGCTGGGGCAGTTCGACCTCGGCCCCGCCGCGGCCTTCTCGATCATGTACTTTCTCGTGATCCTGCTGATCTCGTGGGTCTTCTACACGGTGATGACCAACCTCGACAAAAGGGACGGCGTCTGATGACCGATACCACCGTTCATTCCGACGGCATCCCGGGCAAGGTGACGGATCGCGCGCCGGCGAAGACCGGGTCGCGGCGGCGGCTTCCCGTCAACGGATCCGCCGTGGTCATGGTGCTCTACCTGCTGTTCCTGCTGCTGCCGATCTACTGGCTGCTGAACATGAGCCTGAAGACCAATGCCGAGATTCTCGGCGGGTTCAGCCTCTGGCCGCAGAACCTGACCTTCGCCAATTATGCGAAGATCCTGACCGATCCGTCCTGGTACATGGGCTACGTCAACTCGCTGATCTACGTGGTGATGAACACGGTCATCAGCCTCGCCGTGGCACTGCCCGCGGCCTACGCCTTCAGCCGCTACAGCTTCATGGGCGACAAGCACCTGTTCTTCTGGCTGCTGACCAACCGCATGGCCCCGCCGGCGGTCTTCGCGCTGCCGTTCTTTCAGCTTTATTCCTCGGTCGGTCTTTTCGACACGCATATCGCCGTGGCACTGGCGCATTGCCTTTTCAACGTGCCGCTTGCGGTCTGGATCCTCGAAGGCTTCATGCGCGGCGTGCCGAAAGAGATCGACGAGACGGCCTACATCGACGGCTACAGCTTCGGGCGGTTCTTCGTGCGGATCTTCATGCCCCTGATTGCCAGCGGCATCGGCGTCGCGGCGTTCTTCTGCTTCATGTTCTCCTGGGTCGAGCTGCTGCTGTCGCGCACGCTGACCAGCGTGAACGCAAAGCCGATCGCGGCCACCATGACCCGCACGGTGTCCGCCTCCGGCCTCGACTGGGGCGTGCTGGCCGCCGCGGGCGTGCTGACGATCGTTCCGGGTGCGCTCGTGATCTACTTCGTCCGCAACTACATCGCCAAGGGCTTCGCCTTGGGGAGGGTGTGATGAAGCGGCAACTGGCTTCGCTCGCCCTTGTCGCGCTGATGGCCGCACCGGCGAGCGCGCAACAGATCCTTGTGCCGAGCAATCGGGCGGCGATGGAAACCGGCTGCCTCGTCCAGGGGCTCGATCCCAACGGCGACGGGTTTCTGGCCCTGCGCGCCGGACCGGGCAGCGACCACGCCCAGATCGGCAGCCTGCGCAACGGCGACGCGGCCTATCTTGCCGCGCCGCCGGCGGGCCGCTGGCTTTATGTCGAGAACGGCGCAATCGGCGGGCGGGAGGCGAAGTTCCGCGGCTGGATCTACGACGCCTGGTGCCAGTTCTATCCGTAGGGGAGGAGTTCAGACATGGCCTGGATGGCATGGACAATACCGACCGCGATTTTCTTCGCCGTCATCGCGACACTGCTGATCATCTTCACCGTGCTCGCGATCAAGTACCCGGAGACGCCCCGCGTTGGCATCCTCCGAATTGAAACGACCCGTGGTGACCGCCTGTTCATCACGCTTCTTGGCTCGGCCTTCATCAACCTGATCTGGCTGGGTCTCGAGGTCGCGCCGCAGCCATGGGCGCTGCTGGCCTGCCTTGTCTACGCCGCGGCGGTGTTCCGCTGGGTCTAGGAAAGGTTCCACCGCGGTCCGGGCTCCGGGCCGCACACCGAAACGATTTCAATATGTCTAGGGAGGACAATATGAATCTGGCACTGAAATCGACAACGGCCCTGGGGATCACCCTTGGCCTCCTGGCGGGCCCCGTGTTCGCCGACATGGAGGCCGCGACGGCCTTTCTCGACGAGAACATCGAACGCTCCGCCCTGACCCGCGAGGAACAGGAAGCGGAGATGCAGTGGTTCGTCGATGCTGCCCAGCCCTTCCAGGGCATGGACATCAAGGTGGTCTCGGAAACCATCACCACGCATGAGTACGAGGCCAACGTGCTGGCCCCGGCCTTCACCGCGATCACCGGCATCAACGTCACCCACGATCTCATCGGCGAAGGCGACGTTGTCGAGAAGCTGCAGACGCAGATGCAGTCGGGCGAGAACATCTATGACGCCTACATCAACGACTCGGATCTGATCGGGACACACTGGCGCTACCAGCAGGCGCGCAACCTGACCGACTGGATGGCCGGCGAGGGCGCGGACGTGACCAACCCCGGTCTTGATGTCGAGGACTTCATCGGCCTCAAGTTCGTGACCGGTCCGGACGGCAAGCTCTACCAGCTGCCCGACCAGCAGTTCGCCAACCTCTACTGGTTCCGCCACGACTGGTTCACTGACGCCAAGACGATGGAGGACTTCAAGGCCGAGTACGGCTACGACCTCGGCGTTCCGGTCAACTGGTCGGCCTACGAGGACATCGCCGAGTTCTTCACCGGGCGCGACATGAGCTATGCCGGCGGCCCGTCGGATGGCGTCTTCGGTTCTATGGACTACGGCAAGAAGGACCCGTCGCTTGGCTGGCGCTACACCGACGCTTGGATGTCGATGGCCGGCATGGGCGACGTGGGCGAGCCCAATGGCCTTCCGGTCGACGAGTGGGGCATCCGCGTGAACGAGAACAGCCAGCCAGTCGGCTCCTGTGTCGCACGCGGCGGGGCCACCAACGATGCCGCGGCGGTCTATGCCGTGACCAAGGCGATCGAGTGGCTCGAGAAGTACTCGCCGCCGGCGGCTGCGGGCATGACCTTCTCCGAGGCGGGTCCGATCCCGGCACAGGGGTCGATCGCCCAGCAGATGTTCTGGTACACGGCCTTCACCGCCGACATGGTCAACGACTCGGCGACCGCCGTGCTCAACGACGACGGCACCCCGCGCTGGCGCATGGCGCCCAGCCCGCACGGCGCCTACTGGAAGGACGGCCAAAAGGTTGGCTACCAGGACGCGGGTTCCTGGACGCTGATGGAGAGCACCCCGGTCGACCGCGCCAAGGCGGCCTGGCTCTACGCCCAGTTCGTGACCTCGAAGACGGTCGACGTCGAGAAGTCGCACGCTGGCCTGACCTTCATCCGCGAGAGCACGATCCAGCACGACAGCTTCACCGAGCGCGCCCCGAAATTGGGCGGCCTGGTGGAATTCTACCGCTCGCCGGCCCGCGTCCAGTGGTCGCCGACCGGAACGAACGTGCCGGATTACCCGAAGCTCGCGCAGCTGTGGTGGCAGAACATCGGGGACGCCATGTCCGGTGCCAAGACGGCGCAGGAAGCGCTCGACAGCCTCTGCGAAGAGCAGGAGAAGGTTCTCGAACGCCTCGAGCGGGCCGGTGTCCAGGGTGACTTGGGGCCGAAGATGAACGAGCCGCAGGATGCGTCCTACTGGCTCGAGCAGGAAGGCTCGCCCGTTGCCAAGCTCGACAACGAGGACCCCGAGCCGGAGACCGTCAGCTACGAAGAGCTGATCAAGTCCTGGCAGTAAGCCTCTGAAGACCCGGGCCGGGGCGGCGGACGCCCCGGCCCATTGCCGTTCACCGGCACCATTTTCGCACCATTCGGGGGATGCCATGACCCATATCCTCGCCATCGACCAGGGCACCACGTCGTCGCGCGCCATCGTCTTCGACGCCGAGATGACGATCGTCGCGTCCGCCCAGCAGGAGTTTCCCCAGCACTACCCCGACAGCGGCTGGGTCGAACACGATCCGCAGGATCTGTGGCAGACCACGCTCGACAGCTGCCGCAAGGCCATCGAGAAGGCCGGGATAGACGCCGCCGACATCGCAGGGATCGGCATCACCAACCAGCGCGAGACCACCGTGGTCTGGGACGCAAAGACCGGCGAGGCGGTGCATCGCGCCATTGTCTGGCAGGACCGGCGCACGGCCGAGTACTGCCGCGAGTTGCGCGAGGCCGATCACGAGGAGATGTTCACCGAGCGCACCGGCCTGCTGATCGATCCCTACTTCTCCGGCACCAAGCTGAAGTGGATCCTCGATGAAGTCGAGGGCGCGCGGGAACGTGCGGCGAGAGGCGAGCTGTTGTTCGGGACCGTCGACAGCTTCCTGATCTGGAAGCTCACGGGCGGCAAGGCGCATGTCACCGACGCCACCAACGCCTGCCGGACGTTGCTGTACGACATCCACAAGGGCCGCTGGAGCACGACCATCTGCAAGCTTTTCGACATTCCGATGGAGATGCTCCCCGAAGTGAAGGACTGCGCTGCCGATTTCGGCACCACCGACCAGGACCTTCTGGGGGCGGAGATCCCGATCCTCGGCGTCGCGGGCGACCAGCAGGCTGCGACTCTGGGTCAGGCCTGCTTCGAGCCGGGGATGCTGAAATCGACTTACGGCACGGGCTGTTTCGCGCTGCTCAACACCGGCGAGACGGCGGTGCGCTCGAAGAACCGCCTGCTGACGACCATCGCGTATCAGTTCGACGGCACACCGACCTACGCGCTCGAAGGCTCGATCTTCGTCGCCGGTGCGGTCGTGCAATGGCTGCGCGACGGGCTGAAGGTGATCAAGACGGCCCCGGAAACTCAAGGCCTCGCCGAAAGTGCGGACCCCGCGCAAAACGTGATCCTCGTGCCGGCCTTCGTGGGGCTCGGTGCGCCCTACTGGAACGCCGAGTGCCGGGGCGCACTTTACGGGCTCACGCGCAATTCCGGCCCGGCCGAGTTCGCCAAGGCGGCACTGGAGAGCGTCGGCTACCAGACCCGCGACCTGCTCGAGGCGATGCATGCCGACTGGACCTCGGGCGACGCCGATCCGACGTTGCGGGTCGACGGCGGGATGAGCGCCAGCGACTGGGCGATGCAGTTCCTCGCCGACATCCTCGGCGCGCCCGTCGATCGGCCGAAGGTGCTCGAGACCACGGCTCTGGGTGTCGCCTGGCTGGCCGGACAGCGGGCGGGGCTTTACCCGGACATGGCGGGCTTTGCCGAAACCTGGGCCCTAGACCGGACCTTCGAGCCGCATTCCGACGAGACTGTCCGGGACCGCAAGTACGAGGCCTGGAAACGCGCCGTGGAAGCGACGATGAGCGTCTGACCGGTGCCGCTGCCGTCCTTCGGGTTCTCGACCGCGGGCCGGATCCTCTTCGGCCGGGGCCAGGCCGAAGAGGCGGCCGGCATCGCGGCGGGACATGGGCGGCGCGTCCTGCTGGTGCGTGGAAGGTCGGTGCCCTGGGTCGACCGGCTGGAGGATCAGCTTGACGCGGCAGGCTGCAGCGTGATCCGCGTGGCGGCGCGTGGCGAACCGACCGTGGAACAAGTCGAGGCGGCGGTGGACCGGGCGCGGGCGGAAGGGTGCGATGTAGTCGTTGCCGTCGGTGGCGGCACGGTCATCGACCTCGGAAAAGCCGTCGCCGCCATCGCCCCGGGGCGTGGCGCGCTGATGGATCATCTCGAGACCGTTGGCGGCGGCAGGCCGCTCGAGGCGGCACCGCTGCCCTTCGTCGCACTGCCGACCACGGCCGGCACCGGTTCGGAGGTGACCCGCAATGCCGTGATCGGCGTGCCCGAGGCCCGGCGCAAGGTCAGCCTTCGTGATGACCGGATGCTGGCGGATGTCGCCATCGTCGATCCCGCGCTCACCGATCACGCGCCGGCCTCGGTCACCTTCGCCTCGGGGCTGGACGCGGTCGTGCAGGTGATCGAGCCCTACCTGTCGCGCCGGGCCAACCCGCTGACCGACGCACTGTGCCGCGACGCCATCCCGCGCGGGCTGAGGGCGCTGGCACGCCTCGCCCAGGCCGAAGACGCGACGGCCCGGGATGAAATGGCCTATGTCAGCCTGTGCGGCGGGCTTGCACTTGCCAATGCCGGTCTCGGAGCGGTGCACGGTCTCGCGGGCGTGATCGGCGGGCGCCACGACGCGCCGCATGGCGTGATTTGCGGACGATTGCTGGGTCCCGTGCTGTCCGCGAACCGCGGTGCGGTCGCGAATACCGGCGGTGATCTGGCCCGCTTCGACGCTGTAGAGCGCTGGATCGCGACGGAACTTGCCTTGCCTTCGCAAAGCGGTGCCGCGGACCTTGCGGATTGGCTTGACGCGCGTGGACTACCGCGCCTCGCCCAATGGGTTCCGCAGGAAGCAGACCTCGATGCCGTGGCGACAGACGCGGCCTCGGCATCGTCGATGGCCGCGAATCCCGTTGCACTTTCGCCACCGGCGCTGATCCGCGCAATCCGGGCAGCCCTTTAGCGGGAACTTGCCGACCGGAAACCGATCGACCCGACGCCGACCTTCACAGCGCCAATGTTTTAGGGCGTTTCGCGGCAGGAAACATTTATGCATCGACGCAAGATATCGTGCGTCAGTCATCTGCATGATTTCTCGGAAGCGTGGTATTATTCGCCTGCAAGTAGATTTTTATTGCATGTCGCCGCGCGACGAGGAGCTTTTTGATGGCCGCGATTGCACGATCCACCCCGAACCGCCCCGAACTCAGTAGTCCAGACCATATCCGACTTATCGGGGTCGCGTTCCTGTCTTTGGGCCTCTCCTCGCTTCTGATGCCTTTCGTGACGGGATTGCCCGTCGAACGGCTCCTGACGTTGCTGCTGATCCTCTGGGGCTCGGGCGGCGTGATGGTCGCCTACACGGCGCGGCAGAATGTCTACCGCATGGTGTTTCTTGGCCTTGCGGTGTTCGGGGTCGCTGCCGGTTTCTACTACGCGATTTCCGGGACCGGTCAGACCGGAAATGTCGCCCTCTTCCTCGCCACGGTCTTTGCAGGGCAGGGCGCCGGGGCGCTTCTGCTGGGCCTGCGACTGCGCCGCAGCGCGCCGGCCTGGGGTTGGCTGGCCTGGTGCGGCGGCTTCTCAATAGTGCTGGCTGTGCTGCTTTTGTCGGTCTGGCCGGTGGCCTCGGCCGTGTTCTTCGGCGGTCTGGTCGCCGCGAACTTCGTGTCGACCGGTATCGCGCTGATCGGGCTGGCGCGTCGCTGATCGGGCGGACGGCACATTAAAGATGCGCCACCCGCCCGGAGGGAGTTCTGGAGTAAGTCATGCTCCGAAGCCTCCCCAAACCTCGGAGCATGCCGCCACGCGCCCTGCGGGGCGGGGCTGACCCCGGCGCCGGGGGATCAGCACCGGGGGTTTTCGCGGTGTCAGGAGATCCGCGTCAGGCGTCGTTGCGGGGCAGGGTGCCGACGGTCACGTCCATCGTTATCTCCTCGCCCTTGCGCAGTAGCACGACCTTGGCCGCGGTCTCGGGCCGAGTGTCGGCGACGGCCCGGGTGAGGTCACGCAGTTCCGTGATCTCGGTGCCGTCGAAGGACAGGATGATGTCGCCATCCTCCAGCCCCACCTTCGCCGCCGGACTGTCGGCGGACACGCCCTGCACCACCGCGCCTTTCGGCTGATCGTAGCCCAGAACCGAGGCGACTTCGTCGGTCATCGGCCGGATCGAGACGCCGAGCCAGCCGCGTTCGACGCTGCCGTCGTCCTGCAGGTCGGCAACGATGGTCTGCACCATGTCCGCCGGAACCGCGAAGCCGATACCGACCGATCCGCCCATCGGAGAGATGATCGCCGTGTTCACGCCGACGACCCTGCCGTCGTTGTCGAAAAGCGGCCCGCCCGAGTTGCCGCGGTTGATCGCGGCGTCGGTCTGGATGAAGTCATCGTAGGGGCCCGCGTTGATGTTGCGCGACAGCGCCGAGACGATTCCCGAGGTCACGGTGCCGCCGAGCCCGAAGGGATTGCCCACGGCCATCACCTCGTCACCGACGCGCAGCGCGCCGGAATCGCCGAAGGTGACCGCCGGCAGGTCGACATCGGCCTCAATCTTCAGAAGGGCGACATCGGTCATTGGATCGCTGCCCAGGACCTCGGCCTCGAAGCTGCGGCCGTCCGACAGCTTGACGGTCACGACCTGGGCCCCGTCCACGACATGCGCGTTGGTGACGATCTGGCCGTCTTCGGAGATGATGAATCCCGACCCGACGCCCTGCCGTTCGCGCCCCTCGCCCGGTTGCGGGAACATGTCGCGGAACTGGCGCTTGAACGCCTCGGGCATGTTGTCGGGCATCCGGCCTTCGAAGTTCGCCGGCGCGGTTTTGGTCGTCACCTCGATGAAGACGACGCTGGGCGAGACCTGCTCGACCAGATCGGCATAGCCGCCCTCGGGAACCGCCAGCGCGGTCGAGGGTGCGATCGCAACGAGGCCGGTCGAGGCCAGCGCGGCGGCCGTAGCCATCGAGGCGGCGACGCGTTTTGAGGTGTGCAAAATGTGCATGAATACGCTCCTTGCATTCGTTGATGGCAGACAAGGTGGCGCGCCGGGCTTACAGGCGCGTTCGCGGGGCTATACAAATTTGTAATGCGCGTGCGGCTGACCGGGCCCCGTTGGGCGGTTAAATTCCGAGCGGCGCAAGTTATCTTGGGTCCGGATCGGCCGATGCGTCGGGCGCTGCGCCGGGATGTGAGGAAAAGACGATGAAATTGCTCGTCGTGGAGGATGATGCCACCACCGGGGCCTATATCGCGCGCGGGTTGCGCGAGGAGGGCCAGACGGTCGACCTTGTAGAGGACGGCCGCGAGGCGCTGTTCCAGGCGACAGAGGGCAATTATGACGTCATGATCGTCGACCGCATGCTGCCTGGCCTCGACGGTCTGACGCTGGTCAAGACGCTGCGCGGGGCGGGCAACCAGACCCCGGTGCTTTTCCTGACCTCTCTCGGCAGCGTCGACGACCGGATCGGCGGGCTAAACGCCGGCGGCGACGACTACCTCGTCAAGCCCTTCGCCTTCGGAGAGCTCTCGGCGCGGGTTGCGGCACTGGCGCGACGGCCGCAGGCGATGGAGCAGGAGACGGTGTTGCACTGCGGGCCGCTCGAGATGAACCTGATCACCCGCAAGGTCACGCGCGACGGGCGCGAGATCGACCTTCTGCCACGCGAGTTCGCGCTGCTTGAACACCTTATGCGCCGCAAGGGACGGGTGCAGACCCGGACCATGCTGCTCGAGGCCGTTTGGGACATCAGTTTCGACCCGATGACCAACGTGGTCGAGACCCACGTTTCGCGATTGCGCGCCAAGGTCGACAAGCCCTTCGACAGCGACCTGATCCAGACCGTGCGCGGCGCCGGCTACAAGATCGAGGGATGAGGACGCGCCTCACCACGCTGCTGCGCTCGATGCCGGTGCGCCTGGCGCTGGCGCTGGTGCTGCTCTTCACGCTGGTCAGCCTGCTGAGCCTGGCCGCGACCTATGCCTACACCCAGCGGTCCTTCGAACAGTCCATCCGCGAGGACCTGACGCGCGACCTCGTCGGCCTGCGCATCGCGCCCAACGCGCGCGCCGTCGCCGCGCTGGTCGAGGCCCAGTCGCGCGGCAGCGATCCCAGCCGCTTCGTGCTGAGCTACCATTCGCCGAACGGGCGGGTTTACGGCAACGCGGCGATCTCGCGCGACGACGAAGGCTATCGCATCGTGTCGCTGACCGGCGATGCGGCGGAAAAGCTTGGCGGCCGCTATCTCACCCTGTCCTCGCGGCTCTACGGTGGGCAACTGACCATTGCGCGCAGTTGGGCCGAGGTCGAGGCCTTGGGGCAGGCCTATGCCAATATCCTGTGGATCAGCCTGTTGCCGACAGTGCTGATCGCGCTTTCGGGCGGGTTGTGGCTGGCGCGGCGCAGCAAGCGCGACGTCGACGTGATCGGCGCGACGCTCGACGATCTGACCACCGGAAACCTCGCGGCCCGGGTCGCCGTCGAGGGCAACTGGTCGGACGACCTCGCGCGGATCGGTGGCAAGGTTAACCAGATGGCCGCGGCACAGGAGGCCAGCACGACGATGCTGCGGCAGGTGTCCTCGGACATCGCGCATGATCTCAAGACGCCGATCCAGCGCGTCGCCGTGCATCTCGACGATCTCGCGCGCGACCTGCCGCCCGATGCGCCGGAAGCGGCCCGCGTGGCGCTGGCGCGCAGTGAGGTGGATGACATCGCGTCGGTGTTCCAGTCGCTGTTGCAGCTGGCGCAGGTGGAATCCGGTTCGCCCCGTGCGCACTTCCGTCCGGTCGACCTTGCCGATCTGTGCCGGACTCTGGTGGAAGTCTATGAACCGTCCGCCGCCGCCGGCGGGCAAAGCCTGTCCTGCGCGGTTCCCGAGGACGGGACGATCCGCATCAACGGGGATCGCGGCCTGCTCGGGCAGGTGCTGGCGAACCTGATCGAGAACGCCCTGCGGCACACGCCGAAGGGCACCGCCATCACGGTGTCGCTGAGCGCTGATGGCGAGATTGCGCGGCTCGACGTAACGGACACGGGCCCCGGCATTCCGGAAGACGAACGCACGCGCGTCCTGCAGCGCCTCTACCGCCTCGACCGCAGCCGCAAGACACCGGGCAACGGGCTTGGGCTCAGCCTTGTCGAAGGCGTGGTCAAGCTGCACGACGGGACCATTGCATTGCAGGACAACGCGCCGGGACTGCGTGTCGCGCTGCGGTTCCCGCGCCTCGGGGCCGATCTGTCGCAGACCTAGCGCAGCCGGGCGAGGCCGCGCGCGAAGCATTCGACGACCTGCGACCGAAAGCCCGGTCGACCGACAGATGAATCGTATTACCCTAGGGTTCGGCGCGGGGAAACATGCTGCGCCACCGGGGCATGTAATGGGAGTGGGACAATGTTCGACGGAATGACCGCGGAGATGCTGGCGCGCATCCAGTTCGCCTTCACCGTTTCGTTCCACATCATCTTCCCGGCCTTCTCGATCGGTCTGGCGAGCTACCTCGCGGTGCTGAACGGTCTGTGGCTCTGGACCCGGGACGAGACCTACCACATCCTTTTCAACTACTGGAAAAAGATCTTCGCCGTTGCCTTCGGCATGGGCGTCGTCTCGGGCTTGGTGATGTCCTACCAGTTCGGCACCAACTGGGCGGTGTTCTCGGACAAGGCGGGTCCGGTGGTCGGCCCCCTGATGGCTTACGAAGTGCTCTCGGCCTTCTTTCTCGAGGCCGGCTTCCTCGGGATCATGCTTTTCGGGCGAAAGCGGGTGGGCGACGGGCTGCATATGTTCGCCACCGGCATGGTCGCCTTCGGCACGCTGCTCTCGGCAACCTGGATCCTGTCGGTCAACAGCTGGATGCAGACGCCCGCGGGCTACAGCATGAACGAGCTTGGGCAGTTCGTGCCCGAGAACTGGATGGAGATCATCTTCAACCCGTCCTTTCCCTACCGCCTCGTGCACATGGTGCTGGCGGCCTACCTGACCACGGCGCTGGTGGTCGGCGGTGTCGGCGGCTGGCACCTGCTGCGCGAGAACCGCAACCGGGCTGCGCGACGCTCGTTCTCGATGTCGATGTGGATGCTTTGCCTCGTGACGCCGTTGCAGATCGTGGCGGGCGACTTTCACGGCATCAACACGCTGGAGCACCAGCCGGCCAAGGTCATGGCGATGGAAGGCCATTTCGACAGCCATCCGGACGGCGCACCACTGATCCTGTTCGGAATTCCGAATTCCGAGGAAAAGCGCGTCGATTATGCCATCCAGATCCCCAAGTTGTCGTCGCTGATCCTCAAACATGACCTGAACGCCCCGCTCGATGGGCTGGATACCATCCCCGACGACGAGGAACCGCCCGTCGGAATCGTCTTCTTTTCCTTCCGCATCATGGTCGGTCTCGGTTTCCTGATGCTGGGCCTGGGTCTCTGGGGCGTCTGGGCGCGGATGCGCGGTACGCTCTACGAGGCGCCCTGGCTGCACCGTGCGACGGTCGCGATGGGTCCGATGGGCTTTGTCGCCGTGCTCGCCGGGTGGGTCACGACCGAGGTCGGGCGCCAGCCCTACACGGTCTACGGCATGCTGCGAACCTCCGACAGCCTGTCGCCGATCGCGGCGCCTGCTGTCGCGGCTTCGCTGACGGCCTTCGTCGTCGTCTACTTCTTCGTTTTCGGCGCCGGGGTCTACTACATCCTTCGGATGATGGGCCAGCCCCCGGTCATGGGCGCAAAGCTCGGCCTGCGCGAGGGTCCGATCCGTACCGCCGGCCGCGTCGCGGCGCAGGACCCCGAACAGAACCCGACCCCGGCCGAGTAGGAGACGCGCGATGTTCGGACTGGAACTTTCCTTCATCTGGGCCGGGATCATCGCCTTCGCGGTGCTGGTCTACGTGATCCTCGACGGCTTCGACCTCGGCGTCGCCATCCTGTTCCCGCTCACCAAGGACGAGCAGGAGCGCAACGTGATGATGAATTCCGTGGCCCCGGTCTGGGATGGCAACGAGACCTGGCTGATTCTCGGCGGCGGCGGTCTTTTCGCCGTTTTCCCGCTGGCCTACGCCGTCATCATGCCGGCGCTCTACATGCCGATCATGCTGATGCTGCTGGGCCTTGTCTTTCGCGGCGTGGCCTTCGAATACCGCTGGCGCACGAAGCGCTGGAAGGGGCTGTGGGACATCGCCTTCTTCGGCGGATCGCTGACGGCGGCGATGTGTCAGGGCATAGCCCTCGGCGCTCTGGTCCAGGGCATCGAGATCGCCGACCGCGCCTATGCCGGCGGCTGGTGGGACTGGTTGACGCCGTTCTCGATCGTCACCGGCATCGCCGTTACCGCTGGCTACGCCCTGCTGGGGGCCACCTGGCTCAACATGAAGCTCGAGGGCCGCATCCAGGCGCACATGCGTGATCTGGCCTGGCCGCTCACGCTGGCGACGCTGGTCTTCATGGCCATCTTCAGCCTCTGGACGCCCTTTCTCGACACCGTCTATTTCACGCGCTGGTTCACGTGGCCTTCGGCCGTGTTTTCCGTGATGGTGCCGTTTCTCGTCCTGCTTTGCGCGGGAGGCGTGTTCTACGGGCTGCGAAACTATCATGACATGACGCCGTTCTTCTGCGCCCTGGGTCTTTTCATCCTCGGGTTCGCGGGCATCGGCGTCAGCTTCTACCCGTGGCTCGTGCCACCCTCGCTGACCATCGTGGATGCAGCCGCACCTGACGATTCGCTGGCCTTCACGTTGGTCGGCACGCTGGTGCTGGTCCCGCTGATCCTAGGCTACACCGCCTACGCCTACTGGGTGTTTCGCGGCAAGATCGACCCCGAAGAGGGATATCACTGATGCAGCGTCCCTGGCTCAAACGGGCCGGTTGGTTCGTGCTGATCTGGTGCGTCTCCGTGGGCGCACTGGGCATCGTCGCTTACGGATTGCGCTCGGTACTCTTGTGACGTTGCGGCACTTTGGGCCCAATATGCCCCAAGCAATAGACTGTTTCCGTTCTGCCCTCCTTGGACCATTGTATTGTCATTTGCATTCAAATACTGGTGGAGGACAAGAGTCGCCTATAAGGCGATCAAGAAAGAACTTCTTAACCAGTAGGTAGACCTATGAGAAAAGCACTTTTGGCACTTGCCGTTGGCATCGCGAGCCTCGCGGGCGCGGCATCGGCCGCAACCATCACGCAGTTCAACAAGACGACGAACGACGGTGTTTACAACCTGTCGGCCGCGCAGGCCGCGTATCTAGGCGACGCGTCGGCGACCCACATCGGCTTCTTCCGCGTACGCGAAGGCAACGGCACCGTTCTCAACGCCGGCGACACCTTCAACGTCGCTACCATGAACAACTCGGTGACTTCGGGCGCAGGCAGCATCCTTGCGTTCCTGAACGGCCGCAACGCTGACCTCGGCTACACCGGCGACTTCTTCGACGCGCTCGGTGAGACCACCCTTGGCGCCGCCACCAGCTTCTACGAAGGCGTGGCCTTCCTGTTCAGCGGCAACGGCAACATCGTCTTCCGCGGCAGCTCGACGTTCAACGCCGGGCAGACGCGCGGCGCTCTGGACCTCGACGTGCCGGCGGTGCCACTTCCGGCAGCCGGCTGGCTGCTGGTCGCCGGTCTCGGCGGTCTCGGGCTGATGAAGCGCCGCCGCAAGGCCTGAGCTTCGATCCCAGATAGTTCAAAGGCAGGCGAACGTGACCATTCGCCTGCCTTTTTCGTTTGCGCGCGCGACCTGCGGGGACCTGACGCCACATCACGCCGACGATCCCTTGCCAATCCGGTCGTCCTCTGGCCCTCTTTGCGCCGACAGCAGCGGAAAGGATTGCCAGATGCGCGCGATGCAAGTGACCGAGCACGACCAGCCTCTTGCGCTTTCGGACATCGACCGGCCCGAGCCGAAACCCGGTGAAGTCCTGGTCAAGGTGCACACCTGCGGGTTGAACTTCGGCGACCTGCTGATCATCAAGGGAACCTACCAGGAACGTCCGCCGCTGCCCTTCACGCTGGGGATGGAACTCTGCGGCACCGTGACCGCGCTGGGCGAGGGCGTGACGGGCGTGGTCGTCGGCCAGCGCGTCGCCGCCTATTGCGGTTTCGGGGCAATGGCGGAATATGCCGCGATCCCGGCCGAGCTCTGCGTGCCGATCCCGGATGCGATGACCGACACCGACGCGGCCGCCTTCCTGATTTCCTACGGCACCAGCCACGTCGCGCTCGACTACAAGGCCAAGCTGCAATCGAGCGAGCGTTTACTCGTGCTGGGCGCGTCCGGTGGCGTCGGTCTTACCGCGGTCGAATTGGGCAAGCTCATGGGCGCCGAAGTCGTCGCCGTGGCCCGCGGCCAGGAAAAACTCGCCATCGCTCGGGATGCCGGCGCCGACCACCTGATCGATTCCGAAACTGACGACATCCGCCAGGCGGTCAAGGACCTGGGCGGGGCCGATGTGGTCTACGACCCGGTCGGTGGCGACCAGTTCAAGGCGGCGATGCGCGCTTGCAATCCCGAGGCGCGCCTGATCCCGCTGGGGTTCGCTTCGGGCGAGGTCCCGCAAATCCCGGCCAACCACCTGCTGGTCAAGAACCTCACGGTGATCGGGCTCTACTGGGGCGGCTACATGCGCTTCAAGCCTGCCGTGCTCACCGACAGTTTCAAAACCCTCATCGACTGGTACGTCGAGGGAAAGATCCGCCCGCATGTCTCGCACGTCCTGCCGCTCGAGGAGGCCGATGCCGCGCTCGATCTGCTGCGCACCCGCAAGGCGACGGGCAAGGTCGTGGTGCAGGTGGCCTGACGCGCCTCAGCGCCGCGAGGGCGCGCGACTGATGACCTTCGCCTTCTGCCGCTCGCGCAGGAAGACGAACAGACCCGAGCCGAGGATCAGCGCGATGCCGGCCCAGACCTCCCAGGCCGGCAGGGTCCCGAAGATCAGCCAGCCCCAGAACACCGCAAGCGGCAGTCCGACATATTCGAACGGGGCAACCGTCGCCGCGTCCGCCGAACGGTAGGCCTGTGCCAGGCAGTAGCCGATGATCGCCGCATTGGCGCCGAGCGCCGTCATCAGCCAGAGGTCGCCGCCGTGCGGCCAGACCCAGGCGCGCAGCAGGAAGATGATCGAGGCGCTGTCCGAGCCTTCCGCGAAGCGCCCGTCGCCAGCGACGAGGAAGAACCCCAGCGAGACCGCGACGAAGGTGCCCTGCATGTAGACTGCGAGGGCCGAGGCCTTGCTCGTGACCCCCAGCTTGCGCGTGAGGATCTGGTTCAGCGCATAGGTCAGCGCCGAGAACACCGGCAGCAGCAGGACAATGCGCGATACGCCAAGGCTTTCGGTTCCGGCCCAGGGACGCTGCATGATGACGACCCCGGCAAACCCCACCAGCACCGCCGAAAGGCGCATGATACCGACCTTCTCGCCCAGGAACGGGATCGACAGCACGGTGATGAAGAGCGGGGCCGCGAAGAACAGTGCCGTGGCTTCCGCCAGCGGGATTGCCGCCAGCGCAACGAAAAAGGTCATGTTGGCGATGACCACCAGGAGACAACGCAGAAGCTGGAGGCCCGGTTGGCTGGTGCGCAGGATACGCCAGCCGCCTTCGATCTGAACGATGATCAGCGAAAAGCAGATGCCGATGGCGCTGCGCGCAAAGACGATTTCGTGCAGCGGGTAGCCACCGGACAGCCGCTTGACCAGCATGTCGTTGACCGAGATCGCAAGCACGCCGACAAGGATGAAGGCGATGCCGACGGTGGCGCGATTCTGGGCGAGGGCGGTCATGGATCAGACCTACCAGCGCCGCTGGCGGTGTCCAGCACCGACGCAACGCCCACTTTCGGCCAGTGGCGAAGTGCCTTGGCATGCGCTAAGAGAGGCCAAGTCAAGCTCAGGAGTGCGCCCCATGCAGATGTCCGACACCCGCCAGATCGCCGCAAGCCCGGCACAGGTTTACGCCGCGCTCCTGACGCCCGAGGTCCTGAAGGCCTGCGTGCCCGGCGCGCAAGAGGTCACCGGATCGCCCGAAGAGGGGTTCGAGGCGACCGTGGTGCAGAAGGTCGGCCCGGTGAAGGCGACGTTCAAGGGCATGGTGCAGATCTCGGACATGGTCGAGAACCAGAGCCTTACCATCGCCGGCGAGGGCAAGGGCGGAGCCGCGGGCTTTGCCAAGGGCAGCGCCGACGTACGTATGGCCGAGAAGGACGGCGGCACGGAACTGAGCTACGACGTCGACGCCAAGGTTGGCGGCAAGCTCGCCCAGCTCGGCAGCCGGATCATCGACGGCTTCGCCAAGAAGATGGCCGACCAGTTCTTCGAGAACCTGCAGACCACGATCGAAGGTCCCGCCCAGTCCGAAGATGCGCCCGACGACGACGCCCCGGTCGAGGAAAAGCGCAGCTGGCTCAAGCGGTTGACCGGCAAGGAATAGTCCGGGGTTCGGGCGCGGCCGCGAAAGGTCGGCGTCGGTTCTTACCTGCCAAGGAAAAGCCTGCGGTGGCCGTGTCAGGCGGTCTTATGCAAGTGCCAGACCTGCTCGACCGGGTAGGTCTTGGCCCAGTCCGCCGGAACGGCCCCGCGTGTTCCCGAAGACCATTCCGGCGCATAGACCTCCTGATACTTCGTGACGGCAAAGCCGATGGTTGCAAACAGGTCCATCCAGTCCGCGAAGGTCAGGTTGAAGCAGATGCCGCTCGGTTCGAATTCGACCTCCGTCCAGTCCGCGCCCCACATCCCCCGGTAGGGGCGGTGAAGGGTCGTGTCGCAGGGCGCGCCGTTAAGCGGTGAGCAGATCAGCGACAGCGGATGGTTCCCGAGGAACACCAGCCGCCCGCCGGGACGCAGCAGCCGCCAGGCTTCCCGCAACCACACGTCCGGCGGACACCAGATGGCCGCGCCGTATTCCGAGATCGCGAAGTCGAAGGCGGCGTCCGGCAGGCCGGTCTGTTCGGCGTTCCCCTCGATGAACGTGATGTCCGCACCGTGCTCGTGCGCAAGCCTGCGCGCGACGGCTAGCTGTTCGGTGGAAATGTCGATCGCCGTGACCTTCGCGCCCCTTCGGATCATCCAGCCCGAGACGTAGCCCGTTCCGCAGCCCAGTTCGATCGCCTGTGTTCCGGTCAGGTCCGCGGGAAGCAGGTTCAGTCCGTCGTCGGGGTGACTCCAGTTTCCCCACACCGGTGTCTCAAGGCTCCAGAGGCGTTCTCCGACTTCGACCCAGTTGACGGCGTCTCGGTTCCAGAGATCCCGGTTGATGGTCAGGTGGTCGCGCGACATTGCCAAGGCTCCGATTGCGGTCTTGCCCTGTCATATCACGGTTTGCCGTGGATCGGTGCGCGTGCAAGCGACAATCGCCTGTAACTCCCATGCCCCGGGAGAACCGGCGTTCGCACAAGCGCAGAGCGCGATGTGCGGATATGCACTGTCGCTCTGCGCTGGCGCGTATTAGGTATTCCGTCAAAGCAGAGGGACGGAACGCATGGCGGCAATTCTGGACATCCGGGATCTCCGGAAGACCTATCCCGATGGGTTCGAAGCCCTGAAGGGCGTGAACCTGTCCATCGAGCATGGCGAAATCATAGCACTTCTGGGCCCGAACGGAGCGGGCAAGACAACGCTCATCTCGACGGTCTGCGGCATAACCAACATGACTTCGGGCTCCGTCAGCGTCGGGGGCCACGACATCATCAACGACTACCGCGCGGCGCGCTCGATGATCGGGCTGGTGCCACAGGAGATCTCGCTCGAGCCGTTCGAGAAGGTCATCAACACGGTGCGCTTCTCGCGCGGGCTTTTCGGCAAGGGCGCGGACGACGCGCTGGTCGAGAAGGTGCTGCGCGACCTATCGCTCTGGGACAAGCGCGACAGCCAGATCCGCGCGCTGTCGGGCGGCATGAAACGCCGTGTTCTGATCGCCAAGGCGCTGGCCCACGAGCCGCAACTGCTGTTTCTCGATGAACCGACCGCCGGCGTCGACGTCGAGCTGCGCAAGGACATGTGGGAGGTCGTTGCCGGGCTCAAGGCGGCCGGCGTGACCATCGTGCTGACCACGCATTACATCGAGGAGGCCGAGGCCATCGCCGACCGCGTCGGCGTCATCGCCAAGGGCGAGTTGCTGCTTGTCGAGGAAAAGCAAAGCCTCATGGCGCGCATGGGCAAGAAGCAGCTCGAGGTTCAGCTCTCCGAGCCGGTCGAGGCGATCCCGGAGCGACTGCAGAAATATGATCTGTCGCTGAAGGCACCGGACACGCTGGTCTACACCTACGACACGCGCCGCGAACGGACCGGGATCACCAAGCTGCTGTCGGACGTCTCGGGTTGCGGGCTGGTGTTGCGCGACGTGGTCACGCGCCAGAGCAGCCTCGAGGACATTTTCGTGGGTCTCGTTCACGAAGACGCCGACGACCAGGACACAAAGGACGACGCGGCATGAACTGGACCGCCATCAAGGCCATCTACAAGTACGAGATGACGCGGTTCTTCCGCACGCTGGCGCAAAGCCTGATCTCGCCTGTGATCTCGACATCGCTCTACTTCGTCGTCTTTGGCGCCGCGATCGGTAGCCGCATCGACCAGGTCGAGGGCGTCAGCTATGGCGCCTTCATCGTGCCGGGGCTCATCATGCTGTCGGTCATCACGCAAGGCATCTCGAACGCCTCCTTCGGGATCTATTTCCCGAAATTCATCGGGACCGTCTTCGAATTGCTTTCCGCCCCGGTCAACTTTCTCGAGATCGTCGCGGGGTATGTCGGGGCCGCGGCGACCAAGGCGCTGATCATCGGGCTGATCATCCTCGGGACGGCGTTCTTCTTCGTCGACATCACGATCCTGCACCCGGTCGCGATGATCGCCTTCCTGGTGCTGACCTGCGTCAGTTTCGCGCTGATGGGGTTCATAATCGGCATCTGGGCCGGCAACTTCGAGCAGTTGCAGCTGGTGCCCCTGCTGATCGTCACCCCGCTGGTCTTTCTCGGCGGCTCGTTCTACTCGATTTCGATGCTGCCGCCGGTCTGGCAGACGATCTCGATGTTCAACCCCGTGGTCTATCTGATCTCCGGCTTCCGCTGGGCCTTCTTCGGACAGGCCGACGTGCCGATCGGGCTGAGCCTGCTGGCCATCGCGGCCTTCACGGCGATTTGCCTCGGCACGATCTGGTGGATCTTCCGCACCGGCTGGCGGCTGCGGCAATAACGGGCGCGGGGCAAAAGACTTGCCGCCGCCCGCCTTGTCCCGCCAGCCCGCGCAATCTACATGGGCTGCATGAAGCGCTGGATCCCCTTCCTGAAATCCGACCCCGTCGTCGCCATCGTCCGCATGTCCGGGATGATCAGCGCCTCGGGGCGCGGCACCTTGAACGACGACACGCTCGGGCCTGTTCTTGAAAAGGCCTTCAGCCGCGGCAAGCCTGCGGCCGTTGCGTTACAGATCAACTCGCCGGGAGGCTCGCCGGTGCAAAGTTCGCTCATCGGCGCGCGCATCCGCCGCCTTGCGGCGGAAAAGGAAATCCCGGTCTACGCCTTCGTCGAGGATGTTGCGGCCTCGGGCGGCTACTGGTTGGCTGCTGCGGCCGACGAGATCTATGCCGACGAAAGCTCGGTCCTGGGCTCGATCGGTGTCATCTCGGCGACATTCGGCGTGCACCAGTTCATCGAACGCCACGGTGTCGAACGCCGTGTCTACACCGCCGGCAAGTCCAAATCCATGCTCGACCCGTTCCGTCCGGAGAACCCCGAGGACGTGGCCCGGCTGAAGACCCTGCTCGACGGTATCCATGACAGCTTCAAGGCGCATGTCGCGCGGCGGCGGGAAGGCAAGATCGTCAAGGACAGGGACCTTTTCACCGGTGAGATATGGCTTGCGGAGCAGGCCACCGAACTCGGCCTGATCGATGGGGTGGGCCACCTGCGCCCGATGATGAAGGAACGTTTCGGCGACAAGGTGAGCTTTCGCCGCTACGGCGTGAAACGGCCCTGGCTGTCGCGCTTCGGCGCACAGGTATTCGGACATCTCGCCGACGATATCGAGGAACGCGCCGCCTTTGCCCGGTTCGGGCTCTGATCGATGATCGTAAAGATCGTACTGCTGTTCCTGCTGGTCATCGCGGTCTTCGCGATGATGGGCAAATTGCACTGGCTCGGCGGCCCCCGCATCGCGTCCCCGAAATGCCCTGCCTGCGGGCGGTTCCGCATCGGCAAGGGGCCCTGCGCCTGCGGCCACGGGGGGCGTGAGCGATGACCGCATGGCTGCTGTGCGGGCTGGGGCTCGTGATCCTGCTGCTGGCCGGCGACGCGCTGGTCAAGGGAGCCGTCAACATGTCGCTTCGCCTCGGCGTGCCGGCCTTGATCGTCAGCCTGACCATCGTGGCCTTCGGCACCTCCGCGCCCGAACTGCTGATCTCGATCTCGGCGGCGCTCGACAACGTGCCGGGGCTCGCACTCGGCAACGTGGTGGGCTCGAACACTGCCAACATCCTGATGGTTCTGGGCATCCCGGCGCTGCTGGCCACGATGCATACGTCGCATTGCAACTCGCGCAAGACCTACGTTCAGATGATCGCCGCGTCGCTGCTATTCATCGCATTGGCCTTCCGCGGTGTCTTCGACTGGATCGCGGGCCTGGTGCTGCTGGCCGGTCTCGCGCTGATGCTGGCCGATGCGTTCCGCGATGCGCATCTGCACCGGCAGGCCTGCAAGGCCGATCCCGAGGACGAGGTCGAGGGTGCGGACCCGTCGATGCGCTGGTGGCGGATCATCGTCTACCTTGTGCTCGGTCTCGTCGGGCTGCCGCTCGGGGCCGACCTTCTGGTCACCAACGCCACGATCATCGCCCAGACCTACGGCGTTTCCGACACCGTGATCGGGCTGACGCTGGTCGCGGTCGGCACCTCGCTGCCGGAACTTGCGACGACCGTCATGGCCGCCCTGCGGCGCCAGGCCGACGTGGCGCTTGGCAACGTAATCGGCTCGAACATGTTCAACCTGCTGGCCATCATCGGCATCGCCAGTTTCGTGCGGCCGATCCCGGTCGATCCGGCCTTTCTCGACTTCGATCTCTGGGTGATGCTGGGGGCATCCGTGTTGCTGTTCCCCTTCGTCTTCATGCGGATGGACATCACCCGAGTCTGGGGCGTTGTGCTGTCGGGGCTCTATCTTGCCTATCTCGCCATCGTCCTGAGCTGAATTCAGATCCGAAAGGAGGCATGACATGTCCCGTTGTCTCGTCACCGGCGCCGGCCGCCGCCTCGGCCGTGCCATGGCGCTGTACCTTGCCGCCCGCGGCTACGACGTCGCCGTGCACTACGCCAGTTCCGAAGCCGAGGCCGAGGAGGTTGCGGACAAGGTCAGGCTGATGGAGCGCAAGGCCGTGGCGTTACAGGCCGACCTGCTTGACGATGCGCAGACCGAACGGCTCTTTTCCGAGGCCACCGAAGCGCTGGGCGGGCCGATCACCTGCCTCGTCAACAATGCCTCGATCTTCGAGCGCGACACGATCGAGACGGCGACGCGCGACAGCTGGGACCGGCATATCCAGTCGAACCTTCGCGCACCCTTCCTCCTGACCCAGGCAATAGCTGCACAGGGACTTGCGCCCGACACCGACCCTTCTGGCGAGCCGGTGGCCTCGGGGCTGATCGTGAACATGGTGGACCAGCGCGTGCGCAAGCTGACCCCGGACTTCATGACCTATACCCTGGCCAAGATGGGGCTCTGGGCGCTGACGCAGACATCGGCTCGCGCGCTGGCGCCCGCTATACGTGTCAACGCGATCGGCCCGGGACCAACCCTGCGGGGTGAACGCCAAAGCGAAGCGCACTGGGCGCGGCAACGTGCCGCGACCATCCTCGAACGGGGGGCCAATCCCGAAGATGTCACGTCGGCCCTGGGCTACTTTCTCGACGCACCGGGGGTCACGGGGCAGCTGCTCTGTGTCGACGGCGGACAGCACCTGGCATGGCGTACGCCGGACGTGCTCGGGGACGGGTGAGCGACCTCTCGCCGGACTTACGCACCTGCTGACAAAAGCGTTACAAAAGCGTTACGAAAATGCCTTTGATTTCATATGTTTGCGCGACCAAGATAAAAAAATATCGCGATTTCAATAGCTTGAAAATACGCTGAATTATTGTGCAAACCGTTGAAACCTGCGGGATACAAGGGAAAATCCGGCGAGGCTGCAACTTGTGCGCAGAGTTATCCACATGAACCGTGGAAACCTTAAGGCTTGAAACCGACCGCTGTAAGGTGCAGCCAGAGCGGAGAATCATGACAGGCGACACAACCGATCAGTCCCCGGCGCGCGACGTGCCGACCGGCCACGAGGTGGTTCAGGGCTACCTGAAGACGCTCGACGGATCGCCGGGCGTCTACCGGATGCTCGACGCGCAGAATCGTGTGCTCTACGTCGGCAAGGCGCGCAACCTTCGGGCGAGAGTGTCGAGCTACGCGCGGCCGCTGGGGCATTCGCCCCGGATATCGCGGATGATCGCTGGGACCGCCTCGATGATGTTCCTGACCACGCGCACCGAGGCCGAGGCGCTGCTGCTGGAACAGAACCTCATCAAGCAGCTCAAGCCCAAGTTCAACGTGCTGCTGCGCGACGACAAGAGCTTTCCGAACATCCTCGTCACCGGGGATCACGATTTTCCGCAGATCAAGAAACACCGCGGCGCGAAAAAGGAAAAAGGCAGCTATTACGGACCGTTCGCCAGCGCCGGGGCGGTGAACCGCACGCTCAACCAGTTGCAGCGCGTGTTCCTGTTGCGCGACTGCTCGGACAGCATGTTCGAGACCCGCACGCGGCCCTGTCTTCAGTACCAGATCAAGCGCTGCTCGGCGCCCTGCGTCGGCAAGATCGGCCGCGACGAGTACCGCGCCTCGGTCAAGGATGCCGAACGATTCCTGTCGGGCCGGTCGACGGACGTTCAGGGCAAGCTTGCGGCGCAGATGGCCGAGGCCTCCGAGGCGATGGAATTCGAACGCGCCGCCGCCCTGCGCGACCGGATCAAGGCGCTGACGCAGGTCCAGACGGCGCAGGGGATCAACCCGAGGAACGTCACCGAGGCCGATATCATCGCGCTGCACATGGATACCGGGCAGGCCTGCGTGCAGGTGTTCTTCATCCGCTCCGGGCAGAACTGGGGCAACCGCGACTACTACCCGCGCGTCGGCCTCGACGTCGAGCCCGCCGAGGTGCTCGAAGCGTTCATCGGCCAGTTCTACGACACCCGCGAACCGCCCCGACAGCTGATCCTCAGCAACGAGATCGAAAATCCCGACCTGATGGCCGAGGCGCTGACCGGAAAACTCGGGCGCAAGGTCGAGCTTCTCGTGCCGCAGCGGGGCGAAAAGGCCGAACTGATCGAGAACGCCCTGCGCAACGCACGCGAAAGCCTTGCGCGGCGCATGGCCGAGACCGCGACGCAGGCGAAACTGCTTCGGGGGCTGGCCGAGGCGTTCGAGCTCGATGCGTCGCCGGGGCGGATCGAGGTCTATGACAACTCGCACATCCAGGGCGCGCACGCCGTCGGCGCCATGATCGTCGCAGGCCCTGAAGGGTTCCTGAAGAACCAGTACCGCAAGTTCAACATCCGCGGCGAAGACCTGACCCCCGGCGACGATTTCGGCATGATGAAGGAAGTGCTGACGCGGCGGTTCAAGCGGCTGCTGAAGGAGGATGCCGACCGCAGCCGAGGCCAGTGGCCGGATCTGCTCTTGATCGACGGCGGGGCCGGGCAGGTGAGTGCGGTCGCGCAGATCATGGGAGAGATGGGGGTCGAGAACCTTCCGGTCATCGGCGTCGCCAAGGGCATCGACCGTGACGCCGGCAAGGAAGAGTTTCACCGTCCCGACCGGCGCCCCTTCGCGCTGCGCCACAACGACCCGGTGCTCTATTTCATCCAGCGCATGCGCGACGAGGCGCACCGCTTCGCGATCGGCACGCACCGCGCCAAGCGCGCGAAGGCGGTCGGCGCGACACCGCTCGACGACGTGCCGGGCGTGGGGGCGGCGCGCAAACGCGCGCTGCTGGCGCATTTTGGGTCCGCCAAGGCGGTCAGCCGGGCCAACCTCGCCGACCTGCGGGCCGTCGACGGCATCTCGGAAGGGTTGGCGCAGAAGGTCTATGACTACTTCAACGAACGCGGATGAGGGGCGCTCGTCTCCGCGGCGCTTGTCGCTTTCGCCCGTTCTGGCGGCGATGTAATGTGAGCGCATGACGATGAACCTGCCCAATCTGCTCACGGTTCTGCGCCTTCTCGCGGCGCCCGGCGTTGCGATCATGTTCCTCTATTTCAGCCGTCCGCTGGCGGACTGGTTCGCGCTGGTTCTCTTCGTGACGGCGGCCATTACGGACTGGTTCGACGGCTATCTCGCCCGGGCCTGGAAGCAGGAAAGCAAGCTTGGTGCGATGCTCGACCCGATCGCCGACAAGGCGATGGTGGTGATCGCGCTGATGGTCATCATCGGCTTTTCCAGCTGGTCGGCCTGGCTGGTTCTGCCGGCGACCATGATCCTGTTCCGCGAGGTCTTCGTGTCCGGGCTGCGCGAATTTCTCGGCGACGTGGCCGGCACGCTCAAGGTCACAAACCTCGCCAAGTGGAAGACGACCTTCCAGATGGTCGCGATCGCAGTACTGTTCTCGCAGGGCGTTTTCGAGCACTACCTCGCGGTTTCCGCCGAGGGGCTCGATCCCGGGCAGGTGCAGGCGGCACTGGCCGGCGCTGCGGAGGACACGCAGAACCTGCGCTGGAAAAGCTGGGCGATGCACTCGGCCGGTATTCTCGGGCTGTTCCTGCTCTGGGTCGCCGCGGCTCTGACGCTGGTGACGGGATGGGACTATTTTCGCAAGGCATTGCCGCATCTGAAGGATGAGACGTGATGGACGTATTGTACTTTGCCTGGGTGCGCGAACGCATCGGCCTGCCGCGGGAGAGGATCGAGACCGGAGCCGCGACCGTGTCGGAACTGGTCGACGAACTGCGCGGACGCGAGGCACGCTACGAGGCGGCTTTCGCCGACACCAGCGCCCTGCGCGTGGCGCTCGACCAGCAGCTGTCCGACTTCGACGCGCCGCTGGCAGGCGTCCGCGAGGTCGCGTTCTTTCCGCCGATGACCGGGGGCTGAGCCATGCGCATCGCGGTCCAGCAGGAACCGTTCGACCTGGGCGCGGAAACCGCGGTCTTCGCGGAAAGCTGCAGCAACATGGGCGCGGTGGTCACCTTCACCGGGATCGTGCGCGACCTTCCTGGCGTGCCGCTTCAGGCGATGGAGATCGAGCATTACCCGGGCATGACCGAAGCGTCGATCCGCGAGATCGCGCAGCAGGCGGTCGCGCGCTGGTCGCTGGGGCAGGTGCTGGTCATTCACCGCCACGGACGTCTTGCGCCGGGTGAGCTGATCATGATGGTGGGCACCGCCGCACCGCACCGCAAGGATGCTTTCGAGGCGGCCGAGTTCCTGATGGACTACCTCAAGTCGCGCGCGCCTTTCTGGAAACGCGAGATCACCGCCAAGGGCGCGCACTGGGTCGAGGCCAAGGACGAGGACGAAGCCGCGCTCGACCGCTGGTAGCCTCAGGCGTTGCGGCTCAGCGCCTCGGCCAGGAAATCGAAGACGACGCGCACCCGGCGGCTTGTCCGGACCTCGCGGTGCGAGGTCAGCCAGAGCGGGTAGACCATCCTGTCGAACGCCGGCAGCACGCGGACGACGCGCTTTTCTGCATCGCCGACCTCTTCCGGCACGACGCCGATCCCGAGACCTTCGAGGCAGAGCGCCCAGCAGACGAAGTGGTTGCCGCCGCGCAGGGTGAGGTTGGCCTCGGTCACGGCGAGGCCCAGGCCGTTCATCGCCTCGATCATGCCGTCGCCCGCATCGAAACCGATGAATTCGGCGCGCGCCAGGTCGGCGAGGGTCTCGGGCCGTCCGAACCGCTCGAAGCATTCGGGCGTGGCGTAAAAACCCGCGCGATCCTCGCGGATCTTGCGCGCCACGAGGTCCGGCTGGGTCGGGCGGAAGTTGCGGATCGCGATGTCGGCCTCGCGGCGCTGCAGGTCCTTCGCAGCATTTGAGGGCAGCAGATCGACCTGGATGCCAGGGTGGGCTCGGCGCAGGGCGGCGATGATCGGCGGAAGCGTGTAGCCCGCGATCATCTCGCTGGCGGTGATGACGATCCGGCCCTCCAGCACTTCGCTGCGACCCGAGGCCACCCTCGCGAAGCGCTGCGCCGCCGCGTCCATCGTGCGGACATGCTCCAGCAGGTCGAGCCCGGTCGGGGTCAGCGTCAGCCCCCGGCCAGCGCGCTCGAAAAGTGCGACGCCGATGTCCGCCTCGAGCGCGCGGATCTGCCGGCCCAGCGTCGGTTGGGCGAGACCCAGCACCCGTGCCGCGGCGGTAAGCGATCCGGCCTCGGCCACGGCGAGAAAGGCGCGCGCCTGCATCCAGTCGAAATCGGCAAGCCGGTTATCCATGCGTTCCTGCATAGCAACGGTAGAGTTCTGACCAGTTCACCTAACGGAATTGCATTGTTATGTCGACGCCGACGCGCAAGAGAGCCGAGGACGGATATTGCCATGCACGCCAATGCGAAATTCTGGGACAAGGTCGCCGAGAAATACTCCAGGCGCCCGGTGTCGGATCCCGACGCCTACGCGCAGACGCTGGAGCGGACGCGCTCCTGGCTGAACGAGACCGACCGCGCGCTCGAGATCGGCTGCGGGACCGGGTCGACCGCACTGGTGCTGGCGCCTTCGGTTGCCCATCTGACAGCGACCGACATCTCCGCCGAGATGATCCGTATCGCGCGGCGCAAGGCGCAGACGGACGGTCCGGCGAATCTCGATTTTCGCGTGACGGCCTTTCCCGAGGGGATCGGCACGCCCGAGCCGCTGGACGTGGTGATGGCCTTCAACCTGCTGCACCTCGTGCCGGACGTGGACGGCACGCTTGCGCAAGTCCATGCCGCGCTCAAACCTGGCGGGCTCTTCATTTCCAAGACCGGCTGCGTGGGCGGCAAGCGCCTGCTTCTGGCGATGATCAAGGTCATGCAACTGGTCGGAAAGGCGCCGATGGTTCACGCCTTCACGACCGAAGAGATCGAGGCGCGCATCGCGCGGGCCGGATTCGAGATCGTCGAGACGGGGTCGTATCCCGACCGGTCGCCGCCGAGCCGGTTCGTCGTCGCGCGAAAGCTTTAGCCGGCCTGCCGTTCGAGCCGGGCGCGCAGGTCCTCGGCCTCGTGCCGGGCGTCGCGCAGCCCGTCCATCGCGGCGCGCAGCTCGGCTTCGGTCTGGGCAAGCTGGTTGGTAAGCTCCGCCTCGCGCTGCTGCAGGTAGGTGATCGCCTGATCGCGGGTTTCTTCGGCCTCGTGCAACTCCTGGCTCATCCGGTCAAGCTGGGCCACGTCCTCGGCTTTGACGCGCGTGAACCGGTTCAGAAGCCAGTGCGCGAACCAGCCGAGGCAGAAGGCCACGAAAAGGACGACGGCCGTTGCGACGACGAACTCGGTTCTATTCACTGGCGCTGTCCCCTTCTTCGGATGCCGCATCGTCCCCGGCCTCCGAAGACGGGGGCGCATCGCCATCCGCAGTCTCCGTTTCAGCCGAATCGCCGTCCGCGTCCGCGTCGGTCTCTTCCGATGCGGCGGCGTCCGGTTCGGCCCCTGTATCGCCATTTTCGGCGAGGCTTTCCAGTGTCGTTTCGCCCGTTGGCGTCACGGTATCCGGGCGGATCAGGTGGAATTCGATCCGCCGGTTTTCCTCGCGACCATCTTCAGTGCCGTTGTCGGCCACCGGTTGCGTTTCACCGTAACCCACGGCCACGAACGAGCCGGTCAACACGCGACGCGCGCGCAGCTCGTTTATGACCGACTCTGCTCGCGCCTGGCTCAGCGCGAGGTTCATCTCCTCGCGGCCCTGGCTGTCGGTATGTCCCTGGATCTCGATCGGGAGGTCGCCGCATTCCTTCAGCACGTCCGCGATCTCGTCCATTGTCTTGAGCGCAGTGGCGTCGATCGTGGCGCTGCCGGGTTCGAAGTTGATCTTGCCCACGGCGACGATCCCGGCGATCTCTTCCTCGCAGCGTTCGGGCGTCGGGGCGAGCGCCACGGGGTCGTATTCTTCCTTGTAGGCCACGTCGATCTCGAAACGCGCGGCGTCGCCAAGCCGGGCGGCGAGCAGCCGGGCAAGTTCGGCACTTGCGTCGGGGTCTCCGGTGCTGCCGGTGACGCGTACGAGCTCCGGCTGGATCGAGACCGCGCCATTGCCCAGTTCGCCCAGGGCCTCCAGCCCCGTCAAGACGCGCATCTGCCAGTCCTCGGGCAGGTCCTCGACGATGCGCGTCGCGGTGTAGACGTTGCCGCTGCCGAAACGCGACTTGGCGAAGCTGTCGGCAAGGCGCAGCATCTCCTCGTCCGAGATGCGCCCGCGCAGCTGCACCTGGCCTTCGGGGCTGAGCGTGGCGACGAATTCGGGCGGCCCGGCCGAGGGATCCTCGAGTTTCGGCAGATCGGCATGCAGCGCGAAGACCTCGGGCAGATCGTTCTGCAACTCGCCGACGACGCGGTCGAAGAGCGCCTGTTCGGTGCCGGGGGCGGCGGTCAGGGTCACGTCCGCGTTGGAAAAGGTGACCGAGCCGGCGCCCAGTTCCGCAAGTGCCGCGATCGCGGTCACGGCAGCATCGCTCCAGTTCGGGCTGGGCACGCCCATGCCGATGGTGCAGCGGCCCGGCCCGGTCAGCCCCGCTGCCATCGCGGCGTCGAGAATGCGCTGCTGGCTGTCCTCGGTATCGGCCGAGCAGGCATCGAAGCGCCGTCCGGCCTCGTCGATGACGAAGCGCAGGGTGAAGGGCGTGATGACCGGGCGCGGGGCCGAGATCGCCAGCGTGACGTAAAGTCCCGGCGGCTGGGCCCTGCGCAGCTTCTCTTCGAGCGCCTGCTTGTCCTCTTCACTGTCGGTAATTGCGGTGATCGAGACGTTGCCCGAGGCGATCGAGACCTTGGCCCGCGGCAGGTCGCGCATGGCGTTGGTCGCAAAGGCGACGGCATCCTGCCAGCCTGACGGCGCGGGATAGTCGGCGGTCTCCAGCAGGTCGGCGACCGGTTCGTCGCTGAGCCGGTCGAAGGCTTCGATCAGCGCCTCGCGGTCGGTGCTCTGCGGGATCAGGCCGATCACGGAAAACCCCGAATCGTTGCGCAGGATCTCCGCAGAGAAACGCGGCGGGTCGATGGCCGCGGTCGCCTCGACCTCCATCTCGTCGACCAGCCGAGCGGCGTCGACCATCGAGCCCACGGTGCTCAGCGCCCGGAACCGCAGCGCCTCTGTCGGGGCGGTGCCGGCCACGATGACACGCAGGCCGTCGGCCTCGACCTCGGCCCAGGTCAGGCCCTCCTCGTCGAGCGTATCGCGGACTTCGATCTCGGTATTGTCCTCGATGAACTGCACCGAGGCGTTTGCGGTCACGTAGGACAGACCGGCTGCCGCAGCGAAGGAGAGACCTGTGAAGAGGGCGATGGAAAGGCGCATGTCACCGTCGGAGTGGTTTCGTCAGATGAGAGATGTACGCCCCGTGCCTGCCGGTTTCAATCAGGCCAGCAGGGCCGCGCAGAAGAAGACCAGCGGGATCATGCCGGTATCGCGGTTGGCGCGGAAGAGGCTCAGCAACCGGTCGGCGTTGTCGATATCGAGCATGCGCAGCTGCCACATCATGTGCCAGCCCATCGCCCAGGGCCCTCCGAGCGCCAGGACCAGAGCAAGCACCGAAGCCTGCGGCAGGGCGGCGTAGAGGACGGCGAGGCCCATCAGCGCGACGGTGCCGACGAGAAACCGCCGCAGCCATCTGGGCGTGTCGTCGGCAAAGAGACGTGCGGTGGACTTTACCCCGATCAGCGCGTCGTCTTCCCTGTCCTGGTGGGCGTAGATCGTGTCGTAGAAAAGTGTCCAGCAGATCCCCGCGACATAAAGGATCACGGCCGGCAGTTCGAGCCGGCCGGTATGCGCCGTCCAGGCCAGCAGCGCGCCCCAGTTGAAGGCAAGGCCGAGAAAGATCTGCGGCCACCAGGTGAATCGCTTGGCGAAAGGGTAGATACAGACCGGCAGCAGTGCCAACACGCCGAGCGCAATGGCGGCCGGGGCGAAAGTCAGCAGGATGGCGAAGGCCACAAGCGCCTGGGCGCACATCCAGGCAAGCGCGCCCATCACGCTGACCTGCCCCGAGGGGATCGGACGCGAGCGGGTGCGCTCGACACTGCCGTCGATATCGCGGTCGGTGATGTCGTTCCAGGTGCAGCCCGCGCCGCGCATCAGCCAGGCACCGATGCCGCAGCCGACGGCGATCCAGAGATCGTGCCAGCTGGCGCTCTGGTCGTGCAACATGGCCAACGCGAGACCCCACCAGCAGGGCAGCAGCAAGAGCCAGGTGCCGATGGGCCGGTCGGCGCGGCTCAGGCGCAGATACGGGCGCATGGCTGCCGGGGCGTAGCGGTCGACCCAGTTGCCGCGGACGGCGTCGGCGACCTGCCCGTCTGGCGCTTGCACCTTGTCGCGCATATGTAACTCCCATGACCGCGAAAATCCGGCTTTATGTAGATCACCCGCTGGGGCAGGGGCAAACCTTTCCTCTGACGCGCGAGCAGGCGCATTACCTCTTCGGGGTGATGCGGCTGGGCGCAGGCGACGCCGTGCTGGTGTTCAACGGGCGCGACGGAGAATGGCGCGCCGAGGTCGCCGAGGCGGGCAAGCGGGGCGGCACGCTTGCGGCTGTCGAGCAGACTGCGCCGCTGCGGATGCCGCCCGACCTCTGGCTCGTTTTCGCGCCGATCAAGAAGGCGCGCACCGATTTCATCGTCGAGAAGGCTGCCGAGATGGGCGCGGCTCGGATCGTTCCGGTGCAGACCGCGTTCACCAATTCCGGACGCATCCAGCGCGAGCGGCTGCAGGCTCATGCGGTCGAGGCGGCCGAGCAATGCGGCGGAACCTACGTGCCGGAGGTGGCCGAGATGGTCCGCTTCGACCGGCTGCTCGACGGCTGGGACGCGACGCGCCGGATCATGTTCTGCGACGAGGCGCTGGCCGGCGCGGTGACGGATCTGCCTGCCGACCCCGGACCCTGGGCCATCCTGATCGGACCCGAAGGCGGGTTCTCGGAGCCGGAGCGCGCGCGGCTCGGCTCGCTGCCGCAGGCCCATGCCGTCGCCCTCGGGCCGCGCATCCTGCGCGCGGACACCGCCGCCGTCGCCGCGATGACGCTCTGGCAGACGCACCTGGGAGACTGGACGTGATCCGGCCCGAGGCGCGCGCGGCCCTCCTGCGCTGGCGCGAGGCGCTGGTCGGCGGCGCGCTGGTGCTCCTGGGGCTCTGGTGGCTGGCCGGTCCCGGAGGGATCATGGTGCTGCCGGCGCTGGGGCTTCTGGCGGCGGGGCTCGGATTGCTCTGGGTCGGCGTCCAGCGCGGGCGCTTCCGCGGGCCGAGCGACGGGGTCGGGGCCGTGCAGGTCGACGAGGGACGGGTCTATTACCTCGGACCGCTGACCGGAGGCTCTGTCGCGTTGCGCGAACTGGAACGGCTGACACTTCTTCGTGAACCGCACCCAGCGCACTGGCGGCTCGACCAGCCCGGGCAGCCGCCGCTGATGATCCCGGTGAACGCTGCCGGGACCGATGCGCTCTTTGACGCATTCGCCACACTGCCCGGCCTTCGGACCGAACGCATGCTGCAGGAATTGCAGTCACCGGCAGTGCAGGGCGTGGTGATCTGGGAGCGCCGACCCTCGCGGCCTGCGGAATTTCGTCTGCATTGACACGCTGGCGTAACTTTCGCATGTCCTGACGGTATTGAGAAACGAACGCCTGATCGGAGCCCCCACGCATGTCCATCCCCCAGTCCGGCGGCGGCCCGATCGAACGACACGAGCAACTTGCGCAATACCTCGCGGACGGCTGCAAGCCGAAGTCCGACTGGCGGATCGGTACCGAGCACGAGAAGTTCGGCTACTGCAAGGATACGCTTTTGCCGTTGCCCTACGAGGGCAAGCGTTCGATCCGGGCGATGCTCGAGGGTCTCCGGGACGCGCATGGCTGGGCCGAGATCCGCGAGGGCGGACACATCATCGGGCTTGAGAAGGGCGGGGCCAACATCAGCCTGGAACCCGGCGGGCAGCTCGAACTTTCGGGCGCGCCGGTCGAGACCATTCACGAGACCTGCGACGAGGTGAACACCCATCTGCGCGAGGTCAAGGACGTGGCCGACCGCATCGGTGCGGGGTTCATCGGGCTCGGCGCGGCCCCGGTCTGGACCCATGAGCAGATGGATATGATGCCGAAAGGCCGGTACAAGCTCATGAACGAATACATGGGCAAGGTCGGCACTATGGGGCGCGTGATGATGCGGCGCACCTGCACGGTGCAGGTCAACCTCGACTTCGCCTCCGAGGCCGACATGGTTCAGAAGCTGCGCGTGGCCATCGCGCTGCAGCCGGTCGCGGTGGCGCTGTTTTCCAATTCGCCGTTCTTCGAGGGCAAGCTCAACGGGCACAAGTCGTGGCGCTCGCGGGTGTGGCGCGACCTCGATGCGGCGCGCACGGGGATGGTGCCCTTCGTCTTCGAGGAGGGCTTCGGCTTCGAGCGCTGGGTCGAATACGCGCTCGATGTGCCGATGTACTTTGTCTACCGCAACGGCGAGTACATCGACGCGCTGGGCCAGTCTTTCCGCGACTTCCTGAAGGGCGAGCTGCCGGCCCTGCCGGGCGAGACGCCGACGCTGTCGGACTGGGCCGATCACCTGACGACCCTGTTCCCCGAGGCCCGCATCAAGCGCTTCATCGAGATGCGCGGCGCGGACGGAGGTCCCTGGCGCCGGCTCTGCGCCCTGCCGGCCTTCTGGGTCGGGATGATGTACGAGCAAGGCCCGCTCGACGCGGCCTGGGATCTGGTGAAGGGCTGGGACGCCGAGACGCGCGAGGCCCTGCGCGTCGCGGCCTCGGTCGACGGTCTTGCGGCCGAGGTCGCGGGGGTCAAGCTGCTCGACGTCGCGCGCGAGGCGGTAGCGATCAGCCGGGCTGGTCTCGAAGAACGCGCGCGTGCCGGGGCCGGCGGGATGATCCCGGACGAGACGCATTTCCTCAACGCGCTGCAAGAAAGCGTGGAAAGCGGCAAGGCGCCGGCAGACGAGCTGATCGATCGCTATCATGGCGACTGGGACGGCGATCTCGACCGCATCTACGCGGACTATTCCTACTGAGCGCCACCGTTTTCTTGCAAGAAAACGGGCCGGAAAATTGCAATTTTTCGGGTCCCGCGCGGTGCCGTCATGGGCTCTGTGATCCCCATTCGAGCCAGCGCCGGTCCTCGGGGTCGAGTGTTTCGTCCATGATCGCGCCATAGGCCGCGATCTCCGCGTCGCTCAGCTTTCCCTGCCACTTGCCATGCGAGGCGCTGTCGAAGAAGCGATCGTCCGCGCGCCAGAATCCGGTGCCGCCCGCCGGCGCGTAGCGCCCGGCGTTGGCCTTCATGTTCGCAAAGCCCGCTGCCCCGATCAGCCGCTCCATCAGTGCGGCGTCGTGATCTATGCCGAGGATGCCGGCGATGCGCCGCACCGTTCCGGCCGGGTCGCGGCACATGTCGGCATAGTGCAGCAGGGACACGTTCGGCCGCTGGGCCGCGTCGCGGAAGGTCCGGTAGTGGGTCAGGATGCTGGCGAGGCTCAGCGCGTCGTAGTCGGCCCCCTCGTCCGCCCCCTCGAGGAAGCGCCGGAAGCAGAGCCGATCGTCCTCCGGGAAGTACCACGCGAAGGCGGTGATCGCGTCCGGCATGTTGGCGACGTGGTTGCGCATCGAGTAATGAGCATCGAGCGGGTGGCGGTAGACGGCGATGTAGTAGACACCGTCGTGCCAGGGCAGACCGTCGAGTGGCGTGTGAGATTTCAGGCTGCGCGGTCCCGTCTGCGATGTCAGAGCCTCGACACGGTCCTCGATGGGGCGCATCCGGTTGTCGACCCAGGGGTGATTGACCGAGAGTTCGGGGGCGAGGTCCGGATCCCCGCTCAACAGCAGCGCGGTGATGACCTGGGTCCATGTCGTGCCGGATTTCGGCGGGGTGCAGACCAGGATGTCGCCGGTGCGCAGCGCGATATGGGCCCAGCGCCGGTTGTCGGTTATGAGTGAGTTATAGATCCGCGGCCCGGTCCGCATCGGCGCCCTCCCGTCCCTGTCGCGACCCTAGCACGACAGGCGCAGCAGCGCACCTCGGCAGTTTCGAACGATCCGGAAAAAAAACGATTAAAAGTCAAGCCACTAACCGTTAGCCTGGAAGGTGCCGGGCGTGGTACTGGGGCGAAGGGGCATCCAGTCGAGGGTTCGAGCATGAAATTCACAAAACTGGCCGATGTCATTTCCAGCGGCCCGGTCCACAAGACCACCCCGGACGAAAGCGTCCAGACCGCCTGCATGATCCTCAGTGCGGCCAATGTCGGAGCGCTGCCGGTGGTCGACCTGAACGGAGACCTCGTCGGCATGCTGAGCGAACGCGACGTGATCCGGCGCTGCGTAATCGTCAACCGGACGCCGGACAAGACCACCGTCAAGCAGGTGATGACGCCGAACCCGCAATGGCTGCCGCCTGACGCCAAACCCGCCGAGGCTGTCGCGGTGATGAACAAGGGGCGTTTTCGTCACCTGCCGGTCTGCGACCACGGCAAGGTCGTCGGAATGGTGTCGATCCGCGATTTCCAGCCTGCCGGGCCCGGTCTTGGCGCGCGTCTGCGCAAGAGCCTGAGCCCCGCAACGGGCTGAGCGCAGGACCACCGGCTCCGCGCCGCCCGAGTCCCTGACCGAAGCTCCCGCGATTGGCGGGGTTTCAACGCGTTTTTTGCGCATTCCCGAAGCAGAAACAGCCGCCCCGGTCGGGGCGGCTGTAACAGGTCGCTGTCCGCACCGGTCGATGTGACCGGGCGGCGCGGGATCATTGCGGGATGTCGCCCTCGATGCCCTCGACGTAGAAATTCATCCCGGCCAGCGTGCCGTCATCCGCCGTCTCGCCCTCGGCAAGCCAGGCGCTGCCGTCCTGCTTGTTGATCGGGCCGGTGAAGGGGTGGTACTCGCCGCTGGCGATCTTGTCCTTCATCTCGAGCGCCTCGGCCTTGACGTCCTCGGGCACCGCGTCGGTGATCTCGCCGATGCCGACCATGCCGGCACCGATCCCGTCCCAGGTGTCCATGCTCTCCCAGGTTCCGTCCATCACCGCCTTGGTGCGGGCGATGTAGTAGGGCGCCCAGTTGTCGATGATCGACGAGACCCGCGGCTTCGGCGCATATTGCGCCATGTCGGAGGCCTGGCCGAAGGTGATGACGTTGCCGGCCTCCTGGGCTGCCGCCTGGGGCGCGGTCGAGTCGGTGTGCTGCAACACCACGTCGGCACCCTGTTCGATCAGCACCTTGGCGGCATCCGCCTCTTTGGCCGGGTCGAACCAGGTGTAGGCCCAGACGATCTTGAACTGCACGTCCGGATTGGCGTTGCGGGCGTGGATGAAGGCGGCGTTGATGCCGCGGATCACTTCGGGGATCGGGTAGGAGCCGATGTAGCCGATGATGTTCGATTCGGTCATCTTGCCGGCGATGTGGCCCTGGATCGCGCGGCCTTCGTAGAAGCGCGCAGAGTAGGTCGACACGTTGTCGGCGCGCTTGTAGCCGGTGGCATGCTCGAACTTCACGTCCGGGAACTTCTGGGCGACGTTGATCGTCGGGTCCATGTAGCCGAAGGAGGTGGTGAAGATCAGGTCCGCCCCGTCGAGTGCCATCTGCGTCATGACGCGCTCGGCGTCGGGACCTTCCGGCACGCTTTCCACGAAGACGGTCTCGACCGCATCGCCGAACTCTTCCTCGACGGCAAGGCGGCCTTCGTTGTGCTCGTAGGTCCAGCCGCCGTCGCCCACCGGGCCGACGTAGACGAAGCCGACCTTGGTCTTGTCCTGCGCCAGGGCGCCGGTCGCAAGGCCAAGCGCCAGCGTGGCGCCGGTCAGAAGCGTTGTGAGTTTCATTTTCAGGTCTTCCCCATGTTGAACGCCCCTTCGCGGGGCTCTTGTTTGGCCCCTAGTTCGAGGCGTGAAAACTGCGGCCCAAAGAGCCGGGCGCCGCGCTCTTGTCCGCGGACAGGATCACCAGCACGATGATCGTGATCAGGTAGGGCGACATTGCCAGATACTCGACCGGTATGGCAACGCCCGCCCCTTGCAGATTGAGCTGCAACTGGGTGATGCCGCCGAAAAGATAGGCACCCAGCAGAACGCGCCAGGGCTTCCAGCTGGCGAAGACGACGAGGGCCAGCGCGATCCAGCCGACACCCGCCGTCATGCCTTCGGTCCACTGCGGCACGCGAATGAGGCTGATGTAGGCGCCGCCCAGCCCGGCGCAGGCACCGCCGAAGAGGATGGCAAGCGTGCGGACCCGCACCACGCGGTAGCCGAGCGCATGTGCGGCATCGTGGTTCTCGCCCACGGCGCGCAGGATCAGCCCCGCGCGGGTGTAGCGCAGCAGCGCCCAGACGCCGGCGACGAGCGCGAGGCCGATGTAGAGGATGAGGTCGTGGGTGAAGAGGATCGGACCGATGACGGGGATGTCGGCCAGTGGGCCGAAGTCGATGTCGCCCATGCGCGGCGGCTTCACACCGACGTACCCCTGCCCCAGCAGGGAGGAAAGTCCAAGGCCGAAAAGCGTGAGTGCGAGGCCCGAGGCGACCTGGTTGGCCAGCGTCACCTGCGTGAGGAAGGCGAAGAGCAGGCTCAGCACGGCCCCGCCGAGGGCTGCGCCGATAAAGCCCAGCAAGGGTGACCCGCTTTCGACCGCGACGGCGAAGCCGCATATCGCGCCGACGATCATCATGCCCTCGACGCCGAGGTTCAGCACGCCCGCCCGCTCGACGACCAGTTCGCCAGTCGCGGCCAGCAGGATCGGCGTGGCGGCGCTCATCAGGGCCGCGATCAGCAGCAGCGGGTTGATTGCAGACAGGTCCATCAGGCGGCCTCCGCTTGGCCGATGCGCAGCCGGAAATGGGTAAGGATGTCGAAGGCGAGCAGGAAGAAGAGCAGCATGCCCTGGAAGACCTGGATCGCGGCAGCGGGCAGGCCGAGCTGGCTTTGCGCGATGTCACCGCCGATGTAGGTCAGCGCCATCAGCATCCCGGCCAGCAGGATGCCGATGGGGTGCAGACGGCCGAGGAAGGCCACGATTATCGCGGTGAAGCCGTATCCGACGTTGAAATCGATGCTGACCACACCCGCCGGGCCCGAGACCTCGAAGAGCCCGGCAAGCCCGGCGAGCAGGCCGGAGATGCCGAGGCAGAAGAGCACCAGCCGCGCCGGGTTGACGCCGGCGAAGCGTGCGGCGCGCGGCGCCTCGCCGGTCACGCGGATGGCAAAGCCGAGTTTGTGCCGGGCGAGCAGGACATAGGCGAGGATCACCGCGATGAAGGCCGCGACGACGCCCCAGTGCATGCCGGTCCCCGCGATCAGCTCTCCGTTGAAGGCCGAGGGGTACTGCTGCAGGTTGCGGCTGCCGGGAAAGCCGAAGCCCTCGGGATTTTTCAGCAGCCCCAGTGACATCGAGGCGAGGAACTGCTCGGCGACATACACCAGCATCAGTGACACGAGGATCTCGTTGGTGCCGAAGCGGACCTTGAGAAAGGCCGGGATCATCGCCCAGATCCAGCCGCCGAAGGCGCCCGCCAGCACCATCAGCGGAAAGATCAGCACGCTCTCCGCGGGGTAGAAGGCGAGGCCCACACCAGCGCCGAACAGCGCGCCCATGATGTACTGGCCCTCTGCGCCGATGTTCCAGACACCGGCGCGGAATCCCAGCGACAGGCCGATGGCGATCAGGATCAGCGGCGCGCCCTTCACCAGAAGTTGGGGGCGGTAGAAGAACGAGAACTCGCCGAAGAGCGGTTGCCAGAAGATCGTCAGGATCGACTGCACCGGGTCCTTGCCGAGTGCGGCGAAGAGCAGCCCGCCGAAGAAGAAGGTGGCGAGCACGGCCAGCAGGGGCGTTGCCCAGGCGAAGGCCCGGCTGGGCTGCGGGCGCCTTTCCAGCCGGATCACGCGGCGCGACCTTTAGTTTCAGACATGCGCCACCTCCATTCCGTGCGCCCCTCCCATCATCAGCCCGATCTCGTCCACGGTCAGACCGGCGCTTGGGCGCGGGTCGGACAGGCGCCCCTCGTTCAGGGCCGCGAACCGGTCGGAGATCTCCATCAGCTCGTCGAGATCCTGCGAGATCACCAGCAGCGCCGCCCCGGCGGTCGCGAGATCGAGCAGCGCCTGCCGGATTGCGGCGGCGGCCGATGCGTCGACGCCCCAGGTCGGCTGGTTGACGACCAGGACCTCGGGGCGCTGCAGCACCTCGCGGCCGATGACGAATTTCTGAAGGTTGCCGCCCGACAGCGATCGCGCGGCGTTGGCCGGTCCCGGTGTGCGGACGTCGAACGCCTCGATGATGCGTTCGGCAAAGCCTCGGGCGGCGGGCCAGTCGAGGAAACCGCGGCGCTCGAGGTTCTCGCGGGCGGCGCCGGTCAGCATCGCGTTCTCCGTCAGCGACATGTCCGGGGCGGCGGCATGGCCGAGCCGTTCCTCCGGCGCGGTCAGAAGGCCCATCGCGCGCCGCGCGATGGGGCGGGTCGTGCCGATCTCGCGCCCCTTGAGGCGGATCATGCCGGGTGCGCTGACCAGTTCGCCGGAAAGCGCGCCCAGCAGTTCGTCCTGCCCGTTGCCGGCGACCCCGCCGATGCCCAGCACCTCGCCGGCCCGCAGTTTCAGGGATATTTCGCGCAACGGCATGCCGAAGGCGGACGGCGAGGTCAGCGAGAGCCGGTCGAGTTCCAGCACCACCTCGCCCGGTGTCACGCCCGAGCGCGTGGGCGTCGAGAGCACCTTGCCCACCATCATTTCGGCCATGTCGCGCGCGGTGGTCTCGCGCGGCGTGCAGTGGCCCACGACTTTGCCGAGCCGCAGGATCGTGGCGGTGTCGCACAACGCGCGGATCTCCTCGAGTTTATGGGAGATGTAGAGGATCGCCGTGCCCTCGGCGCTGAGCTTGCGCAGGGTTTCGAAAAGGATCTCGACCTCCTGCGGGGTCAGGACCGACGTCGGCTCGTCCATGATCAGCAGTTTCGGTTCCTGCAACAGGCAGCGGATGATCTCGACCCGCTGGCGTTCGCCTGCCGAGAGATCGCCGACGATCCGGTCGGGCGACAGCGGCAGGCCGTAGGTTTCCGACACCTCGCGGATCTGCCGCGCAAGATCGCGCATCTTCGGCGCGTGCTCCATGCCGAGCGCGATGTTCTCGGCCACGGTCAGCGCGTCGAAAAGCGAGAAATGCTGGAACACCATCCCGACCCCGGCCGCCCGCGCGGCGCTGGGTTCGGACGGGGCAAAATCGGTGCCGTTCATCTGCATGTGCCCGGCATCCGGTTTCACCAGCCCGTAGATCATCTTGACCAGGGTCGACTTGCCGGCGCCGTTTTCGCCGAGCAGGGCGTGGACCTCGCCCGGTGCGATCTGCAGCGACACATCGTCATTGGCGACGACGCCGGGATAGGCCTTGGTGAGACCTTCGAGTTTGAGTAGTGCTGTCATGAAGCGGCGGTCTCGCAAGTTCCTGCCATCAGGGCGGCGATGGTGCCCCGGGCGATCTGGTCGGGGCGCTTGCCGAGCGACTTGTCCCCGATTGGGCAGGTGATCGGGGCGGGATCGAGGCCCGCGGCGCGCAGGCGCTTGAAGAAACGTGCGCGTTTGGTGTCGGACCCGATCAGTCCGATCGCGGTCGCGCCACGGTCGAGAAGGGCCGCGCAGAGCGCGAAGTCGATGTCGTGGGAATAGGTGAAGATCAGGTGATGCGCGCCCTGCGGCGCGCGCGTGGCCAGAAGCGGCATGTCGGCGGCGGGCAGGGCGGTCGCGTGGTCGGGAACGCTCTTGGGAAAGCGCTCCGCCGCACTGTCGATCCATGTGATGCGGAAGGCCTCGGGCGGGGCCGCAAGCGCCACGGCGCGGCCGACATGCCCTGCGCCCCAGAGCCAGAGGTCGCACCGCTCGCCCGTCGGTAAGGCGGCAGGCAGCGGCGTCTGCGGCACTGCGTCCGTCCGGCAGGGCTGGCGCGTGAAGCGCAACGTGACCGCACCGCCGCAACATTGACCCAGATCCGGCCCCAGCGGATAGCTGCGCGACAGTTCGGCATCGCCGCGCGCCATCAGGTCCCGGGCCAGCGCGACCGCGCGATGCTCGAGCGCGCCGCCGCCGATGGTGCCCTCGATGTCCTTCTCCGTGACCTTCATCGCCGTGCCCGTGTCTCGCGGTGCCGATCCGCGCGTGCCGGTGATCTCGACCCAGAGCGCGGTCATGCCCGGGTCCGTCCCACGGCGGCGAGTATCTGCTCGGCGGTCGCCGGAGCGTGCAGGTCGCCGTAGCCCGGCCCGCAGGCCTGGACGGCGGCGCCAAGCGCTGCGAAGGCCGATATGCCCAGCATGAACGGTGGCTCGCCCACCGCCTTCGAGCGATAGACGGTTTCCTCGCGGTTCTCGGCATCCCAGAGCGCCACGTTGAAAATCCGTGGCCGGTCCGAGAAGGCCGGAATCTTGTAGGTCGAGGGGGCATGGGTGCGCAGGCGTCCCTTGTCGTCCCACACCAGCTCTTCGGTCGTCAGCCAGCCCGCGCCCTGCACGTAACCGCCCTCGATCTGGCCAATGTCGAGCGCCGGGTTCAGCGAGGCACCCGCGTCATGCAGGATGTCCGCGCGCAGGATACGGTTCTCGCCGGTCAGCGTGTCGATCACCACCTCGGTCACCGCCGCGCCGTAGGCGAAGTAGAAGAACGGCCGGCCCTGACCCTTGAGGCGGTCCCAGGCCACCTTCGGTGTCTTGTAATAGCCGGTGGCCGACAGGCTGACGCGGGCGAGGTACGCCTTCTGCGCCACCTCGGCAAAGCTGTACTCGGCGCCCGCGACGCGCACCTTGCCGTCCGCGAAGATCACGTCGCTTGCGGCGCACTGGTGCTCTTCGGCCAGTACGTCTGCCATGCGCTCGCGGATGGTGTCGCAGGCCGCCTGAACCGCCATGCCGTTGAGATCGCTGCCGGACGAGGCGGCGGTGGCCGAGGTGTTCGGCACCTTGCCGGTATCCGTCGCGGTGATCCGGACCAATTCGAGCGGCACGCCGAACCGCGCCGCGGCGACCTGTGCCACCTTCTGGAACAGGCCCTGGCCCATCTCGGTGCCACCGTGGTTCATGTGGATCGAGCCGTCGTTGTAGACATGCACCAGCGCGCCGGCTTGGTTGAGATGGGTAAGGGTGAAGGAGATGCCGAACTTGACCGGGGTCAGGGCGATGCCCTTCTTCAGCACATCGTTTTCCGCGTTCCACTTGGCGACAGCCTCCCGCCGCGCGGCGTAGTCGCTCGTTTTGGCCAGGGTCTCGGTCATCTCGTGCAGGATGAAATCCTCGACCGGCTGGCCGTAGGGCGTGCTCTGCGTGCCGTCCTTGGCATAATAATTCGCGCGGCGCACCTCCAGCGGATCACGCCCGAGATGTGCCGCGACATGATCCATGACGCGCTCGACGCCCAGCATCCCCTGCGGGCCGCCGAAGCCGCGGAAGGCGGTGGCGCTCTGTATGTTGGTGCGCAGCCTGTGCGACGTGATGCGAACGTGGGGCAGGTGGTAGGCGTTGTCGGCATGCAGCATCGCGCGGTCGGCCACGGGCAGCGACAGGTCCATCGACCAGCCGCAGCGGGTGTAATGAGTGAAGGAGATGCCACGGATCACACCGTCGTCGTCGAACCCGGCGGCGTAGTCGATGCGGAAATCGTGCCGCTTGCCGGTGATCACCATGTCGTCGTCGCGGTCATAGCGCATCTTGCAGGGCCGACCGGTCCGGCGCGCGGCCAGCGCGCAGGCGATGGCCAGAGCGTTGCCCTGGCTTTCCTTGCCGCCGAAGCCGCCGCCCATGCGTCGGGTTTCGACCCGCACGCCGTGCATCGGGATGTCCAATGCGTGGGCGACCTTGTGCTGGATCTCGCTGGGGTGCTGGGTCGAGGAGTGCACGACCATGTCGCCGCCTTCCTGCGGGATCGCCAGCGCGGCCTGGCCTTCGAGGTAGAAATGTTCCTGCCCGCCGATTTCGATCCGGCCTTCGATGCGGTGCGGTGCGTCGGCGAGCGCTTGGGCGGGGCCGCCCCTTTCGTAGATACGCGGACCGTCCTCAAACCGCGATTCGGCGTTGAGCGCATCCTCGATGGACAGGATCGGGTCATTGACCTTGATCGAGACTTCGGCCAGCCGCACCGCCTTGCGCGCGGCAAGATGCGACGTCGCGATCACCAGAAAGAGCGGCTGGCCGGCGTAGTGCACCTCGCCGGTCGACAAGAGCGGTTCGTCGTGGTTCGAGGGCGAGCAATCGGCGTCGTTGTCGAGATCAGAGGCAGTCAGCACCGCCACCACACCGGGCGCGGCGCGCACGGCGTCGAGGTTCAGATCCTCGAGCGTCCCAGCGGAGACCTCGGAGGTGCCGAAGGCGAGATGCAAAGTGCCCGCGGGCGTCGGGATGTCGTCGACATAGGCCGCGGCCCCGGTGACATGCAGCCGGGCGGCATCGTGCGGCAGGGCGCGTGCGACGCTCATGCGGAGACCTCGGTGACCGAGACTTTCGTGCCCTGCATCTCGTGCCAGTACCGCAACAGCATGTTCCGGGCGGTCTGCATGCGGTAGGCGGACGAGGCGCGCATGTCCGATATCGGCGTGAACTCCTGCTCCAGCGCGTCCATCGCCGCGCGGACGCCGTCTTCGGTCCACCCTGCGTTCGCCAGCGCCGCTTCGGCCGCCGCGGCGCGTTTCGGGATGCCGGCCATGCCGCCAAAGGCGATGCGCGCCGACGCGATCCGCTCGCCGTCGCAGTCGATCGCGATGCAGCCGCAGACGGCGGAAATGTCCTGGTCGAAGCGTTTTGACAGCTTGTAGCAGCGCAGCGTATCGCGCTGGCGTGGGACGCTCACGGCCTCGACGAACTCGCCGGGCGCGCGGTCCTGCTTGCCGTAATCGAGAAAAAAGTCCTCGAGCGCCAGCTCGCGCCGGTTGTCGCCCTTGCGCAGGTGCATCGTGGCCCCGAGCGCGATCAGCGCGGGCGGGCTGTCGCCGATGGGCGAGCCGTTGGCGATGTTGCCCCCCACGGTAGCAGCGTTGCGCACCTGAACCGAGCCATAGCGCCGGATCATTGCCGCAAACGAGGGATGCAGGTCGGCCATGACCTGCTCGAGTTCGGTCAGCGTCGCCATCGCGCCGATGCGTATGGTGTCATCGGACACCGCGACGCCCTGCAGGTCGGTGCAGCGGTTCAGGAAGGCAACGGGCGAGAGATCGCGCAGCGCCTTGGTGACCCAGAGGCCGACGTCTGTCGCACCGGCAATCAACGTCGCATCCGGATGCGCGGCATACCAGTCGGCTAGCGCGTCCGAGGAAGTTGGCTGCGCCACCGTTTCATCGGATGTGTCGCACGCCTGCAGCGGCTTGTCGCGCATGTGATCGGGCACCGGGGCCTCGGCGGCCTCTTCCGCCGCGCGCAGGATCGGCGCGTAACCGGTGCAGCGGCAGAGGTTGCCGGCGAGTTGCACGTCGTGGTCCGTGGCGCCGTTGAGATGTGCGGTGGCCATCGTCACGATGAAGCCCGGCGTGCAGAACCCGCATTGGCTGCCATGATGGTCGATCATGGCGGATTGCACCGGGTGGAGCGCCCCATCCGGTGCCGCGATCCCCTCGACCGTCCGCACCGCCTTGCCGTTGAGCTGGGGCAGGAACAGGATACAGGCGTTCAGCGCCTTGGCGCCGCTGTCGTCCGTCACCATGACCGAGCAGGCCCCGCAGTCACCCTCGTTGCAGCCCTCCTTCGTGCCGGTCAGGCCGCGCTCCAGCCGAAGCCAGTCGAGCAATGTCGTGGTCGGGGACACGTCCGGCAGGTCCACTGTTTCTCCGTTTAGGCGAAACGTGATGTCCATTCTTGTCAGATCCGCCGCGGTACCTTGAGAAGCCCATGATGCCCTGCGTTCGATGCGGCGTAGAACGCTTGGGGCGGGCCGAAGTCGACCGGTAGGCTACGCGGGCGCAATCGCGGTTTGCAAGGAAAAAGCCGCACAGCTTGCGGCGGCATGAGGCGATGTCCAAATCGCGGGCGCCGGTCGGATCGCCACTGGCCCGGCGCGGCGCGCTGGCCTAGTCTCGCTACCATGAGCAGTCCCCCCCGATTCATCCATCTCCGCACGCATTCCGAGTACTCGCTTTTGGAAGGCGCATTGCGGCTCAAGAAGCTGCCGGATCTTTGCCGCAAGGCCGGGATGCCGGCGATGGCGCTGACCGACACCAACAACATGTTCGCTGCGCTGGAGTTTTCCGTGGCGATGGCGGGGGCGGGCCTTCAGCCGATCATCGGCTGCCAGGTCGACCTGGCCTATTTCGAGCCGGCGCCGGGCGAGAAACCGAAACCGCCCGCGCCGATCGTGCTGCTGGCGCAATCCGAGACCGGGTACGAGAACCTGATGGCGCTCAACACCTGCCTCTACGTCGGCAAGCAGGGCGCAGCACCGAGCGTCACGTTGGCGCAGCTCGAGGCGCATACCGAGGGGCTGATCTGCCTGACCGGCGGCTCCGACGGGCCGGCCGGGCGGTTGCTGCGCGCAGGGCAACGTCCGGCGGCGCAGAACCTGATGGACCGGCTCACGGCGGCCTTCCCGGACCGGCTTTATGTCGAGTTGCAGCGCCATCCGGGTGAAGACGGCAAGCCCGAGGCCGAGCGGCTGACCGAACGTCCCTTCGTCGAGATGGCCTATGCCATGGCCTTGCCGCTGGTGGCGACCAACGATGTCTATTTCCCGGACGCCAAGATGTACGAGGCGCATGACGCGCTGATCTGCATCGCCGAGGGCGCCTATGTCGACCAGCAACAGGACCGGCGACGTCTGACCGCCCAGCATCACTTCAAGACCCAATCGGAGATGGCGACGCTTTTCGCCGATCTGCCGGAGGCGCTGGAGAACACGGTCGAGATCGCGCGGCGCTGCGCCTTCATGGCCTACAAGCGCGCTCCGATCCTGCCCAACTTCGCCGAGAACGAGACCCAGGAATTGCGGCGCCAGGCGCAGGAGGGGCTCAAGGCGCGGCTCGAGGTAATTCCGCACGCGGCCTCGGTCGAAGACTACGAGAAGCGGCTCGAGTTCGAGCTTGGCATCATCGAGGGCATGGGCTTTCCCGGCTACTTCCTGATCGTCGCCGACTTCATCAAGTGGGCCAAGGATCACGACATTCCCGTCGGGCCGGGCCGGGGTTCGGGCGCGGGCTCGCTGGTGGCCTATGCGCTCACGATCACCGACCTCGATCCGCTGCGCTACTCGCTGCTTTTCGAACGGTTTCTCAACCCCGAACGGGTCTCGATGCCGGACTTCGACATCGACTTCTGCATGGACCGGCGCGAAGAGGTGATCCGCTACGTGCAGGAGAAATACGGGCGCGACAAGGTCGGACAGATCATCACCTTCGGCGCGCTTCTGTCGAAAGCCGCGGTGCGCGACATCGGGCGCGTACTACAGATGCCCTACGGCCAGGTCGACCGGTTGTCGAAGATGATCCCCGTCGAAGGCGTGAAGCCAGTCAGCATCGAGAAGGCGCTGGCGGACGAGCCGCGCCTGCGAGAGGAGGCACGCAACGAGGAGGTCGTGGCGCGCCTGCTCGAATACGGCCAGCAGGTCGAAGGCCTGCTGCGCAACGCCTCGACCCATGCCGCCGGCGTGGTAATCGGGGACCGGCCCCTGGACCGGCTGGTGCCGCTTTACCAGGATCCGCGCTCGGACATGCCGGCGACCCAGTTCAACATGAAATGGGTCGAGCAGGCGGGGTTGGTGAAGTTCGACTTTCTCGGGCTGAAGACCCTTACCGTGATCCAGAACGCGATCGAGCAGATCCACGCCTCGGGCCGGCCGCTGCACGTCGCGGCCAACGGGCGGACGCTTTACGAGCCGGCCGAGGGTGCGGAGAACCAGATCAACGCTATCCCGCTCGACGATGCGGACACCTACAAGCTTTATGCCTCGGCCAAGACCGTCGCGGTGTTCCAGGTGGAAAGCTCGGGCATGATGGATGCGCTCAAGCGCATGAAGCCCACGTGCATCGAGGATATCGTCGCTTTGGTTGCGCTTTACCGGCCCGGCCCGATGGAGAACATCCCGACCTATTGCGAGGTCAAGAACGGCCTGCGCGAGCGCGAGTCGGTGCACCCGCTGATCGACCACATCCTCGAGGAGACGCAAGGCATCATCGTCTACCAGGAGCAGGTGATGCAGATCGCCCAGGTCATGGCGGGTTACAGCCTCGGCGGCGCCGACCTTCTGCGCCGTGCGATGGGCAAGAAGATCGCCGAGGAAATGGCCAAGGAGCGCCCGAAGTTCGAAAAGGGCGCGATGGAGAATGGGGTCGAAAAGAAGAAAGCCTCGGAAGTCTTTGATCTGTTGGAGAAATTCGCTAACTACGGCTTCAACAAGTCGCACGCCGCCGCCTATGCGGTTGTCAGCTACCAAACCGCCTGGCTGAAGGCGAACCACCCGGTCGAATTCATGGCCGGGGTGATGAATTGCGACATCCATCTTACCGACAAGCTCGCCGTGTACTTCGAGGAGGTGCGCAAGACGCTCGATCTGCCTTGGGTGCCGCCGTGCGTGAACCGCTCGGACGCCGCCTTTAGGGTCGTGGACGGGGCCTTGGTCTATGCGCTGGGCGCGTTGAAGAATGTCGGGCTTGACGCCATGCGGCTGGTGACAAACGGCCGTGTCGTGGATGGAAAGGACAAGCCCTTTGTCACCCTTTTCGACCTCGCGCGGCGCGTGGATCTCAAGCGCGTCGGCAAGCGACCGCTGGAAATGCTGGCCCGCTCGGGCGCCTTCGACCAACTCGACGCGAACCGGCGGCGGGTGTTCAACGCGCTCGATGCGCTGGTGGCCTACTCGGCGGCGATCCATGAGCAGAAGGCCTCGAACCAGGTGTCGCTGTTCGGCGATGCGGGAGACGACTTGCCCGAACCGCGCCTCAGCCCGGTCGAGGACTGGCTGCCCGCCGAGCGCCTGAGCGAGGAATTCAAAGCCGTCGGGTTCTACCTCTCGGGTCACCCGCTCGACGACTACATGGCGCCGCTCAAGCGCAAGGACGTCATCACGCTCGACGAGTTGACCGTGAAGGCCGAGCGCGCGCCGGTCCTGGCCAAGCTCGCCGGTGTCGTGGCGGGGCGGCAGGAACGCAAATCAGCGCGGGGCAACCGTTTTGCCTTTTGCCAGATGTCCGACCCGACTGGGGCCTACGAGGTCACGCTGTTCTCGGACACGCTCGAGACCGCGCGCGAACACCTCGAGACCGGCGCGAAGGTCGTGGTCACGGTCGAGGCGACGATGGAGGCCGACCAGCTCAAGCTGCTTGGCCGTTCGGTGTCGCCAATCGACGCTGTCGTGGCGGACGTGGGCGGCATGGGGCTGCGCGTCTTCATCGAAGCCGAGACCGCGGTCGCATCGGTCGCCACGGTCCTTCAGGATGCGGCCTCCGCCGCGAAACGCGCCGGGCGCGGGCCGGTGCAGCTTTGTCTCATGCACCCTGAACTGCCCGGCGAGGTCGAGGTCGACCTCGGAGCGGAATTCCCGGTGACGCCTGCGATCAAGGGCGCGATCAAGTCGCTGTCCGGCGTGCTCGAGGTCGAGGACATCTGAGCGCCGACCGTGCCTGTTACAAATCCAGCGTTGAATCAATCAGATACCGCCGGTTGCAATTAACAGCGATCGGTCTTTCTTCCTTGCTTTGTCCATGCTGTCGACACATCTTCGCCGGAATTCCGACCGCGGGGGCTGCGGCGGAAGCATGTTGTAACGACCTTTTTTTGGAGATTTTTATGTTTTCCGTAAGAACAGCGATCATTGCCGGCCTGATTTCAGCAGCCCCCTTTGCCGCCAGCGCGGCGACCATCGGATTTGACGCGCTCGATGCTTCGGCCGGTCAGCCCGAGCCGCTGATGACGTTCACCGAGGCGGGCCGCACCTTCAGCGTGTCGACGACCGGCAATAACGATGGCGCGGCGATCTTCGACACCACCTGTTTCGGCTACAGCGGCAGCTGCAACGGTGATCCCGATCTTGTGCCCGGTGTCCAGGGCGAGAACGGTATCCTCGGCAACATCATCATCCTGCAGGAGAACCGGACGGCGCCGACGCCGAACGACGACGCCAGCGGCGGCACCATCCGCCTGACCCTGACCAGCGGATCGGCGTTCCGCTGGCTGGGCGCGTCGGCCATCGACGACGGGACCTTCACCTTCTCGACGTTGGCTGACGGTGTGCTGGGGTCGCTGGTCCTCGGGTCGGAGAACCAGACCGGCATGACCACCTTTTCGTCCTCCGCCATCGGCGTAGGCGACTGGATCGAACTCTCCTACTCGGGCTCCGGGGGCATCGACTCGCTGCAGATCCAGGCAGTGCCGGTTCCCGCAGCCCTGCCGCTGGCACTTGTCGGCTTTGGCGCCCTGGGCGCATTGGCGGCGCGCCGCCGCCGGTCCCAGGACCCAAGGTGAAATCCAAGATCACCGGAACCGCCGCGCTTCAATAGTGCGGCGGTTTCTCGTCGCCCAGCACCACGCCGCCACTGCCCTGAGCCTCACGCTCGGCTTCTCGTTGCATCAGCATCGCCATGCGGCGTGTCAGCAGGTCGATTTCCGATTGCTGCCGGGCGACGACGTCCGACAGGTCGTCGACCGTGCGCGTGAGGTGGGCGATCCGTTCCTCGAGCTCTTCCATACGTGCCTCCGCGGGATGTGGCGGGCCGGGGCGGGGTGTGCCGCGTGACCGCTGCTTAGCACCGGGGCGCGCGCTTCGGAAGGCGCGCCTTGCCCCCGTTCCGGGCATCCGCTAGAGCACGCGCGGAACCAGCAAGCGAAGGCGCACGCGATGGCCAAGACCAAGAAACCCAGCCGCCCGAAGGCCGAAACGCCCAAGGGTTTCCGCGACTATTTCGGCGCCGAGGTGACCCAGCGCGCCGAGATGCTGCGCAGGATCGCCGGGGTTTATCATCGCTACGGGTTCGACGCGCTGGAAAGCTCGGCGGTCGAGACCGTCGAGGCTCTGGGCAAGTTCCTGCCTGATGTCGACCGGCCCAACGAAGGGGTTTTCGCCTGGCAGGAGGATGCCGAGGCCGACCGTCCGGGCGACTGGCTGGCGCTGCGCTACGACCTGACGGCGCCGCTGGCGCGGGTCTACGCACAGCACCGCAACGACCTGCCGACGCCCTACCGGCGTTACGCGATGGGCCCCGTATGGCGGAACGAAAAGCCCGGTCCGGGACGGTTCCGGCAGTTCTACCAGTGCGATGCGGACACTGTGGGCACGGCTTCGCCCGCGGCGGATGCCGAGATCTGCGCGATGCTCGCGGATTGCCTCGAAGAGGTCGGCATCCCGCGCGGCGACTACGTCGTGCGGATCAACAACCGCAAAGTGCTGAACGGGGTGATGGAAGTCGCTGGCGTTCTCGACCCCGCCGATCCGGAGAAGTTCGCCGAGGAACGGGGCATTGTCCTGCGGGCCATCGACAAGCTAGATCGGCTCGGCCTCGACGGCGTGCGCGCGCTGCTGGGCGAGGGGCGCAAGGACGAGAGTGGCGATTTCACCAAGGGCGCAGGTTTGTCCGAGGCGCAGGCCGATACGGTCATGGGTTTCATGCAGGCCAAGCGCGACACGGGTGCCGAAACCGTTGCGGCGCTGGCGAAGCTTGTCGACGGGTCCGACACCGGGCAGTCGGGCGTGGCTGAACTCGAAGCCATCGCGGATCTGCTGGCGGCGGCTGGCTACGGCCCCGACCGGATCGAGATCGACCCCTCGGTCGTGCGCGGGCTCGGCTATTATACAGGACCGGTCTTCGAGGCCGAACTGACCTTCGAGATCACCGACGAGAAGGGCCGCCCGCGCCAGTTCGGCTCGGTCGCGGGGGGCGGGCGATACGACGATCTGGTCAAGCGCTTCACCGGGCAGGAAGTCCCGGCGACGGGCGTGTCCATCGGTGTCGACCGGCTGCTGGCGGCGCTGCAGGCCAAGGGCAGGATGCAGGCACAGGAGCAAGGACCGGTGGTGGTGACCGTCATGGACCGCGAGCGCATGGCCGACTACCAGGCGATGGTCGCCGAGCTGCGCCGGGAGGGTATCCGGGCCGAAGTATACCTCGGCAACCCGAAGAACTTCGGCAACCAGCTCAAGTATGCTGATCGGCGAAACAGCCCCGTGGCCGTCATCGAGGGCGGCAACGAAAAGGCCGCCGGCGTCGTCCAGATCAAGGACCTGGTGCTTGGAGCGCAGATCGCCGAGAACGCGACGCTCGAGGAGTGGAAGGACCGGCCCAGCCAGTACGAGGTGCCGCGCGCGCAGCTGGTCGAGAAGGTCCGGGAGATCCTCGCCGGGCAGCAAGGATGACCGACCGCGCCGCGCAATTGGCGCGCGCCGCCGCGCTGCGGGAGGCGTTCGAGGCGCGCGGGGCCGTCCCGGTTGAAACCCCGGTGCTGCAACCCGCCGAGACGCTGCTCGATCTTTACGGCGAGGAGATCCGGGCGCGGGCCTATGTCACTTCGGACGCCCTGCGCGGCGAGCAGATGCTGCGCCCGGACTTTACCGTGCCGGTGGTGCAGATGCACATGTCGCACGGGGCCGAGCCGGCGCGCTATACCTACTCGGGCGAGGTGTTCCGGCGCCAGGAGCACGACGAGGAACGCTCGAACGAGTACCTGCAGGTCGGCTACGAGATCTTCGACCGGACCGACCCGGCGGCGGCGGACGCCGAGGTGTTCTCGCTGATCCAGGGCCAGGTTGCGCATCTCGACCTGCGCGCGGTGACCGGCGATATCGGCATCCTGATGGCTGCGGTGGCCGGGCTTGACACCACCGCGCCGCGCAAGGCCGCGCTGATGCGCCACATCTGGCGGCCGCGCCGCTTTCGCGGGTTGCTGGATCGCTATGCCGGGCGCAGCCGGGTGAGCGACGCGCGCCGCGCGCTGATCGAAGGACGTGCGCCCGACTGCACCGCGCCGCTGGTTGGACGGCGCTCGCGCGACGAGATCGCCGAGCGCATCGCCACGCTGCGTGAGGATGCCGTGGCGACGCCGCTGAGCGGGCTCGAGGTCGACCTGATCGAGACCCTGCTGGCGGTGCGCGAAACGCTTCCTTATGCGCTCGAACAGTTGCGCGATCTCGCCGTCGACCTGCCCTCGATCGCCCCTGCCGTGACCCGGCTGGCACGACGGGCCGAGGCGCTCGACCGGCAGGGCGTCGCCATTGCCAACCTGCCTTTCGAGGCGAGCTATGGGCGCACGTCGATGGAGTATTACGACGGTTTCGTCTTCGGCTTTTACAGCGCATCGCGTCCTGACCTGCCTGCGGTCGCCACGGGCGGGCGTTACGACGCTCTGACCCGGCGACTGGGCGACGGGGCCGAGATCCCGGCGGTCGGCGGCGTGTTGCGCCCGGGGCTGATCCTCAAGCTGGAGGCGCAGGCATGACCGTGAAGCTGGGCGTACCCTCCAAGGGCCGACTGATGGATAAGACCTTCGACTGGTTCGGATCGCACGGCATCGCGCTGAGCAGGACGGGGTCCGACCGCGAATACGCCGGCGCGGTCGAGGGCATCGGCGGGGTCGCGCTGGTGCTGCTGTCGGCGGGAGAGATCCCGCGCGAACTGGCCGCCGGGCGCCTGCATTTCGGGGTCACCGGCACGGATCTCGTGCAGGAAAAGCTGCCCCGCTGGGAGCAACAGCTCGACCCGGTGCGCGAACTGGGGTTCGGACAGGCCGACCTGGTGCTCGCGGTGCCGAAAGCCTGGGTCGATGTGGAGACGCTGGACGATCTCGACGCGGTGGCCGCTGCGTTCCGCGCGCGTCACGGTCACCGGCTGCGCATCGCCACCAAGTATCACCGGCTGGTGCGCGAATTCCTGCGCGTGGGCGGCGTGGCCGACTATGCGCTGGTCGACAGCCAGGGGGCGACCGAAGGCACGGTGGCGAACGAGACCGCCGAAGCCATCGCCGACATCACCTCGAGCGGCGAGACCCTGCGTGCCAACCACCTCAAGGTGCTGAGCGACGGGCCGATCCTGAGATCGCAGGCGACGCTCTGGCGCAGCCGGGTCGCCGAGGTCGCGGACGCGGACCGTCACACGATGGCCGAACTGCTCGACCGGCTCGGGTGACGGCCCGGCCGGTTGCCGCTGGGGCAAGCCGCGAAAATCATTGCCAGAACCACCCCCCGGTGTAACCATTGCCTTGGATTGCCGGTGCGGTTGCATCCTCGGGAGGAGGGGGGCACCGTCGGCCGGTTGCGGGACAGCCCGCCTTTGGCTTGCGACAGGAGGGCGCTGCCGGATGCTCAGGATCGAGGACCTGCACCTCTCCTTCGGGGGCATCAAGGCGCTGCAGGGCGTCTCGTTCGATGCACGCCCGGGCGAGATCACCGGCATCATCGGGCCAAACGGGGCCGGCAAGACCTCGCTCTTCAATGCGATCTCGGGGTTCTACCGGCCGGGGTCGGGCCGGATCTTCTTCGAGGAGCGCGAGATCACGCATCTCAGCCCGGACCGCCGTGCGGCACTGGGGCTGGCACGGACCTTTCAGAACATCGCGCTTTTTCGCGGCATGACCGTGCTCGACAACATCAAGCTTGGCGGGCACACGCGGCTGAACTCGGGCGTCTGGGCGGCACTGGCCTATTTCGGCCCGGCCCGGCGCGAGGAACTGGAACTGCGCCGGGACATCGAGGAACGGGTGATCGACTTTCTCGAGATCGACGCGATCCGCAAGGTGCCGATCACCGCGCTGCCCTACGGGTTGCAGAAGCGCGTTGAGCTTGGCCGCGCGCTGGCGATGCGTCCCAAGGTGCTGATGCTGGACGAACCGGTCGCGGGCATGAACCGCGAGGAAAAGGCGGACATGGCGCGTTTCATCCTCGACGTGCAGGAGCAGTTCGGCACCACGATCCTGCTGGTCGAGCATGACATGCACATGGTGATGGACATCTGCTCGCAGATCGTGGTGCTAAATTTCGGCCAGCAGATCGCCAGCGGCACGCCCGCCGAGGTCAGCGACGACACGCAGGTGATCGAGGCCTATCTCGGGGCAGCGGCCTGATGGGCGAGGCGGCGCAATACGTGATCAACGGGCTGATGAGCGGCGCGATCTACGCCCTGATCGCCGCCGGCATCGTGTCGGTTTACAAGGCCACCAAGGTGGTCAACTTCGCGCATGGCTACCTGATCATGTTCGGGGCGTATTTCTACTACACCTTCGCGGTGATCCTGCCCGGGATGGACTGGGCGCCGGACTGGCTGGCCTCCTGGCAGCCGGGCTGGCTGGCGGCCGCCCGCGAGGGTCTGCCGATGTTCTCGCCGATGGGAGCGGTGCTCGACTGGCTGCAGAACCTGCCGCGCATTCTGCTGGGGCTTGCCGGGGCACTGGTTTGCAACGCGCTGCTGGGGATCGTGCTCGAACGCACGCTGATGCGCCCGCTCATGGGCCAGTCGGTGTTTGCGATGATCATGGTCACCGTCGGGCTGATCTCGATCCTGTCGGGCACGGCCCAGCTGATCTGGACGGCGGATGCCGATTTCGTACCTCCCATCGCGCCCAACGCGCCCCTGCGCTTCCAACTTTTCGGCTCGACGATTTTCCTGTTCGGCGCGGACCTCGTGAACATGCTGATCGCCGTGGCGATGTTCGGCGCCATCGTCGCCTGGGTGCGCTGGTCGCGCGGCGGTATCGCGATCCGGGCCACCGCCGAGGACCAGTCGACGGCCTATTCAATGGGGATTTCGGTGCCCAGGGTCTTTTCGCGCGCCTGGGTGCTGGCCTCGACCACCGGAGCGGTCGCCGGGGCCATCCTTGCCACGCGCAACGGCATCTCGCCGTCGCTCGGTCTTTTCGGCTTCTCGGTGCTGGCGATCGTGCTGATGGGTGGCCTCGACAGCTATGTCGGCGTCTTTCTCGCCGCGCTGGCCGTCGGCGTGCTCGAGGCGCTGACGCAATGGAAGCTGGGCGGCGACTGGGCCGAGATCGTGCCATATGTCGCGGTTCTGATCGTGCTTGTCGCGCGTCCGCACGGGCTCTTTGGCACGCGGGAGGTCGAGCGGATATGATCAACGCCAACCTCAAGGCCAGCTACGCGCAGGACGAGCGGGTGCTCGACAATCGCTACAAGCAGGGTTTCGTCTACGGCATGGTCGCGGCGCTGGCGCTGTTCACGATGACGGCCAACGAGTACCTCATCCTGATCGGTTGCCAGATGGGCCTGCTGCTGATCGCGGTTGTCGGGCTGAATGTCCTGACCGGCTACACCGGACTTGTCTCGCTGGGCCATGCCGCCTTCGTGGCCATCGGCGCTTATGCGGTGACCATCTTCAGCCATGTTGCCGAGGGCATCGTGCCGGCCGGTCTGATGCCGCTGGTTGCGATCCCGGTGGCCGTGGCGCTGGCCGCGGGCATCGGCATTCTCGTCGGGTTGCCGTCGCTGCGCGTCAAGGGGCTCTATCTCGCCGTGGCGACGCTGGCCGCGAATTTCATCGTTATATTCCTGATCGAGCAGCCCGTCTTCGCGCCCTGGACTGGGGGCATGACGGGCCTCACCACGCTGTCACCGAACTTCTTCGGCTGGGTGCTCGACACCAAGCGCGAGATGTTCGGCTTTATCGCCGCGACGGCCTTCGTCACGCTGCTGATGGCGCAGAACCTCGTGCGGACCCGCGTCGGGCGTGCCTTCATCGCGATCCGCGACCGCGACTACTCCGCCGAGATCCTCGGCATCTCGCTGCTGCGCTACAAGCTGACGAGCTTTGCCATCTCGGCGGCCTATTGCGGGCTTGCGGGCGCGCTTTTCGCCTATTTCTACGCCCGCATCCTGCCCGAGCAATTCGAACTGGCGCTGTCGCTGGAGCTTGTGGCGGCGTTGATCATCGGCGGCATGGGGCGCACGATGGGGCCGGTCTTCGGCGTCATCGTGATCGTGATGGTGCCCGAGATCATCAAGGTCAGCTTCGGCGCGATGACCGGGGGGGCCGTCGACTGGGCGCAGATCCGCGCGCCGTTGCAGGAGATCGCCTTCGGGCTGCTGCTGATCGGCTTTCTGCTCAAGGAACCTCTCGGCATCACCCAGATCACCGACCGGATGCTGCGCGCCGCGAATCGCTGGCCCTTCGCGCGCGGATGAGACCGAGACAAAACATAGGGAGAAGACAGACATGACCATGAACCGCCGAACCTTCCTTGCCACCGGCACCGCCGCCACCGCGGCACTGGGCGCCCCCATGATCCTGCGCGCACAACCCTCGGAATACGTCATCGCCTCGTCGCTGCCGCTGACCGGGCCTTTTGCCACCGCGGGCCAGCTTGTCTCGCCCGGGTTCAAGATGTTCGAAGCACTTGTCAACGAGGACGGCGGCATCGGCGGCGTCCCGATCCGGATCACCATCGAGGACTCGGGCTACGACCCGGCCGTGGCGTTGGCCAACTACCAGCGCGCGCTGGCGACCGAGCCGAACCTCGTGATGTACTACGGTGACAGCACCGGCTTCATGAAGCTGGTGGCGCCGGAATTGAAGGGCGAGAACGCCCGGCTGATGGGGTCCACCTCTTTTGCCTCGGACCTCGCGAACCCTGCCGAGAATCCCTACCAGTACCTGCCGGGACCCTCCTACGAGGACCAGGTCGACATCCTGCTGCAGAACATCAAGGACGCCGGCGGCAGCACCGTCGCCTTCATGTTCTCCAACACCGAATTCGGACGCGACCCGATCGCGCATGGCAAGGCCAAGGCCGAGGAACTGGGTATCGAGGTCGTGCTGGAGGAAAGCACCAAGGTCCAGGGTGCGGACATCCCGACCCATGTCACCAAGCTGGCCCAGTCCGGCGCCGAGCATTGCATCCTGCAGGGCTATGTAACCGGCGTCTGGCCGCAGCTTATCGGAGGCGCGCGCCAGTTCGGCCTGCCGACGCAGTTCCACGGCACCTTCTGGGGCATGGAGAAGCTGATCGCCGATCGGGTAACGGCAGAGGCGGGGCCGGTGCTGGACGGCTATTCCGGCGTGATGCCCTACCGCTATTCCTACGATGATGCCGACGCGCCGATCTACCAACGCTACGCGGCTTTCCAGAAGGCGAACTTCGCCGGCACGCCGCTTGAGACCTACATGCCGACCTGGGGTCTGCAGGGCCTGTGCTCGCTGACGCTCGGGGTCGAGGCGCTGCGGCGTGCCGCCGAGAAGGGTCTGGAACTCACCGCTGACAACGCTGCCGAGGAACTGGCCGGCATCACCGATTACGACACCGGCGGGTTTTTCGGCGGACCCGTCAGCATGGTCGGCAACAAGATCGGCACGGGGCGTGTCTACACATACGACGCCGAGGGCGGGCTGTTCACGCCAAGCTCGGACTGGTTCACGGTGTCCTGACGCCCCCCATGCTGACGGTCGAGAACATCGAGGTCACCTACCACCACACGGTGCAGGCCCTGCGCGGCCTGTCGCTGGAGGTGCCCGAGGGGCGGATCGTCACGCTGCTTGGCACCAACGGCGCGGGCAAGACCACGACGCTCAAGGCCGCGAGCAACCTGCTGGGCCTGGAAAACGGCGAGGTCGGCGCGGGACGCATCCTGTTCCGTGGCAGCGAGATCCGCCGCGTCCCGCCGGACCGGCTGGTGCAGATGGGACTCTTTCACGTCCGCGAGGGGCGGCGCGTCTTCGGCGAAATGACGGTCGAGGATAATCTCGTCGCTGCGTCCTACGCGCTCGACGGGCGAGGCGAGACGGCGGATTTCGACAAGGTCTACGCCTTCTTTCCGCGCCTCAGGGAACGCCGGCGGCAGATCGCGGGGTATCTGTCGGGCGGTGAGCAGCAGATGCTCGCCTTTGGCCGCGCAATGATCGCCCGGCCCCGGCTGATCCTGATGGACGAACCCAGCCTCGGCCTCGCCCCGCAGGTGGTGGACGAGATTTTCGCCACGATCCGGCGGCTGAACGCCGAGGACGGCACCTCGATCCTGCTGGTGGAGCAGAACGCGGGCTATGCCTTCGGCGTGGCGGATTACGGCTATATCATGGAAAGCGGCCAGATCGTGATGGAGGGCGAGGCCGCACGGCTGCGCGACGATCCCGACGTGCGGTCCTTCTACCTCGGGCTTGCGGACGGAGCAGAGGGCGCACGGCAATCCTTCCGGGACATCAAGCATTACAAGCGCCGCAAGCGCTGGCTGAGCTGAGGAGGCGGAAATGGCGTTCGACGAGAAGGATCCCGGGTTCGCGTCGCCCATCGACCTGCTCGCCGGACATGCCGCGACCCGGCCCGACGACGTGGCCATGCGTCAGAAACGCTTTGGCATCTGGAACGAGATGACCTGGGCCGGCTTGCACGAGATCGCGCAGGCGGTGGCGGCGGGGCTTGTCGATCTTGGGCTGCGGGTCGGCGATCATGTCGGGGTGCTGTCGGAAAACCGCAGCGAATGGGTGCAGGCGCAGCTAGGCATCAACATGGGCGGCGGCGTCTGCGTCGGCATGTACCCGACCAGCCCGGCGGCCGAGATCGAACATCTCGTCAACGCGTCCGATGCCACGATCCTGTTCATCGAGGATCAGGAACAGCTCGACAAGATCATCGCCCTGCGTGGCCGGTTGCCGAAGCTGCGGCAGTTGGTCATCTTCGACCCCCGCGGCACGGCAGGCGAGGGCGAGTTGGGCCTTGTCAGTTTCACCGACCTGCTCGAGCGCGGGCGACGGCGCATGGCCGATCTCACTGACGATCTCAGGGTGCGTTCCGAGGGGCTGGGGCCAGACGACACGGCGATGATGGTCTTTACCTCCGGCTCGACCGGACTGCCCAAGGCGGCCGAGATCACCTACGGCAACCTGCATGCCGGGGCGCAGGTAGCGGGGCAGGTCTTTGCCGACTGCGGACCGGGCACGAACGTGCTGAGCTACCTGCCGCTGTGCCACATCGCCGAGCAGGCGGTTACCGTGATCAACGGGCTCAGCCGCCAGTTCGTGATGAATTTCGGAGAAAGCCTGCGCACGATCACCATCGACCTGCGTGAGGTCGCCCCGGAGGTGTTCTTTGGCGTGCCGCGGATCTGGGAGAAGATGCAGGCCGGTGTGCTTGTCCAGGCGCAGACGGCGGGCCCCCTGCGCAGCCGGCTGACCCGGACGGCGCTGGCCGGCGCGCGCCGGCGCGGTGCGATACGCCGCGACCGATGGAGCGCGCGGGACCGGCTGGCGCATGCGGCCTGGGACCTGCTGGTCTATCGCCATGTTCGCAGCTATCTCGGCCTAGGGCGAACGCGCATCGCGATTACCGCCGCCGCGCCGATTTCGACAGACCTGCTGGCCTTCCTGCGTGGCATCGGCGTGAACCTGCGCGAATCCTGGGGGATGTCGGAAACCTCGGGTGTCGGCACGATCCAGCCCGACTGGGGCAGTTGCGACGGACGCATCGGGCACCCGGTCCGCGGTCTCGAGGCGCGCATCGCGAAGGACGGTGAGGTGCTGGTCCGCGGGCCGACGATCTTCAAGGGGTACTACCGCAACGCCCGCGCCACGGCCGAGACCTTCGAAGACGACTGGCTGCGTACCGGCGACGTCGGACAGATCGAAGCGGACGGTTCGTTTTCGCTGGTCGACCGCAAGAAAGACATCATGATCAACGCGGCCGGCAAGAACCTCTCGCCGGCGCTGATCGAGAACGCGCTGAAAGCCAGCCCCTTCATCAAGGAGGCCATCGCCATCGCCGACCGGCGTCCCTTCGTGACGGCGCTGGTGCAGATCGACATGGACACGGTGCGGCTCTGGGCCGAGGGTCAGGGGATCGCCTATACCACCTTCCGCTCGCTGGCCGAGAACCCGAAGGTTCAGGCGCTGATCGACACTGAGGTTGCGGCGCGAAACGCCGATCTTGCGCGGGTCGAGCAGGTCAAGAAGGTGCGTCTGCTGGCCAAGGAACTCGACCACGACGACGGCGAGGTCACGGCCACCATGAAAGTGCGTCGCGCGAAGATCCACGATGCATATGCCGCGGAGATCGAGACCCTCTACGCCTGAGCCGGATTTTTGCAAAAATCCGGTCCGGAAAATTCGAATTTTCCGGGGCGTGGCTCAGAGAACGCCGATCTCGGCCAGCGCGCGGTTGAGTTCCACTGGCAGCGCCTCTTCCTCGGCCCGGCCTTCCGGGAGGTCGGGTGGTGCGTCGGCGACAGCCAGATAGCGCCAGCCTTGGAAGGGGCGTCTGAGACTGCCTTGCGTCCGCATGAGGTCCGGGTGGAGCACGATGGCGCAGCGTCGGATTCCGTCCGCGCCGATACGTTCGTCGAGGCGCAGGATGCGTTGGCGGCATTGCACGACACCCTTGATCACCCAGTAGATCGAGCCGCCGTTCAGGACTTCCGCGGCACGCTTCGGCCACATGCGCGTGACATGGCGCGGCAGGCCATCTGATGTCTGCGCGGCGCGCGTCTTTTGCCAGGCCACAAGGTCCTCGACGGTCTCGGTGCCGACGGACAACTTTAACAGGTTCACAGACTTGTCCACAGCTTTGCCCACCGAACGTGCCACAGAATCCCCCTGGTCGCTTTGCCACAAGGGACAGTAGCGCCATTCCCAACCGGATCAAAGTGTTGTGGACAACGGGCCGCGCAGGTACAGTGAACGCCTTTCCTCAGTCACGAGAGATTCGCGCCCATGACCCGCTTTTCCGCCGCCATTTCCGAGCAGATATGGGACATGAAGTACCGCTTCAAGGCACCCGACGGCACGGCGCAGGACGTCACGGTCGAGGATACCTGGCGCCGGATCGCGCGCGACCTCGCGAAGGTCGAAAAGGATCCTGAAGCCTGGGAAGAGACCTTCTACGCGGCTCTCGAGGATTTCAAGTTCCTGCCCGCAGGCCGGATCGTCGCGGGCGCGGGCACCGCCCGGCGCGTGACGCTTTTCAACTGCTTCGTGATGGGCACGATCCCGGACAGCATGGCGGGCATCTTCGACATGCTTAAAGAGGCCGCCCTCACCATGCAGCAGGGCGGCGGCATCGGGTATGACTTCTCGACCATTCGGCCGAAGGGCGCGGATGTGAAAGGCGTCTCGGCCGATGCCTCGGGTCCCTTGAGCTTCATGGACGTCTGGGACGCGATGTGCCGCACCATCATGTCCGCAGGATCCCGCCGTGGCGCGATGATGGCGACAATGCGCTGCGATCACCCGGATGTGGAGGCTTTCATCAAGGCCAAGTCCGACCCCGCGCGCCTTCGTATGTTCAACATGTCGGTGCTGGTCACCGACCCGTTCATGGACGCCGTCAAGGCGGACGGGTCCTGGGATCTCGTCTTCGAGGGCCATGTCTACCGTACTGTCCAGGCGCGCGACCTCTGGAACCGCATCATGCAGGCGACCTACGACTATGCCGAACCGGGCGTGATCTTCATCGACCGCATCAACGCCGCCAACAACCTCGCCTACTGCGAGACCATCGCCGCGACCAACCCCTGCGGCGAACAGCCTCTGCCGCCCTACGGTGCCTGCCTGCTGGGCTCGATCAACCTCGCGCGCCTCGTGACCGGGCCGTTCACCGAGGCGGCACAGATCGACGAGGACGCTCTGGCCGAGCTGGTGAGCACCGCAATCCGGATGATGGACAACGTGGTCGACGCCTCGAAATTCCCGCTCGAGGCGCAGGCGCGGGAAGCGCAGGCCAAGCGCCGCGTCGGGCTCGGCGTGACCGGCCTTGCCGATGCGCTGCTGATGGTGGGCGAGCGCTACGGCTCGGAGGAGGCGGCGCGTCTGACCGAACGCTGGTTGCACGCCATCGCGCGCGCCGCGTACCTCGCGTCGGTGCAATTGGCGAAGGAAAAGAGCACCTTCCCGCTTTTCGACGCCGACGGCTACCTTGCGTCGGGGACCATGCGGGGGATGGATTCGGACGTGCGCGATGCGATCCGCAAGCACGGCATCCGCAACGCGCTGCTGACCTCCATCGCGCCCACAGGCACGATCAGCCTTTTCGCCGGCAATGTCTCGTCCGGGATCGAGCCGGTCTTCGCCTACGCCTACACGCGCAAGGTGCTGCAGAAGGATGGCACCCGCACCGAGGAGGAGGTCGTCGACTACGCCGTGCAGATGTGGCGCGACCTCAAGGGCGACGCGCCGCTGCCGGATCACTTCGTCAACGCCCAGACGCTGGCGCCGGCCGATCACGTGCGCATGCAGGCCGCGGCGCAGAAGTGGGTGGACTCGTCGATCTCGAAGACCATCAACTGTCCCGAGGACATCAGCTTCGAGGATTTCAAGGACGTCTACATGATGGCCTGGGACACCGGCTGCAAGGGTTGTACGACCTACCGCCCGAACGCGGTGACCGGATCGGTCCTGACGGTGTCCGACGAGAAGCCGTCCGAAGCGGAACTGCCCGAAGTCATCGCCCACAGCGGTGACGAACCCGCCACGCCACATGGCGACGTGATCTATATGTCCGACCCGCTCGACCGGCCCGAGCAACTCGAGGGCGCGACCTACAAGCTCAAGTGGCCGGACAGCGAGCATGCGATCTACATCACCATCAACGACATCATCATCTCGGGCCACCGCCGGCCCTTCGAGGTCTTCATCAACTCCAAGAACATGGAGCATTTCGCCTGGACCGTCGCACTGACACGGATGGTCTCGGCCGTGTTCCGGCGCGGCGGCGACGTCTCCTTCGTGGTCGAGGAACTCAAGGCCGTCTTCGATCCGCGTGGCGGGGCCTGGATGCAGGGCAGGTACATTCCGTCGATCCTCGCCGCTATCGGCGGGGTGATCGAACAGCACATGATCACCATCGGCTTCATCGCGGGCGAGGGGATGGGGCTGAAAAGCGACCCGAAGGCGCGGGTGGCCAACCTCGACACACCGCGCAGTCCGGCCTGCTCGAGCTGCGGGCAGTACGAGATGCGCATGGTCGAAGGCTGCATGACCTGCGCCAATTGCGGCTATTCGAAGTGCGGGTGACAGGTGGCGCGCGCCGACTTGTGGTGTTCTGACAAGCAATTCATGCCAATTGGACCATGTAAAACAACAATTTCGCAAGCATAACGTGCCAACTGGCATTTTTTCCGTTTTGAGTGCTCTGAAGTACAGTTCGCGATCCAAGATCGCACCGGATGCTCATTGATGGCCATTCGGTGAATTTCCTGTTGAGCGTCGCGACTGCACCGTGGGTTACATCGCAACATAAGTCTGCACCGCAATCTTCCCGTCGAGGCAAGCTCTTCGCAGCAATCAATTGGAGTTCTTGTGTGCTCAAAACGTCTAAGCCGAGACGGGCAAGAGTAAAATTAAAAAAATGCTTGCCTGTTGTCGCTTTCCAACCTTCAAGTCGATAACTGTGCAAACTGTCTTGTAATAGCGGAATGGGCGGACAGCGGAAGTTCGCTGCAGGCGTGAGCAGCCCGATCTGACTGGTCCAAACCAATTGTTAGTGCATGTGCGGCCTTTGGGCTACCGGGATGA
>NZ_JAWQFO010000013.1:0-59840 GCF_033436665.1 Roseobacter sp. FCG-D35
CATCCGCGAAGGCGGCCGCACCGTCGGCGCCGGCGTCGTCTCCAAGATCACCAAGTAAGCCCGCGGGCTCACTTGACCGATAGCGGGTGCCGGGCGACCGGCACCCGAACCCATTCCGGGCCAACCCGGAGCCAGAATACGACGCGACGAAGGGCTGCGATGGGCGCCGCTCTTCCTCTCCGTTCAGAGACCCGAGCAAGGGAACAGAGACATGGCCGTTCAAAGCCAAAACATCCGTATCCGCCTGAAGGCGTTCGACTATCGCGTGCTGGATGCGTCCACGCAGGAGATCGTCAGCACCGCCAAGCGGACCGGCGCCTCGGTGCGCGGACCGATTCCGCTGCCGAACAAGATCGAGAAATTCACCGTTCTGCGTGGTCCCCACGTCGACAAGAAATCCCGTGACCAGTTCGAGATCCGGACGCACAAGCGTCTGCTCGACATCGTTGATCCGACCCCGCAGACCGTGGACGCGCTGATGAAGCTCGACCTCGCGGCCGGCGTGGACGTCGAGATCAAGCTGCAGTCCTAAGCGTCGGGAGGGTATTCGATATGTTGCGCTCAGGCGTTATCGCAAAGAAGGTCGGGATGACCCGGCTGTTCATGGAAGACGGCAAGCAGATTCCCGTCACCGTTCTTCAACTCGACAAGCTGCAGGTTGTGGCGCAGCGCACCGCTGACAAGGACGGCTACACCGCCGTTCAGCTCGGCGCGGGCGTTGCTAAGGCCAAGCGGACAAGCCAGGCCATGCGCGGTCACTTCGCCGCGGCCAAGGTGGAACCCAAGCGCAAGGTCGCCGAGTTCCGGGTCGATCCCGAGAACCTGATCGGCGTCGGCGAAGAGATCACCGCGGACCATTACTTCGCGGGCCAGTACGTCGACGTCGCCGGCACCTCGATCGGTAAGGGTTTCGCCGGTGCCATGAAGCGGCACAACTTCGGCGGTCTGCGAGCCTCTCACGGCGTGTCGATCTCGCACCGTTCGCATGGCTCCACGGGCCAGTGTCAGGATCCGGGCAAGGTCTTCAAGGGCAAGAAGATGGCCGGTCACATGGGCGCCGCCCGTGTCACCACGCAGAACCTCGAGGTCGTCAAGACCGACAGCGAGCGCGGCCTGATCATGGTCAAGGGCGCGGTTCCGGGCTCCAAGGGTGGCTGGGTCACCGTCAAGGATGCGGTCAAGAAGCCGTTCCCGGAGAACGCGATCCTGCCGGCAGCCCTGAAGTCCGCAGCCGAGGAAGCCGCGAAAGCCGCCGAGGAAGCCGCCGCAGCAGCCGCTGCCGAGGCTGAAGCGGAAGCCAAGCGTCTCGCCGAGGAGCAGGCAGCCCAGGAAGCCGAGGCGCTGAAAGCCGCCGAGGCCGAGATTGCCGCGGAGAAGGAAGGTGAAGCCGAGGCTGAGCCCGAGAAGAAGGAAGGCGAAGAATGAAACTCGACGTCATCAAGCTCGACGGCGGCAAGGCCGGTTCGGTCGACCTGGACGAGGCCCTCTTCGGTCTCGAGCCGCGCACCGACATCCTGCACCGCGTCGTCCGCTGGCAGCGCAACAACGCGCAGCAGGGCACCCACAAGGTCAAGACCCGGTCCGAGACCAGCTACTCGACCAAGAAGATCTATCGCCAGAAGGGCACCGGCGGCGCACGCCACGGTGACCGCAACGCACCGATCTTCCGCAAGGGTGGTATCTACAAGGGTCCGACCCCGCGCAGCCACGGCCACGACCTGACCAAGAAGTTCCGCAAGCTCGGCCTGCGCCACGCGCTGTCGGCCAAGGCCAAGGCGGGCGAGCTGGTCATCATCGACGCGGCGGCGGCAGAGGGCAAGACCTCGGCGCTGGCCAAGCAGGTGAAGGATCTCGGCTGGAAGCGCGCGCTGATCATCGACGGGACCTCCGTCGACGAGAAGTTCGCGCAAGCGGCGCGCAACATCGCCGATCTCGACATCCTGCCGTCGGTCGGTGCGAACGTCTACGACATCCTCAAGCGTGACACCCTGGTGATCACCAAGGCGGGGATCGAAGCACTGGAGGCTCGTCTGAAATGAGCGCGAAAGCAGAACATTACGACGTGATCCGCAAGCCGATCATCACCGAGAAGGCAACCATGGCGTCCGAACAGAACGCCGTTGTCTTCGAAGTGGCGATCGACGCGGCCAAGCCGCAGATCAAGGAAGCCGTCGAGGCGCTGTTCGGCGTCAAGGTGAAGGCGGTCAACACCTCGATCACCAAGGGCAAGGTCAAGCGGTTCCGCGGCCAGCTCGGCAAGCGGAAGAACGTCAAGAAGGCCTATGTCACGCTCGAAGAAGGCAACACCATCGACGTGACCACCGGCCTGTGAACCGCCGCCGTGCCTTCAAGGCGCGGTCGGACCGACAGAAATTGCAACAGCCCCGGCGCCGCGCCGGGGCTGTTGTCGTTTCTGGCCCCGCTGCAAGCCGTTGAGGGTGTTCCACGATTGCTTAACCACGCTGCCCGAATGCCGCAAAACCGCCGCACTGTCGCGCTATGCCCGCGGGTGTTGTTCGAATCCCGAGGTCTCATGGCGCAGTATCTTCCCGCAATTCTGGCTCTTTCCATGCTTCTGCCCGTGGCGGCGCTCGCAGAGGGCGAAGCCGACTCGGACGAAGTGGCGCGTCCCGGTGACGAAGAGGGCACTGCGCTGCCGTCGGACGGGCTGGCGGACTGTGCTGCGATCCTCGTCGCGGCCTCCGCGAACGCAACCAACATCGTCGATCGGAACAACATGCGTCACGTCTCGGGCGCCTGGTTCGGCGTGTCGGGTGACGTCGCCTCGGAGGAGGGCGGCGAGATGCCGGAACCGGCGGCGCTGAGCGCCAAGATCGCGGACTGGTCGGGACGGATCGGCAGCGTGGACGCGATGGTCGGCCAGCAGGACTGGATGGCCTATTGCGCCGATCTCGGCGCCCGGCACGGTCTCGAACACGGGTATTTCAAGGTGACCTCGGCGTCGCCCTGAGCAGTGTCGACGGGTCCGGCGCTTTCTTCCGCCTCCGGGACAAAGGCCGTGCCGGAGGCGCTTGACCTCGCCTTCGCACTCCACTAGATGAACCCATCCGCGCGGCCCCGGATTCGTCCGGGGCTTCGCTTTTGCCGGCCATGCGCGTTTCTGCGCGGATCGCCGGTAACCACCCGGGCACCTACGGGGGCCTATAACCACATAGGCGGGGTTACGGATTTTTTCCGAAACTGCCGCTGCATAGCAAACGGAAGACAGACAACATGGCACTCAAGTCGTACAAACCGACGACGCCGGGCCAGCGTGGGCTGGTGCTGATCGACCGTTCGGAGCTCTGGAAAGGCCGCCCGGTCAAGTCCCTCACCGAGGGTCTCACCAAGTCTGGCGGACGGAACAACACCGGACGGATCACGATGCGCCGCACAGGCGGCGGGGCCAAGCGCCTCTACCGGATCGTCGATTTCAAGCGCAACAAGCTCGATGTGGCCGCCACGGTCGAACGTATCGAGTATGACCCGAACCGGACTGCGTTCATCGCCCTCATCAAGTATGAGGACGGCGAGCAGGCCTACATCCTCGCGCCCCAGCGTCTCGCCGTGGGTGACAGCGTCGTGGCTTCGGCCAAGGCCGACATCAAGCCCGGCAACGCGATGCCCTTCGCGGGCATGCCGATTGGCACGATCGTCCACAACATCGAGATGAAGCCCGGCAAGGGCGGCCAGATCGCACGCGCGGCCGGCACCTACGCCCAGTTTGTGGGCCGCGACGGGGGCTATGCCCAGATCCGTCTCAGCTCGGGCGAGCTGCGCATGGTGCGCCAGGAATGCATGGCCACCGTCGGCGCCGTCTCGAACCCCGACAACTCGAACCAGAACTACGGCAAGGCCGGCCGCATGCGTCACAAGGGCATCCGCCCGTCCGTGCGTGGTGTGGTCATGAACCCGATCGACCACCCGCACGGTGGTGGTGAAGGCCGGACTTCTGGTGGTCGTCACCCGGTCACCCCGTGGGGCAAGCCGACCAAGGGTGCCAAGACCCGTAACAAGAACAAAGCGTCCAGCAAGCTGATCCTCCGCTCGCGGCACGCCAGGAAGAAGGGGCGCTGATAGATGGCTCGCTCTGTTTGGAAAGGTCCTTTCGTCGACGCCTATGTGTTGAAGAAGGCCGAAGCGTCCCGCGAATCGGGCCGCAACGAAGTGATCAAGATCTGGTCGCGCCGCTCGACGATCCTGCCCCAGTTCGTGGGCCTGACGTTCGGCGTCTACAACGGTCACAAGCACGTTCCTGTTAACGTCAGCGAAGACATGATCGGTCAGAAGTTCGGTGAGTACTCGCCGACACGGACCTACTACGGTCATGCCGCCGACAAGAAAGCGAAGCGGAAGTAAGCCATGAGCAAGGACAAGAATCCCCGCCGCGTGGCCGACAACGAAGCAATGGCGAAACTGCGCATGCTTCGCACGTCCCCGCAGAAGCTGAACCTCGTCGCCGCGCTGATCCGCGGCAAGAAGGTCGACAAGGCCCTGACGGACCTGACCTTCTCGAAAAAGCGGATCGCCCAGGACGTGAAGAAGTGCCTTCAGTCCGCCATCGCGAACGCCGAGAACAACCACAACCTCGACGTGGACGAGCTGATCGTCGCCGAAGCCTATGTCGGCAAGAACCTGACCATGAAGCGCGGTCGTCCGCGTGCCCGTGGCCGGTTCGGCAAGATCATCAAACCCTTCTCCGAGATCACCATCAAGGTGCGTCAGGTCGAGGAAACCGCAGGGGAGCAAGCCTGATGGGTAACAAAGTCAATCCGATCGGCATGCGCCTGCAGGTGAACCGCACCTGGGACAGCCGCTGGTACGCAGACACCAAGGAATACGGTGATCTGCTGCTCGAGGACATCGCGATCCGCGAGTTCATCAAGGAAGAGTGCAAGCAGGCGGGCGTCGCCCGCGTGATCATCGAGCGTCCGCACAAGAAGTGCCGCGTGACCATTCACACGGCGCGTCCGGGCGTCATCATCGGCAAAAAGGGTGCGGACATCGAAGGTCTGCGCCAGAAAATCGCCAAGATGACCAAGTCGGAACTGCACCTCAACATCGTCGAGGTCCGCAAGCCCGAACTGGACGCAACGCTGGTCGGTGAAAGCATCGCGCAGCAGCTCGAGCGCCGGGTGTCCTTCCGCCGCGCGATGAAGCGCGCCGTGCAGAACGCCATGCGCATGGGGGCCCTGGGCATCCGGGTCAACGTCGCGGGCCGCCTCGGCGGCGCCGAGATCGCCCGGACCGAATGGTACCGCGAAGGCCGCGTGCCGCTTCACACCTTGCGTGCCGACATCGACTTCGCGCATGTCGAGGCGTCCACCGCCTACGGCATCATCGGGATCAAGGTCTGGATCTTCAAAGGCGAGATCATGGAGCACGATCCTTCCGCGCGTGACCGCAAGGCACAGGAACTTCAGGATGGTCCGGCCCCGCGTGGCGCCGGTGGCCGTCGCTGAGGAGGACTGAGATATGCTTCAACCCAAACGCACCAAATTCCGCAAGCAGCACAAGGGCCGGATCAAGGGCGAAGCCAAGGGCGGCTCCGACCTGAACTTCGGCACCTTCGGCCTCAAGGCGACCCAGCCCGAGCGTGTCACGGCCCGTCAGATCGAGGCGGCACGCCGCGCGATGACGCGCCACATGAAGCGCCAGGGCCGCGTCTGGATCCGGATCTTCCCGGACGTCCCCGTGACCTCCAAGCCCACCGAAGTCCGGATGGGTAAGGGTAAAGGTTCGGTCGACTTCTGGGCCGCCCGGATCAAGCCCGGCCGCGTGATGTTCGAACTCGACGGCGTCAGCGAAGACGTCGCGCGCGAGGCCCTGCGCCTGGCCGCGATGAAGCTGCCGATCAAGACCCGGATCGTCGCCCGCGAAGACTGGTGATTTTGGCTGCGCCAAGATCGCCAAGTGCGGTGTAGCGGATTTCGGAGAAATCTGCGGGCCGCACCCGGTCGAGACAATAGAACCCCCGCCGGGAGACCGGCGGGGGTTTCGCGTTTTGCGGTCGGCGCATGCAAGAACCTTGAAAACGCGGGGTGCGGTGACAGATATTCGGTGGACTGCCAATCAGGGAGACCGCCATGAAGTTCCTCACCACAACCGCACTTGCCGCATTGCTGATCGGAACTGCCACACAGGCCGCCGACGTCAGTGCCACGATCTCGGGCCATGACGGAATGAGCCATGGCACGCTGGAGGTGTCGTCCACTCCCTCGGGCACTGCGATCGCCACGCTGAACCTCGAGAACCTGCCTGAGGGCACGGTCGCGATCCACCTGCACGAAACCGGCGAATGCGGCGGTGACCACAGTTCCGCCGGCGGTCATATCGCGGGCGATGCGACGCATGGCGTCCTGAGCGCCGACGGTCCGCACCCGGGCGATATGCCCAACCTCGTGGTCGGCGCAGACGGCACCTGGAAAGGCGAGGTTTTCCTGGCCGAGCTGTCGGTCGAGGAGCACCTTCTCGACGAGAACGGAGCCGCGGTGATTATTCACGAAGGTGCGGATGATTACAAAAGCCAGCCGTCCGGCGATGCCGGTCCGCGGCTGGCCTGCGGCGTGCTGGAAGCGTCAGGCGGCTGACGCGCCGTCGCCCGGTCAGACGCGGTTCGGGCGTTCGACCCGGCGGGTAAACACGATCTTGCGGCGGACGCCGGGTGGCTCGAGATGGCGATACTTGCCGCCCGTGAAGAGCTCCCAATCGAGGGCGAGGCCAAGCTTGATCAATTCCGCACCGATGTCGCGTCCGTCCGGCAGGTAGCAGGTTCCCACCAGCCGGTCGTACGAGGTCTCTCCGGTCAGTTCCGCCCGGATGGTCTGACCCTTGCAGATCCGCACCATCGCCCACTTCGATTTCTGTCCCCACGGTTGGTGCAGTTCGGGTGCGTCGATCCCGGCCAACCGGATCTTGATGCGATCAATGCGAATGGTATCGCCGTCGATCACGTAAGCACGGCCTTCGATCCTGCGCGAGGGTGGGATCGGCGGTGGCGGCGGGCAGTCCGGCTTGGGGTCGGGTGTCGGTGCGGCAGGTCTCGCAGGCGGGGGTGAAGGTTTTGGCCGAAACTGCGTTTCGTCCTGTGCGGTGTGGCCCCGATCCCTGTTCCCGGCGGTCGCGCGAAACGCCAGATAAATCAGGAAAAGCAACGCGCCCAAAACTGCCAATGCTTCCATCTGCAAGCCCTTCTCAAACTACCCGCCAGGCGGCGGAATCATCTTAAAATTGCATCGCAATTAAATTCTACACGTTTATGGCGTAACCTTTGACGCAGCGTCATAACTCCGGCGGGCCTCGGTTCGAACGACCTGCCGCTGTCGCGCCCGCGCTGCGGGCATTCGGGGCTTGCCAACCCATGCCAAGGGGCCTATAGGGGCCGCTCATCATGGACTCCACTGGAATCAGGGTGACCCTCTCAAGCGGGGCCTGCCAGTGATGTTGAAAGGAATAAGGGCGATGAACGCCAAGGAACTCAACGATAAGACGCCGGACCAGCTCCGCGAAGAGCTGGCCAGCCTGAAGAAAGAGAGCTTCAACCTGCGCTTCCAGCAGGCCACGGGGCAACTCGAGAATTCCGCACGCATCCGCACCGTCCGCCGCGACACCGCGCGGGTGAAGACCGTGCTCAACCAGAAAGCCGCGCAAGCGGCGACAGAATAAGGGAGCCTGAGAGCTATGCCCAAGCGTATCCTTCAAGGCACCGTGACCTCGAACGCCAACGCCCAGACCGTTTCGGTCCTGGTGGAGCGCCGCTTCACGCATCCCGTTCTGAAAAAGACCGTGCGTCGGTCCAAGAAGTACCGCGCGCATGACGAGAACAACGCCTGCAACGTGGGCGATGTGGTTCGCATCATCGAATGCGCTCCGCGCTCCAAGACGAAACGCTGGGAAGTGCTGCAAGCCGCCGAGGCCTGAGCCCTTTCCGATAATCGAAACCCTGGGGACAAGGCCGCATCAGCCCCCCAAAGGTCGGGAGACACCAAATGATCCAGATGCAGACCAATCTGGATGTCGCTGACAATTCCGGCGCTCGCCGTGTTCAGTGCATCAAGGTTCTGGGTGGTTCCAAGCGCAAGTATGCGTCCGTTGGCGACATCATCGTCGTCTCGGTCAAGGAAGCCATCCCGCGCGGTCGCGTGAAGAAGGGCGACGTCCGCAAGGCCGTCGTCGTGCGCACCGCCAAGGAGGTCCGCCGCGAAGACGGCACTGCGATCCGTTTCGATCGCAACGCCGCCGTCATCCTCAACAACAACAACGAGCCGATCGGCACCCGTATCTTCGGGCCGGTGGTGCGTGAACTGCGCGCGAAGAACTTCATGAAGATCATCTCGCTCGCTCCGGAGGTGCTGTAATCATGGCTGCGAAACTCCGCAAAGGTGACAAGGTCATCGTGCTGGCGGGCAAGGACAAGGGCCGCACCGGCACCATTTCCTCGGTCGACCCGAAGGCCGGCAAGGCCGTCGTGGACGGCATCAACATGGCGATCCGCGCGACCCGCCAGAGCCAGAACAGCCAGGGCGGCCGCATCCCCAAGGCGATGCCGATCGACCTGAGCAACATCGCGATCGTCGACGCCAACGGCAAGGCGACCCGCGTCGGCTTCAAGATGGACGGCGACAAGAAGGTTCGCTTCGCCAAGACCACGGGGGACGTGATCGATGCTTGATAGCGCCAACTACACACCGCGCCTGAAGACGGCCTACCGGGACACCATCCGGGCCGCCCTGAAGGAAGAGTTCGGCTACAAGAACGACATGCAGATCCCGCGCCTGGACAAGATCGTCCTGAACATCGGCTGCGGGGCCGAGGCCGTTCGCGACAGCAAGAAGGCCAAGTCGGCGCAGGAAGACCTGACGGCGATCGCCGGCCAGAAGGCCGTCACGACGGTGGCCAAGAAGTCGATCGCGGGCTTCCGCGTGCGTGAGGAAATGCCGCTGGGTGCCAAGGTGACCCTGCGTGGCGACCGCATGTACGAATTCCTCGACCGCCTGATCACGATCGCGCTGCCGCGCGTCCGCGACTTCCGCGGCGTTTCCGGCAAGAGCTTCGATGGCCGTGGCAACTATGCCATGGGCCTCAAGGAGCACCTCGTATTCCCCGAGATCAACTTCGACAAGATCGACGAGAACTGGGGAATGGATATCGTGATCGCCACCACGGCGAAAACCGACGCAGAAGCCAAGGCGCTGTTGAAGCAATTCAACATGCCCTTCAACTCGTAAGCGCGGGAAGGATCAGACATGGCCAAGAAATCTATGATCGAACGCGAGAAGAAGCGCGAGCGCCTGGTTGCAAAGTACGCCGCCAAGCGGGCCGCTCTCAAAGAGATCGTGAACGACGAAAGCAAACCGATGGAAGAGCGCTTCCGCGCGACCCTCAAGCTGGCGGAACTGCCACGCAACAGCTCGCCTGTGCGCCTGCACAACCGCTGCCAGCTGACGGGCCGTCCGCACGCGTACTATCGCAAACTGAAAATCTCGCGGATCGCGCTGCGGGATCTCGGCTCCAAGGGCCAGATCCCCGGCATGGTCAAGTCGAGCTGGTAAGGAGGGGCATGATATGAACGATCCTATCGCAGATATGCTCACCCGGATCCGGAACTCGTCGATGCGTGGCAAATCCACCGTCATCACGCCGGCCTCCAAGCTGCGTGCATGGGTTCTCGATGTGCTGGCCGACGAAGGCTACATCCGCGGCTACGAGAAGGTCACCGGCGCGGACGGACATCCGGCGCTCGAGATCTCGCTCAAGTACTACGAAGGCGAACCTGTCATTCGCGAGCTCAAGCGGGTTTCCAAGCCCGGCCGCCGCGTCTACATGGCCGTCAAGGACATTCCCTCGGTCCGTCAGGGTCTGGGCGTGTCGATTGTCTCCACCCCCAAGGGTGTGATGTCGGATGCACATGCACGCGCTGCCAACGTCGGCGGCGAAGTGCTCTGCACGGTATTCTGAGGAGGTCCCGATGTCTCGTATTGGCAAGAAACCGGTCGAGCTGCCTTCGGGTGTCTCCGCGACCGTGTCCGGCCAGACCATCGAAGTGAAGGGCCCCAAGGGCACCCGCTCCTTCAAGGCCACCGACGATGTGACGATCAAGGTCGAGGACAACGCCGTGACCGTGACGCCGCGCGGCACGTCCAAGCGCGCGCGCCAGCAGTGGGGCATGAGCCGCACGATGGTCGCGAACCTCGTCCACGGTGTCACCGAAGGCTTCAAGCGCGAGCTGGAAATCCAGGGTGTCGGCTACCGTGCCGCCGTTCAGGGAACCGTGCTCAAGCTGAACCTCGGCTACTCGCATGACGTGGACTTCCAGGCGCCCGAGGGCGTCACGGTGACCGCGCCCAAGCAGACCGAGATCGTCGTCGAGGGCATCGACGAGCAGCTCGTCGGTCAGGTCGCGGCCAACATCCGCGGCTGGCGTGCGCCGGAACCCTACAAGGGCAAGGGCATCCGCTACAAGGACGAGTACATCTTCCGCAAGGAAGGCAAGAAGAAGTAAGGACGCAAAAAATGGCAAACAGCAAAAGGCAACTGTTCCTGAAGCGCCGCCTGCGCGTCCGGAACAAGCTTCGCAAGGTGAATGCAGGGCGCGTACGCCTCTCGGTTCACCGCTCGAACAAGAACATCAGCGTGCAGCTGATCGACGATGTGAACGGCGTGACGCTCGCCTCGGCCTCCTCGCTCGAGAAGGATCTGGGCGTGGTCGGCAAGAACAACGTCGAAGCGGCCACCAAGGTCGGCACGGCGATCGCCGAACGTGCGAAGAAGGCCGGCGTGGAAAGCGCCTACTTCGACCGCGGCGGCTTCCTGTTTCACGGCAAGGTGAAGGCTCTCGCCGACGCCGCGCGTGAAGGCGGGCTGAACATCTGACGACCCGCGCGGCCTTTCGGGGCCGCGTGGCATGACCAAGCGCAGGGGGTCCTGACGGGCCGCCTCGATGATCCGGGAGCCGCAGGCTCACCAGGGATCGGATACCGCAAGGCGCCGCGCGCGCCGCACTTCAAGGAGGCCACATGGCCAGAGAACCCAACCAGCGGGGCAACCGTCGCGACCGTGACGAGAACCCGGAATTCGCAGATCGCCTCGTCGCGATCAACCGTGTGTCCAAGACCGTGAAGGGCGGCAAGCGCTTCGGCTTCGCAGCACTGGTGGTCGTCGGCGACCAGAAGGGCCGCGTCGGCTTTGGCAAAGGCAAGGCCAAGGAGGTCCCCGAGGCCATCCGCAAGGCGACCGAGCAGGCCAAGCGCAACATGTTCCGCGTGGCGCTGCGCGAAGGCCGCACCCTTCACCACGACATGAACGGTCGCTGGGGCGCAGGCCGCGTCGTGATGCGCACCGCGCCGGAAGGGACCGGGATCATCGCCGGTGGTCCGATGCGTGCCGTGTTCGAGATGCTGGGCGTTAAGGACGTGGTGTCGAAGTCGATCGGCTCGTCGAACCCCTACAACATGATCCGCGCAACGCTCGACGGTCTCAAGAAAGAGCAGTCGCCGCGTTCGGTGGCACAGCGTCGCGGCAAGAAGGTCGCCGACATCCTGCCCAAGCGCGAGGATGCTGCGGACACCTCCACTCAAGTGGCTGAGGAGGCCTGATCGAAATGGCTAAGACCATCGTCGTCAAGCAGGTCGGATCGCCGATCCGCCGCCCGGAAAAGCAGCGCGCAACGCTGATCGGCCTGGGCCTGAACAAGATGCACCGCACCCGCGAGCTTGAGGATACGCCCTCGGTCCGCGGCATGATCAACTCGATCCCGCATCTGGTCGAGATCGTCGAGGAGAAGGGCTGAGCGCTCTTCATCGATCCGCGAACATCACGCGAAAGCCCCGGGAATGTCCCGGGGCTTTTTGCGTTTCCGGCCCCTGCGCAGGGCCCTTCGGGCGGCGAGCCTAAGGTGTATATACGCGCGCGCCGCGAAAAGGCGTAGACTGCGCCTGCGTTCCGGCCAATCACGACCGGCGCAAACCGAAGAGAGGGGGATTGAGATGACCGACTATCAAGGCGGTTGCGATCACGTCCATGTAACCGCGCACGGCGAGCCCATCGACAACCACGTCTGCCACTGCAATGTCTGCAAGAACGTGACCGGACAGCAGACCACGCACGTCGCCTTCTACGAACACAACCAGATCGAGGTTGACCACCCGGACAAGATGAGCCGGCAACCCTTCAATGCCGACAACCCCGAGGGGCCGCTGGAACTCTGCACCTGTCAGGACTGCGGGGCGGCACTCATGCTCGACGACAAGCAGGGCCGTATCCGTGTCGCGGTACCGAACATCATGGGTTACGACGACGACGCGTTTCCGGAGGCGACCTATCACGCCTTCTACGATGATGCGAAAGGCTATCCCAAGCCCGACGATGGACGCCCGGTCTACGCCGGCTTCCGCCCGGACTTCACCATGCCGTCGCCGGCCTGACGCCGGCTTTCGACCTCGGGCCGCATCCGGATGGGTGCGGCCGCTGAAAACCAAGGTCAGCGACGCGCCTTGGAAATCCGTCGGGCCACGACGGCAATACCCGCGGTCAGCACAAGCCAAAGCGACGGATAGAAGACATCCCATCGCGTGACGTTCGCGCAGTCGGCATAGTCGAACTCGGCCGGGCACCAGTTGGCGATCTCGGTCCCGAGCCACTCGGAGTTTCCGGCGAACATCTCGATGAAGACGCCAAGGGCGGTGATCGCCGAAATCGCGAAGATGCTCGAATAGGCGAGCAGCGGGATGGCCCGCGCAGGAACCGGAACCGACATCACCATCAGCAGCAGCGCACCGCCCACGACGAAGTCCCACGGATGCCAGGGAATGCGCGGATCGCCCGCGGAATAGATCACCACGGCGAGCCCGACACCGAACAAACCGATCAAGGCGTCTGGACGATCTTCCCGCATCGCTCGCTCCACCGTGTCCCGACGTCATCTTTGCGAAGATCCTGACGGGATTCAAATCCGCAGGAGCCGGGCACCGTCATTGACGGGCCATCAGGCAGGTTGACCGACGCGCGCGCCACAGCCGGGGCGGCATCCAGAAGGTGCCTTGCACCGCACTTCCCCCTCGTCTATACGCCCCCGGTGGACCTGCGCGGTCCACGGGAATCGAAACGCCGCGTTCGGCCGCTCCCGTCGCTGGGGGCCGCATCCGGCAAAGGAGAAGCGACATGAAACTGCATGAACTGCGCGATAACGAAGGCGCAACCAAGAAACGCAAGCGCGTGGGCCGTGGCCCCGGCTCGGGCACCGGCAAGATGGGTGGCCGTGGTATCAAGGGTCAGAAATCCCGTTCGGGCGTGGCCATTAACGGCTACGAGGGCGGCCAGATGCCGCTTTATCAGCGTCTGCCCAAGCGCGGCTTCACCAAGCCGAACCGCAAGAGCTACACCGTCATCAACCTCGGCCTGATCCAGAAGTTCGTCGATGCCGGCAAGCTCGACGCGAAGTCCACGATCACCGAGGACCTGCTGGTCGAAAGCGGCCTCGTGCGCCGCAAACTCGACGGCGTGCGCGTTCTGGCCAAAGGTGACGTCACCTCCAAGCTGACCCTCGAAGTCACCGGCGCCTCGAAATCCGCCGTGGCGGCGGTCGAGAAAGCAGGCGGCTCGCTCAAGGTCACGGCACCGGCCGAGGTCGAAGCCGAGGCGTGAGCCCGCGAAACGGTCTTGTGAGCGGCGTCCGCGCCGCTTACATAGACCACGCGTTTTCCTACACGCCGCCCGCCGGAAAACGGCCCGGGCGGCGTTGTCGTAACAGAAAAGAGACCTCATGGTATCTGCCGTTGAAAACATGGCCGCCAACACCAGCTGGGCAAGTCTCGGCAAGGCGACCGACCTGCGAAACCGGATCCTCTTCACCCTCGGACTGCTGATCGTCTACCGCCTCGGCACCTTCATCCCGGTGCCTGGCATCGACGGTGTCGCGCTGCGCGAATTCATGGCGCAGGCTGGGCAGGGGATCGGCGGCATGGTCTCCATGTTCACCGGCGGGGCGCTGGGCCGCATGGGCATCTTCGCCCTCGGCATCATGCCCTACATCTCGGCCTCCATCATCGTGCAGCTTCTCGCCTCGATGGTGCCGCAGCTCGAACAGCTCAAGAAAGAGGGCGAGCAGGGCCGCAAGAAGATCAACCAGTACACACGCTACGGCACGGTGTTCCTGGCGACGCTGCAGGCCTACGGGCTCGCCGTCAGCCTCGAGGCGGGCGAAATCGTGACCGATCCCGGTCTTTTCTTCCGCGCCTCCTGCGTCATCACGCTGGTCGGCGGCACCATGTTCCTGATGTGGCTGGGCGAGCAGATCACCGCGCGCGGCATCGGCAACGGCATCTCGCTGATCATCTTCGTGGGCATCATCGCCGAGGTTCCAGCCGCGCTGGCGCAGTTCTTCGCCTCCGGCCGTTCTGGCGCGATCAGCCCGGCAGTGATCATCGCCGTGATTGTCATGGTGATCGCCACGATCATGTTCGTGGTCTTCATGGAACGTGCGCTGCGCAAGATCCACATCCAGTACCCGCGCCGCCAGGTCGGCATGAAGGTCTATGACGGCGGCTCGAGCCACCTGCCGGTCAAGGTGAACCCGGCGGGCGTGATCCCGGCGATCTTCGCCTCTTCGCTGCTGCTTCTGCCGGTGACGATCTCGACCTTCTCGGGCAATTCCACGAACCCGATCATGTCCTGGATGCTGGCCAACTTCGGGCCCGGCCAGCCGCTCTATCTCGGCTTCTTCGTGCTGATGATTGTGTTCTTCGCCTACTTCTACACGTTCAACGTCTCCTTCAAGCCCGACGACGTTGCCGACAATCTCAAGAACCAGAACGGCTTCATCCCGGGCATCCGCCCCGGCAAGAAGACCTCGGAATACCTCGAATACGTGGTCAACCGCGTGCTCGTTCTGGGCTCGGCCTATCTCGCCGCCGTCTGCCTGCTGCCCGAGATCCTGCGTGGCCAGTTCGCCGTGCCCTTCTACTTCGGCGGCACTTCGGTCCTGATCGTGGTCTCGGTGACCATGGACACCATCCAGCAGGTGCAGAGCCATCTTCTCGCGCACCAGTATGAAGGCCTGCTCGAAAAGTCGCAGCTGCGCGGCAAGAGCGGCAAGACCAGAAGAAAACGGAGCCCGGTGCGTCGATGAATATCATACTTCTGGGGCCTCCGGGGGCCGGCAAGGGCACGCAGGCCCGCCACCTCGTGGAGACCCGCAACATGGTGCAGCTCAGCACTGGCGACATGCTGCGCGAAGCCAAGGACTCCGGCACGGAGATGGGCAAGGTCGTGGCCGACGTGATGGCCCGTGGCGCACTGGTCACCGACGAGATCGTGATCGGCCTCATCCGCGAGAAGATCGCGACCGTGTCGACCGACGGCTTCATCTTCGACGGCTTCCCGCGCACCCTGGCGCAGGCCGACGCGCTGGCGGACCTGCTCGAGGCCGAGGGTCAGACGCTGGACAAGGTCATCGAGATGCGCGTCGACGACAGCGTGCTGGTGGCCCGCATCTCGGCGCGCTCGACCTGCGGCAACTGCGGCGAGGTTTACAACGACGAGACCAAGCCGATCCCCGCGGATGGCAAATGCACCAACTGCGGCGGAACCGAGTTCAAGCGCAGGGCCGACGACAATCCCGACAGCCTCAAGACGCGCCTGATGGAGTACTACAAGCAGACCTCGCCGCTACTCGGGTACTATTACGCGAAGGGCATGCTGAACCGGGTCGACGGTCTGGGCTCGATCGAGCAAGTTCAGGCTGACATCGCCGGGGTGCTCGACGCCTAAGGTTTAGCGGCGATCGCATCGCGACCGAAGTCGAGCAGGGGCCCGACCGTCTCGACGAAAGCCGCCAGGCGCTCAACGATCTCGCCGCTGATCCAGGCCGGTTTCGGAACATCCTCTCGCAGGATGAAACTCTTGAGTCGGAGCGCATCGGCCTGCGGGTGATCCGCCTTGTCGGCATACCCGCGCGGCATCGACTTCAGGCGGTCTTCGGTCCCCAGCGCCAGTCCCCGGGCCTCCAGGTCGGACCGGATCCGCGCGAACCGCTCCGCATCGCGCAGGATCGCCTCCCGCATTGCGCCCAGTTCCGGCCCGGCAAGCTTGTAAAAACCCGCTGCGATCATCCCGCCTTCGACGTCGATCTGCGCATAGACCAGCCCGCCGGTGTCGAATTTCGTGCCGCTGCGCGTCAGCATGCCCGACACGGTTGTCTTGTAGGGCGTCTTGTCCTTCGAGAACCGGATGTCGCGGTTCTGACGGAACATGGTCTTGGCACTTCCGATCAGCGGATATCGGCTGCCCTCCAGCCGCAGCGTGACCCGTTCCAGAAGATCCGCGAAGGGCGCCCGTGCGTCCTCCTGCAAGCGCGCGCGGTTCGCGTCATACCACTCTTTCGAATTGTTCTGCGCCAGCGCGCCCAGTATCTCGAAACTCGTCTCGGAAAATTGCGCCACGGCCCGCGTCCTTCTGTCGATCCCGCAGCCTCCCACGGGTCGACGTTTCGGGCAAGCGCCACGCGGCCTTTCTCTGGTTGGCAAATATCCCGGGGGAGTCGCGGCGGCGCCGCGACGGGGGCAGCGCCCCCGATCCCCGGCTGCCGCAAGTGGAGGCCTTGAAAACGCCTTGCGCGATCCCCAATTCACCCCTTCGACACGGGCCGCGGGACAGGGTGCGCGTCGCGGCAGCGCCCGCGCTCACGACACGGGTTGACGCTCCCGGTAAAAGCCCATAACCAGCCCTATCTCGACAGAGAATCAATTCGCGGACAGCCCCGGCCAGCCGCGAGATCACCTGATCAGCTGGTGCCCGACGGCAAGACATGCCTCGGGCTTCACGTTGTGAAAAAAGGGTCTGGAACTACGGACCCGCAACGAAGAGGAACACGACACGTGGCACGTATCGCCGGCGTAAACATCCCGACTGCAAAGCGGGTTCCCATCGCCCTCACCTACATCACCGGAATCGGCAATGCCTCGGCGCGCAACATCTGCGAAGCCGTCGGCGTCGACCAGTCCCGTCGCGTCAACGAACTGTCGGACGCCGAGGTTCTCGCGATCCGCGAGCACATCGACGCCAACTACTCCGTCGAGGGCGACCTGCGCCGCGACGTGCAGATGAACATCAAGCGCCTGATGGATCTCGGCTGCTACCGTGGCCTGCGCCACCGCCGCAACCTGCCGGTCCGCGGCCAGCGCACCCATACCAACGCACGCACCCGCAAAGGCCCGGCAAAGGCCATTGCAGGCAAGAAGAAGTAAGGGGGCAGATCAATGGCACGCGACAAGACCCGCACCAAGCGCAAGGTCAGCAAGAATATCGCCGCAGGCGTGGCGCATGTGAACTCGAGCTTCAACAACACAAAGATCCTGATCTCCGACGTTCAGGGCAACGCCATCAGCTGGTCCTCGGCCGGCACCATGGGCTTCAAGGGATCGCGCAAGTCGACGCCCTACGCCGCCCAGATGGCTGCCGAGGACGCCGGCCGCAAGGCGCAGGAACACGGTGTCAAGACGCTCGAGGTAGAAGTGCAGGGCCCCGGTTCCGGCCGCGAGAGCGCGCTGCGCGCCCTGGCCGCCGCAGGCTTTAACATCACCTCGATCCGCGACGTGACGCCGATGGCGCACAACGGCTGCCGCCCGCCGAAGCGCCGCCGCGTCTGACGACCGTCCGACCTTCGGGGCTGCGCGACATCACGCGCGGCCCCCATCCGCTTTTTGAAACCTCGAGCGTCTGTTCCTTAGGGACATGGGGAGCAGACAGGAATGGAGGGACCGCATGATCCACAAGAATTGGGCTGAGTTGATCAAGCCCCAGCAACTCGACGTCAAGCCCGGCAACGATCCCGCACGCCAGGCTACCGTCACCGCCGAACCGCTCGAGCGCGGCTTCGGTCTCACGCTTGGCAATGCTCTGCGCCGCGTGCTGATGAGCTCCCTCCAGGGCGCCGCCATCACCTCGGTGCAGATCGACAACGTCCTGCACGAGTTCTCCTCGGTGGCCGGTGTCCGCGAAGACGTGACAGACATCATCCTGAACCTCAAGGGGGTTTCGCTGCGCATGGAAGTCGAGGGGCCCAAGCGCCTGTCGATCTCCGCCAAGGGTCCGGGCGTCGTCACGGCGGGCGACATCTCGGAATCGAACGGCATCGAGGTTCTGAACCGCGATCACGTGATCTGCCACCTCGACGATGGTGCCGACGTCTACATGGAACTGACCGTCAACACCGGCAAGGGCTATGTCTCGGCTGACAAGAACAAGCCCGAGGATGCGCCCATCGGACTGATCCCGATCGACGCGATCTACTCGCCGGTCAAGAAAGTGTCCTACGACGTGCAGCCGACCCGCGAGGGCCAGGTGCTCGACTACGACAAGCTGACCATGAAGGTCGAAACCGACGGCTCGATCAGCCCCGACGATGCCGTGGCCTTCGCCGCGCGCATCCTGCAGGACCAGCTGGGCATCTTCGTCAACTTCGACGAGCCGGAATCGGCCCGCACGGACAGCGACGACGACGGGCTGGAGTTCAACCCGCTGCTGCTCAAGAAGGTTGACGAGCTGGAACTTTCCGTGCGTTCGGCCAACTGCCTCAAGAACGACAACATCGTCTACATCGGCGACCTGATCCAGAAGACCGAGGCAGAGATGCTGCGCACGCCGAACTTCGGCCGCAAGTCGCTCAACGAGATCAAGGAAGTGCTGTCCGGCATGGGCCTGCACCTCGGCATGGACGTCGAGGACTGGCCGCCCGACAACATCGAGGATCTCGCCAAGAAGTTCGAAGACGCGTTCTGACGAACCCCGCCGCGCCGGTCCTGCATCGGCGCGGCTTCACCACCCCGGGCAATCCCGCCCCAACAGAGCCCCCTTTACGCATCCGGGGCCGTACAAAGCATAAGAGAAGGAACTGAAATCATGCGTCACGCACGTGGATACCGCCGCCTCAACCGCACGCACGAGCACCGCAAGGCGCTCTGGGCGAACATGGCCGGCTCGCTCATCGAACATGAGCAGATCAAGACGACCCTGCCGAAGGCCAAGGAACTGCGCCCGATCGTCGAGAAGCTGATCACGCTGGCCAAGCGCGGCGACCTGCACGCCCGCCGCCAGGCCGCCTCCAAGCTCAAGCAGGACGCCTATGTCGCCAAGCTCTTCGAGGTTCTCGGCCCGCGCTACAAGGACCGCAGCGGCGGCTACGTCCGCGTCCTGAAAGCCGGCTTCCGCTACGGCGACATGGCGCCGATGGCGATCATCGAATTCGTCGACCGCGACCGCGACGCCAAGGGTGCTGCCGACAAGGCGCGCGTGGCGGCCGAAGAGGTTTCCGTCGAGGACTGAACAACCAGAAACTGACCCCGGACCCGTCGAGGTCCGGGGCGTTTCCTGGCCCCCGAAACCCGCGTGGTTCCGGGGGCTTTTTGCCTTTTGGGCGTGTCATTCAAAGACCCGCCTGTCCGATCGGACAGCGCGCTATCCGTTAGACATTGGAAGTCGCCGGATGCGCTGCCGCATCCCGGCTGCGAAGCGAATAGACAGCATTGCAACGATTATTCTGTTTCGAGGTCTCTCATGTCCAAGCTGTCAGGCAGTCGCACCGCCGCCAGATCCTTCCTTATGGCCGTTCTTCCGATCGTCATCAGCGCCGGAGCCGCCGCCGCCGCCACGATATCGCCCTTCCAGTCGACGGCGCGCCCGCAGGGATCGGAAATCGCCGGGCCGGTCCAACTGGCGGGGTCCGACGATCGGGCCGCGACGTTCCAGCAGGAGGTCCTGCCGACCATGTTCGATGCGGCCCGTCAGGATCTTGGCGAAAACCAGGTGGTCGACGACCTCGGGGCGCTCGCACTCGATACCTCACGCATGGTGGTCTCGGATGTCGTGGTCCCGCGCATCTATTTCGTCTGGGAGGGGGCAGGGTTTCACAACTCGCTGCTCGCGCAGGTGATCCGTGCGGACGGCACGGTTGAGGATGAAAGCATCATTTTTCCGGACGCCAGCTCGGCTGCCAGCTGGTGGGGCGGGTATCGCGAGAACGGCGGACGATCGGCCTCGACGCCGCTGCTGGCCGGCGATTTCGTCGACCTCGATCACCAGTTGAACCCCGGCGACAGGCTGACGCTGCAACTGCTCGCGAACGGCGCGAACGGCGGCAGCAGCCTCTTCAGCACCGATCCGTCGCGCAACGTGGACGGCCTGGACCAGCATGTCGTCGGCCTGTTGTCCTCGGCACCTTCGGCAAAAGGTTTCGTGCTGATGGGGTTCGAGGATCTCTGGGGCGGGAGCGACCAGGACTACAACGACGTGATCCTCGCCGTCGATTTTGGCGAAGCCAACACGCGCGCCTTCGAAGCGCAGCAGATTCCCGGTGTGCCCCTGCCGCTGCCTGCGGCCAGCCTGGTCGCTGCGATAGGCCTGCTTGCCGCGATCCGCAGACGGTCCGCGCGCGGCTAGCCGCCCGCCTGCAACGCTTGCGTTTGCGGCCGGCTGCGACCATATCCGGAGTCTCGGAACGACCGGAGTGGAGCCTTGCTGCGAACCATCCTGCTGACCCTCTGTCTCGCCACGCCGCTTTGCGCCGAGCAGGTGAAAATTCCCCAGTCGCGCGCCGAGATGCAGCTGAGCTTCGTGCCGCTGGTGAAGCAGGCGACGCCCGCCGTGGTGAACATTTACGCGCGCATCATGGCCGAACCGCAGCGCACGCCGCTGCAACGCGATCCGTTCTTCCGCCGCTTCTTCGGCGATCCCGAGGCGGTGAAGCCACGGGTGCAGAATTCGCTCGGTTCCGGCGTGATCCTGTCCTCCGACGGGATCATCGTCTCGAACCACCACGTCGTCGGCATGGCCACCGACATCCGCGTCGCGCTGTCGGACCGGCGCGAATACACCGCGCGGGTCCTGCTCGCCGACGAGGACAGCGATCTTGCGATCCTCAAGATCGACGCCGAGGACCTGCCGCACCTGCCGCTGCGCGACAGCGACACCGTCGAGGTGGGGGAACTGGTGCTCGCGATCGGCAATCCCTTCGGCGTCGGGCAGACCGTCAGTTCGGGCATCGTTTCGGGTCTGGCGCGCTCGGGCGGCGGCGGCGGGTCCGGGCGCGGCTACTACATCCAGACCGATGCGCCGATCAATCCTGGCAACTCCGGTGGTGCGCTGATCGACACCGAAGGCCGGCTGATCGGGATCAACACGTCGATCCTGTCGCGCTCGGGCGGCTCGAACGGCATCGGCTTCGCCATTCCCGCCGATCTTGTCGGCGCCTTCGTGGCGCAGGCCCGCGCGGGCAAGGGGTATTTCGAACGCCCCTGGGCCGGCATGCGCGGCCAGCCCGTCGACAGCGATCTTGCGCTTTCCATCGGCCTCGATCCGCCCGGCGGGCTGATCGTGTCGGACCGCCACGACGCGAGCCCCTTTGCCGCAGCGGGTGTCGACGTGGGCGACGTGATCACTGCCGTCAACGGCCAGCCCGTCAACACCGCCTCCGAGATGGTCTACCGGATGTCGGTGATCGGGCTGGGAAAGGCCGCGCGGATCACCCGGTTCCGCGACGGGGCTTTCGAGGACGTCGAGGTCCTGCTGATCGCGGCCCCCGACGATCCGCCCCGCGAGGAGATGCAGTTGGGCCGCCGCAGCATCCTGCCCGGCCTCACGCTCTCGCGCATCAACCCGGCGGTGACGGCGGCCAACAACCTGCCGTTCGATGCCGAGGGTGTGCTCGTGCTCGACGCCGGGGATGTCGCGCCGCGCGTCGGATTCCGGGACGGCGATGTGATCCTCGCGATAAACGGAGCGTCGGTGACCCGTCCGGCCGAGGTGCGCGACGCCTTCGACCTGCGCCTGCGCGGCTATGACGTGACAGTGCAGCGCGGCGCGCGGCGGCTCGCCCTGCGGTTCCGGGTCTGATCCGTGGCCGATCTCTTCGACACGGAACCGCAAGGCACGAAGGAAGCGAGCGCGCACCGCCCGCTCGCCGACCGCCTGCGCCCGCAGACGCTGGCCGAGGTCATCGGACAGGAAAAGGTGCTGGGCCCCGACGGTCCGCTGACAACGATGCTGGCCTCCGGCAGTCTCGGCTCGCTGATCTTCTGGGGGCCGCCGGGCGTCGGAAAGACCACGATCGCGCGACTGTTGGCCCACGAGACGGACCTGCAGTTCGTGCAGATCAGCGCGATCTTCACCGGCGTGCCCGAGCTGCGCAAGGTCTTCGAGGCGGCGAAAATCCGGCGGCAGAACGGGCAGGGGACACTGCTCTTCGTCGACGAAATCCACCGTTTCAACAAGGCCCAGCAGGACGGGTTCCTGCCGCACATGGAGGACGGCACGATCCTCTTGGTCGGGGCCACGACCGAGAACCCGTCGTTCGAGCTCAACGCCGCCGTGCTGTCGCGCGCGCAGGTGCTGGTGCTGGAGCGCCTTCCGCTTTCGGATCTCGAGCGGCTGGCGCAGCGTGCCGAGGCGGAACTGGGCAAACAGCTTCCGCTCGACGGCCCGGCGCGCGAGGTGCTTCTCGAGATGGCCGATGGCGACGGGCGGGCGCTTTTGAACCTCGTCGAACAGGTCGCGGCCTGGACACCCGAGGGCAAGCTCGATCCAGCAGCGCTCTCGGCTCGGCTGAGCCGGCGCGCGGCGCAATACGACAAGAGCGGGGACGCGCATTACAACCTGATCTCGGCCCTGCACAAGTCGGTGCGCGGCTCGGACCCGGATGCCGCGCTCTACTGGTTCGCGCGCATGCTCGAGGGCGGCGAGGACCCGCGCTACCTCGCGCGGCGCATCACCCGGATGGCGGTCGAGGACATCGGCCTTGCCGACCCGCAGGCGCAGGCGATCTGCCTGCAGGGGTGGGAGACCTACGAACGCCTCGGCTCGCCCGAGGGCGAATTGGCGTTGGCGCAGGCGGTGGCCTACCTCGCGCTGGCGCCCAAGTCGAACGCGGCCTACGTCGCCTACAAGGCGGCGCGGGCGGATGCGAAGAAGACCGGCTCGGAGCCGCCGCCGAAGCATATCCTGAATGCGCCGACCGGGTTGATGAAGGACCAGGGCTACGGCGCGGGATACGCCTATGACCATGATGCTGAGGACGCGTTCTCGGGCCAGAACTACTTTCCCGAGGCCATGACGCGGCGCGAGTTCTACAAGCCGGTCGAACGCGGGTTCGAGCGCGACCTGAAAAAGCGGCTCGACTACTTTGCGCGGCTCAGGGCCAAGCGCGAAACTTGACATCCGGGCTGCGAGGCGTGACAGACCGGGGATGATTTCGACCCTTTCCCTCGTGGCCCTTGGCGGAGCGGCTGGCGCGTCCCTGCGCTACCTTTTCGGCGTGGCCGTGCTGCGCGCGGCCGGCCCGACCGATTTTCCGCTCGCCATCATTGGGGTGAACGTGATCGGGTCGTTCCTGATGGGCGCTTTCGTGACGCTCGCGGCCGAACGCGGGCTGACGCACCTCAGCCCGCTGGTTATGACCGGCCTTCTGGGCGGCTTCACCACTTTCTCGGCCTTTTCCTTGGAAACCATGACCCTGATCGAGCGCGGGCAGGTGGGCTATGCCGGCCTTTACGTTCTGCTTTCGGTCGCCCTGTCCGTCCTTGGCCTGGCGCTGGGACTGTGGCTGACCCGCGAGGCGCTGGCATGAGCCGAGTTCAGACTATCACCGTGGAGGCGGGCGATGGCGACCAGCGGCTCGACCGCTGGTTTCGGCGGCAGTTTCCGCAGATCAGCCAGGGCCGGATCGAAAAGATGTGCCGCAAGGGCGAACTGCGGGTCGACGGTGGTCGGGTGAAGCCGGCGACGCGGCTGGTCGAGGGCCAGCAGGTCCGTATTCCGCCGTTGCCCGACAGCGAGGCCCCGCCGCCCGAGACCCGCGACAAGATCAGCGAGGCCGATGCCAAGCTGATCCGGTCCTGCGTGATCTACCGCGACGATCATGTGCTCGCGCTGAACAAGCCGCCGGGACTGCCGGTACAGGGCGGGTCGGGCCAGTCGCGCCATGTCGACGGTCTGGCCGAGGCGCTGATGTTCGATCTCAAAGAGAAGCCGCGGCTCGTGCATCGGCTCGACAAGGACACCTCGGGCGTGCTGCTGATGGCGCGCACGCGCGCCGTAGCTGCGGCATTGACCGCCGCCTTCCGACACCGCGAGACGCGCAAGATCTACTGGGCCGCCGTGGCCGGTGCGCCGCATCCGCGCAACGGCACCATCCGCTTCGGATTGGTCAAGGCGCCCGGACATGGCGCGCGTGGCGAGGGAGAGAAGATGATCTGCGTGCATCCGCGCGAGGTCGAGACCACGCCCGGCGCCAAGCGCGCGGTGACCGACTACGCCACGCTGGCGCAGGCCGCCAAGCGCTGCTGCTGGATGGCGCTGATCCCGGTGACGGGCCGCACCCACCAGCTGCGCGCCCACATGGCCGAGATCGGCCACCCGATCGTCGGGGACGGCAAGTACGGCGGATCGGGGCAGGACAACCTCGGAGACGGCTGGGGTGCGCAACTGGGCGGTGACATCTCCAAGAAGCTGCATCTTCATGCGCGCTCGCTGAGACTCGAGCACCCGGTGACCAAGGCGACGCTGCAGCTGACGGCCCCGCTGCCCGAGCACATGCAGCGCACCTGGGATACCTTTCAGTGGCAGGCCTCGGATGTGCCCCCCGACCCGTTCGAGGAGGGCTGGACATGAGTACTTCGCTTCGCCTCGTGATCTTCGATGTCGACGGCACGCTTGTCGACAGCCAGGGGGATATCGTCGCGGCCCTGACGCACGCTTTTGGAGCAGTTGGACGGCCCGCGCCGGACCGCGCGACGATGTTGGGCATTGTCGGCCTCTCGCTCGACGTGGCGATGGCGCGGCTGGCACCGGAAGCGCCCGAGGCGACGCGCGCGCGTTTGGTTCAGGCCTACAAGGACGCCTACATGGACCTGCGCAGCCGGGCTGGGGCCGCGCACTCTTCGCCGCTCTTTCCCGGTGCGCGCGAAGCGCTCGAAGCGCTAAGTGCCGATGAGAACACGCTTCTGGGCATCGCCACCGGCAAGTCGCGACGCGGCCTCGACAAGTTGATCGAGGCGCACGGGCTGCACCGGCTTTTCGTCACCCAGCAGGTCGCGGATTTCCATCCGTCCAAGCCGCACCCGTCGATGATCCTGCAGGCGATGACCGAGGCCGGCGTCGGACCGAAGGAGACCGTGATGATCGGCGACACGAGCTATGACATGGACATGGCCGCCGCCGCGGGCGTACGCGGAATCGGCGTGAGCTGGGGCTATCACCCGGTGGCGGCGCTGCATCGGGCCGAACGTATCGTGCACGGGTTCGACGAACTGGCCGATGCGCTGGCAGGGACGCCGGCGGCATGAGCGGCTGGGCGGCAAAACGGTTCTGGGAGACGGCGGAGGTCACCGAGACCGCGCGGGGCTTCGGCATCGCGCTCGACGGACGGCCCGTGCGCACGCCGGCCAAACGTCTGCTCGAGGTGCCGACCCGTGCCTTTGCCGAATGCATCGCCACCGAGTGGGATGCGCAGGAAAAGACCATAGATCCGTTGTCGATGCCGTTCACGCGCACGGCCAACGCCGCGCTCGACAAGGTCGCGATCCAGCAGGAGGCGGTGGTCGACATGCTGGCCGATTACGGCGACAGTGACCTTCTGTGCTACCGCGCCGAGGGACCGGACGCGCTGGTCTGGCGTCAGTCCGAGCAATGGGACCCGATGCTGGACTGGGCGGCAGAGACCTTCGACGCCCGGCTGATGCCTCGGACCGGCGTCATGCACGCGCCGCAGGACCCGGACGCGCTGGCGCGACTGCGTGCGCAGGTGCGCGCGATGAATGCCTTCGAGCTTGCCGCGTTCCACGATCTCGTCAGCCTGTCGGGGTCGCTGATTCTCGGGCTGGCGGCGACCCGCGATGCAGCCCCGGTCGAGACTCTCTGGGAGACCTCGCGGCTCGACGAAATCTGGCAGACCGAGCAATGGGGTCACGACGACGAAGCCGCACGCATGGCCGAGGTCAAGCGCCAGGCATTCCTGCATGCCAAGCGGGTTTTTGATCTCTGCCGCACGGGCTGATTGCCTCGCAGAGCAGCTAACCTTGGGTGACCTCGCAGCGTCGATCGTTTTTGGTGATCGCGGCCTTGACGTTTGGCGATGGATGCCGCCAGAATGCCGCCCATTGGAAGGGAAAAGCCTTCCGTATCGCCCTCCGGCGGGTCAAACGCCGGAACAACCGTCCCAAAATGTGGCGGAAAATCAGGAAGAGGTAAAAATGAAAAAATCCGTAATCTTTGGTGCGCTGACCGCTGCCGGTCTGGTGGCAGGCGCAGCCGGAGCGGCCACGCTTGACGACATCAAGGCTCGTGGCAAGCTTAACTGCGGCGTCACCACCGGCCTCGTGGGCTTCGCCGCCCCCGACGCGAACGGTGAATGGAACGGCTTTGACGTGGCGGTCTGCCGCGCAGTGGCCGCCGCCGTTCTGGGCGACGCGACCGCGGTCGAGTTCGTGCCGACCACGGGCAAGACGCGCTTTACCGCGCTGGCGTCGGGCGAGATCGACATGCTCGCACGCAACACCACCTGGACCTTCTCGCGCGACGTGGACCTCAAGTTCACCTTCGTCGGCGTGAACTACTACGACGGCCAGGGCTTCATGGTTCCGAAGGCTCTGGGCGTGTCCTCGGCCAAGGAACTCGACGGCGCGACCGTCTGCGTGCAGACCGGCACCACGACCGAGCTGAACCTCGCCGAGTTCTTCCGCGTGAACAACATCAGCTACGAGCCGGTTCCGATCGAAACCAACGCCGAAGCCCAGCAGCAGTACCTCGCCGGTGCCTGTGACGTGTACACCACAGACGCCTCCGGCCTCGCGGCGACCCGCGCTGCCTTCGAGGCGCCCGCAGATCACGTTCTGCTGCCCGAGATCATCTCGAAAGAGCCGCTCGGCCCGCTTGTCCGCCACGGCGACGACGAATGGGGCGACGTGGTGCGCTGGACCCTCAACGCACTGGTCACCGCTGAAGAGCTGGGCGTGACTTCGGCCAACGTGGGCGAAATCGGCACCACCACCAACAATCCCGAAGTGGCCCGTCTGCTCGGCACCGAGGACGATCTCGGCGCGATGCTGGGCCTCGACGCCGAATGGGCCAAGCGCGCCATCGCGGCCGTCGGCAACTACGGCGAAGTGTTCGAGAAAAACATCGGTGAATCCACCCCGATCGGTCTCGCGCGCGGGCTGAACGCACAGTGGACCAACGGCGGCCTGATCTACTCGCCGCCCTTCCGGTAAGATGCCGAAACGAAAGGGCGCAGGATCATCCTGCGCCCTTTCACTATCTAGACCTGACGAAAACCCGGCCAGCACGGCGCGCCAAGCGACCGAAGAAAAACCAACCGGCCGGAGCCACGGGGAATAACAGATGACGTCCACGACCGACCCTCAAGAGGGCTCGTTCCGACTGTCGATGCTCGTCAACGACACTCGATACAGATCCTACACGTTCCAGTTCATCGCCCTGATCCTGCTGATCGCCCTGATGTCCTATCTGGTGGCGAACCTGATGGCGAACCTCGAGGCCGCCGGGCTGAACATCTCGTTCGGATTCCTGCAGCAGGCCTCGGGCTACGACATCAACCAGTCGCTGCTGGAATACGACTCGCGCTCTTCGCACCTGCGCGCGGCCGTCGTCGGCATCATCAATACCATTCTTGTCGCTTTCCTGGCCTGCATCACGGCCACGATCATCGGCGTGATCGCCGGTGTCCTGAGGCTATCGAAGAACTGGCTCGTGGCCAAGCTCATGGCCGTCTACGTCGAAGCCTTCCGCAACGTGCCGGTGCTGATCTGGATCCTGATCATCTACACGGTTCTGACCGCCGTTCTGCCCGCGCCGAGTGCGTTCCGGGGCGAAGAGCCCACGTCGAGCATGCTGTTCGGCGCCTTCGCCTTCACCAACCGCGGCATCTACATCCCGGCCCCGGTCTTCGGACCCGGCGGTCTGGCCGTGGTCGTGACCTTCCTCGCGTCGCTCGCGGCCATCTTCATGTGGCGTCGCCATGCCGTGAAACAGCTTTATGCCCACGGCAAGGTCCTGCCGGTCACCTGGCCCACCGTCGCGCTATTCTTTGTGCCGACACTATTGGTGTTCTTCGTGCTCGGCAGCCCGATCTCGCTCGACCTGCCGGCGTTGCAGGGCTTCAACTTTCAGGGCGGCATCCAGATCGGCGCGCCGCTGATCGCGTTGTGGCTGGCGCTGTCGATCTACACCGGCGCCTTCATCGCCGAAAACGTCCGCGCCGGGATCCAGGCGATCTCGAAGGGCCAGACCGAGGCCGCAGCCTCGCTCGGCCTGCGTCCACGCCGGGTCATGAACCTCGTTGTGCTGCCGCAGGCGCTGCGGGTCATCATCCCGCCGCTGATCTCGCAGTATCTCAACATCACCAAGAATTCCTCGCTGGCCATCGCCGTGGGTTACGCGGACGTGACCGCGACGCTGGGTGGGATCACCCTGAACCAGACGGGCCGGGCGATCGAATGCGTGCTGTTGCTGATGCTCTTCTACCTGACGATCTCGCTGCTGATCTCGGCGGTGATGAACGTCTACAACAAATCCGTCTCCCTGAAGGAGCGCTGAGATGTCCGACACGCACGCACAGACCGTCGGCTTCGTGCGCGACACCATGTTGCCGCCGGCCGATCCGCCCGCGGCGGAAACCGGGGCGCTGAAGTGGCTCAAGGAGAACCTGTTCTCCTCGATCCCCTACACCATCCTCACGCTGCTGGCGCTCTACTTCATCTGGTCGCTGCTTTCGGGCTTCCTGCCCTGGCTGCTGGGCGGGGTTTGGAACACGTCCAACATCCGCGAGTGCCGCGAGGTTCTCGACGGGGCCGCCGGCGGGTGCTTCTCGGTGCTGCGCGAACGCTGGAACCAGCTGCTGTTCGGCATCGCCTACCCGCAGGAGGGCTACTGGCGTCCGACCCTGGCCTTCATCCTGCTGTTCGTGGCGGCCGCGCCGGTGCTGTTCTCGCACCTGCCGCGCCAGCTTCTGGTGGTCACCGGGCTTTATCCCTTCATCGCCTTCTGGCTGATCTGGGGCGGCACCTTCCTGATCCCGGTGGTGGCGCTGGCCGGCGTCGCCGCGGGCTATGTCGTCTACAGCCGGCTCGTGGCGCGCAGCTTCGTCGCCGGGTTCTTCGGCGGCATCGTCGCGGCCGCGGTGGTCTGGTGGCTCGGCGGGTTTCTCACGGCCGCAATGCCGAACTTCCTCGCGCTCGAGGCGGTGCCGTCGCGCGACATGGGCGGCTTCATGCTTAACATGATCCTCGGCGTGGTCTGCGTCTCGCTGTCGCTGCCGCTGGGCATCCTGCTCGCCCTCGGCCGCCAGAGCCGCCTGCCGATCATCAAGATGATCTGCGTCGTCTTCATCGAGTTCATCCGCGGCGTGCCGCTGATCACGCTGCTGTTCGTGGCGAACGTGGTTCTGGCCTACTTCCTGCCGCCGGGCACGAACTTCGACCTGATCCTGCGGGTGATCATAATGATCACCATGTTCGCCTCGGCCTACATCGCCGAGGTGATCCGGGGCGGGCTCGCCGCGTTGCCCAAGGGCCAGTACGAGGCCGCCGACAGTCTCGGGCTCGACTATGCGCAGGCGATGCGGCTGATCATCCTGCCGCAGGCGTTGAAGATCTCGATCCCGGGCATCGTCAACGTGGCCGTGGGGCTCTTCAAGGACACGACGCTGGTCTCGATCATCTCGATGTTCGACCTCGTCGGCATGATCCGCGGACCGATCCTCGCCTCGACCGAATGGAACGGCGTCTACTGGGAACTCTGGGGCTTTGCGGCCTTGCTGTTCTTCGTCGTCTGCTACGGCATCTCGCAATATTCGCAATGGCTCGAGCGGCAGCTCCAGACCGACCACCATTGATCCAGAAGGCTGACCGATATGGCTGAACAAGCAAAATCCATGATCTCCGACAAGGTGGCCGTCCAGATCACCAACATGAACAAGTGGTACGGCACCTTCCACGTGCTGCGCGACATCGACCTCACGGTCTACCAGGGCGAGCGCATCGTCATCGCGGGGCCCTCGGGCTCGGGCAAGTCGACGCTGATCCGCTGCATCAACGCGCTGGAAGAACACCAGCAGGGGCGGATCGAGGTGGACGGAACCGTGCTGTCCTCGGATCTCAAGAACATCGACAAGATCCGGTCGGAAGTCGGAATGTGTTTCCAGCACTTCAACCTCTTCCCGCACCTGACGATCCTCGAGAATTGCACGCTCGCGCCGATCTGGGTCCGCAAGACCCCGAAGAAGGAAGCCGAGGAAACGGCAATGCACTTCCTGCGCAAGGTCAAGATTCCCGACCAGGCCAACAAGTACCCCGGCCAGCTTTCGGGTGGCCAGCAGCAGCGTGTGGCGATCGCGCGTTCGCTGTGCATGAAGCCGCGGATCATGCTCTTCGACGAACCGACCTCGGCGCTCGACCCCGAGATGATCAAGGAAGTGCTCGACACCATGGTCGAACTGGCCAAGGAAGGCATGACCATGCTCTGCGTGACCCACGAGATGGGTTTCGCGCGGCAGGTGGCCGACCGGGTGATCTTCATGGACGAAGGCCAGATCGTCGAGCAGAACGAGCCCGAGGAGTTCTTCAACAACCCGCAGTCGCCGCGGACCCAGCTGTTCCTCAGCCAGATCCTCGGTCACTGAGGGGTTCCGGGCGGGGGTGCGACCCCGCCCTAGTCCTCTTCGCCGATGACCTCGCGCGGAATGGCGAAATCGACGGCTGCGCCCCGGCTCCAACTGACATCGGCCCAGGATGTGACGTCGAAATCCGCGACCAGCGTTGCGCAGGTCGGGTAGTCGTCGAACCTCGGATGCTTTGGCGGGGTTCGTAGCAGTTGGTGCGCGGCGTCGGCGATTCCGGGGTTGTGCCCAATCAGCAGAATACACTCCGCCGTTGCCTTGTTGAGATGCCGCAGGATCGCCTGCGGCTGTGCATGGTAGAGGTCGCGCGAAAACTGGACGTCGACGTCCGATGACAGGCCGAGACCCGCGAGCGTCTCGCGGGTGCGCGTGGCGGCCGAGCAGAGCACGGCGTCGGGCAGGTAGCTATTGCCACGCAGCCAGTCACCCATTGCGCGGGCCGAGGCCCGGCCGCGCTTGTTGAGCGGGCGGTCGAAATCGTCGAGCGCCGGGCCGCCCCAGGACGATTTCGCATGTCGCATCAGGATCATTCTGGGCATGGGCTATCTCCGAAAGGCTCTCATGTGGTAGGCCGACTGCTCCGGCAGGCGGCCGAAAACGTCCGAGACCGGGCAGGCGCGCCGCGCCCGGCAGCCGCGCTCCATGCAGTCGGCGCCCGGCGGCGTGTCGAGAAACGCTTTGCAGGCCGCCGTGTCGTAGGTCAGCCCGCCGAAGGCATCGACGGGGCAGGCGCTGCGGCAGGGCTGGTCGACGCAGGTGTCACATGGCGGCGGCGCGGGCGGCGGCAGGTCGAGCCGCTGGCGCAAGGCGAGCGCGCCGCGAAACGACACGAAGAGCCCGGCGTGATCGTGCACCAGCAGCCCGATCGGCGAGGCGGCCAGCCGCCCGGATCGCCTGGCCCATCGCATGAACGGATGATGCGGCGGGTCGCCGAAGGGAAAGAGCGGCTCGGCGGCGATCTCATCCGCCCATTCACCGATGACGCGGCGCGACCAGCGGTCCAGCGGGTCGGGCGCGCCGTCGGACCACTCCGCCGAGGCGGTGAAGACCGGCCAGAACCGCGGCTCGTCCGGGCCGAGCAGCACCAGCGTCCGGCATCCGCCGGGCGCTGCGTCTGACGGTTTCGGGTGGAAAGCGCCGAGAACCGTCAGCGCCCGATCGCGCGCCTGACCGTCAAGAGCGGCAAGCGAGGAGGGCAATGCGTTGGCGGAATCGGCGGGTCCGGGCATGGCGCGAGCCTAGCCGGTCTGCCGGCGCGCGCAACGCCGCGTGCGGCTTCAGCCAGCGCGGACGATGCTGCCCGCGCCGTGTTCGGTGAACAGCTCCAGCAGGCAGGCGTTCGGGGCGCGACCATCGAGGATCACCGCCGCGCGCACCCCGCCTTCGACGGCAGCCAGCACGGTCTCGGTCTTGGGGATCATCCCGCCGGCGATCGTGCCGTCGGCGGTCATCTCGCGGATCTGGCTTGCGGTGAGCTGCGTCACCACCTCGCCGGCCGCGTTCTTGACGCCTGAGACGTCGGTCAGCAGCAGCAGCCGGTCCGCCTTCAGCGCCGCGGCGATGGCCCCGGCGGCGGTGTCGCCGTTGATGTTGTAGGTCTGCCCGTCCTCGCCGACGCCGAGCGGAGCGATAACGGGGATGTATTCCTTTTGCCCGAGATCGCGCAGAAGCGTCGGGTCGACGGTCGAGGGTCTGCCGACGAGGCCGAGCTCGGCATCTTCGGGCGTGCAGGTGATCAGGTTCGCGTCCTTTCCCGACAAGCCCACGGCCCGTCCGCCCTGCGAGTTGATCGCCTCGACGATGCGCTTGTTGACGAGCCCGCTCAGCACCATCTCGACGACCTCGATGGTCTGCGCATCCGTCACCCGCTTGCCTTTACGGAATTCGGACTTGATCGCAAGACGGTCGAGCAGAGCGTTGATCATCGGTCCGCCGCCATGCACAACCACCGGATTCACGCCGACCATGCGCATCAGCACGACATCGCGGGCGAATTCGTCCATCGCCTCTTCGCTGCCCATTGCGTGCCCGCCAAGCTTGATGACCACTGTGGCCCCGGCATAGCGCTGCATGTAGGGCAGGGCCTGGTTGAGCGTGCGGGCGGTGCCGATCCAGTCGCGGTCCATCTTCTGCGTCTTCATCCTGATCCCTGACGTGAAAGGGGTTATGGAAAACCGAAACCCGGGACGCAAGGGCGGCGCGGCGCGGGCCTATTCGAGTGTGGCGATAATGGAGCGCAGGGTCGGAATAGCCCAGCCCTTTTCGCTCGAGGTCACGACCAGTTCGGGAAAGGCCGCAGGGTGCTTGGCGAGTGCGCCCCGCACCTGGTCGAGCACCGTCTCGCGCTCCTTCTCCTTGACCTTGTCGGCCTTGGTCAGGACCGTCTGGAACGTGACGGCAGAGCTATCGAGCAGGCTCATGATCTCGTCGTCGACCTTCTTGACGCCGTGACGCGCGTCGATCAGCACGAAGGCGCGGCGCAGGGTCTGGCGGCCCGAGAGATACTGCTTGAGCAGGCGTTGCCACTTTTCCACGATCGCAACCGGCGCGTTGGCATAGCCGTAGCCGGGCAGGTCGACGAGGTAATGGGTGTCGCCGGCGGTGAAGAAGTTGATCTCTTGCGTGCGCCCCGGCGTATTGGAGGCGCGCGCAAGCGCCTTCTGCCCGGTCAGCGCGTTGATCAGCGTGGATTTTCCCACGTTCGAGCGCCCGGCAAAGCAGACCTCCATCCGGTCCGCCTCCGGCAACCCCGACATGGCCACGACGCCCTTCACGAAGTCCGTTTCGCCGGCGAACAGGCGACGCCCGCGTTCGAGCGTTTCGTCTTCCGGGTCTTCGGCGACCGGGAACCGGATCTGCATCAGTGGACCTCCACCGCATCGCCGACGGAGACCGGGCCGCCTTCGATGACCTCGGCGCGCACCGAGAAATCGCGGTGACCCCAGTGATCCAGCGCCTTCAGCGTATCGGCGTCGCGCTGGCCGGTGTCGGGGTTGGCGGCGGTCGCCATGCAGCGGTCGGTGCGTTCACGCACCCGCAGGCGTGCGCCTCCGATGGTGATCTCGCGCCCGATCCAGTTGAACTCGGCCCAGGGCTCTAGGTGTTCGAACCAGATGTTCCCGCGCCAGCGATGGATCGATAGCTGCCGGTCCATGTGCGCCTCGACGGCCCGGTGCGAGGCGATGTTGCAGAGCGTAATCGAGGCAAAGTCGCTGTCGGTGTAGCCGCGCCCGTCGAGACGCAGGATGCGCTGAGGCATCGCCCGGTCCTGCGGCACGATCGGACTGACCCACTGGATGAAGGCGTCCGCCTCGGTATCGGGATTGAAGGCCAGATCCGGCAGGCGCGGGTGCGACAGCGTGATACGCTCGGTCGTCTCGTCGAGCCGCGCGGTAATCGCCATCAGCGACGGCGCCTTGGCGACGCGGCTGAAATTGGCGCAGGGCGACCACGTTCCAGCGTCGGCCCGAGACGCCTCATGCGCCACGGCCCACACCCGGTCCCAGGGCATCGCCTCACCTGCGCGCAGCACCACCTGCGTCACCGCCTCGCGCCCATGGCTCTTGAGCGGGTGCCGCCAGAGGTGGGTGACCGCGGTCATTTGGTCTCCGTCTTGGCCTTGCGGCTCAGACCCTTGCGGATGTTGCCGAAGACGTCCGGCTTGTGCCCGTGACTGCGCATGATCGTGTACTGCTGGATGAAGGTGATCGTGTTGTTGGCGATCCAGTAGACCACCAGCCCGCTGGCAAATCCGCCGAGCATGAACATGAACACCCAAGGCATCCAGGCAAAGACCATCTGCTGGGTCGGGTCCGTGGGTGCCGGGTTGAGCTTCTGCTGCAGCCACATCGAGATGCCCAGTAGCAGCGGCAGGATGCCGATGAAGATCAGCGCCATGATCGTGCCGGGCTCGGGCGAGCCCCAAGGCAGCACGCCGAAGAAATTGAAGATCGATGTCGGATCGGGCGCCGAGAGGTCCCGGAATGGTCCGAAGAACGGCGCTTGTCGCAGCTCGAAGGTGACGAAGATCACCTTGTAGAGCGAGAAGAAGATCGGGATCTGCAACAGGATCGGCAGGCAGCCGGCCGCCGGATTGACCTTTTCGCGCTTGTAAAGCTCCATCATGCCCTGCTGGAGCTTCTGCCGGTCGTCGCCGGCCTGCTCCTTGAGCTTCTCCATCTGCGGCTGAAGCTCCTTCATCTTGGCCATCGAGACGTAGGACTTGTAGGCCAGCGGGAACAGGATCGCCTTGATGATCAGGGTCAGCACGATGATCGCGATGCCCATGTTGCCGATCAGCAGGTTCAGTTCGTGCAACAGCCAGAAGATCGGCTTGGTCAGAAAGAAGAACCAGCCCCAGTCGATGCTGTCGACGAAACGATCGACGCCGTCCTCCTGGTAGGCGCGGATCTTCTCCCACTCCTTGGCGCCCGCGAACAGCCGCGTGGTCACCGAGACCGAAGCCTCGGGCGCGACGCTCTGCGTCGGCAGGACCGTTTCGGTCTGGTAGATGTCGCTGCGCGGCAGGTATTTTGTCGTCAGGCGCGTCGGGCTTGCCTGGTCGGGGATCAGGGTCGCCATCCAGTAATGGTCGGTGAAGCCGATCCAGCCGTTGGTGGCGTTCTCGATGCGCTGTGCCGGTACGCCTTCGCGGGCCTCGATCTCGAACTCGGGGATGTCGTCCCAGTCGATCTCGGAGAGCTCGCCGTCGGCCATTGCGACGACGCCCTCGTGCAGGATGAAGAAGTTCTTGCTGTCCGAGGGTTCGCCGTGGCGCGCGATGATGCCGTAGGGCGCGACGCTGACGGTCTCGCCGCTGGCGTTGGTCACGGTCTGGGTGACGGTGAACATATAGTCGGCATCGACCGCGATGCGGCGTTCGAAGGTCAGCCCGGCGCCATTCTCCCATTGCAGGGTTACGGGGGTCTCGGTGCTCAGGGACTCGCCTTCGGCCAGCGTCCACTCGGTGTTGGGGCCGGGAACCGCCTCGGGGTCGAGGCCGGCGCCGGCGGCCCAGCCGTAAAGCGCGTAGTAGGCGTCGGTGCTGCCGGCGGGCGAGAGCATGGTGACGATTTCCGCGCCCGGCTCGATGCTGACGCGGAAGTCCTTGAGGCTGAGATCGTCGATGCGCCCTCCGATCAGTGAGATCGAGCCGGTCAGCCGATCGGTGGCGATCGGGACGCGCGGCGAGTCCTCGATGGCGGCGGCGCGGGTTTCCTCGTTGGTGGCGATGCTCGTGGGCGCGCCCGCGACGGGGTCCGCGGTGCCGGGGGTGGCCGAGGTGACTTCGCCCTGCTCGGTGCGCGTGCCTTCGGGCTGTACCTGCGGCTCTGGCGGCGGGAACAGCACGAACCAGACCAGGATCACGATGAAACTGAGCGCGGTTGCAAGAATGAGGTTCTTGTTCTGATCGTCCATCGGGACTGCCACCTGATGCTTTTGGAGTATCAGCGTGGGTTCAACAGAGTGCGGCCCGAAAGGTCAAGCGGATTCCCGGTCGGGTGAAGCTGCTTCGGCGCGTCATTTGACCTCGTTCGGGCGAAGCAGGGCGGCCTGCGCGCCTGGTATCTCCGGACGGCCCGCGTGCCGATTCGGGGTGGCACGGATGAGTCCGACCGGAGTGCGAAGGATCTGCCCGATCGCGCGTGTGCAGTGCACTGACGCTGAGGCGTGGGGTTTCGCCTGGTACCGCCTGCGCCAGGCTGAGGTTCAGATGTGGCGTTCTGGGTGTATGACGCCGCCTGCGCAGCGGGTGTATCCAGACGACAATCCGGCGGAATTGCAGGCGTGTGACAAAGTCTGGCGGTATGGTCACGCAGAACCAAGTCGGAGCGGACTTTCTCACCCTGGCTAAGTTCGAGAACCCATTAAAGCCGTCGTACACAGCTCGCGACGTCGCGGGCCGGAGGAAGGGTTTCCGGCTCTTGACGCGATGTCGGGCGGTGTGGCGCACCGCCCTTGCGCAGACTGGAACCAGATCGCGCCGACGCGTTGCTAGAGACCGCTGTTGCCGAGCAGCCGGGGCGTTTGCTCGAGTCGGGCATTGTGCGCGGCGATCCAGTCCAGCGTCTTGTCGAACGGCATCGGTTTTCCGATCCCGAACCCCTGGACGTGGTCGCATCCGAGCTGCGACAGGTAGGCGTGTTCGCCAACCGACTCCACACCTTCGGCCAGGGTTTCGACGCCGAGCCTTTCGGCCATGGTGAGGATCGCGCCGAGCATTTTCTGCTGCTCCGGATCGCGATCCGATTTCAGCACGAAGGAGCGGTCGATCTTGATCCGGCCGATCGAGAAGCGGCGGATCGCGCCGAGCGAGGCGTGACCGGTCCCGAAATCGTCGAGGTCGATGCGGCAGCCGAGGTCGCTGAGCCCGCGAAGGTTGCGCGTCACCACGTCGTCGGGCGCGCGCGCCACCACCGTTTCAAGAACCTCTACCGCGAACCGTGACGGTTCGATGTCGAAGCGGTCGAGCTCCCAGCGGATCTTGTCCACGAGGCGCGGGTTGGCGAGGTCGGGACCGGCGAAGTTCACGCCGATCTGCGGCACGTCGAAACCGGCCCCGTCCCAGGCCTTCAGTGCTGTGAAGGAGTGGTAGATCATCACCTCTGCGAGGCGTTCCATCAGGCCGGCCTGTTCGATCGCGGGCATGAAATCGGCTGGCGGGATCGGGCCGCGGTCCGGATGATGCCAGCGCGCGAGCGCCTCGAACCCCGTCACCTGTCCGGTGTCGGTGGATATCTGCGGCTGGAACCAGGGTTTTATGCGTCCCTGCTCGAGAGCCGCGGCGACATCTTCTCGCAGTTCGGCATGATGGATCGTGCGCCGCCGCATCTCGGCGGTGAAGGCGCGGATAGACCCCGGGCCGTTGTGCTGGGCGTCGCGCAGCGCGATCCCGGCAGCGTCGAGCCAGCCGAGATCGGCCCCGTCACGCAGCTGCGCATGCTGGCAGAAGCCGACGCAGGAGGTCACGTAGACGGCTGCGCCGTCGAGCGGGATCGGTTCCTCCAGCGCGGTCTGGAGCCGCCCCGCGATCTGGATGCAGGTCTCGAGGTCGAGCTGGCGCCGCGGCACGAGGCAACCGGCGAAGCGGCAGTCGCCGATACGCGCCGCGAAATCGTCGTCGCGCAGCACCGTGCCGATACGTTCGCCGGAACGCTTGACGATCATGTCCGCGGCTGCCTGCCCGTACCGGTCGCGCAGGGCGGCGTAGTCGTCGACCTCGACGAGGAAAACCGCTGAAAGCTGGCCCCTCGCTTTGGTGGCGCGCTGCACGATGCCGACACGTTCCTCGAAGTCGACGCGCGGCATCAGCCCGGTCAGCGGATCGCGGTCCGGCGCCGCGGCGGCAACCGCTTCAGACGTGCAGACGACGAGATAGACCAGCGGCAGGACAGCGGCGAGGGCAGATAGCGCAACCTCGCCCCAGGCCCAGTACCCGGCCAGCGACACCATGGGCAGGCAGGCGAGAACCGCGGGTTTTACGAGAAAATCCGCCAGCCTTCCGCGCAGGGTTTTCCAGCCGCGGGCGGTATTTTGCGTCATGCCAGTACCCTTTACGGATCGATCCGACTTGGAGATGCCGGCAATCTAGGCACGCCGCATGAGACCGCAGTTAACGCGCGGGCGATTTTAGGGTCGGATTTCGCTAAATTTTTTCGGTTTTCAGCGACAAGCCCTGGAAGTCGAAAAGCGCCGGATCGAGCAGGTGGGACGGGCGGGCGTTCATCAGCGCCCGGAACATCACCTGCCGGCGTCCCGGGCTGTTGCGTTCCCAGCCGTCGAGGATCGCCTTGACCTGCTGGCGTTGCAGCCCGTCCTGGCTGCCGCAGAGGTCGCAGGGGATGATCGGATAGTCCATCGCTGCCGCGAACTTCTCGCAATCGACCTCGGCGACATGGGCGAGGGGGCGGTAGACGAAAAGATCGCCCTCCTCGTTGACCAGCTTCGGCGGCATCGTGGCCAGCCGTCCGCCGTGGAAGAGGTTCATGAAGAAGGTTTCGAGTATGTCGTCGCGGTGATGGCCGAGAACGACAGCCGAACAGCCTTCTTCACGCGCGACTCGGTAGAGGTGTCCGCGACGCAGCCGTGAGCAGAGCGCACAGAAGGTGCGCCCGGCCGGGATCTTGTCGACCACGACCGAGTAGGTGTCCTGGTACTCGATGCGATGCGGCACGCCCATCCGTTCGAGAAAGGCCGGCAGCACCGTCGCCGGGAAACCGGGCTGGCCCTGGTCGAGGTTGCAGGCCAGCAGGTCCACCGGCAGCAGACCGCGCCATTGCAATTCGTGCAGCACGGCAAGCAGCGTGTAGCTGTCCTTGCCGCCTGAGAGGCACACCAGCCAGCGCGGCCGGGTGCCGTCGGGCGCGGCGACCATCCCGTACTGCTCGACAGCTTCGCGCACGTTGCGAACGATGCGCTTGCGCAGCTTGCGGAACTCGGTCGTGCGCGGGGCGCCTTGGAACAGCGGGTGGATGTCGTCGGCGTCGTCGAGCATGTCGGCTCCTCGGTGGCTTGGCCCGCTATAACGTCTTGCCGGCAGCGGCGGAAGGGCGCGCCTAGTCGCGCCGCTCGGGCACCGGATCGTATCCCGAGCCGCCCCACGGATTGCAGCGCCCGATGCGGCGCAGCGCAAGCCAGCCGCCGCGCAGGGCCCCGTGGCGCTCCAGCGCGTCGAGCGCGTAAGCGCTGCAGGTGGGCTGAAAGCGGCAGTTGTGCCCGACCCAGGGGCTGAGAAGCAGGCGGTAGCCATGCACGGGCAGGGACACCAGGCGGGCGAGCGGGCTCATCGGGAGGGGTCCGGGCGCGGCGCGTGTACCTTGGCCACCGCGCCTTCGAGATCCCGGACCAGCTGCCCAAAAGGCAGCGTCGCGGTGGCGCCCTGCCGACCGATCAGCACGTAATCGCAGCCGTCGCGACCGGCGCGCGGCAACACGATCCGGGCGATCTCGCGCAGCCGGCGCTTGGCCCGGTTGCGTGCGACGGCATTGCCGACCTTCTTTGAACAGGTAAAGCCGACGCGGATCCCCTCGGCCTCTCCATCGGCGCGGTTGTGCATTTGCAGGATGAAGCCCGGTCGTGCCACCCGCGCCGCACGCGCGGCGCGCAGGAAATCGGCACGACGGTTGAGGGTCGCCAAACGCGAAGAAACCGCCGGAGTCGCATCCCCGGCAGCGTCTGGGGCTGTCGCGGGCGTCTCCGGCGGTGTCATGTCGTCAGACCGTCAGGTCAGGTTCAGGCGCTGAGTTTCTTGCGGCCCTGCGCCCGACGCGCGTTGATCACCTTGCGGCCGGCCTTCGTCGCCATGCGCGCACGGAAGCCGTGGCGCCGTTTGCGCACGAGGTTCGAGGGTTGATAGGTGCGTTTCATCGCTCCGTCTCCGATTCTTGGCGAGACCCGCGCGGAATCACAGGCGGCCTCATGTCATTCGAAGCCCGTCCTCTAAAGCGGAGCGCCGGTCAAGTCAAACCCTTCGGATGTGCTTTCGGCGCTTTTCGCAACGAATGACCCCGCGTCGCGCACGGTGTGCCGCGCGCCGGGCCGGCGGGCAGGTTTTCGGAGTCGAAACAGAGTTTCACCCGCGATCAACGACGCGTGATGTGGCTATCGCCGACGCGACAAGCGCGTCATCTAGGCGGAATATCGCAACCAACGCCTCGCGGGCGCTGCAAGGAAAGCATGGACACATGGCAGAGACGACGCACACCAGCAAGTCGCGCGGGGCATCGGCGCTGCTTCGGAACCTGCCGCTGATCGCGATCCTCGTCGCGGCGATTTTCGGCTTCTTCCTGCTGCGCGACACGCTGAGCTTCGAGACGCTGCGCGAGAACCGCGAGGCGCTGCTGGCCTACCGCGACGACAACTTCGTGCTGACCGTGCTCGCTTTCGTGGCGGCTTACGTGATCATCGTCGGGTTCTCGTTGCCCGGCGCCACGGTAGCGACCCTGACCGGCGGCTTTCTGTTCGGCACGCTGGCCGGGGCGCTCTTCAGTGTCATCGGCGCCACTTTGGGCGCCTGCGTGATCTTCCTAGCGGCGCGGCACGGGCTGGGCGATCGGTTGCGTGCGCGCATGGATGCCTCGGAAGGGGCGGTGCGCAAGGTCAAGCGCGGACTCGACGAGAACCAGTGGTCGATGCTCTTTTTCATCCGGCTCGTCCCCATCGTCCCGTTTTTCGTCGCCAACCTGATCCCAGCGTTTCTGGGCGTTCCGCTTTACCGGTTCGCGCTCTCGACCTTCCTCGGCATCATTCCGGGCGCGCTGGTCTATGCCTCGGTCGGGGCCGGGCTCGGCAGCGTCTTCGAGCAGGGCGGCACGCCTGACCTCGGCATCGTCTTCGAGCCGCGCATCCTGCTGCCGCTCCTGGCGCTGGCGGCATTGGCACTGTTGCCGGTCGCGATCAAGGTGGTCACCGGTCGCAAAGGGCCAGGCGCATGAGCCGGATCGAGACCGATATCCTCGTCATCGGGGCGGGCTCCGCCGGGCTTTCCGTTGCCGCCGGCGCGGTGCAGATGGGCGCGCGCGTCGTCCTGCTGGAAGGTCACGAGATGGGCGGCGATTGCCTGAACTACGGCTGCGTCCCCTCCAAGGCCTTGCTGGCCGCCGCCAAGGCCGCGCACGGCCAACGCCATGCAGAGCGATTTGGTGTCGCGAATGCTCCGGGCGAGGCAGATTACGCCAAGGTCATGGAGCACGTTGCAGGCGTGATCGCGGAAATCGCACCCGTCGACAGCCAGGAGCGGTTCGAAGGGCTGGGCGTCACCGTGATCCGCGAATACGGGCGTTTCATCTCGCCCGAGGAAGTTCAGGCCGGGGAAACCGTCATCAAGGCGCGTCGTATCGTCATCGCCACAGGCTCCTCTCCGCTGGTGCCGCCGATCCCCGGTCTCGACACCGTACCCTACCTGACCAATGAAACGCTTTTCGATCAGCGCGAGAAGCCCGAGCACCTGCTGATCGTCGGTGGCGGGCCGATCGGAATGGAAATGGCCCAGGCGCATGTGCGGCTCGGCTGCCGGGTGACGGTGATCGAAGGAGAGACGTCGCTTGGCAAGGACGATCCGGAGATGGCCTCCGTCGTGCTCGAGACGCTGCGCGCCGAAGGGGTCGCGATCGAGGAAGGCGCCAAGGTCGCCGAGGTCTCCGGCAAATCCGGCGCCATCGAGGTCACCGCCGAGGACGGGCGCCGGTTCTCGGGATCTCATCTGCTGGTCGCGGTCGGGCGAAAGATCAACACCGACCGGCTGGACCTCGAAAAGGCAAGCATCGCGACGTCGGATCGTGGCAGAATCGAGGTCGACGACACGCTGCGCACCTCGAACCGTCGCGTCTACGCCATCGGCGACGCTGCCGGCGGGCTGCAATTCACCCATGTCGCGGGCTACCACGCGTCGGTCATCATCAGGTCACTGCTCTTCGCTCTGCCGGCCAAGGCGAAGACCGCACATATCCCCTGGTGCACATATACAGATCCGGAGCTGGCGCAGGTCGGGCTGACCGAGGCGCAGGCGCGGGCCGAATATGGCGGCCGGGTCGAGATTGCGACATTCGCCTACGACGAGAACGACCGCGCCATCGCCGAGCATCACACCCGCGGCCACATCAAGGTCATGGTGGTCTCGGGCCGCCCGGTCGGGGCCACCATCGTCGGGCACGGGGCGGGCGAGCAGATCTCGCTCTGGGCGCTGGCGCTCGCCAACCGGCTCAAGATGAGCCAGGTTGCCGGCATGGTCGCCCCTTACCCGACCTACGGCGAAATCAACAAACGTGTCGCGGGGGCCTATTTCAGCCCGCGCTTGTTTGATAATCCTCTGATCAAGCGGGTCGTCGGGTTCGTCCAACGCAGGATCCCGTGAAGATCTGAGAGGTCCATGCTGCACTCCCTTTCCGGACGCCTTGCTCTTCTGACCACGGTCTTCGTCATGCTGGCCGAGGTGCTGATTTTCGTGCCCTCGATCGCGCGGTTCCGCGAGGATTACCTTATGAACCGGCTGGAGCGGGCGCAGATCGCCTCGCTCGTGCTTCTGGCCGACGACATGATCGACAACGCGCTCGAGGAGGAGTTGCTGGAAAACGCCGGCGTCTACAACGTCGTGCTGCGTCGCGACGAGGCGCGACAGCTCGTGCTGGCCTCCGAGCTGCCGTCGCCCGTGGCGCGAACCTTCGACATGCGCGAGAACACGCCGCCCGTCCTGATCCGCGATGCGCTGTCGCAGCTCTGGCGGCCGGAGAACGAGATCGTGCGCGTCCTCGGTGCGCCGGTCCGCGACGCCGGGCTGCTGATCGAGATCACCATGGAGACCGCGCCGATGCGCGCGGCCATGATCGACTACGGCATCCGCATCCTGATCCTGTCGGCGGTGATCTCGGTCTTTACCGCTTTCCTGCTGTTCCTGGCCATGCGCGCCTTCCTGCTCAAGCCGATCAAGCGCGTCGTGGCGCACATGCGCAATTACTCCGAGGCGCCGGAAGACGCGCGCCGGATCATCGTGCCGACGGCCCGGGTGACCGAGTTGCGCGACGCCGAGGAAGCGCTGAACACGATGCAGACCGATCTCACCCAGGCCCTGCGCCAGAAGGAACGCCTCGCCCAGCTCGGCGGCGCGGTCAGCAAGATCAGCCACGATCTACGCAACATCCTCACCTCGGCGCAGCTGTTCGCCGACCGCCTAGAGGCCTCCGAGGACCCGTTGGTCAAGCGCATGGCGCCAAAGCTCGTCGGCTCGATCACCCGCGCGGTGCACCTGTGCGAGAGCACGCTCGCCTTCGGCAAGGCCGAGGAGCCCGGTCCGACGCTGGGCCACGTGCGCCTGGTCGACATCGTCGAGGATGTCGTGGCCGGCGAAAGGCTCGCCGCCAGCCCGGATGACCTGAGCTTCGAGCGCAGCGTGCCGCGCGACCTGGTCCTGCGGGCCGACGCCGAGCAGCTCTACCGCGTGTTGTCGAACCTGGTGCGCAATGCGCGGCAGGCGATCGTCGCCAGCGGCGCATCCGGACAGATCCACATCGCCGCCGACGAGGACGATCACAACTGGCGCATCGAGGTCTCCGACACCGGCCCGGGACTTCCGCCGAAGGCCAAGGCGCACCTCTTCACCGCCTTCCAGGGCGGCATCCGCAAGGGCGGCGCCGGTCTCGGCCTCGCGATCTCCTCGGAACTGGTGCGCGGCCACGGTGGCACGCTGGAGCTGGGCGAAACCGGTCCTGACGGAACGCGTTTCGTGATCCGCCTGCCCAAGGGCCAGGGATTCGAGCGCACGGCCGCGCAATGAACGACGCCGCGGAAATCCTGCAGAATCGGCTTGCATAAGCCTGCGGGGACCACTAAACCCCGCCGCGTGGACCGATAGCTCAGCTGGATAGAGTACTTGACTACGAATCAAGGGGTCGGGGGTTCGAATCCTCCTCGGTCCGCCACTTAGCCCAAAGATATCAGTAGGTTACAGCATAGTAGCGAAACAGCGGCTTCGCTCTACTTGCGTGCTACTTGCATCATTGCGCAGTAACCAGATGCCTACTTACTTTCGGGATTCGCTTGCCGCACCCTTGCTCTGCATGGCCCGCATCCGCGTCGCCAGCGACAGATGCGAGAGAATCCAAATGCTTGGCTTGATAGCAGGTACAGACGAGGGCTTCATCCATAGGTTGAAGGATGAGGCTTTTGTCGAGCTCTACCAGGCCGTCAGCAACCACCCCGATCGGCAGCACTACGTTCGCGTAGAACGAGTCGACCATGACATTGAGTGGTACGTGGCCCGCTTCGCTGGCGGGTGCATTCACGTCAATTCCATTGACGACATCTACCTCGAAGGTGTGATGCAGATCCACTGCATATGTCTTGAGGATCTGTGCTGACGCTGCACGGCGACAAGCTTTGCCCGACGCGCGAGACCTTCAAAGCCTGGTCGCAGAACCTCGGGCATTCCAACGTGGCCACGACGGTGTCGAGCTACATGCCCGTGTCGGCGGATGCGCAGCGGGAGATTATTCTGGGGTTGGGAAGGGGTGGGTAAAGTTGGGCGGAGAGCTACAGCGATGCCGCCATTCAGACGTGCCTTTCGATGAAGGTGCTGTTCGGCATGGCGCTCCGGCAGACAACCGGCTTCATCGAAGTCTGCTGCGGCTCGGCCTGAACTGGACGGTGCCTGACTTCAGCCCCCTGTCCCGCCGCCAGAAGACCCTGGCTGTGAACATACCGTATCGCAGGTCCAAGGGGCCGCTGCACCTGCTGATCGACAGCACTGGCATCAAGGTCGAGGGCGAAGGCGAGTGGCACGCCCGCAAGCATGGCGGCCCGAAACGGCGGGTCTGGCGCAAGATCCATCTGGGGATTGATGAGGAAACGCTGGAGGTTCGGGCCGTGGAGATCACAGGGAGCCACATCGGTGATGCCCCTGTGCTACCCGACCTGCTCGGTCAGATCCCGGCGGACGAGCGGATCCGCAGCGTCACCGCCGACGGTGCCTACGACACACGCAAATGCCACGACGCCATTGCCGACCGCGGCGCCCATGCCGTCATCCCGCCCCGCAAGAACGCGAAGCCCTGGAAGACCATCACCGCCGGAGCCGTGGCGCGAAACGAGGCCCGGCGGGCGGCGAAATACCTGGGCCGCGCGCTCTGGCGACGATGGAGCGGATACCGCCGCCGAAGCGGCGTCGAGATATGAGGAGGGTCAGAAAACGATCCGGGGGACCGTTTTCCCGACGATTGGATGCATTGTGTGAAGTTGCTGGGGCAGCGGCTTATGGCGCGGGACTTCGACCGTCAGGTCGCTGAACTCCAGGTCCGCATCGCCGTCCTGAACGGCTACACCGCGCTCGGCATACCCGTTACGGAAGCTGTGGGATAAGTACGTCCGGGGAAAGGGGAACCTCCGTGTTCAGCCGATTTGTGCAACAGAGCCTCGCGAAGGTTGGGAACTGGCCATTCTCCGAAAATCCGAGGTTTGTTGGAGCTATTGGCGGAAGCTGAAATTGAACTTAATGCTTAATTGGGTTCCTCTTTCACTGCTGCACGTCCGTTGCGAGGCGTAATGCGACACGCCATGGGCAAGCCCTCCGTTCAAGGGTAATGTAGCGGAATGAAGCGCCTACTCCCTATGACCACAATTCTTGTGGCATGTGTTGCCTGCGCATTGGCCGCCATGCACCTTGTCCAAGCGATCCGTGCGCCAGATGTCTCGAACGCTGTCGCGGGTCGGGACAGCACCGACACCGTTCTTGAACGACGGGTTGAAGGCGGCGACCGGCGTCAGGCTGGTTCCGGCCAGCCTTTCCTTCCGGTATTCGGCGTCCCGACAAGCCCTAAACCGGTCGTCGACGCGCAACGCCCGATGCCCGAAAAGCCGCGGTTCGACTACCGGCTTAAGGGCGTCGTCGCCTCAGACCTGATGCGCTGGGCGATCTTGTCGGGGGAGGGCGGCGACCTGCTCGTGCGCGAGGGCGATAAGGTCGACGGTGCGGCGCGGATCGCAAAGATTTATGCCGAAGGGGTTGATGTCGTGCTGGCAGGAGAGACCCTCAACATAACTTTCAGCGAGACTGACCGCGTCGACATCGCGGCCTTCGAGGCAAAGCCGCAGGCGCGGTCTAATCCGCGAACCGCGCCGCGTCCGAAGACGCAGGAAATCGTCTATCAGAACATGAGTCCGGACGAGATCCTTGCCGTTCTGAGCCGGGCGGAAGAGGAACGCCAGGCTCGAGGATGGGTGCCGCGAGCGGAATGACCTAGCGTGCCAGCCAGACCAGCGCGCCGGCCACTGCCAAATAACAGCCGAAGGGCTGACGTCGACCGGCCCGGAACCGTCGGTCGGTCACAAGGGCCACCAGCAAGGCCGCCGAAGCGGCGACAAGCGTGATCCACGGTATGCCGGACAGGCCGACAGCCGCGGAAAGCCCGCCCATAATCTTGACATCGCCAAATCCCAGACCGGGTCGGCCCCGCGCTTGCTCGTAAATACGGGCGACGAGCCAGAGCGCCACCGGCCCTGTCACTGCAGCCAGCAGGACCTGCCAAAGCGGCAGATAAAGGGCGCCTAGACCGACACCGACCACAAAGAGTGGCACTGTGAAGGTATCCGGCAGGCGGTAACATGACCTGTCCGCCTGAAATAGCCCGATAAGCAGGAACAGGAACAGTGCCGCAACGCCGCGTTCGGTGATCGAATGCGAGAAGGCCAGTGCAAGTCCGGAAGCCGCAAGCCCTGCAACTTCGCCGAAAAAGAGGTGCGGCGGGATGCGATGGCCGCAGAACCTGCAACGGCCGCGCAGACAGGCGTAGGACAGCAGCGGCACAAGGTCGCGCGCGCCGAGCGTTTGCCCGCAGGCATCGCAATGCGACCGGGGCGCCATCACCGAGCGGCCGTCGCAAATCCTGTCCGCAAGTGCCGTCACGTAGGATCCCGCGACCGGCCCAAGCAGTAGCAACCATAGGGAGAAGGCGGCCTCGCCGTTCATGCGTTCGCCACGGTCCGGCTTGCCGCAACGGCAGGCTTGCCGAGACGGTTCCAGCTTGCCTTGCTGGGTGTTGGGCGGATGGCTATGGTGCGTTCCAACAGGGTGTGAGGCGAGGCGCAAGTGGCGAAGGCGACAGTATCCGAACGGGAAGAAGCGCGGGATAGCGGGTTCTCCCTGCTGGAACTGATGGTGGTCGTCGTGATCATGTCGATCCTTGCCCTCGTGATCGTTCCGCGGGTGATCGACAGGCCGGACCAGGCTCGTGTCGCGCGCGCGCAAGCCGACATTGCGGTGCTGGAGAACGCGCTGCAACTCTACAAGCTCGACAATTTCCGTTACCCGACGACTGAGCAGGGGCTTTCGGCGCTTGTCGAAAAGCCGACGCGCGACCCTGTTCCGGCGAATTTCACCGACGGCGGTTACATCGACCGGCTGCCAAAGGATCCATGGGGTGGCGACTACCAGTACCTGTCGCCCGGCGTACACGGCGAGTTCGACGTATTCAGCTACGGTGCCGACGGTGCGACGGGGGGCGACGGCATGAACACGGACATCGGATCGTGGACATCGGACTGAGGGCCAAGGCATCAACCTCGGGCTTCAGCCTGATTGAATTGCTCGCGGTCGTGGCCGTCACCTCCATCCTGGCGATCGGCGCGTCATTGATCTTTTCAGGCGGGGGCTCAGGGGCCGCGCGTGCGGCAGAAGTCTTCCGGACCGAAGCGGTAAACATACGGCGTCTGGCGATGCTGTCCGGGATTGATCACGCGCTCGAGATCCGTCGCAACGGTTGGACCCGACTTCGTGCGAACGCGTCGGGAGACTGGAGCGAGATCGGATCCCGTTCGATCTCCGACGCCCGGGCAGAGTCTACGGCGCGTTCCGTTCGCTTTCACGATGATGGTCGGATCGACGCTTTCGATGTCAGTTTCAAGGATGGCTCAGGCGCGGTACTGTGCCGGGCGGCAGACGGCGGGTTGCCTCGATGCGCATTACGGTGAAGCCCTTCGGAGACGATGGCCTGTCGCTGGTCGAGGTTCTCATTGCGATCCTGGTGTTGTCGATTGCGACAGTCGGCCTGTTTCGGGTCTTCGGCGAGGCTGCCACGACAAGTGCCGCCAATCAGGACCGTGTGCTTGCGGGGATGGTGGCGCGAAACCATGCGGTTGCTCTTCAGCTTGGCGATACCGGACTTCCCGACCGCGTTCGATTTGCCGGTCGCGACTGGCAGCTACGGACAGAGGTCGCACAGACCTCGGGGGGCTTCGAAGAGGTCACGATAGATGCGCGGCCGGTCAACGGCGGCGGGGGTTCAGTCCTGACAACCTACCGCGCAGCGAGGTCACTGCGATGACGGCGGTACCCGAAGACCGCGGCGCGACCCTGCTGGAACTGACCGCCGTCATGGCGGTGTTTTCTCTTTTGTCTGTGATGTCGCTGCAGTTGCTTGCCGGAGCCCTCGACAACCGTACCCGGATCGTCGGCGCGGGCGACCGCGCGGAAGAGCTTGCAGCGGTCTCGGCTGTCTTCCGGCGCGACATCGAGCACAGCGCACCCGTGGCGGATGTCGGGGGACAAGATGCTCGTTTTCGGGTCGAGGACGGTGGCCGGACGCTCCGGTTTTCCATCCTGTCGGACGACGGCGGAGAAGCGCGACAATCACCTTCGCTTCGCATCGTCACGTGGCAGTTCGATGTAGTGACCGGGACGCTGTCACGCAGCACGGACGCAGCCCTCGACGAGGGGCGCGCGCAGACCGCTGCCATGCTCGACAGGCTGGAAGGCTGGAGTGTGCGGGTCCGAACGGCTGAAGACGGATGGCTCCCGCCCGGAAACTGGCGCGCGCCTGAACCTTGGGAACTGCCGCTTGCCGTTGAAATCACCTTCGGCGCAAGACCGCTCGGCGAGATCAGGGTGCTCGCGGCGCGATGACGGGAGGGCGGAAATACGGTGGCTCCATGCGAGATCGCGGTTTCGTGTTAGTAAACGTTCTGGTGATCGTGATGGCGCTTTCGACGGTCGCAGCGGAACTGATGATCCATGCAGTGGAAGACGTCGAGCACCTCGCCCTGCAACACGCTCGCGACAGGGCGGATACGATGTCCCATGCCGGGCGATTGCTGTCCATCAAGCTTCTGGTGGACGATCTCGACGGTCCCGCTGTCGATCACCGCAGCGAAGGCTGGGCGCTCGAGAGCTACCCGGCGGAAGTTGCGGGTGGAACTGTCGCGATCACAGTTCGAGATCTCGAAGCCCGGTTCAACCTGAACCTCCTGCTCGGCGGCTCTAGCGATGCGCCGACGGCGGCGCTTGAGAGGCTTGCCCGGTCGCGCGCCGTCGCGCCGGATCTCGTGCAGCGAGTTGTCGATCGCTTCGCCGCGGAGCAACCATCGACCAGAGCGATCCTTGATCCAGCGGCGGCAGAGAACTTCCAGCCAGGTGACATGACGAGTTCCGGCCAGTTCACCGAAATCAATGGACTGACCGGGCCGGATACGGGGAATTTCCGTGCGGATCTTTCGGTTCTTCCGAGGTCGCGGCCAGTCAATGTAAACACTGCAGTGCGGGATGTCCTCGCCGCCGTAACGGGACTTGAGCTTGAGGTGATTGAAGCGCTAGTGGCGCTGCGCAGCTCCCGTCCGTTTGAGGACGTCTCGGAGTTCCGATCGGCCGTGGAAGGTCTCGCAGGTCCGCTAGCAGCGACGGAACTTGCTCTTCACCTGCTCGGCGTGCAGTCCGAATGGTTCGAGGTCGAGACGCACACGCGGTACGACGGCCTGTCGCACCGCGCACGCACGATCCTGCATCGTGATCCTGAAACCCGGCGAGTCACCGTGTTCTCCAGCCGGGCTGAGACCACCGGATGAGCGCGGGCAGGAGCAGGGAGGCCGTCGTCGTTCCTATCGATGGCATGCCGCCGGCGGGCGCGACCTCGTTCGTCGCGGCGCTGCCCGGTCACCTTGCGCCGGTTTATCGGTTCGACTTGCCGGCCGGCGTTACGGGGAGCGCGCGGATGCGAATCGTCCGGCAGCAGCTTTCCGACCGCATCGGTGTACGGGACGATACCCTGCACGTACTGCCTCTTGGCCAGGACAGGCAATGGACGCATGCGATCGTGTGCGACGTGGCTAGACGGCGCGACTGGCGGGACACCGAGATTGCGCGGGCCGCGGAGTGTCAGGCGATCCTGCCCGACTTTCTGACGCTGTCGGGCGCCGAGAACCAAGTTCGGATTGTGCAGGCGGAGGATAGGCTGCTGGTGCGCCTCGGTCTATGGGACGGTTTCAGCGCGCCGATTGCCGTCGGCCTTGAGCTTCTTGAAAGGGTTCTGGTCGACGCTGGTGTAACGCGGGCCGCCGTCGACCCCGGCGTGGTCCGCGATGTTCACGGTATCCTCAGAGCGGCCGGTGTCGAGCCCGAGGTGGAACCGGCGGACGCGGCGGCGCGCTTTGCAAACGGCGAGCTGGAGTTCGATCTGCGCGGAGACACGGAAATGGCGTCTGGCAGCGGGTCGGGCAGTGCCGCGTGGTGGGCGGCTGCAGCAGTCATCGCCGCACTGGCCTTCGCGCTGTGGGCGGCAGGTGTCGTGATCGAGACCCGGAAACTGGCGGGCGCTGCAGCCCGGACGCAAGCTGAAACGGTCAATTTGCTGCGCGAAGGGCTTGTGCCGTCGGGCCCGGTGCTCGACATCCGACAGCAGGTGACACGCGCTCTTGAGGTGTCACAATCGCCGGAAGGGCACGATCGGGCCGCGGAGACGATTGATACTCTGAGCCGCATCACGGTCGCACTGTTCGGTCAGGGCGTCGATGTGCGTCGCATCGACTTCGCGCCCGAGCATGGTTTTTCCGTTGCCGTCGTCGCGCCGAATTTTGCTGCTGCCGACATGCTGGTCGCGGAACTGCGGGACCTGGAACTCGACGCGCGCGCCGGTACTCTGCGTGCGCTGGAAGCTGGCGGGGTCGATGCGGTTATCGATGTCTCCGCCGACCCGAGGCAAGCGCGATGAGCAAAGACGTGCTTAAACATCTCGAAAACCTGAGCGCCCGCGAGAGGATGCTGCTGGGCCTCATGGTGCCGGCCATCGCGCTGGCGCTCTGGTTTCTTGTGGCGGTCCCGTTGCAGGAGGCGCGGGATCGTGCAACTTCGATGCTGTCGGAGGTGCAGGCCGAACAGGCCTGGGTATCGGCGCGCCACTACGAATGGCTGGCGCAATCCGGGGTCGCAGAGACGAGCGGCGCCCTGTCCGTTGCACCGGCGGGGCTGTCTGGCCTCGAGGCGTCATTAACCGAGGCCGGTCTGCGTCGGCAGGTGGTCACGCTTGAGAACGCAGAAGGGAACCGGGTCGTGCTTCGGCTCGAGGACGTGCTGTTTCAGGACGCCGCGCGCTTCATGGAACTACTAAGACCTTCGCTCGGTTACGAGATCGCGGGCCTGCGAATCTCTGCCGGTCAGTCGGCCGGCTTGGTTGCAGTGTCGCTTGAGCTTTCGCCGGTCGCTTCGCCCTAGGCGCCAAGCCTCTTCAGCGAGGCATCTACCATAGCCTTGCGTTCGGCCATGCTGCCCAGCGGATCGAGGTCGGGCGCGGTTTTCAGTAACTCCGCGAACGCGGCTTGCGCACGTTGCAGATGGGCGACTGTCGCTGGGCCGAAATCGTTCCGCGACATTGCTTCCTGTGCAAGACGATGTTCGGCGGTTCCGACGACCGAAAGCGCCGCAGCCCGGCGATTGTCCTCGTGGGACGACGCGACCTGTCGTGCCTGTTCGGAGGCTTCGGCGTAACGGTCCGAGCGCAGTAGCGCGTGCGCCATCTCGAGCCGCAGCCGGGACTCCAGAGGTCCAGCCTCGGTCAGCATGCGGTCGTAGCGCGTGACGGCGCTGTCGTAGTTGCCGGCCTCGAGTGCCGATCGTGCCGAGAAGTAACTCGCCTGAAAGCCGCGGTCGCTACCGCCACTGCCTCCCACGCCGCTGCACGATGCGAGCGTCATGCCGGATACCATTGCCGCAACGGCAAACGAAAGTCGAAATTTAGGTGTCATGCCTGTCCTCGATGCTCTTTCTTTTTTCATCGACCGTAAGAGCCTTGCTGTGCATCGGTCGACCGTTTTCTCGCGTTCTGCGCGACTATTTCCTTGTACGTTGCGCGCTGGCATCGCCGGAAGCGGTATCTTGCCGAATATGACGCGCGGGAATGTAGGATAGACAGGCTTGGCGTTTGCATGGATAGTGTCTGCAATAAAACTCCACGCAAAATGCGGGATCGGGCAGCAGATGATACGAACACTTTTGGTGGCATTTGCCATTTCCATCATGGCGAGTGGAAGCGTGCGTGCGCAAGCCGGTCTCGACCTGCGAAACGTGGACCTCGAGGGTTTTGTCCGCATCGTCGCGGAAGAAACCGGGCGCGCCTTCGTGCTCGACCCATCGGTCACCGGGCGCGTCAATGTCGTGGCGCCGCAGAACGTGTCTAGCCAGGCCCTGTTTGAAATTTTTCTCAACGTGTTGGAACTTAACGGGCTGACCATCGTGTCGGGCATTGATGCCGACCGGATTGTGCCGATCAACGACGCCAGCGGTCTTGCGGGCCGCGCGCGCACGACCGGCGGGTTCGAGACCCGGGTGATTCAGCTGCGCAACGCGGATGTCAACGAAGTGGCCTCGGTGATACGCCCAATCCTTCCCAGCGAGGCGGTGCTGTCGGTGGTCGAAGGCTCGCAACTATTAATCATTTCCGACCGGGCACAGAACTTCTCGAAGATCCAGGGCGTGATTTCGAGCCTTGATCGCAGCAACGGCGATGCCGTCGAAACGATCCGGGTGAGAAATGGCAATGCCGGGGACATCGCGCAGACCGTTCTCAATCTCGATCTGGCGCCAGCAGGTGCCACGATTTCTGCTGACGGCCGCGCCAACACGGTCGTGGTGTCCGGGCCGATCACCTTCCGCAACCGGGTTCGCCAGCTTGTTGACGAACTCGACACGCCGCAGCGCTCGATTGCCACTCGGGTCGTGCGTCTGGCCTACGCCGATGCCACGCAGCTGGCTGACGTGATCAGCCGCAGCTTCGGCAACCTTGCCAGCGAGGGCGATGAGGCACAGCCGCAGGCAGTGACCATCGTCGCGGACACGCAGACCAATTCGCTGATCGTCTCGGCGCCGACCGACCGGGTCGGGCCCATCGTGCAATCCATTCAGGCGCTCGATTTTCGACCCAGCCAGGTGCTCATCGAAGGGCTGATTTTTGAGCTTTCGGTGCAGAATTTTGCCGAGCTTTCGGTCCAGTTCGCGGCCGTTCTCAACGATGCCGTCGCGGGAGGGGCGCAATTCTCCTTCGACGGACGCCAGACTCTAAGCGGGGTTCTGAGTTCCGTCAGTCGCAAGAACGTGCCCGACCTCGGCAGTGGCGGCTTTTTCGGTGCCAAGGCGACTTCGGGGGATGACAGTTTCGTAGGCTTTCTGACCGCGCTCAGCCGTCAGAGCACGACCCGCGTCCTGTCGACGCCGTCGATCCTGACACTAAACAATCAGGAAGCCGAGATCGTGGTCGCGCAGAACGTGCCCTTCGTTACAGGTTCGTTCTCGACGGTAGGCGACAGCGCAGTGCCCAACCAGCCGTTCCAGACCATCGACCGCCAGGATGTCGGCCTGACGCTGCGCGTAGTGCCGCAGATCACAATCGACGGCACGATCCGGCTGGCCATCAACCAGGAAGTCTCGAACCTGACCAACAGCACCTCGGACGCGGGCGGTGAGATTACCTCGAAGCGGTCGATCCGCACCAACGTTATCGTCAACGACGAACGGGTCATCATGCTTGGCGGGTTGATCGAGGACGGCAACGGGTCGGTCGGCCAGCGCGTGCCGGGCGCCAGCGATCTGCCGTTGGTCGGCAATCTCTTCCGAGGTCGCAGCGCGCGCAGCGATCAGCGGGTTCTGCTGGTCATGCTCCGGCCGCATATCATCTCGAATGACGCCGAGGCGACGCGGCTCAGCCGGAAGGCGGCACGGGACGCGCGGCGAGCCAGTGACCTGATCCAGCCGCTCTCGGACGGAAAGTATCCCGCCGTGCCCGATGGCCGCTTTCCCTATGACGGTGCGAACCTGAACCAGCCGTTCGATGCCGGGTTCATTGACAGCGTCGCGCGTGAGCGCCAATTTCCTGCTCTCCCGACCCCGCTGCGGTTCGGGGAGGGCCGGATTGAATAGCCGCAACATTCCCTTCGGATTTGCACGCTCGGAACAGGTTGCCGTCGACGACGGCAATCTTCTGATCGGTCCCGGCGCGACGAGCTTCGGGATGCGCGAAATCCTGCGGCGTGGTTTTACAGGGCTGACGCCCGTGCGGATGGCAGCCGACGAATTCGAACGGGCGATCGCGGAGATTTACGGCAAAGACACGCCGGACGGCGGCGACGTGCTATTCGAACTCGACGATGCGGAAGACCACTTTGTACCGGCGCGGGATTTGCTCGAGGACACCTCGGACGCACCGGTAATCCGCCTCGTAAACCAGCTGCTGCGGAAGGCGGTCCACATTGGCGCATCGGACCTGCATTTCGAGCCGCATGAGAACGGGCTGCGGGTGCGCGCGCGGCTCGATGGATTTCTGTCCAACATGTTCGACCAGCGCGAAGTGCCGGTGGCGAGGGTGGTATCACGCCTCAAGGTCATGGCCGGGCTCGACATCGCGGAGACGCGCCTGCCACAAGACGGGCGCATCTCGCTGCGCGTCGGCGGGCGGGCGATCGACGCGCGGGTGTCGACACTGCCGGGCAATTTCGGTGAACGTGTCGTGCTTCGGATCCTCGACCGCAATGCCGGGCTGAAGCCGTTGGGCGACCTTGGCCTTTCGGCGGAGCAGATCGCGGTTCTCGAACGCCTTTCCGGGTGCCCCGACGGGATCATCCTGGCGACAGGACCGACGGGCAGCGGGAAGACCACGACCCTCTACAGCCTGCTCAAGCTCGCCAATCGCGCCGAGCGGAACCTGATCACGGTGGAAGACCCGATCGAGTACCATGTCGACGGGCTGAACCAGACCCAGATCAACGCCAGCATCGGGATGACCTTCGCCGCCGGTCTGCGCGCGGCGCTTCGGCAGGATCCCGACGTGATCCTCGTGGGCGAGATCCGAGACCAGGAAACCGCGGCGATTGCCGGGCAGGCGGCGCTGACCGGCCACCTGGTCTTTTCGTCGCTGCACGCAAACACGGCGGTCGGTGCAGTTGTACGCCTGCGCGATCTCGGTCTCGAGGACTATCTCATCGCCGCGACGTTACGTGGTGTGATCGCCCAGCGTCTGCTGCGTCTTCTTTGCGCAGACTGCAGCAGCCGACGTCCGCTTGACGAGACGGAAGCCGCCGCCTTCTCCGCCGAGGGGGTCGATCCGCCGGACCTCGTCGCCGAGGCCGGTGGCTGCGCCAAATGCGGCAATTCTGGATACAAGGGGCGGATCGGCATCTACGACATCGTCGAGATTGATGACGATCTGCGCGGCGCCATCGAGCGGGCCGGAAGCGAAACCGAGTTGCGTGTGCTCGCACGCCGCCACGGCACAACGCTGGCGCGCGAAGCCTTGCGGCACGTAGCCCAAGTTCGGACCACGCTGGCCGAGGTGGACCGTGCCCTCGGGGCGCGGGCATGACAACGTTCAGCTACCGCGCCTACACCGCGGAGGGCAAGAAACGCAGCGGGCAGATCGATGCCGAGGACCGTGCCGACGCCTACAGGCGCTTGCAGCGCGACGGGCTGTTCCCCGAAGAAATTGTTGCCGGGTCCGAGAGCCGGGGCCACAGCCTGGGCCGCAGGCAACGCCGCCTCGATAGCGATCTGCAGGCGATTTTCGCACGACAGCTGGCATCACTTCTTTCGGCGGGTCTGCCGGTCGACGAGGTCCTGTCGATTCTTCGCGAGGCTGGAGAGGGCAGCGTCATCGATCAGGTCGCGGCGCGGATCAGGTCTCATGTCCTCGAAGGCGCACCATTGTCCGAAGCTCTGGCACGGGGCGGCTCGGGGTACGAACCTTACGTGATCTCGGCGGTTCGTGCCGGCGAGACGTCGCGCGATCTGCCCGCTGTCTTCGAGACCATTGCCACCCATCTAGAGACCCGCCGCACCGATCGTGCCGCGCTGGCGACAGCGCTGATCTACCCGGCTTTCGTAGCGGCAGTATCGTTGCTGGTCTGCGGCATCCTGATGGTGACTGTCGCCCCGCAGCTTGCCGCAATGTTCGAGGCGACCGGCAGGCCATTGCCGCCGCTGACAAGGTTCATGCTGGCGGCGACCGGCTGGATCGGTGCAAATGCCATTTGGCTGATCGCCGGGCTGGCCGCGATGCTGATTGGCATTCCCATTCTTTTGCGACGTGCCGATGTCCGCGACCGATGGCGGACGTTCCTGCTTCGGTTGCCGGTGGTGGGCCGCCTCATGACGCTGGAGGCCGCCAGCCAGTACCTGCGCACCCTGGCGCTGGTCATCGGCAGCCGTCAGCCCGTTGTCGAAGGTGTCAAAAGCGCCACAGACGTCCTCGGTATCGGGAAGTTCCGGAAGGAGAGCCTCGCCGTCACCCGCGCGATCGAAGAAGGTGCGTCACTCTCGACGGCTCTGACGGAGACGAGTTTCGTGCCACGGATCGCAGCACAACTCGTCGAGGCGGGAGAGAAATCGGCGCGCGTCGCGATCATGACGGAACGTGCTGCCGTGCTCGTTGAAACCTGGCTGATCAACGACCGTAAGCGGCTGGCGGCCTTGATCGATCCGATCCTCATGATGGTGATCGGCGGTTTCGTGCTCACGATCGTCCTGTCCGTCCTGCTACCGATCTTCGATATGCAGTCGGCGATTCAACTTTAGATGGCTCCAAAACCGATGAATTGGTGGGTTCCGTAGCGTAAAGGTAGGCAGAGGCAGCATTTCTTCAACTTAAAATAGTTGAGCCGAATCCCTGGCGCGCCTAGTCTCGGAACATTGTGGTCGAGGTGTGAAAGTAAAAAATGCGTCAACGACGTGTGTGAACTTCGGCCAGTGGCAAGCGAAAGGGCGCGGTTCAGTGCATTTCGTAACTGGGAGGACTATCCATGATAATTGGTAGATTGGCCGCCAGCGTGTGGCTCGGGGTAAGCGCTGCGGCGATGATGACATTGCCGATAGAAGCCAGCGCGAATGCGAACCCGAACAAGGCCAATGCGAATGCCTGCGCCAACCGCAGCAACAACAATATCGACAAGCTGCTGGACTGCGTAAGCTATGAAGGCGTCCGTCGCCACCAGGAAGCCCTGCAACAGATCGCCGACGAAAGCGGCGGCATCCGCGCCTCGGGTTTTCCGGGGTATGACGCCTCGGTCGATTACGTCGTCGAACAGCTGACCGCTGCTGGATACGACCCGGTGGTGCAGCCCTTCGATTTCGTGATCTACGCCGAACTGGCCCTCGCGACGCTTGAACAGATCAGCCCCGCTCCGACGACCTACGTCTACGGGGATGATTTCCTGACAATGTCCTACTCGGGCAGCACCGGGAATGTTCCAATTTCCGGGGCCGTGACACCGGTCGACCTGTCGCTCGGGGATCCGGCTGCATCGACAAGCGGATGTGAAGTCGCGGATTTCGCCGGCTTCGCGGCCGGAACAATCGCGCTCATCCAGCGCGGCGCCTGCACGTTCCAGCTCAAGGCCGAGAATGCTGAGGCTGCCGGTGCGATTGGCGTGATCATCTTCAACCAAGGCACTGCCGGTCGCGAACCGCTGTTCGGCGGCACGCTGTCGGACGGATACGTCGGCGACTTGCCGGTGGTGTCGATGCCGTTCGATCTCGGTGCCGAACTTGCCGGTACGCCCGGGCTCGAGCTCGCGATCTCCACCAGCACCCTGCGCAGCCCCTTCACGACCACCAACGTGCTGGCCGAAACCAGCAGCGGTGATCCCGACAATGTCGTGATGGTCGGAGCTCACCTCGACTCGGTGCAAGCTGGACCGGGCATTCAGGACAATGGATCCGGAACTGCCGCGATCCTCGAAACCGCGATTCAGATGGCCAAGGCCGACGTCCGCAACAAGGTGAGGTTTGCCTGGTGGGGGGCAGAAGAGTCGGGCCTGATCGGATCGACGTTCTACGTCAATGACCTGATCAACAAATTCTTCGACGAGGGCGACGAGACGATACTGAAGATCGCTCTCTACCTGAACTTCGACATGATCGGATCGCCGAACTATGTCTTCAAGATCTATGACGGCGACGATTCCGACGGTGAAGGCGCAGGTCCGGGGCCAGAGGGTTCCGCCCAGATCGAAGCCTTCTTCGAGCGTTTCTACGAAGGCATCGGCGAACCCTACAAGGGCACCGACTTCAGCGGCCGTTCGGACTATGGCCCGTTCATCACCTTGGCAGGCATCCCGGCGGGCGGACTGTTCACGGGTGCCGAAGAGCTGAAGACCGAAGAAGAAGCGGCGATCTGGGGCGGCGTGGTCGGTGAGCAGCTCGACCAGTGCTATCACCTGGCCTGCGACACCTTCGACAACATCAGCGAGAAGGCGCTGACGGTAAACGCTGACGCGGTGGCCGCATCGACGCTCTACTATGCGATGAACACGTCGGAGATCAACGGCGTCGAAGGCAAGGGCAACTTCAAGTCCGCCGGCAAGGCGCTCCGGAAGTACGAAAACGGCATCATGGAGCAGACCGGGCATTTCTTCACCAAGTGATCGCCGATCCATACGCACCATAGGACATTCCGGGTCTCGGCCCGGAATGTCGCTTTGAGGCACCGACCAGCCGCGCCCAAGCAGCTGCACCATGACCGCAGCGGCACCCCGGCCAAGATGACTTCCCCGCCATGATTGACGCCATCCCAAATGTTCCCAGTCGTCGCGACAGATGGCAGAATGGCGAAGGCGAGCCAGGCTCGAAACAGGAGGATAAAACCGAATGAAGATCTCGCGACGTTCCTGCATTGCCGGACTTGCACTGGGCTCTGCGTTTCCATGGCATGCCGCGCGGGCGGGTACGCCGATCGATATCGAGTGGCCCGACCTGTTGCCCGCCGGCGCCCGCATGTCGGCGCTCAGCGGTTCAGTCTCACACGGCACCGCAACGCAGATGATCGACAAGGAGATGGGCGAAACGCTGTCTCTCGAATTCGATGGACAGCGCATTCGCATACCGGGTTTCGTGGTGCCCATCGACTTCGACGGCACCTCGGTCAAGAGCTTTCTGCTTGTGCCCTATTTTGGCGCCTGCGTTCACGTGCCGCCTCCACCTCCGAACCAGATGGCTTTGGTAGATTACGACTCCGGCTACGCCGATGGACGCCTTTTCTCTGCCGTGCACGTGACCGGAACGCTCACCGCGCAGATCTCGAACACGCTCTATGCCCCGGTCGGCTACACTATTACCGCTGACGAGGTGACGGAATTCGAACCGGATTGACGCGCGGTCTGGGCTCTGTTGCACAAATCGCGTGAGGGATTCATCTCGTGAATCCAGCGTGGTAGCTGGGATGCATGAGCAGACCTACACCCCCGACCTACAGGACCAGGAACTGGCCGGCCTACAATGAAGCGCTCAAGCGCCGGGGCTCGCTGACGATCTGGTTCGACCCCAATATGAGCTGGGATGCCGCGCCCTCAGGCAGGCGTGGCCGCCAGCAGAGCTACAGCGATGCCGCCATTCAGACGTGCCTTTCGATGAAGGTGCTGTTCGGCATGGCGCTCCGGC